>CAVTZZ010000086.1:0-12535 GCA_963739325.1 uncultured delta proteobacterium | reverse complement strand
AATGTCGCCAAGGCCAGACTGGAACGAGCGATGGGAAGGATGTATCCATAACTCACATTTTTTGAGCTTTGAGCTTTGAACTTTGAGCCTCTTCTTTTTCTCCAAGTCTCCCTGTGACCCACTCCAAGTTGACACGGGCTATAAGATAGTCCCGCTTTCCGCGGGAGAGGTTCACTTTAACTTGCAAAAGGTTGAGTTGTGCATCTTCTACATCCAGCCTGGTTTTGACTCCATATTCATATCCCTTTTCTGCCATCTGAAGAAGACGCTCTGCCAGGGAAACGGTGCCCGAGAGGGCTTGAACGATCTCACCTGCTTCCCGTAAAGCATTGCACGCATCACGCACCTCCAGCGAGATGGAATCCAGTAACTTAGCCTCCTCGATTTTAATTGTAGCGACATTGCTCTTGGCTTGGGAAACCCGGCCCAGGGTACGCATTCCGTCAAAAATCGGGTAGGTAACAAACAGTCCCACAGACCACGCTCCGCCATCTCCCTGATCCCTCCCCAGGTCGAGGTCTCGCCAGCCGTATCCTGCCTTGAGATCTAACCGGGGCTTGTCTCCTGCTTGTGCGATCTTTACCAATTCTTCTGCAACCCCCAACCGGTGGCGGAGATCAGATAACTCGGAACGATTTTTCTTTGCGACTTCCACAGTTTGTTCGTAGATTGGGGAGGTTAAAATTTCTGTTTCCAAGCTTCCTATAATATCCACTTCTTGCCCATCTCGGCCAAGAAGAAATCGAAGTTTTTCTCGTGAAATACGAATGAGATTCTCTGTCTGGATGACCTCTGGTTGCGCGTTCTCAACGGATACTTTGCTGACTAAAACATCGTAATCGGTCGCGACTCCGGCCGAGTACTTTTTTCGCGCCTCATCGTAGTGACGAATCTTTTGATCCAGGTTCTGGAGGGCTATGGTGTGAAGGGCCTTGGCAAGGAGGATGTCATAAAAGGAAGAGGAGACATCCCGATAGGCGGCTTGGCGAAAGATTCTTAACTGATCATCAGCCGTTGCGATCCCTACCTTTGCCGCACGGACGGCCGCACCGACCTGTCCCCATGTAAATAGGGCTTGGGAGAGCCCCAGTTCAACAGAACGGGTATTCCTCCGTAAAGGGGAGTTTGTCCCAAAAGCCTTCTGGCTTTCGTCCCTCTGGTTGGAAGCAAGGGCTGTGAGGGTGAATTGAGGCAGAGCAGCCGCGCGTTCCTCAACATAACGACCTTCTACCTGCTTCCTGAATTCAAGAGCCTTCTGGATATCCCTATTTTTTTCTGCCGTTATTTGAAGGGCTTCTTCCAAGTTCAGAATTTGGATTTCTTTTTCTTTTCCCATAGCCAGAGCGAAGGGGTGGGCACATAGGAAGGCAGTCAAAAGAAAGGGAGCCATGAGAATGAGATACCTCCTCCAGCTTGCGATGGTCGTGATTTTCTTCATTCCTTAAACCTCCTTTTTTCCTTTCCAGCTTTTTTTTATCCAGTTGCCGAAATCATCGAGAATGGAGTACATGACCGGGACCACCAGTAAAGTGAGAAAGGTTGATGTGATCAAACCTCCGACGACCGCACGGGCCATGGGGGCACGCATCTCCGCTCCTGCGCCAAGAGCTAAGGCGAGGGGAAGCATTCCGAAGATCATGGCCAGAGTGGTCATCATAATGGGACGCAGTCTCGTCCGACCCGCTGTGATGAGAGCTTCTGTCCGAGTCATCCCGCGTGAACGGAGAACTTTGGTAAAATCAACGAGCAGGATCGCATTCTTCGTCACGAGCCCCATCAGCATGATCAAACCGATCAACGACATCATGTTGATCGTATCGCCGGTAGCCAGCAGCATGCCTGCCATTCCAATGAGAGAAAGAGGCAAGGATAGCATGATTGATAGTGGATCGATGAACGACTCAAATTGAGCCGCCAGGATAAGATAAACCAAGATAATGGCCAGGATGAGAGCCTCGGCCATGTATTCGAATGACTCTGCCATGGTCTCAGCTTCTCCAGAAAAAACCACTTTGTACCCCGGTGCCATATGGATTTGGGAGGCAACCTGGCCTACCTTTTCTAGGGCTGATCCGAGAGGTAGACGGTCGAGGTTTGCCGAAATCACGACCTGGCGAGTCAGGTCCTGTCGGTCGATCTTCGAGGGAGTTGCCTTCATGGAGTAGGAGACCAATTCACCCAGCGGAATGAGTGCAGGACTATTCCCCGATTTTGGAACGGTCAGTCTGAGCTTTTCAACCTGTGAGGGATCTTGTCTGAGAAAATCGGGGAGTCTGACGCGAACGTTCACCGCATCGCCGTCCTCGTCTTCGTAAGTGGTAACGGCTTGCCCGCCCACCAGCGCTCCAACAGTCCGTACAATGTGGGCCGTCATGATTCCAACGTCAACAGCCCGCTCTCGGTCAACAGTCAAACGGTACTCCGGGATGTCCTGCTCCAGGGTGACGTCGATGTCGACGATTCCAGGAATCTGGTACATCTTCTCTTTTAATGCAGCAGCATATTTTTTGAGGAGGGAGATATCATCTCCTCTGACATTGATGAGTAAAGGTTTCCGAGCGTCAAGCCTTCCTGCCTCCGTAATGAAGGGCAGGATGCCAGGAATTTTTTGAAGGCGATCCCGGGCCTCCTCTTGAATCACCTTCTGGTGGCGTTTCCTTTCCTTTCGGTCTACCAGCTTGACATAGACCATCGCATCACGGACAGTCCCCTGGTCGCCCGCGCCGATGGTCGCATAGGTGTGTTTCACCTCGGAGATACCTTTCAGCGAAGTCAAAACAGCACGGATTCTTCCCCGTGTCTCATCCATGGAGGCGGCCGGGGCAGTCGTGAAGTTTACCTGAAACTCTCCTGCATCGTACCCAGTGAAGAACTCGCTCTGAAGAAAGAACTTGAAGACCACCAGACCACTCGCAAGAGAGAGAACCGCGACCAGAATGACTGTTTTGCGGTGCTGCAGAGTCCACCCAACGATGATGCGATAGCGATCTGCGGTTCGGTCAAACCAGTGATTGAATCGGTCAAGAATCCGGGCCACCCGATGTCTCTTTCCCTTCCGTTCAATATCCGGGTCGACCCAGCGCGAAGAAAGCATGGGGTCGAGGGTAAAAGAGACAAAGAGGGAGATGAGAACCGCAAAGGCCACCGTAATCCCGAAATGGAAGAAAAACCGACCGACGATCCCTTTCATAAACGCCACGGGAACGAAAACCGCTATAATAGAGAACGTGGTCGCGAGGACAGCTAGCCCAATTTCACTTGTCCCTTCTCGAGCCGCCTCAAAGTGATCCTGTCCACGCTCGAGGTGACGAACAATGTTCTCCCGGACGACGATCGCATCATCGATGAGCAACCCAATGGCGAGGGAGAGAGCCATCAGGGTCAGCATATTCAATGTCATCCCCAGGAAGTTCATAGCGATGAAAGATGAGATGACTGAGATTGGAAGTGTCAAGCCTGTAATCACCGTGGAACGCCAGGAATTGAGGAATAAGAAGACGATCAGGATGGTCAAAATTCCGCCGAGGATGAGTGTTTCTTGGACATCCCGGACAGAATCGCGGATCGTGATCGATCCGTCGCGCACCATCTCGATTTTCGTTCCGGATGGGAGTTCGTTCTGAAGAATCGAAATCTCCTTCTTCACCCGTTCCACGACTCCCACGGTGTTGGCTCCAGACTGCTTGAGGATGTCCAGTGAAATGGCCTGCACCCCGTTCACAAAAGCCAGAGAACGCTGTTCCTCAATCCCGTCCTTAACCTCCGCCACTTCTGAAAGCATGACAGGACGACCATTACGCTGGCCGATAACCATTGTTTTGAATCGATCCACCACTTCAGGCTTTCCTGAGATTCGGAGAGGATATTCTGAACTATTGCGATTAAGTCTGCCGAGAGGGGTGTTCACGTTTTCCGACTGAAGACCCGCGATCACCTCATCCACACCCATGCCAAGAGCTTCCAGCCGTGTTGGATTAATATTGATGTTCACCTCGCGCTTCGATTGA
Organism: uncultured delta proteobacterium; assembly: GCA_963739325.1. Classification (GTDB taxonomy): domain Bacteria; phylum Desulfobacterota; class BSN033; order BSN033; family UBA1163; genus CAVTZZ01. The sequence goes on along the minus strand of CAVTZZ010000086.1, from coordinate 8,528 downwards.
CCCACCAAGTCTACTTTTCCTACCCCAGGAAGGTTCTCAAACCTACGCTTGATCTTCTTTTCGACCAATGTCGTTAGGTCCTTGGGAGAGAGTACATCCGAACGGACGGCGAGAGAGACGATCGGTATCGCAGAGAAATCCAGTTTCTGAATGATCGGTTCCTCGATCCCCTGAGGCAGATCGCCACGGATGGCATTGACCTTTGCACGTGCCTCCTGGGAGGCCTCATTGATTTTGACCTCCAGATTGAATTCGACAACGACTGTAGAGACACTTTCGCGAGAACTAGAGATCACATGCTTGACACCGGAAATGGGATTGACGGCCTCCTCGATCCGCTTCGTTACCTCCCGTTCCACCGTCTCGGGCGAGGCACCAGGGTATTTTGTGACGATGGAAAGGATCGGGATCTCCACATCAGGAAACATGTCGATGGCTAAACGCCGATAGGAGAAGATTCCCAGGGTCACCAATGCCAACATCATCACTGCGGCGAAAATGGGTCGCTTAATCGAGAGATCAGAAAGGAACATTCTCTTGGACTCCATATTAACCTCCATTGACCTGGGTGACATTCACCCGATCACCGTCTTTGAGGTTAAATCCGCCACGGACGACGACAGGTTCACCTGGGGAAAGTCCTGAGGTCACTTGCACAAAATCTCCCATCACACTCCCGGTCTGGACCGTTCGTCGTTTTGCAGTTTCTCCCTCCACCACAAAGACGTCCCCCTTCTTTTCAGCTACATCCCAGGAGAGGAGGGCAGTCCGTGGAACCCTAAGAATGTCCGTTCGCTTTCCAGTGATCATCCGGCCTTTAATAAAAAGCCCGCCTTTTAACTGGTCGGACACATTTTCGACCTCAGCAATCACCTTGACGGATCGATCTGCTTCATTGACCACAGGATTGATAAACATCACCTTTCCCGTAAAATTTTTTCCACGAATGGCATCCGTTGAAAAGGTCAGGAATTGACCGATGTGAACCGCCTCCATCTCGGTTGACGGGACGGTTACGGTTAACTCAAGTTTCCGGGTGTCGATGACCCGAAACAACGGTTTTCCGCTGAGCTCGCCCACAAGATCCCCCACATTGACATTTCGCAGGGAAACGACCCCATCCATCGGTGAGGAAATGATCAGCTTGGAGAGCCGCGTTTGCGTGTGGTTGAGGTCTTCTTCCGCTACCCTCCGTTGGGCTCTGGCTGCTTCTATCCTCGCAGCGGAGGCCTCCTTTTCAGTCAAACCCTCGTCAAGGTTCTGCTGAGTAACCAGGCCGTACTCCTTAAGCTTAAGGAGTCGTTCATATTCTCGGTTGGCTCGGTTGCCCGCCACCTCAGCCTGCAAGAGGTTTGCATTGGCTGTTTCCACGGCTGCTCTCGACTTTTGGAGGATAATTTCCATTTCGCGGGCGTCGATCTTTGCCAGAGGAGTTCCCTTTTTCACCCTGACCCATTCTGTGACGTAGATTTCGGTTACGATTCCAACAAATTCTGACTTGACATCGGCTGAGAACTTGGGAGAAAGCGATCCTACCACATCGATGCCATCGGTGAATTCCACCCTCTCCGCTTTGGCAACCTCTACAGCCACCGGTGGACGCCCTGCCGCTTTTTGGTCTGGGTTTTTGGCTTCCTCCTTACCGGAGCACCCTAAAAAACCAATCCAGAGAATGAGTAGGGCTATCGCAAACGCATATCTTCTGATCATTTTCGTTTTTCCTCCTGTCGGGTTTTTTGTGTCGAAATTCCTCGCAAAATGAGTTTAAGAATTTGCGCTAATCTTTTTCGTTCCATCCCTATTTCCGGATGGCAAAGCTGAACCTCCATGGCCACGTTAACAACGCCGAGAATGGCCCACATCATATCGTCGGCATTTCCTTTACGGAATTCCCCCTGCTGCATTCCTTCTTTCACCAACTGGCGGATGGTATCCTGGAACTTGATTTGATAGGTGTCAAAATCAAAAAATGGAGCTCCTTGATGGGGTCCGTAGTAGATAGAGTACATCAACTTTGCCACCTCTATATTTTCCATAAAAAGGGAAAATATCTGATCAGAGAAGCGTAACAACCTATCGGTCGCGCTTCCTTTCTCACTTCGGGACGTATCGAGAAGGGTATCGAATTTTGCGTATGCACCTCGGATGAGCTCGAGGTAAATTCCCTCTTTGTTTTGAAAGTAATAGTAGAGAACGGGTTTGGTCACCTCGGAAGCAGCCACGATCTCACGTGTCGTGGTCGCAGAATACCCTTTACGTGAGAAATAGTTCGGTCGCTGCAGATAAAAGGCGATGACGGACAGCCATGTCCAGTGATTTAGAAACTGACTTATCCTTTGCCATTGTCCCCCCCCGTCTTCACTTTTTTTGGGCGAATGCTCTCCCGATATCCTTGATGAAGGAAGGCATTGCTGACTTCTTCCAAATTCATTTTATCTTACCTACCGGTAATTATATAATTTATGAAGAATTTGTCAAGGAAAGTTTACCGATCGGTAAGTTGTTTTTCCCCTCTTTTTTTAGGGGTGTAGATACGGCATAAAGATTGCATAAATTATTATGCGTAATTTTTCTTATAAATTTTGTAACCCCTTTAATTTTAATAGGTTTTTAAGTTTAATAAATTCTTACACCCATAATTTCTTTGACAGAAGTGACAAGTTATGGTAATTTTTTGCCAATTTTTTCCCCGCAGCACCAGTAAGGGTCCATAATCGGGGATCAATTCAAATGAGATATTTAACTGTTTTATTATCCTTTTTTTGCCTGTTATGTCTATCGACTCCTTCCTCAGCCGGGATCTATCGTTATGTAGACGCAAATGGAGTGATCCATTTTACCAATTGTCCGGGAGATCCTAAATTCAAACTCTATCTCCGGGAGAGTAAAGAGGATGTTGGAGTAGAGATACGGACCCTTTCCCTTCCTAATACAAAAGATCCAACCCATTATGACTCGTTGATTTCTGAATTTTCCCAAAAATATAAGGTTGATTTTGCTTTGATCAAGGCGATGATTCAGGCAGAGTCAGGGTTTAATCCTTTGGCCATTTCAAGAAAGGGAGCAAAGGGGCTGATGCAATTGATGCCAGAGACTGCCCTCAGAATGAATGTGTCGAATGTTTTTAATCCTAAAGAGAATATCGAAGGTGGGGTACGCTACTTTAAGTATCTTCTTTCCCTTTTTAATAATGATCTGCGGCTTTCCTTAGCTGCCTACAATGCCGGGGAGAACCTTGTTTCAGAGTTACGTTCGGTCCCCCCTTATCGGGAAACAGTAGATTATGTCCGGAAAGTGTTGAACTATTATCAGGCCTATAAACCTAAGGTCTTTTAGGCCACCCTCAGCAAAATCTTTAAATAGTGTCCCCCCCTATCATTTCCTTCACCCAATCCAAATCACAAAAAGATTTTGTTTGAAATTTTAGATTTTTTTAATTATGCTAATACAGAAACATTAGGGGATTCCAATTGCCCCCATCCTAACCGCTCCGTCGCTGACTTGGTCGCCGAACCCGTTCCTTGGTTGGCAGGAGTATTGGCGTAGCAGTGACCTAACCTCTTGAAGGGAAGGAGAGGGGGGGCAGAGCGGCTATTTAGGAGAGACCTCTTGTGGAAAAACTCAATCGCCAACAGATCTTGACCTTACCCAATGGATTGACCATTATTAGAATTCTGGCCATTCCCATCATTCTTTTCCTACTTTTTTATCCTGAACGGATCTGTCGACTCATTACCACACTCTTCTTCTTATTAGTGGCAGTGACCGATACCCTGGATGGATATCTTGCCAGACGCCGTGGAATGGTAACTACACTGGGAAAATTTCTGGACCCCCTTGCTGATAAACTCCTCATTGTTGCTGCCCTCATCGCTCTCATCCCAGCAAGAGGGATTCCCACCTGGATGGTCATTGTGATCATTGGAAGGGAGATTTCGGTGACAGGGCTAAGGGGGATTGCTCTTTCTCAGGGCATCGTTATCTCTGCCAGCACATTGGGAAAGTATAAGACGGTCTTCGAAGTTGCCTCCATCTCTTTTCTCATTCTTAACGGGAATTATTTTTCTATTCAGTTGCAACAGGTAGGGATGGGTCTCCTGTGGATCGCCATGGGGTTAGCCGTCATCTCCGGAGTGGATTACTTCAAAAAGTTTTTAAAGACTATTATTATCTAAATTGAAAAGACTGACCATTCAGATGTTGTTGATATAGGTTTTTTTGTCATGAACTCATCACTCCGAACTCAAAACTCTAAACTTTACTTTCCTAGTATCTATTGACATTGATCCTTGAATCTTGTAGTTTTAAGCCATTGATATGCGGGAATAACTCAGCGGTAGAGTGCAACCTTGCCAAGGTTGAAGTCGCGGGTTCAAATCCCGTTTCCCGCTCCAGAGGCGGCATAGCCAAGTGGTAAGGCGACGGTCTGCAAAACCGTTATTCATCGGTTCAAATCCGATTGCCGCCTCCAATTTTTTCTAAGGATTAGGCGAGTTAGCCAATCCCCTTTAGTGATGATGTTAGCAAGTTCAACTTAACTTTCCCCTTTTCTCCTCCAGTTCACCAAGAAGATTCCCATTGAGACCAGAGGAAGCCCGATCATTAAAGAAGGGGTGAATTCCTCATTCAGGAAGAGGATCCCGAAAAGGACGCCAAAGATGGGAGTAAAAAATGTAAAAGCAGAAAGCCTGCTTACTGAATACTCGTGGATAAGCTTGAACCAGATAAAATAACTCATAAAGGCAACAATCACAGATTGGTAGAAGAGGGAGGCGAGGATATAAAAATCAATACCATAGATCCATTTGGGTTCAAGGAGGATGCTCACGATCCACAGAATAGGGATCGAGAAAAAAAGCTGATAGAGAAAGGTATTGATCGGATGGATCCTCTCGGCCATAAACTTTTTGATGTAGAGGGTTGTCGCCCCCCATAAGAACGCCGCTGCGATCTCCAAGATATCCCCGATTAACATGGTGGGTTTAGCTGTTTTTGGTCTTCCACCGAAGACCAGAAAGATTCCCATAAAAGCCAGGACAAGACCCAAGGTCTTTAGGAAGTTCAGTCGATCCCCTTTGAGAAAAAGATGAGCTCCCCCAGCTACCACAAAGGGACTCATGTAGACAAAGAGTACTGAGCGGGCAGCATCTGTGTAGAGCATTCCGAAGTATATACAGGCAAATTCAAGACCAAACAAAAGACCCGCCATGAAACCATGAAAGAGCATGATATCTGTGTGGAATACCCTTTCTCCTTTCTTAAGGCAATAGATGAGTCCGCAAATTGAAGCAATAATAGACCTCAGTGTTGATGCAAAGACCGGAGATATTCCTTTGTTGGAGTATTTGATGGCAGTGTAATTGAAACCCCAAAGCAATGTCAGAATGATGATGAAGAGGATCGCTTTATGGTCTAAATAGTCCTTGCTCTTCATAGGCTAATCATTTTTACCCCAAAATGGAGGATTTTAGCAATAAAATTCCTCCATACCACTTTATATTCCATTTAACGCCTTCTTGACAGGGTTTCAAATTATGTTGTAACTTGAGATGAAAGAGTTATATGTTTGCCCATTGCAGGTAGAAAGAAGTTTTAAATTATTTTGTTTTGCATTTCCTGAAATACTGACGAGGAGGTAGGGTGATGAAGGAGAGTATGGATCGAGCAAAGAAGATCTTAAAAGAATGGAAAGGGGATTCATACACTTGCGGAGAGGATGTGCTCGAAGTGACGGGGAAGTATGTCCGCCAGTTTGGGAGTAAGGTAACCCTGGTCGTCACCGAGTTAGGCCAGGGATGGATTGAACAATCTCTTGAGAGAGTGAAATCAAGCTTAAAGGCCAAAGGAGTGGTTTTTGAAACGATCAACGGTGCAAGACCCAACGCTCCTCGGGAAGATGTCTACAGGATCAGTCTTCAGGCGGCTCGGGCAAAATCGGATATGATCGTCGCTTTGGGAGGAGGGAGCACGATTGATGCAGGTAAGGCGGCAGCCGTTCTCAACACTTATTCTCCACAAGAAGTGATGGAGGTTTTGGGGACAAGTGTTGATGAAGCTGATTCGATTGAACCCTATTTTGGAACAGGGAACGTGACTAAGATGAAGGAGAAGACAGGCAGGTCGGTGATGCCTGTTGTCGCTGTCCAGACTGCTGCCAGTTCAGGAGCTCATCTGACAAAATATTCAAATATCACGGATCCTGTCACCGGACAGAAGAAACTGATTGTGGATGAGGCCATTGTTCCTCCTGCCTCGGTCTTCGATTATAAAATTACCCTCGATTCTCCGATGAATCTTACATTGGACGGCGGCCTTGATGGGATTGCCCATGCTTGGGAGGTCTTTATGGGAGCAAGCGGTTCTTCTTATGAGAAGGTGAAAGAAGTAGCTGAATTATGTATTCGATTGGTGGTCTATGGCCTCCAGAAGATCAAGAAGGATAAAAAAGATCTGGAAGGAAGAATTGCCCTTGGACTTGGAACGGATTTGGGTGGTTATTCGATCATGCTGGGAGGAACGAGCGGCCCCCATCTGGGGAGTTTTTCTCTGATCGATATTCTCAGCCACGGTAGGGCCTGCGCCTTATTAAACCCATATTATACTGTACTCTTTGCTCCGGTGATCCAAAGCCAACTCGAGGGCATAGGTGCGATCTTCAAGGAAGCGGGTTATATTAAAGGAGAGATTAACAACTTGAGTGGGAGAACGTTGGGATTGGTTGTGGCGAAAGGGATGATTGCTTTTGCAAAGGATCTCAACTTTCCGACAACGTTGAAAGAGGCTGGGGCCACCAAGGAACATATCGAAAGAATGCTCACTGGTGCAAAGAATCCCCAACTGAAGATGAAACTCCAGAATATGCCAACGCCAATGGATGCTGAGAAGGGAGATGTGGATCGGTTGATGAAACCAGTCTTGGAAGCAGCTTTTACAGGGGACTTGAGTCTTATTCCGTAAATAAGTAGGGAACGGTTTGAAACCGTTCCCTACGGGTGTTCTTTTTGGGTAGAACGATGCGCCCTGATATAAAGAAGGCAATTAAAAAGATCAAAACAGAAGGTTGGAAGAGGGTTTCCATGGAATTTGGACGGCATGTCTTGAACCTTTCCCTCCCTCCAAACTGTGTGGAATTGAGCATGAGGGATGTGCCGATTGTTCCTGATCCCAAAGGGGCGATTGAGAAAGCGTTTTCAAGTCCGATCGGGAGTCCCGGGCTTGAGGAGATCATTCATAATAAAGGAAAGTCACCTAAAGAGATGTCAGCAGCGATTGCTGTCTCTGATATCACAAGACCGGTTCCATACAAAGGGGAGAAGGGCATTCTCAACCCCATACTGAGCAGGTTAGAGTCGAGTGGTATCCGGAAAGAAAATATCAAGATCATCGTGGCCACAGGGATGCATCGGCCAAGCACTCAAGAAGAGAAGGTGGAGATGTATGGAGAGGAGGTCGTCCAAAATTATACCATCTTAGATCACGATTGTGAGAATAACGACCTTCTAGAGAGCATTGGTAAGACACAAAGGGAAACGAATGTCTATGTCAATCGGGACTTCTTTTTTTCAGACCTAAAGATTGCGACCGGTCTTGTGGAAAGTCATTTTATGACCGGAATCTCTGGTGGAAGAAAGGCCATCTGTCCAGGGCTGGTGGATGTGAAGACCATCCAGAGATTTCACGGCGTGACCTATCTTGAAGATCCCAATGCGGATAATCTCATCCTTGAAGGGAACCCCTGTCATGAGGAAGCGATTGAGGTGGCGAAAACAGTGGGTGTCGATTTTATTTTCAATGTCACCCTTGACAAGGATCTGCGGATCACAGGCGTTTTTGCAGGAGACCTTGAAAAAGCCCATAGGGCAGCCTTTCAACATATGAAGGGTTATACAGTTGTTTCTATTGAGCAGGAGTATGACATCATTTTAACCCATGGTGGATATGTGGGTCGAAACCACTATCAGACTGCAAAGGCTGCCTGTGGAGCACTTCCGGCAATTAAGAATGGAGGAACGCTCATTATCGCAGCAGATAATCGGGATATGGAACCCATTGGAACACCCGAATATAGAAGTTTAATCCATCTCCTTAAACTTCAGGGGATTGATAGATATCTTAAAATCATCAGCCATCCAGATTGGAAGTTTACAAAGGATCAATGGGAGCCTGAGGTTTGGGGGAGGGTGCTGAGAAAGATAGGTGAAGAGGGATTGATCTACTGTACTCTTGAAATTTCTAAAGAGGATTATTGCCTTTTGCCTGGAGAGTGCGGCCTCGACTTCCTGAAGAAAAAGAGGATTAAGCCTACCGTTGAGATGTCACAGGAAATGATACGGAATGCTGTATCCTTTGCAGTTTACCGATATCGAGAAAAAAGCATCGAACCCACCATGGCCTTCATCCGAGAAGGTCCTTATGCGGTACCTGTTCTTGAAAAGAATTAGGGAGTTTGGGGGTTAGGGAATTGGAGAGCTTTTAATCTTCAAGCTCCCTATCTCCCCGTCTCCCGAATCCCCCATTCCATAATTACT
>CAVTZZ010000085.1:0-6234 GCA_963739325.1 uncultured delta proteobacterium | reverse complement strand
TCTTCCAGAAAGGGATCGATGCTTATCGAGAAAAAGGCTATTCAGAGGAGTGGAAGCTTCACCATCAGGGTGGCCCGATCGGCTATACGGGAAGAGATTACAGAGTAAACTTTAAATCCCCTGATATCGTTCAGGAGAATCAGGCCTTCACCTGGAAACCGTCGATCACCGGGACGAAATCGGAGGATACCATCCTGGCCACTTCAAAGGGACCAGAAATGATCACACGTCCAATCCTTTACCCCACCCTTTCCATGAGGGTCGCAAGTATCTCTTTTAATCGACCGGCCATCTTGGAGAAGGAATGAAGTGGTTCGTAGTTTGGAGTAATGAGTTTGGAGTTAAGGATTTTAAAATTTTAAGTTGGAAGGATAAAATTAAAAATCTCTGCCTGCGGGCAAGCAGGAAAAATCTGCAATCTTAAATAATTGAGGGAGTAAAATGATTGAGAGGCATGTCACTTTCAATGTAATCCACGGCAAGGAGAAGGAGTTTGAAACCCTGTTTAAAGAGGCTTATAGTGTAGCGATGTCTAAACAACCTGGTTTCGTCTCAGTGACCCTTCTCAAGGAACATGAAAAAGAATCCTTTTACCAGATGGCGATCCGATTTCAATCCCTTGAGACTGCCGCCGCTTGGAGGGATTCAACAGACCATAAGGCCCTCTCGCCCAAGATCAAAGCTCTCTATACTGAGAGCACGGTTCAGGTTTACAAGGTGATCGCCCAAAGGTGAGAAAGGAGTGAAGCAGCTTTGGAAAGGGTAAGACTTGCAATGGTCGGTTCAAAGCTTGCTGCCGACCTCCACCTCAGCAACCTTTCGAAGCTGAGGGGTTTGAAGGTAGATGTCCTCGCGATTGCTTCGAAAAATAAAGAGAATGCAGCAGCCTTCGCAAAGAGGTTTAGTATCCCTGACTACTATGATGACTACCGACGCCTCCTCGATCGAAAGGACATCGATGTGGTCGATCTTTGTATCCCAACCGATCTCCATGAGAAGTTCTCCATCGATGCTGCAGAGGCTGGTAAGCATATCATCTGTGAAAAGCCCTTGACCGGATACTTTGGAAAGGATCGCCCAGAAGAGGATGTCGGATTGACGGTAAGCAAAAAGTTAATGTTAAGAGAGGCGTTGAGGGGGTGTGATCGGGTCATCAAGGCGATCGAAAGGAACAAGGTCAAATTCATGTATGCTGAAAATTGGATCTATGCTCCGCCTTTCATAAAACTGAAGCGCTTGATGAAGGTGAGCGGAGGGACGATTTTGGAGATCAGGGCAGAACAAGGTCATTCGGGTTCCCAAGCCAAATATTCGAGAAGATGGAAAACCTCTGGAGGAGGAGCGCTCATGCGATTGGGTTCCCATCCGCTGGGAAGCGCTCTCCATCTCAAACATTACGAAGGGATGCTGAAGTATGGAAGACCCATCCGTCCAAAGTCGGTGACGGCAGAGGTCGGACACCACACAAAAATAGAATCCTTTATGAAAGAGAAAAAGAAATATGTTGTCTCAGAATGGGAGGATGTGGAGGACTGGGGTGTGATGATTATCAATTTCGAAGACGGTTCAAAGGCAACAGTCTTCGCCTCCGACACCGTATTGGGAGGAGTGAGAAACGTTCTAAACGTCTACCTCTCAAATGCGGTTGTTTATGTCAACATCAACCCTCACGACGTCTTGGAGGTCTATGCACCAGAACCCCATATCTTCGGAGAGGAATATATCGCTGAGAAGCTCGAAACGAAGGCCGGCTGGAACTTTCCAAGCCCTGATGACGATTGGATGAAAGGATTCCCCCAAGAATTGGAGGATTTCATCGATGCTATTCTATTTGACAGAGAGCCTATTTCCGGCATGGATTTGGCGAGGGATGTGGTAGAAGCGATTTATGCCGCATACGTATCAGCGGAAAGAGGAGTGCGGATAGAATTCAAAAGATAATCTATTGAGAAGGAGGAGAATTCTATGTACGATGTGGTCACTTTTGGAGAGGCAATGATTAGACTTTCACCTTCTCACTTTCAGAGATTGGAGCAGACTCGAAGTCTTGATTTAAATGTGGGTGGTGCAGAGCTGAATGTGGCTGTTGGTGTGAGCCGTTTTGGCATGAAGAGCGCGTGGATTTCGAAACTTCCGAAGAATGGACTGGGATATCTGATCAAAGATCGAGCTCAGGAGTTTGGAGTGGACTGTTCTCATATCGTCTGGTCTGATCAGGGAAGAGCTGGAATCTATTTTCTGGAGTTGGGTTCTTCGCCGCGTGCTTCGAGTGTCCTCTATGACCGCTCAGGATCAGCCATTAGCATGGTCAAGCCTGGTGAGGTCGATTGGACAAAGATCTTCACCGGATCGAAGCACTTTCATGTGAGTGGAATCACTCCTGCCCTGAGCGCATCAGCAGCAGAGGCGACGATTGAGGCTTTAAAGGCTGCAAGGAAAGCAGGCTGCACTGTCTCTTATGACCTCAATTATCGTAAAAAACTCTGGACACCTGCCGACGCAAAAAGAATCCAAGAACCCATGATGACCGATGTCGATATTCTCATTACCACCGAGGAAGATACCAATGTCGTCTTCGGCATTAAAGAAAAAGATTATGAAACCGTAGCGGAGAAATTGGCTCAAACCTTCAAATTTAAGATCGTCGCGATCACCTTAAGGGAAGATATCTCTGTCTGGAGAAACAATTGGACAGCGATTGCCTATCAGGATGGTAAGATCATCCGGGACAAAAAGTATGAGGTAGAGATTGTGGACCGGGTAGGTGCTGGAGACTCATTTACAGCAGGATTTCTCTATGGCTGGCTTAAACTCAAGGATATTGAAAAGGGGGTTCAGTACGGAAACGCCTTTGCGGCACTGAAACACACTTTGCCTGGAGATTTCAACTGGTGTACTCTGGAAGAAGTAGAAGCCCAACTCAAAGGTGCAGGTCTGAGGATTTCAAGATAGTGCGGAGGTGCTGTAGTCCTGCTGTGCTCTGATGATTTACGATTTGCGATTTGCAATTTGTGATTTTTAAATCGTAAATCGGCAATCGAAAATGAAAGAATGGGGAGGACCGTATGGAAAAACGAGAAGTGTTCAATCGGATGATGTCAGAGGGATTGATTCCAGTGATCCGCGTCACTTCTGCCCAGGAAGCGATGGATGTGGCTGATGCCGTCAAGGAAGGTGGTGTAAGTTTTATTGAAATCACTATGAGCGTCCAAGGGGCGATTGATGTAATCAAAGAGCTGACCCAGAAATATAAAGATGAGATCATCATGGGTGCAGGAACCGTTCTCGACCCTGAGACCGGGAGGGCCGCACTCCTCGCCGGCGCCCAATTCATTGTAAGCCCTACTCTCAATGTTGATCTCATCCATCTCGCACACCGTTATAGTGTTGTGGTCATTCCAGGTGCGATGACTCCCACCGAAATCCTGGCCGCCTGGAATGCAGGCGCAGATATGGTGAAGGTCTTTCCTGCTGCTCAATTAGGAGGACCGGACTATATCAAAGCTATCAGGGGACCTCTACCACAAATTCTTCTCGTCCCCACTGGAGGAGTCAATCTTCAGAATGCAGGCGACTTTATCAAAGCTGGAGTAGCGGCTCTCGGAGTAGGAGGGGAGTTGGTAGATAAGAAAGCCGTCAAGGAGAAAAAGTTTCACATTATCACAGAGAATACCCGTGCTTTTCTTAAGACCATCCGTGAAGCACGAGGCAAATGAACAGTAAACAGTGAGCAGTGACCAGTCATCAGTGATCAGTAGGCAGTAGGCAGAAAGCAGTAAGAAGCAAAGAGTAACACTAATTGGGAATTGGTCATTGATCATTGGTAATTGAGGTATTCATGCAAATATTATTTCCTTATCCTGAAATGAATTCATTGGATGTGCCAGAGAAGAATCTCTTAGGTATCTTTTCCCCTTCCATCTTGAAGATCGAGGAGACCGAGGAACAGATCATCGAAAAAGCTTTCTCTCATCCCATTGGCTCTGCTCCTTTGCCCCAACTGCTTGAAGGGCATGAAAACATATTGATCGCGGTCGATGATTACACCCGGACCACTCCTGTCCAGAAAGTTCTCCCTCGATTATTGAGGGAATTAGACGCAGCCGGCATCCAATCGAGTCACATCAAAATTCTCATCGCCCTTGGAACCCATCGGCCAATGACCGAAGAGGAGATCGTAAGAAAATTTGGAAAAGATATTCCGAAACGATACCGCATCTTCAATCACCAATGGTGGGACTCCTCCCAGCTGATAAAGCGGGGAGAAACAGAGAGAGGAACTCCCATTTCTGTGAATCGAATGGTTGAAGAGGTTGATTTCATTATTGGTGTGGGCCAGATCGTTCCCCACCGAGTTTCGGGATTCAGTGGAGGAGGAAACATCATCCAACCTGGAATCTGTGGCGAGGAGACGACAGGAAGGACTCATTGGCTCAGCGCACAATTTCCTGGACGGGAAATATTGGGAAAGATTGAAAACCCTGTCAAAGAAGAGATTGAGAGGGTTGCCAAGAAGGTGGGATTGAGATGGGTCATCAATACCATCCAGGATGGTTCAGGAAGATTGATCAAGGTGGTGGCAGGAGATCCAATCCAGGCTTATCGAGCCGGTGCCAAACTGTCCCATCAGGTTTATCAATCTGAACTTCCTCGGGAGGGGGATATTGTCATTGCTGATTCTCACCCCTATGATTCAGAGCTCTGGTTGGCAGCCAAAGGGATTTATGCAGCCGAACTGGCAGTCAAACAGGGAGGTGTGGTGATCCTGGTGACACCTTGCCCAGAGGGAGTTTCCCCAAGCCATCCAGAAGTCCTTGAATTTGGGTATCAAACCTTTGGAGAGGTTGAGCAAAAAGTTCAGAATAGAATGATTAACAAATTGACTGTAGCAGCCCATCTCGTCCATGTGGGAAGGGGGATCAAAGAGAGGGCAAGAGGGATCATGGTTTCACCTGGGATATCCAAGGAGAAAAAAGAAAGATTGGGATTTCTGCATGCAAGGACGCCCCAGGAGGCCCTGGAACTTGGATTTTCTTTGGTCGGACCCGATGGCAAAGTTGCTGTCCTTCAAAGAGGCGGCGAGATTTTACCGATCATAGCTTCAACCCTAAAGGGTTGAGTTACATTGGTAACTCAAGGCTTCAGCCTTGATTCATTGTTCATCTGGAGGTTTCAAAATGAAAGCAGTCGTAAAGTACAGAAAGGGTAAGGGGATGATTGAAGTTCGGGAAGTTCCCGAACCGAAGATCAAAGATGACGAAGTCCTGATTGAGGTGAAGGCTGTCTCGGTCTGTGGAAGCGACCTTCACATCTATCACGACAGCCATCCCTACTGGCCTCCTGTCGTCCTGGGGCATGAATTCTCCGGTATGATTGCCGATGTTGAAAAAAATGTTAAAGGTTGGAAGATCGGCGACCGCATTGTCAGTGAGACAAGGACTGGCTCCTGTGGCGTCTGCTATACCTGTCAGAGCGGATTTCACCATCAACGTCGATAAAGATGATCCTATTAAGAAAGTGCCTGAGTTCGGTGGTCAATCGAGAAGTGAAAGGGAAAACACGGGCCTCTATTTCTGGTTAGCTTCTTCCATTGGCCAAGGATAACTTAAGCGTGGAATCGGTTACCATGATTTCGGGTAGGCGGTCGAGAAAAATCGCTATTCTTTTGACAAGAGTATCGGTTTACCGCGTTTACATAGCTGAATGGCAAGCCCCCAGGGGTCACGCATCATGATGAGTTGTGAACCATCAGGGAGATGTTCATCTTGAACCCATGTCGCACCCGCTTCGAGCAATCTCAACTTATCCGCTTCTGGGTTTGCTGAGGCGAAGCCCAGATGGAGTAGCAAGGGATGCATCTTCAAATAAGAAGGGACTTGATCTGGGGGATTGTGGTATATTTCAATCATCATGGTGCCTCCGCTATCCTTAAGGAAATGGGTATACGGAGGAGTCGTCACACGGCGTGCAATTTCGAATCCTAAATGTTTGGTGTACCATGCAGCCATGGCTAAGGGATCGGACACATTCAGTGCAACGTGTTCCATTTTCAAGTAGATCGCCCCCTCTTTCATTCATGATCGGGTCATGACCAATAGGTCCAAAGCCGAGCGGTTATGACTTTATCATATCCTCATGAATTGTCAAGCTGCCAACTTGACAAAGAGAGCCAAAAAAATCTTACAGAAAGGAGAATTTATATGAAGAGAATCTTTATATTTTTCTTGGTCGTAT
>CAVTZZ010000084.1:0-12681 GCA_963739325.1 uncultured delta proteobacterium | reverse complement strand
CAATTCGAAGAGGGGCTTTATGGAGAAGTGAAAGAGGCGAAGGATGGAAAGGGAAAGATCTGCTTCTCCGGTCAAGGGGAAGTGATGGAAATTCTCCGTAAGATCGGCCACATACCACTCCCTCCTTACATCAAACGGGAAGACGAACCTTTGGACAAAGACCGTTATCAAACCATCTTCGCAGAGCGAGAGGGATCGATTGCAGCACCCACCGCTGGTCTCCATCTTACTCATCCTCTCCTTCAATCGCTTAGAGAGCAAGGGGTGGAAACCACATGGATCACCCTCCATATTGGGATAGGGACCTTTGCACCCCTCAAGGTCAAAAATATTGAAGACCACTCGATGGAGGCAGAATGGATAGAAATATCAGAGGAGACGGTTAAAAAAATCGAGGAGACCAAACAGAGAGAAGGCAGGGTCATCGCTGTGGGGACTACCTCGTCTAAAGCCCTCGAATCCTTCTCTGACACGGAGGGGCGAGTCAAATCAGGGAAAAACCTTTCTTCCCTTTTTATCTATCCCCCTTATCATTTTCGCGTCACCGATGGACTGATCACCAATTTCCATCTTCCCAAATCGACACTGGTCATGTTGGTTTCAGCCTTTGTGGGAAAAGACTTATTGATAAAGGCTTATGGAGAGGCTATTGAGAGGAAATATCGATTCTACAGCTATGGCGATGCCATGCTGATCATCTAAAAATATATGGAATGTTGGAATACTGGAACGATGGAATAATGGGTCTGAAATTTCGAACCAAAATAATGGATGTCGAAGTTTAAAGTTCAAAAAACCAACATTCCACTATTCCATTATTCCATTGGGTATCCTATGGCTTTTCAGTTTGAGATTCTAAAAAAAGACCTCTTCTCTAAGGCGAGACTGGGAAGGGTGGAGACAGAACATGGTTCTTTCTCCACCCCTGCCTTCCTTCCGGTAGGAACTCAGGGCACTGTCAAATCCATCACTCCAGAGGAATTGGTAGAGGTGGGTGTTGAGGCGATATTGGGAAATACCTACCATCTTTATCTCAGACCAGGACATGGCACCATTGAAAGATTGGGGGGTCTCCACACCTTCATCCATTGGGACCGACCCATTTTGACGGATAGCGGGGGCTACCAGATCTTTAGCCTGGCGAAACTTCGAAAAATTTCAGAGGATGGGGTGACTTTTCAATCTCATATCGATGGCTCCCTTCACTTTCTCACGCCTGAAAAGGTAGTGGAGATTCAAAGGACCCTCGGTTCTGACATTGCCATGGTATTGGATGAGTGTATCCCCTACCCTTCTCCTTATGAAGATACGAAGGCTTCGACCTCGCTGACGATCCGGTGGGCCAAGAGATCATTAGAAGAGAGACAAGAAACGGATCCCGCTCTCTTTGCCATTGTACAGGGAGGTATGTATCAAGATTTAAGAGAGCAGAGCGCCCAAGCATTGGTAAAGATGGACTTCCAGGGATATGCGATCGGCGGTGTCAGTGTGGGTGAGCCCAAATCCCTGATGCGAAGTGTTCTCGAATGGACGACCCCCTTCCTTCCAGAAAATGCCCCTCGGTACTTAATGGGTGTCGGAACGCCAGAAGACATCCTCGATGCGGTGATGTTGGGGATCGATCTCTTCGACTGTGTCCTCCCGACAAGGAATGCTCGAAATGGAATGCTTTTCACCTCCATAGGAAAGATGTCGATCAAACAGGCTCAATATGCGGAGGACGAAAGACCCATCGATGAAACATGTGCTTGTTACACCTGCCGCCACTATTCCAGGGCTTATCTCCGGCACCTTTATCTGGCAAATGAAATTCTATCTTCAAGGTTGAATACCATACACAACCTTTATTATTATATGAATTTTATAAAAATCACCCAGGAGGCGATCCGAGAAGGGCGTCTCCTCAATTTCTACAAAACCCACTGCTTCCATCCAAATGGATTAGAAGCAGAAGGTTCTGCTCACAGGTTGACAACCTGAGGGTAAAAAATTAAAAAGGAGGTCTTATGGGAATGGATTTGGCTTATGCAATGGGTTTACCGGGAGGAGGTGGAGGACAAGGATCTTCGATCATGAGTTTCCTCCCCATTATTTTAATCTTTGTGATCTTCTACTTTCTACTGATTCGACCCCAACAGAAACGGACGAAGGAACACCGGACTTTATTGGAGAACATCAAGACGGGGGAGTATGTCTTAACCAGTGGAGGAATCTATGGCAAAATCACTGGTATTAAAGACAACATCATCACTCTTGAAATCTCAGATAAGGTGAGGGTGAAGATCAATAGAGGAAACATTGCAGGAGTCGTGAAACAAGATGTAATGAAAACAGACTAAAATGATTTCGGATTGTAGAATGCGCCTGCCTACCGCAGGCAGGGATTGCGGAATCTAAATTCTCTTACAAATTCCGCATTCCGAAATCCGCAATCAGCAATTGAGAGGCCCCTTGCTCTAAACGCTGTTTTAGGGCTATAATCCACAAGGAGGTGAAACATGAGGCCATACGAAACAATCTTCATTTTAGACCCTGATCTCGAAGAAGCACAGACCCAATCCGCCATCGAAAAAGCCAAAGGTATCATCACACAAAACAAAGGAGAAATCTTAAAGGTCGAAGATTGGGGAAAAAGAAAACTCGCCTATCAAGTCAAAAAGAAAGCGAAAGGTCATTATTTCCTCATCCATTTTAATGGATCATCCACGTTGGTCTCTGAATTAGAGAGAAATTTCCGAGTGATGGATGCTGTGATCAAGTTTCAATCTGTTCGATTGGATGAAAGCCACGCGCCTTCCTCAGGAGCCCCTATTCCAGAGGAACCCATGGGTGAAGAATCAGAGGCAGACCTGCCTACCCCGCCCTCGGTCGGGACCGGGGCCAGCAGGCAGGGGTGAGGGCATGACCTCTTATAACCGAGTGATTCTCACGGGAAAAGTAGCAACCTTACCTCGACGTCACTATCGTCCAGATGGATCCCAAGTCGTTCAATTTCCCTTGGAATTAGACGATTGCAAGGATTCGTTTGGTCAGGCCAGGCACCGGGATAGTAAAGGGCAGGCTCTAAACGATCCAGGCTCAAGAAGTCTGATCGATGTTGTGGCTTTTGGAGAACTGGCTGAATTCAACCTCGAATCTCTCCAAAGCGGGCAACACCTTCTGGTGGTGGGTCGACTCAATCAACGATACTGGCAAACACCGGAAGGAAAAAAAAGAACGCACATGGAAGTGGTCGCCACGGACCTCCGAAGGGTAGAGGAATTAAACCAAACGACTGTCTGCCCTGCCTGCGGTAGGCAGGCGACAGGCAAGATGGGTGAAGCTCCCCGTCCACAGGGTGAGGCTTCCCGGAAATGAATTATCATTTTTATTGTGTCCCTTCCTGCCTGCCGGTAGGCAGGGACCCCGCCCATCCTGCTTTGGCGGGACGGGGTATTTGCCGGTCAAAAGAGAGAGGAGAAAATGATGAGGAAACCTGCTGAGACGTCAGGACCCGACAGGAAGAAAAAACCTTTTATGAGGCGCAAGGTCTGTCGGTTCTGTACCGATAGAAAACTGGATATCGACTATAAAAATCCGAGGATCCTACGATATTTCGTAACCGAACGGGGAAAGATCATTCCTCGAAGGATCTCCGGAAACTGTGCGAAGCACCAGAGAGTGGTAACGGTTGCTATCAAAAGGGCACGTAATATTGCCATTCTGCCTTTTACAACGGCAGCCAAATAAATTTAATCATTACGTTATTGAGTCATTGGGTCATTGAGTCTTTGTCTTTAAGAACTTTTTAAGAGCTATAGTGAACTTCATAAATAAGTTGGCATGCATAGGGTGTCATTGCGAATTCTTCGCTTTTTGTCATTCTGACCCAGAATGAAGTGAAGGGGAAGAATCTCATTATTTTGCTCAGGATAAACTCCGTGAAGCAATCCCATGAGATTGCCATGTCGCTTCGCTCCTCGCAATGACAACTTTCTTTTGGCGTTCACTATCATAACTTAATGACTGAGTGACTCAGTAACTTCTATTCTTGGAGGTGATTCATGCAAATTATTCTATTAGAAGATGTCCCTGCTCTGGGTAAGGTGGGGGATACGGTGAAAGTTTCTGAAGGGTATGGAAGAAACTACCTCATTCCCCAGAAGAAGGCCATTCTTGCTACGGAGAAGGGCATCAATATCTTAGAACACCAAAGGCGCGAGGTTCAACAACGGATCGGAAAGGTGAAAAAGGATATGGAGAAGGTTGTCCAGCAGATCGAAAAACTCTCATGTACGTTTGCCAAACCCGTTGGAGAAAGCGGAAAACTTTTTGGGTCCGTAACCTCCATGGAGATTGAGAGCTTTCTGAAGGAGAATGGAATTGATGTGGACCGTAAGAAGATTCAATTAGAGGAACCCATCAAGAATTTGGGGATCTTTACCATACCGATCAAACTCCATCCGGAGTTAACCGCCCATCTCAAGGTCTGGGTGGTTCAGGAGTAATCGCACATGAACGATGTGGACCTCTCCTCCCATAAACTTCCTCCTCAAAATGTTGAGGCAGAACAATCCGTTTTGGGAGGAATCCTCATCGAAAATGAGTCCATCAATAAGGTGATGGAAATCCTCACCACCGATGACTTTTATCGAGAGGGTCACCGCAAGATCTTTCATGCATTGATCAATCTCTCGGAACGTGATGAACCTGCTGATTTGATCACCCTGACGAATGAACTTCGAAAAATAGACCAACTCGATTCCATTGGAGGAGCTTCTTACCTTACCTCTCTTATTGATTTAGTCCCCACCGCTGCCAATATCGAATACTATGCCAAAATCGTCAAGGAAAAGGCCATCCTTCGAAAGTTGATTCAAACTTCAACTGAAATCATCACCCAAAGTTATCAGGATCGAGGAGATGTGGAAGGATTTCTTGATGAGGCGGAGCGGGCTATCTTTGAGATCTCCGAAAAAAGAGTGAAACCTTCTTTTTACTCCATCCGGGAAATCGTCAAAGAGAGTTTTAAGACCCTTGAAAGGCTCTTTGAGAAGAAAGAACTCGTGACAGGCGTTCCCTCCGGGTTTAAAGAACTGGATCGATATACGGCAGGTTTTCACGCCTCTGATCTGATCATTGTCGCTGGAAGGCCCAGCATGGGAAAGACCGCCCTATGCCTCAATCTTGCACAATATGCGGCCATCGAGAAAAGGATTCCCGTGGCCATTTTCTCCCTGGAGATGTCAAAGGAACAATTGGTCATTCGCATGCTCTGTTCGGAAGCCCAAGTAGAAGGGACCCGACTCAGGACAGGCTTTCTAACCGAGAGCGACTGGCCAAAGTTGACGCTCGCAGCGGGGAACCTTTCCGATGCACCTATTTTCATTGACGATTCGGCGGCCATCTCCGTCCTTGAATTGAGGGCCAAGTCACGGCGTTTAAAGGGCGAGCATGGTTTGGGCATGCTGATCGTTGACTACCTCCAATTGATGAAAGGGAGAACGAAAGTGGAAAGCCGCCAGCAGGAAATCTCAGAAATCTCTCGCTCCCTAAAGGCTCTGGCCAAAGAACTCAATATCCCAGTCATCGCTGTTTCCCAGCTCAGCCGGAAGACAGAGGAACGAACTGGAAATAGACCCCAACTATCTGATCTCCGGGAATCCGGTGCGATCGAGCAAGATGCAGATCTGATCCTTTTCCTCTATCGGGACGAAGTCTATAACCGTTCAGAGGACAATCCCAATAAGGGCAAGGCCGAGGTGATCATCGGTAAGCAACGCAATGGACCCATCGGTAAGATCGAACTTGCATTTTTAGATAAGTTCACGACCTTCAAAGAGCTTTATAAGGGAGAGTCTGGAAATACCTACGACTGAACCATTTCGGATTGTGGGTTGCGCCTGCCTGCCGCAGGCAGGGATTTCGGAATATTCAATTTCCGTTTTTAAATTTCAGATTTAAATTCCGCATGCCGAATTCTGCATTCCGCAATTTGGGTAACGAATGAATCTACCTAACATGATGACCCTGATAAGGGTCCTCTTGATTCCACTCTTCGTCATCTTTATTATCAATAAGCTCTTTGGATGGGCTCTGATCACCTTTGCGGTTGCAGGGATTACGGATGGAATTGACGGCCTGATTGCACGGATTACTCGCCAACGAACTGAATTCGGGGCCTATCTCGATCCTATCGCTGACAAACTTCTTCTCGTCGCTGCATACGTCACCCTCGCTATCATCGAAATCCTTCCCGGCTGGCTGGCGGTCATCGTTGTCACCCGGGATGTCATCATCCTATTAGGCTTTCTCATATTGATCCTCCTCAATTATCGTCCCAAAATCCAGCCCAGTCTCGTGAGCAAGGTGACCACCTTTTTTCAGATCTCCACGATCCTTCTTGTTTTCATGGCAGATTATGCTCTCGTGTTCAAACAACTCTCTGCCATCGCCATTTATGGAACAACCCTATTCACCATCATCTCAGGATTTCATTACATCTATTGGGGTGCTCAAATCTTAAATGGAAAAAAATGAATGGGTGACTGAAAGGGGGGATGGAACATGTCAATGGTTGCTTCAGTCATTGGGAGAGAGGTCCTTGATTCACGAGGAAACCCTACCGTCGAAGCAGAGGTCCTTTTAGAAAGCGGGATCGCAGGGAGAGCCTCTGTCCCTTCCGGAGCTTCGACAGGGAGTCATGAGGCCTTGGAATTAAGGGATAAGGATCCGAAACGCTACCTTGGCAAAGGGGTTCAGAAAGCGGTCGAAAACATTCATCGAGTGATCGCGCCCAAACTCGTGGGAATGGAGATCCTCGATCAAAAGGGGATTGACACCGCTATGCTTCGATGGGATGGAACTCCCAACAAGACTCGACTCGGAGCCAACGCCCTTTTAGCTGTTTCACTGGCCTGTTCAAAAGCAGCAGCCAATGATTTAGGCATCCCGTTATACCAACATATTGGAGGCCTTTCGGCGAACCATCTTCCTCTCCCTCAGATGAACATTCTCAATGGCGGCGCTCACGCTGACAATAACTTAGATTTGCAAGAATGTATGATACTCCCTATGGGGGCCAAGAGTTTTAGGGAAGCGCTCCGAATGGGCGTTGAAGTCTTCCACACTCTTAAGTCTATTCTAAAGGAAAAAGGCTATCATGCCTCTGTCGGCGATGAGGGAGGATTTGCCCCAAACCTTCACTCGAATGAGGAAGCCTTCTCTCTGATCCTTGAGGCCATCAAAAAATCTGGCTATCGTCCTGGAAAGGATGTAGGACTTGGCATGGATGCAGCAGCCAGCGAATTTTACCGCAATCGATTCTATTTCCTCAAAGCTGAAAAGCAACCGAAAAGGACTTCCACCGAAATGATCGACTACTATGAAGCCCTCATCAAAAAGTTTCCCATCCTTTCCATTGAAGATGGCCTTGCTGAGGATGACTGGAAGGGGTGGAAAATGATGACCCTTCGGCTGGGGGAAAAAGTCCAATTGGTAGGAGACGACCTCTTCGTCACGAACCCGAGGCGCCTCTCCAGAGGCATCCGAGAAGGGGTGGCCAATGCGATTCTGGTCAAACCCAACCAGATCGGCACGTTAACCGAAACCATTGAAGTTATCAAGATGGCCAAAAGGGCTGGTTATAAGACCATCATCTCTCATCGTTCGGGTGAAACAGAGGATACGACTATCGCAGATTTGGCGGTGGGAACGAATGCCGGTCAGATCAAGACGGGTGCTCCCTCCAGAACGGATCGGGTCGCCAAATACAACCAATTGATCCGAATTGAAGAGGGACTTGGGAACCGAGCGATCTATGCACCACCCCTGAAGTGGAAATCAAGAAAATAGTTCGGAGTGGTAAGTTCGTAGTTCGGAGATAGAATTCAAAAGTCCAAACTCAAATAAATTACTCCTATTTCAAATTCCAAATACCCCCCTATTCCCCATCTGCACTCTTTACAAAAGATCAATATATTGATAAGGAATGAAAGCATGAAAATGCTCATCCTCAAAGTCTCTCTCCTCATGATGGGATTGAGCGGGATAACTGCTCAGATCATCTTATTAAGAGAGTTCCTCATCTCTTTTTTAGGCAACGAACTCACCCTGGGGGTTATCCTTGCTAACTGGCTCATCCTGGTGGCAATCGGTTCTTTTCTTGCCGGGAAATCAGTCGAAAAGGTGGAAAGAAAAATAGAAATCTTTGTAGCCTTTCAACTGCTCTTTTCTACGGCTTTCCCTTTTGCTATCTTCCTCTGTAGGAGTTTTAAAAATATCCTTCTCACCACACCTGGGGAAGCACTGGGGTTCGCCCCTATCTTTTATTCATCCTTATTGATCCTCCTACCTGTTTCCCTTCCTTACGGAGCCCTATTCACCTATGGCTGTAAACTCTATTCGCAAAATACCAGAGAGGATGCTTCTTCTATTGGTAAGGTCTATCTCCTTGAAACATTCGGATTCATCATCGGTGGCTTGCTCATGACTTTCCTTCTGATCCAATATTTCAATCCTTTTGAGATCGCCTTTATGATCTCTTTGACCATGGCATCCATTTCTGTGTTTCTTATCCCGCCTATACCTCGGGCGCCCTTATTTAACTTTCGAAATATTCTCTGGCATATTTCAATCTTCCTCGCCCTTCTCTTTGCCTATTCTCTTTTTACTCCTTTGGCAAAAGAAATCCATTCATTTTCAATTCAATCTCAGTGGAAAAATCTAAATGTCATTCATCATGAGAACTCGGTTTACGGAAATATCACTGTTACGAAAAGAGGAGAGCAGTACACCTTTTTTACCGACGGAGTTCCATCCATCACCACTCCTGTTCCAGACATCGCATTCATCGAGGATTTTGTTCATTTCCCAATGCTTTTTCATGAAAAGCCCGAATCCATTCTGATCCTGGGTGGAGGAGCCGGAGGGATGATTCATGAAATCCTAAAATATCCGGTGACCCGTTTGGATTATGTTGAGCTGGACCCCCTTCTCATAAAACTGGTCCAGAAATTCCCGACACCATTAACTCAATCTGAGTTTTCAGATAAAAGAGTAAAAATCCATTATACCGATGGCCGGCTTTTCGTTCAAAGGACGCCAGACCCATTCGATATCATTTTCATCGGGCTTCCTGCCCCTCAGGCTCTACAGACCAACCGATTATTCACCTCCGAATTTTTCTCAACGGCCAAGATGAAGATGAATCCAAATAGCATCATCGTGTTGACCCTCCCCGGATCCTTGACCTATATCAGCCCAGAATTGAGGGATCTGAATGGGTGTATTTTAGACACGTTAAAAAGTGTTTATCGACATGTGAGGATCATCCCGGGCGATGTCAATCTCTATCTGGCCTCGGACTCAGAAAAATTGGAAAGCGTGACCGTTCAGGAAATGATCGAACGTCTTGAGAGGTGGAAGATCCAAACGAGCTTATTCACTAAACGCTATATAGAATACCGTCTTCACGAGAGGTGGCTGAAATGGTTCTTGGAATCCATGGAAGGAAGAAAGATCCGCTTTAATTCCGATTTCCTTCCATCCGGTGTTTTTTTCACACTCTCTCACTGGAATTCTCTTTTCTCCCCTTATCTCACTCTGATTTTTAGATGGTTCGAAGGATTGAGCTTCATATTACACCACCGTCTTCATAGCGATCGTCACTCTTGTCCTTGCTGCCTTTTTTATGAAAATGCCTCATTTTTCCAGACAATCCCTCACATACTCCATCTTTACTACCGGTTTAACAGGGATGATATTCAGTTTAGCCATCCTCTTCACCTTTCAAACGCTTTATGGCTACCTCTATCATCAAATCGGTCTTTTGGTGGCGACCTTGATGGCTGGCATTGCCTTCGGCAGCTTCTCCATCACTCATCGCCTCGATCGAATGAAGAAAGATTCCCTCGTATTTTTAAAAACAGAAGCATGGATCATTCTCTACTCCATTCTTCTCCCCTTTGTCTTCTTGATCCCATCTCATTATATTGAAAACAAGGCCATCTATTTCCTTCTCTATTCAGCTTTTTTGCTGATGTCTTTTCTCTCTGGAATGTTTATCGGCCTCCAGTTTCCTTTAGCAGCCAAGATTTATATGAGCTTTCATAAAGAAAAGAAGTCTCTCGGTCAAACAGTTGGATTGCTCTATGGAGCAGACCTCTTTGGAGGTTTCTTTGGAGGATTATTGGGAGGTGTTCTGTTTTTACCCGTTTTGGGCTTAAAGAACACATGTTTCATGATGGCGATGATCAAAATCAGCAGTAAGAAAGATACCCTCTTATTTTTAAAAACAGAAGCATTGATCGTTCTCTACTCCATTCTCCTCCCCTTTGTATTCTTCATTCCATCCCAGCATATCGAAAACAAGGCTATTTATTTCCTTCTCTATTCAACCTTTTTGCTGATGTCTTTTCTCTCTGGAATGTTTATCGGCCTCCAGTTTCCTTTAGCCGCCAAGATTTATATGAGCTTTCATAAAGATGAGAAATCTCTTGGTCAAACAGCCGGATTGCTCTATGGGGCAGACCTTTTTGGAGGTTTCTTTGGAGGATTATTGGGAGGGATTCTGTTTTTACCCGTTTTGGGTTTAAAGAACACATGCTTCATGATGGCGATGATCAAAATCAGCAGCGGGTTACTCTTCCTTTTGTTTATTAAAATTCAAAGGGCCAAATAAGGGGCAAGGGGTTCGAGGATTCAACACAAAAGCTCAGTTCCGCGTTTTTGCGCGTCCACTGGGGCGACTTAGACGAATGGATTTTTGAGCTACCTTCATTAAACTGCGCAGGGCTGCATTGACCGATGTGTCATCTGGAAATGCTTCTGCCACATCAGGGCTGAGAAGAACAAGATTTGTTCCCTTTTTGTAGTCCTCGAAATATTTGCCCCTTATCCCTTTGCCCAAATCTTCTCGCCTATATTCTTTACGCATTTCTTCATTTTTAACCGTTTTCATATATTTTCCTTTCTTGTCTCGTTGCGCGTCTTGCGCTTATTATTCTTGTTCTTCCATGCCGTTCGGTATGAACGACAACCAATAACTGATTCATCCTGGAATAGCCAAAAGTCAGAACCCTATACTCTCGTATAGAATGGTCGGGATCGTTAAAAGTAATTGCTAGAGGATCACCAAAAACTGTTGACGCCTCATGAAAAGAAATGCCATGCTTTTTGAGGTTTGCATTTGATTTTTTCGGATCCCATTCAAATTCCATGTTTTATTTTACCATTTTTTATGGTCTAACGCTAAGGCTCACCTGAAGCCGGATTTATCGGCGATCCGCTGGAAGGACTGGATTATGTCAATATCTTTATAATGTGTCGGGCGAGGTTTTCGTCTATTTCATTATGCCGTGGCACGGGTTGTTTTTTACCCGTTTTAGATTCTTACATGTAAAATCTAGAGAATTTTCTTCTAACATTTAGAAAACCATTTTTGTCATGCTGAACTTGGTTCAGCATCTCGTTCTGTCCATAGGCTAAGATCCTGAAACGAGTTCAGGATGACAGGTTAAAGGAATTTCAAATACTTTTGGTTAGGATTTAAGTAAAGGTCGTGTCGCTGACCATGTCTCAGGAGAACACATCCGACTAAAGTGATTTGCTTGATAAGGTCCTTTCTCTTCATACTGCGAGGGTGATCTCTTTAACTTTATGCTCTTCCGGAACATCTTCCATTGTCATAAGCATGTAAGCTTCTTTCATATTTTCCTCAAGCTCTTTCAGAGTCTTACCTTGGGTCATTATGTCAGGGTATTCAAGAAGCTTTCCCACCCAATATTTTTCACCTTTCCAATAAACCATTTTTAATTTAGTTTCCATTTCCTCATCTCACATTTCACACCGTTCTTTAAAATGATGATAGCATAAATGGTGGTGTATTCAAAATAATAATGATATGCGATTTGACATAACGGTTGCGATCAGCGGGGCGTGTAACGCATCCGCTGGGTCGGGTTGTTACCCCGTCCCTATGCCGCGTTTTTGAGAGTGACATGCATGCCGGCTCTCGTCGCAAGGGTGATAAGCATTTCGAGGCTAAATCTCTCCCATTTGCCTCTGATCAAGTCTGAAACCCTGGATTGACTGACGCCGAGGATTTCCGCAGCCTTGGCCTGCGTTAGCCTCTTGGCTTTGATGAACTTCCGGAGATCGGCCATAAGATCGGCACGCATCTGAAGAATTGCGGCTTCATCCGGAGAATACCCGAGATCAATGAATACGTTTCCAGAAGAATTAACAACGGCCTCGCTCATAAGTTACCTCCAATCTGTCTGTACCGTTGGCGAGCCAAATCAATATCATGCCGGCTCGTTTTTCGAGTCTTCTTTTGAAATGCATGAAGCACATAAACCGCATCGCGAAGCTTAGCGACATAGATTACTCGCCACTCGCCCAAAACATGGATACGGATTTCGTTCACGCCTGGGCCGATTACCTGCATGGGTTTCCAATCGCTTGGTTCGAGTCCGTTTTGAACCGCATGAAGCTCGAAGCCTGCGGCACGGCGAGCTTCATCGGGGAAGTTCCGAAGATCATCGAGGCTCGATCCCACGAAATTCAGTGGCTTCATAGTCACCAGTATATTATATAAGTTTTTATATATTTTGCAAGTTCAATGATCAAAGTTTTTATCGTCTGGGGGAACGGCAGAAATGAGCGGGGGCTGTCAGCCATCCGCTGAAGTGTTGAAGGGTG
>CAVTZZ010000083.1:0-20559 GCA_963739325.1 uncultured delta proteobacterium | reverse complement strand
GGCCCAAAATGATATCCCACGGATAAATGATACTCATAGTCATAGATCCCTTGGGAACAAGACCTGTACCGACCCCAGCCTCAACGACCAAATTACCAAAGAACTTTCGCAGGCCAGCAAAGAGCGTGACTGCCGGATAGTCGAGGAAAGGAACGTCGCGAAAGGCAGTGGTGTTGCCCTCCATCTGGATACCCATAGCGAGGCCTTCATTAATTTGCCAGTTAGCGCCAACTCCAGCATGGAAGAAGTGATTGAGGTCGACTCCAGCCTCTTCCACGAATAGATTCTGTTTACCAAGAGGAACGCCTATGCCAGCGTTTGCATGGAGCGTCACTGGGTTGATAAAAAAAGTTCCTAAAAAGAAGAAGTTTAGGTCTGTCGTTCCTGCATTCGTGAGATTCCGAGCGCGGCCAATGGGAAATTTTGCTGAAGATGCAAGGGAAAGATCAAAGGTTGGATTCTCGGATGAAAAAAGGAGTGTTTTCGCTCGTAGGACAGTATTGCTTACGTTACTGTTCGCGCCCGCTGACTCCAATTCCATTGTAATCTAAGGCCTCAAAGCGGACTATTGGGCGACCCTTCTCATCGAGGATTTGGAGTTTATCCGCCTTCTCATCCCAGCCTGAGGCGACAATGCGTCCGCCAATCTCAAGACGAGAAATGACCCCCAGCGAAACATCAAGGGCTCCCCATTCGTGGAATAGACCACCGAAGTGGCTTTTGACACCGCCAATATTTTGGTCCTTGATCGAACTAGCGTGGGTTGTCGTAATACGGGCGTAAAGATCCCCTGGAGGGAGCGGTCGGGCTGACTCAAGGGCTGGGACTTCAAGGGTGGCATGAAGAAAACTTAATCGTGGCACCGAAAAGGGTGCAGTCAAGATCAATTCCCTAGCGAAACGATTGTTGATCTCAGATTCGCCAAGAATATCTTCAGCATCGGCTTTCACTAACGTGAAGAATAAACCGATATAAAGGAACACAAATACTAACAGTAGGCTGATGAGAAAGCCTCTCAAACGGTAAACCATCCGTGTCATTGACATCATCAATACTCTGGGAAGTACCTCAAATTAAATATCGATTGAATCCCACAACTTATAAAATTTTTAACAAAGAGGATATTAAAGGAGGATTAAATGAAAATTAAGATTTCTTAACCTCAAAAATTAAAATTTAGAGTTTATGGATGGGTAAAGATATAGTAAAAATGGAACCTTTATTTAATTTGCTATCGACTTCGATCTTTCCATGGTGGGCATGGGCGATCCATTCAGCAATGCTCAGTCCTAACCCAACTCCTCCAGTCTCTTTCGAACGAGACTTATCGACACGATAGAACCGCTTGAAAATTCTCTCCTGCTCCTCATTGGGAATCCCAATTCCAGCATCTCTGATTTTAACAAGAACCACCTCTTCATTCTTTTCCATCGTAATACGAACGGTCCCTTCCGATGTGAATTTAATAGCATTGTCGATCAGATTGGTGAAGAGCTGCTGAAGACGCATCTTATCCCCCATCACCATCACATCTTGGAAGGAGCCAATGATGAAAGAAATTTTTTTCTGTTCTGCAAGAACCTGGAAGAGATCTCCGATGTTCTTGATAAGGAGGTCCAATCGAAGAGGGACCATTTTCAACTCCACCTGGGAAGAATCCGATTTGGAGAGGAGGATCAGGTTATCGATCATTTGATTCAGGCGATCGAACTGTTCTATGGAATGGGCCAACGCTTCCTGATACTCCTCAGCCGTTCTTCCTTTCGAAAGGAGAACCTCTGCCTCTCCACGCATCGCACAAAGAGGGGTCTTCAGTTCATGGGAAGCATCCGCAGTGAATTCAGCCATCCGTTGAAAAGAATTTTCCAACCTTGAAATCATGCCATTGATCGTCCGGATAAGGTCATCCATCTCATCATCTGTTCCTCTTGGAGTTAATCGCTCGCTGAGATTTTGGGAAGTAATGTTTTGAGCCTTCGAAGCAATGTAGCCAATAGGAGAAAGAGATTTTCGAGCCAGAAGCCACCCTCCTATGGACCCCAATACCAATACGATGGGAAGAGCAGCCAATATATTACTTTTAAAAACGGAGAGACTCTTTCTCACATAGTGCAGATGGGTTGCCAGCTGGATTATATAGGTTAGTCTACCCTCACTGTAAAATGGAGTACTAATCATCCGAAAGGGTGTCCTTCTTCCGGGAGGACGAACGTCCTCCAGAGTTTCTTTCCCATCCCTTGCATTGATGATCACCCTATCGTTTACCTCATACCCGAGTCCCCGAAACTCTTTTGAAATGTAAAAAGGGCTTCCATTTTTATCCAGAATCCGAAAAAAGAAAGGGTAATATTTTCTGGTCATGGCTTCATCTTCGAATTTCATAAGGAAACTTATTTCATTCGGATTCCGAGATAAAACCGCTGTCAATTCCTGCGTTTCGTCAAGAAGAAATCGATCGACTTCCTTGATGAGTTGATGTCTCAGCCGTAAATAGAGGAAAGCACAAATGATCAGAGCAGAGACTAAGAAGGTCAGGATGTACCAAAGGGTCATCTTGACATCCGTTCTTCGGTAAAATTTAGCCCCGATCTTCGAGGACATATCCAACCCCTTTCACGGTATGGAGTAGTTTAGGCTCAAAATCTTTATCGATCTTATTGCGCAGATGGGAGACATGGACATCGATGACATTGGTAGAGGTATCGAAGTGGTAATCCCATATCTTCTCAGAGATCATCGTTCGAGTAATGATTTGACTCGGGTGCCTCATCAAGAATTCAAGAAGGGCATACTCTGTAGGGGTGAGTTCGATCTTGATTCTATCCCTAAAAACCCGATGTCCCTCGGGTTCTAAAATAAGGTTGGAAACTTCCCATCTTGACGGAAGACTCACTCCTTCACCCCTTCGTAATATCGCCCGAATCCTTGCCAGCAACTCATTAAAAGAGAAAGGTTTGACAATATAGTCATCCGCTCCTAAGTTGAGCCCCTGGACGATATCTCTTTCTGAGTCCTTTGCCGTCAAAAAGATGACAGGGGTTTGAATATCCATGGATCTGATTTTTTTGAGAACTTCTCTCCCATCCAATTTCGGAAGCATAATATCAAGTATGATCAGATCGTATTTCTTATGGAGGACAGCGTTTAATCCCTCTTCTCCATTGGTGGCCACCTCAGCGGAATAAGCATTTTCTGACAGCCCTTTCTTGATGAATTGGGTGATGCCTTTATCGTCTTCGACCAATAAAATTCTCATCGGTTCTCATTCTAACAAATCCCTACATAAATTCAAAATCTTCCTTGAAATAAGCCCCTTTATTTTTTAAGATATTCTTCACCCCTACCCTTCCCTCCAAGAGGAGGATAAAAGTGGGGGTAATGATTTGATTTATGAAAAAAAGAGATATCCTATCAAGCCTCCTTTCAGGCATTCTCCTTATTCTCTCCTATCCCAATTTCGATCTCGAATTCTTAGCCTGGTTTGCTCTGGTTCCCCTTTTTTATTCTATCGAAGGGAAGGGATTATATCAAAGCTTTAAGCTTGGATTCTTTACCGGTCTCGTCTCCTTCCTCGGAATTCTCTATTGGATCATTGTTGCGGTTCATACTTATGGCAATGTCCCCTCCATCCTGAGCGGCCTCATTCTCTTACTACTGGTTATCTATTTAAGCCTCTTCATAGGTGCCTTCACATTCCTCACTCGGTTCATCCAGGTCCGCTCGGGAATTCAAAACACTCTTTTTTCTCCCATCTTGTGGGTCACCTTGGAATACCTCCGCTCTTTCCTTCTCACAGGCTTTCCATGGGCCTATTTGGGCCATACCCAATATCTCAATCTCCCTTTTATCCAGATGGCAGATATCACCGGAGTCTATGGCCTCTCCTTCGTCATCCTTTTCGTCAATGCCGTACTCTTCGAGGTGCTTCAGCAGTGGCCCAAAAGAACATTTCCTTTAAAAGAGGTGGCCCTTACTGTTCTCGTACTTCTGGTGTTTTTGATCTATGGATATGTAAAGATAAACCATGTGGATCGAGAGGTCATCCAAAGTCCTTCATTGAAAGTTGGTCTGGTTCAGGGAAATATCGACCAGTCGATCAAATGGGATGAATCTTTTCAGCTGGAAACATTAAAGATCTACCGAAAGTTGTCCATGAAGGTTGCAGAGGATAAACCAGATCTCATTATCTGGCCTGAAACGGCCACCCCCTTCTTCTTCCAGGAAGCCAAAGAATATCAACCCATCGTCTTCGAAATTCCTGAAAAGACGAATGCCTTCCTTCTCTTTGGAACTCCTTTCTATAAGATAGAGAGGGGAAAGGTCGATTACTATAATAGCGCCTTCTTAGTATCTCCATCGAAGGAACTGATAGGAAAGTATGATAAGATCCACCTTGTCCCTTTTGGAGAATATGTTCCTCTCCGGAAACTTCTCTTCTTCATTGAATCATCCATAGGAGAAGGCATTGGAAACTTTCAAACCTGGAAAAGGGATCGTTCATCTTCCTCTCCCACAAGGGAAATTTGGGGTTCTCATCTGTTTTGAAATCATCTTTCCAGATCTCTGCCGGAGGTTCGTCAAGGAGGGAGCAGATTTTTTGGTCACCATCACGAACGATGCCTGGTTCGGCAGAACTTCTGCTCCATACCAGCACCTCTCCATGGCCACCTTCAGGGCAATCGAAAATCGAGTCTTCATCGCAAGAGCGGCCAATACAGGAATCAGCGCCTTCATCGATCCTAAAGGCAAGATTGTTAAACAAGGAGATATTTTCACGGAAGAGGCGATGAACGGAACCATTCGAATGATGAAAAGAAAAACCTTTTACACCCTCTATGGCGATGTTTTTGCCTGGATCTGCTCTGGTTTCTCCATCATTCTATTAGGCTATGCTCTGCTTCAGAAAAGATAGAAAAGATGATGAAGCCCATGATGGATGAATTGAGAAGAAGGGATTCACAAAATCATTGGTACCCAAAAATCATTTAAGGAGAGACCATGGAACTTCTTTACCTCAGTCGCAAGGATGTAGAAGATCTGGGTATCACCATGAAGGAGGTGCTCGAGGTGGTGGATCATGGCTTCCGCCTTAAAGGGCTGGGCAAGACAGAAATGCCACCGAAGCCCGGTATCCATCCCAGAACCAATGCTTTTATCCACGCCATGCCGGCTTATGTGAAAGAGGTTGAAGCTGCCGGGTTGAAATGGGTCAGTGGCTACCTCACCAATATCGAAAAGGGATTGCCCTATATCACGGGCTTGCTCATCCTTAACGATCCAGAGACTGGAATTCCAATAGCTGTAATGGACAGTGCATGGATCACAGCCATGCGCACTGGGGCCAGTGTTGGCATCTCGGCGAAGTATCTCGCAAGGCAGACAAGCAGCATAGCCGCTATGTTGGGTTGTGGGGTTCAGGCCCGTACGAGTCTTCGGGCTCTTGTTGAGACCTTACCGGAGCTATCCAAAGTTCGCTGCTATGATCTCTATCCTGAGGCCACGAAGCGCTTTATGGAGGAGATGAGCCAAGTCTTCCCAAAGCTCAACATGATAGCTTGTACAAGTCCTGCTGAGATGATCGAAGGAGCAGACGTGGTGGTGACAGCCATTCCTATCGTTACAGAGCCAAAGCCTCCGCTTCATGCTGGGATGCTCAAGAAAGGAGGCCTCGCTGTCTCACTCGATTACGATTCCGCATGGACCAGTTCAGCCATGAAGGAGTGCGATAAGTTCGTCTCTGATGACATCGGACAGTTGCTCAGCACCAAAAAAGAAGGAATCTTTTTCAGTGGTATTCCTGAGAAGATTTATGCCGACCTTGGAGAACTGGCTGCCGGATTAAAGCCAGGCCGAGAGGATCCGTTGGAGAGGATCTTCTCCATGAATATGGGTATTGCTGTAGACGATATGGTCACAGCGAAACTCATCTATGAACGAGCATTGGAGAGGAGAAAAGGGACAAGGCTTCCCCTTTAGTTGCCCCCCTCGATGATTCCTTTCCCCTCACTCCAAAATATGTGCTTTATCTTAGGACTAACCAAACTCCCAGAATGAAAACTATTGTTTTGCATCGAGCAGGTTAAATTGATCGTTAAACATCAAATTTACCAAAAACCAAGTCGCCTTAGGTCTGTAGAAGAAAAACTCCCATACGGTCGGACTTTTTTCTAATTTTAACAAATAGACAACTCTTACTACTGCCGTTCCGAACTTCTCTTCCCGAATCAATTCAAACCCAAGCATCTTACCCAATTGTGGCAAACTGCTCTCTGTCTGACGTTTGACTGTTTCTACTGCTTGAGGTTTGGTTTGAGGAATCGTCGAACCTGCAAACAGTTGGTCATAAGCTTGAGATATTTTACCTCCTTGTAATGTGCGGAAAAAAGTCTCAGTCATTGCTTTGGGTGACTGGTCTTGGGCTGTGCAGACTGAGACTAACATTACAAAAAAGATCATTGCCAAAATGGGTGTTCGTCGCATCTTAACTCCTCCTTTAAACATTTAAGATTAGTTGTTTGGTTTACACATTTGAAAAGATGTTAGCATGGAAGTTATTAGAAAAAAATTATTTTGTCAAATGAGGGGATGCACCGAGGTTGCTTTATCAAGGAATAAATGGCAGGGTTCCCGTGTCGATCAGAAAGGAGGCGGAGGAATATGAAGAAGTTGATTTTTCTCCTGCTCGCATTGGCGATGATGATCAATTTAGCCTCGATTGGGATTGGATGCAAAGCCAAAGCGCCAGAGAAGCCATTGGTTAATGAAAAGGCAAAACCCGCTGAGGCACCTGCTCCAGCTTCGTCTGCTCCAGATAACGAGGATGATTAAACTCTTACCCCACAATGGAAAGAGGAAAATCAGGGTGTTGCCACAAACCCGTGGTGACGTAGGTACGCCATGTTATGGGTCAGAAGTTTTTCCCCCTCTCCGGGGTTGTAGCCCTCCAGCGAGACAATTCCACCGTAGATACGGCTCAGGGCTTTTAGGATCTCTACCACTGGCAATTGACCTTCCCCGAGGGGGAGGTGTGTGATAGAGGGAGTATTATCACTTAAATGAACATGGCAGATCCATTCGGCCCTCATCTGGTTCAGATAGAACAAGGGATCCATCACCGTCGCAGTGTGAGCGAGATCAAGGGTGAGACGAATGTGCTTCCAAGGATGGCTAAATAGGCGTGCCACATCATCCGGAGCAACGAAGATCTCCCTGGCTCGCTTCTCCATATTCTCCAATCCCACCACAACTCCTTCTTCCTTTGCCCACTCGTCCAGAAGGACCATCGTTTCCTCAAGGGATTGCCACGTTGCGGGCCAATCTCCCTTCGAAGAAGAGAGAGCCCCGGGATGAACCACAACGACACTGGCTCCCACGGCGGCGGCCAGCTGTAGGGACGATCGGATCTGACGCCTTGATTCACGACGTATGCTAATGTTTGTTGAGGTGATGTTCAAGTCGTACGAGGCTGCATGAACGGTGAGATCTAAGCCCAGGGTCCGAGTATGGCGGGCAATCGTTGCCGGCCTTTGGCCTCCAGACCAGTAATGCTCCATCCAGATCTCTGCTGAGTCATAGCCCAGACGGGCAATGAAATCCAAGGCCTTCGTGACGCATCGGTCTTTCAAGAAGTAAGAAGAAGCACCAAATCTCATTCGGTCCTTATCGTTCGTAAGCTTGCTGAATGCCATTTTGCCATAGAGGTTCACCCCGTTAGAAAGGGCGGGGCTTTGACCCCATCCTCCCTGCCTGTCGGCAGGCAGGAATAAGGAGCTAATGCTTTCTATTTATACCATCCTCAGCATAAATGCTGGGGCTTTCTAACGGGGTGAATATTAGAGGGTAAAGACCATTGCTTGATGGATCCTCAAAGAAACTCTGTCTCCCTCGCGATAGGGAAGGGATGCCTGCCCTTCCACCCGCAGCTCCAGTTTACCTACCTTGACCCGATAATCTACCACGCGGCCAAGGTACACCGCACGGTTCACCTCGCCCCGAAGACCACCGTTAGGTGGTATTATCTCAATGTGCTCGGGTCGGATCGAAATGAGGGCCGACCCTGTAAGGCCTGGAGGGATAGGACAAGGCACCCATGCTTCACGGGTACCGTCTTGCAGGAGAACTTGTCCTCTACCCATCACCTCGCAAGGGAGAAGGTTTGTTAGTCCAATGAATTCAGCCACAAAACGGTCTGACGGCTTCTCGTAGATACCCTTAGGGGTGTCCACTTGCAAAGTACGACCTGCATTCATGACAAAGATGCGATTAGACATGGCCATGGCCTCTGCTTGATCGTGGGTGACATAGATGATCGTGACGCGGATACGGGACTGAAGGTCTTTGATCTCAAAACGCATCTCTTCCCGCAACTTGGCATCGAGGTTGGAGAGCGGTTCGTCGAGCAGGAGGACATCCGGTTCCATGATGAGAGCCCGACCCAAGGCGACCCTCTGCTGTTGGCCACCGGAAAGTTGATGGGGGAACCGTTCTTCCATCCCGGAGAGTTTAACCAGGCTTAATACTTGGTGTACCTTTTCCTCAATCTCTGTCTTCTTCTTTTTCTGGATTCGCAATGGATAGGCCACATTGTCAAACACATTCTTGTGAGGCCACACTGCATAGGATTGGAAGACCATACCAATATGCCGCTTCTCGGGGGGGACAGCAATCCGATGTTCGGCGGAAGAGACCAACCGTTGACCGATATAAATCTCACCCTCTGTGGGCTCCAGAAATCCAGCGACCATACGGAGTGTTGTCGTTTTGCCGCAGCCCGATGGTCCCAAAAACGAAACGAATTCCCCATCAGCGATTTCAGCATTGAAGTCGCTGACGGCCAGAGTGTCACCAAAGCGCTTACTCACCCGTTTCAAAATAACTTCTGACATAAGCCCCTCTTTCGTCCGCCTCGTCGTAAAGAAGAATGACGTCAGTTCTTCATCATAGGACCTTCAACTTAGTATCCCAGCTTTCCTCCCGTGATTCGCCGGGTAATAATATTGGCCGCGACGAGAACGGTGAGCATCATCATGGCAAGTGCGGCACAAAGGGTAGTGTGTCCGCTCTCCTGGAGGTTAAATACCATGACCCCCACTGTCTCTCTTCCTGCTGACCAGAGCAAAATCGATACGGTCAACTCACGCAGACAAGGCATGAACACAAGGAACCAACCGGCAAAAAGTCCGGGCGTAATCAGCGGGAGCATCACGTCTCGAAAGGATTGAAGCCAGTTGGCGCCGCAAATGCGTGCCGCCTCCTCCAATGAGGGATGAATCTGCTGTAAGGATCCCGCTGTGGACCGGACACCAAAGGTGAGATAGCGTGCGACATAAGCGATCAGCAGTATCCAGATGGTGTTATAAAGAACGATCCGTGTGAGAGGCAGTGGCTTGAGCCAGGCCAGAATCATTGCCAACGCCACCACGGTACCGGGCACGGCATAAGGCATGGCCGCAATGAAATCAAGAATATCGCGGCCGGGAAGTTTTGTCCGCACCAAAATATAAGCAATCAATGACCCCAGGAAAGCGATCAAGGTGGCCGAGGCAGTTGCCAAGATCAGGCTGTTCACAATCCCCCTCCGTGCAGCGGCATTCATGAATAAGACCTGGGCAAAATTCTGAAGGGTCAGATTGTCGAGGGTCGGGGGTAACCCATAGGCTCGGATGAGAGAGGTGATCAGGATGGCCAGAACTGGCGCAATGCTAGTGACAAAGACCAAAGCCCAGGCCGCAGGCAAAACCCAAGCCTTATGAACACCCAAGCGCACAAGGTTAGGTTGCATCGACTTTCCGGAAAGGACAGCATATTCCCGTCCCCGAAGGACAATTCTCTGGGCAATAATGCCCACGGCCGCAATAACAGCCAGGACCATAGAGAGAGCAGCGGCTGTCGCCAGGGCATTCGGTGAGGCAAAGCTCTTGGCCACCGCCTGATAAATCTTGGTGGTCAGGACAAAGTAGTTCTCAGAGTAACCCAGAACAGCCGGGATCCCAAAGTTAGCGATCTCTGTGATGAAGACCAGGACCGCACCAGCCAGGATGGTCGGGGCCATGAGCGGTAACGTAACATCCCGCATCACCCGAAAGATTCTTGCTCCAGAGGATTGCGCGGCTTCTTCCAATTCGGGATTCATTCGCTCCAGACCACCCAGGGCTGTGATATACACGAGAGGGTAACTGTGCATCATCATGACCAGGACAATACCGGTGGCGCTGTAGATGTTCCAGGGAACAGACTCCGATCCTGTGAAAGCAAGGTAGATTTTGCTAATATATCCAACCGGCCCTAAGATCTGACGCCAAGCCAACGCCCCGATGAAAGGAGGTATCAGGAAGGGGAAGACGAACGCTGTCCGAAGGATAGAGCGACCCGGCAGATCGGTACGGGCCACAATCCAGGCTGCAAAGGTTCCAAAAAAAGTCGAACCAAACATGGAGCCGAGAGAGATCTCAAGGGTGTGACGGAGGGCAATGAGGTTACCAGGTTGGCGAAGGGCCAGAAGGTAGTTCTGGAGAGAGAATTTGCTATTGTAGATAAAGCTCTGGACGATCATCGTGCTCATGGGATAAATGACAAAGATCCCCAGGAGCAATACGGATGTACCCAGAATGACAACCGCCAGCGAGATGCGGTTCAGCATAGTTCGCTCTATAGAATGAACGGAGAGGAAAATGAGAGACTCTTTCTTCCCTTGTCTCTACACTCTTCAACTCGATTGAGAATCTATGTCATTTGGAGAAGATGGCCTCAAACTGATCTTTGGTGTCTTGCCGCTTCTCTCGGACAGTCCTCCAGTCGGTCGTTAAACGCTTAATCTGTCCCAAGGATGGTGTGCCAGCAGGACCAGGCACATCAGGCCGCACAGGGATAAAGTTGCCCAATTTGACCATACTGTTCTGTCCATCTTTGGAGAGGAGATAATCGACAAAGGCCTTGGCTGTTTCAGGATTCTTGCTTGTCTTGATGATCGCAATCGGGCTCGGGATGAAGACCGCACCTTCGGCGGGCCAAACGTAGTCTACAGGGGACCCCTTGGACTTGGCATCACGGATCATGAAGTCAAGAAGAACTCCAACAAGCAGTTCGCCGGTAGACAACTGTTCTTGCATAGCAGAGTTATTCTTAATCTGTTTGCCACCATTGGCCCTAAACTGCTTGAAGTAATCCCAGCCGAATCCCTGAGTATCGGCCAACGTGCGAACCGAGGCCTCAGCAGCACCTGAGCTCACCGGCGTGGGAAAGCCAAGCTTCCCCTTAAAGGCAGGATTTAGCAGATCCTTCCAGGCAGCAGGTTTGGGATTTGCTTTAATATTGAACGCAACGATCATGTTGATCAAGCGTCCTGCAAAGTAGTAGCCATCCTTGTCCTTCATCTCGGAGGGAAGAATGTTTGCTTCTGCAGGTACAAACTTGAGCAGAATCCCCTGGTTCTTAAAATCTTCATAGGTAGAAGGTTCTGCGACCCAGACAAGGTCGGCCTGAATACTTCCGGCCTGCTTTTCAGCAGCCATTTTTGCCTCCACCTCACTGGATCCTGCCCGGAAGACCTCCAGTGTAACAGCCGGGAACTTGGCCTTATAGTCGGTTTGAAGCCGATCGACGATGTCCTGGGGCACGGAGGTATAAAGGGTTATCTTGCCCGAAGGGACTGAAGCTCCAGTGCTCTTCGGAGCCGGTGCCGCGATGGCCTGACCACTGTAACTAATGGTCACGGCAAGAGTGAAGAAGAGGCTGACGAGGATTGTGAGCGTTCGATAAAGTTTCATGGCATAACCTCCTTAGTGTTTTTATGCAATTCCATGTTTTCCATTTTGAACTGTCAAATATCACAAACCCTCGAGGTTGTCAATTCAAACATGAAGTTTCATGTAATGCTTCAGTGGTGGTCATGGAGATAATTGGAGTCGCATTTCAGATATAAGAGGGAAGAAAATTAAGAAAAGGAGGAATAGATTCTATCCAATCGGTTCTTGGTATCCGGGGCGTTGCGACCTTTTCTCCACCTTTCGTCAATGACCTAAATCCGGAATGTCTGAATCAGTTTTTTTTCAGCCTCGCCCTCGACCATCGCCTCCACCTCGACGTAAGGTTCAAGGCCCGAACCCTCCAACTTCTCTTTGAGTAGTTCGTCAAGCTGGAAAATCCCTGCTGAATTGCTCATTCGAACCACGATACGAATAGGCTTGCCCTCTCCCTGCTCGATCTTAATCTGTTCAATGGCTGCCGCTGAAACGGAATGGATGTTAACCTTTCCTGCCTGAAAAGGGATGCGGGACCGGCCTTCAGCCATATCCAGGGCGTCGGCGACGCGGATGATGCCAGCTTCCAGGGTTAGAGGTTTTCCTCCTGCTCGATGGGAGATGATGGCATGAAGGATTTCTGAGGTGAGAATGGTCAGGGTGGAGACATCGTAGATGCCCTCTAACAGCTCCTTCAACTTTGATCTGGCGAGGAGGAGGCTATACTGTTCATGGTCGATTCGCTGGATTGACATCCCCAAGTCATGGAGAAGCGATGCGAGGACAACGACCACTTCGGCATCTTCAATCGTCAAATTGTGATTGATGACAAGACCCGGCTGAACGCTCCGATCTACAAGAAGCCGGAGCAGTTTCAAGGCGATGTTCGTGACGATCTGGACATGGACCGGTCCGTGATCACTCATCCCAAGCCGCTGGACAGCATTGACATTGGCAACTTGCCAAAGGGTATAGAGTTCATCGTCCCCATTCACACGATCGATGATCTGTTGCAGCTTTGGATTGTGCCGGATGGGCAGCCGAATAATGACTCGCTGAGGTGGTTTCAAGATCTCCAGGGGAGCCGTTGCCGAGGCCTCGAAGCCTTCGCTAACCTGGGAACTCTCTACATCAATATCTTTAATTTTCTTACTTTCCATCTTCGTATTCGGTTTACCCCGTTAGAAAGCTCCAGCATTTATCGCTGGGGATGGTATAAATAGAAAGCATTAGCTCCTTATTGAGGACGGGGTCAAAGCCCCGTCTTTTCTAACGGGGTTTACTTTTTTAATAATAGTCAAGTAAAGAGATCCTGTCAAGAAAGCGATAACTATTTGACTGAGGTAATTTAGACATTCTGCGAACATAAGGACTGACAGCGGAAGTATTCCTAAATTCCTTTAGATCTGACAGTCTGTTCTTATCAGCTAATGAGAGCTGAAGACGTCACCCCGAGCACCTTACCTTATGGTTCAATTTTCGTCCCCAGCACTTTCAAGAACTTTGCCAGCCACTCAGGATGGGCCGGCCAAGCGGGCGCGGTGACGAGGTTACCATCCACATGAGCCTTATCCACTGCTATGTCAACGTACTTACCACCCGCAGTTTTCACATCGGGTCCTACGGCCGGATAAGCCGAACACGCTTTGCCCGCAATCACTCCAGCCGCTGCCAGCACCTGCGCGCCATGGCAAATGGACGCAATGGGTTTATTCGCCTTGGCAAAGTGCCGAACCATGTCAAGCACCTTCTCGTTCAGACGAATGTATTCCGGCGCTCGTCCACCAGGGATCACCAGCGCATCATAAGTCTCTGGCTTGACTTCATCAAACGTTGCGTTCAGTGTGAAGTTGTGGCCTGGCTTCTCGCTGTAAGTCTGATCTCCTTCGAAATCATGGACGGCCGTCCGAACCCTTTCACCGGCCTTCTTCCCAGGACAAACGGCATGGACAGTGTGACCAACCATCAGCAATGCCTGAAAAGGAACCATCACCTCATAATCCTCCACAAAATCCCCCACCATCATTAAGATTTTCTTCGCAGCCATATTTAACTCCTTTCTTCGATTTTTAAGAAATGTTCCCAGACCTTCAAACTTGGAATAAAACAAATGACGCTTTCGGGAAAGCTTAACTCACATTT
Source organism: uncultured delta proteobacterium (assembly GCA_963739325.1). GTDB lineage: Bacteria > Desulfobacterota > BSN033 > BSN033 > UBA1163 > CAVTZZ01. Next base: position 6,679 of record CAVTZZ010000083.1, on the reverse strand, counting down.
CAAGGCCTGACACCTTTTGATGAATCTGTTTCCGAAAGGAAATGGCTTGGTGATCATCCGCTGATGTTGGAAATATGAACCCGTCCCCAATTCTCTCTATTCGAACCTCGCACCGAGTACTTCAGTGAGCAGATTCTTAAGAACAATAATCTCCTTACTCTGAATGACTGAACTGATAGGGTGTAACTGGTAACTTGTAAATTTTTTACCTTTGAAATTTTCATCAAATGACTCGAACCGATCGTCTTTGTTTATTCTTGTTTCGACTTTCAAATCTTCAATATCACTGAGGATATCACCCTCTTTCAAGTCAATATCGTAGCAGATAAATTTATATATATATCTAAATGAATGATTTACTTTACTTTGCATTGTTCCTTTAAGTTCGATATATTCTGGATGTTCACCCTTTTTTGTGACAAAATCAATCCCTTTTGTAGTATTATAGTCCATTATTTTAAAGGGAAATAATTTAGGGTAGAGAGTCAGGAGCTGGATTAGAAGGATTAAGGACTCTGATTCAGAGTAACCGTTTCTTGTTTTGGTTGGTTCGAAAACAATTTGTCCTTCCGGAAGATGAATCATTTTTTTGCTTTCCGAATCTTTGAACCTTCTCCTAAGTTCATTTTGGTCATCATCGATCGACCTTAGAGTTCTTTCGTGTTCTTCCCATGCCTGGCGTTCAGCAAGATCATTTTTTATCTTTCTATCAGAAAGTCTCTCGTTAATTTTGTCTTTTATCTTTTGGATTATTTCAATATCAGTATTTCTTATGGAGCCACGTGTACCAGTTAATTCAAATGCGTCACAATCTACAAAAGCATGCAAATAAGTATAAGTACCAACCCCTCGACCACCGATAATCCAATCATCAATTTTCTCGATCGGCACACCACCCTTACAGGCCCATAAACCGTATCGCTCTCCATCGGTGTGAAGGAGGTTCTTATCGATAGGTGAAGGTCCTCTTTTTGACAGTAATATGTCATACCTTCGTTTTGTTTCATATCCTTCGACGTGAATTATAAAATCAAAAAATAGATTGTTGTCTAGATAAACTCTGTCTTTAAAAATCTCTTTTGAATAATAATCTGAATATGGTTTATTCAGCCCCACCTTCTTAGCATATTGTTGCATCTGCTTATCAGCAACCCTTTCCGGTGGGAAGTAATGTCCCATAGTTATTTTCTCAAAGTCTATACCGTCTAGTTTTACAAATTCAGGTACCGGATCTATAGATTTTAGGTCATTGTAACCCTTCATAAAATGGTCTATATTTAAACCATGCAAATATAAGTATTTTCTCTTTCCTGGTTTAAAAAAGGAGGCCCGAATGTTGCCAAAGACAGTATACCACTTTGTGTAATCTTTCATATACATATGGTTAAGCATAAATCTTGTGAACTGGGTTTTGAAATGGGTTGGGTTTTTAATTCGTACGAAGAAGCCGCTTTTGAATTCCTTGGGAAATTTAAAGGAAAGATCTTCTTCATTCAGAAAATCTGAATATTTAAAATTATTCGAATCTCGTATCTGTTTTACCGCGTCATCCAAAATTACTCCCCAAACTTTGCCATTTGGTATCTTCGAGCAAATTTCCACCCGTTCCGATTTGAAAAACACTTTGGTTCCATGGCCCTTGTAACCAAGTTTTCCGGTTAGAGGGGTTTTATTTTTATCGACTTTAGTGGATTTTGCTAGCCCAAAAAAGCATTCCGCATTATCCTTCCTTAATCCTGTTCCATTATCCCATATGTCAATATAAAGGTCCTCTTGACCTAATCTCCTTTCCATTTTAACTAGGCAGTAAACCTCAGTTGCATCTTCGTCTACGGAGTTCTGAAATGCTTCTCGAAATATTTGAATGGGATGATCAAAATCTATAATAGTTTGATAAAACTCATAACCAGTATCAATTGTTGCATCTTTAACCATGTTAATCTTGCTCATATTTACTCCCTCATTCAATAGATTTTTTGATCTTCCTGATGAATTCCCACAAATAGGTATTTTTCCAGAGATAGCCTTGTTGATCAAGTTGATCTTTTCGTACCTTATCCTAACTCTCCCCTATTCCATTTAATCCATACTTGCCAAGTGCCAGTACATCGGTTACCCGGATATGCCAGAACATAGGTTACTTTTAATGTAAGTTTTTTTGTCTGGGGTCAGGGGGCACATCGTTAGATGTCACAAAATCCCAAATACCTTTTCAAATATTATCACTCACTGGACTTCCCTGATTTTCCCCAACCCCCTTTTGTGTATAGGATATACCCCGGGTAGGTTTATGTCAACGACTAAATGGCAAAGGGCATGGAGCATGGGGCATAGAGCTAAGTTCGTTTCCGGCTATTCAAAAAGTAAAGAGAGCACGGGGCATGGTGTAAATAGAACGTAAAGCGTAAAGTGTGAGGTGTAAACTCTAAAATCAAAAAAAATAGCAAGGAGCATGGGGCATAGGGTCAACCAGAGATATTGTCAATCGTAAGGAGTAAGGGGCGAGGGGTTAGGCGAGATTACACTATTTAGGTGCCAAGAATTTCATTAAGTCCCTCAATAATGATATCGAGTTCTTCGGGTCTAACTTTTCCAATTTTCTTCCCTAATCGCTCGACGGAAAGAGTACGAATTTGGCTTATTTTAACCCAAGAGGGTTTTGGCAATTCTGATCCAACAAGTTCATAGGTCAATGGAAAGCCCGCCCGCTGCGGCTGACTGGTAATGGCAACCACGATAACTGTACCTGAATTTTCATTGAAAACATCCTCGCTCAAAACCAAAACAGGACGTAAACCAGCTTGCTCTCGCCCTCTCACAGGATTCAGATCAGCCCAAAGGATATCCCCTCTCAATATTCGGGCCATTGGTCTGCCTCTGCTGAAAGACCTTCTTCTGCAAGTGCTTTCTCGAATTCGGGGTCAAGTTTAGCGCACTCTCTTGCTAACCGGCCTTTTTCCAACTTCTTAAGTTTTTCTTCCACCGCATCCTGAATGACTTTACTTCGACTAGGAAAAATCCGGCCTTTGACAAGACGATCCAGCCTTTTCACTGTTCCCTCATCCAAAGATATAGCAATTTTTGCTGTGGCCATAATCCACCTCCGGTATTACTATAAATCATACCGCCTCTATTTGCAACCACTATTAATCTACTCAATAAATAGAAAGGGGTAGTGATTCATCTCTTAGGGGTAATCGTAAAGAGCTTCAATGCGATAACCGATTTTTTGAATTGAGGATGAGTTAAGCATTCTATTTTTTGATCAATTCGACCTCTACGTAGATGTTCACTTCGTCGCTGACAACCACGCCACCTGTATCAAGAACCCTGTTCCACATAATTCCGAAATCCTGCCGGTTGATCTTTGCGGTTGCCGTTGCCCCACGTCTGAAATTGCCTCCAGGGTCTTTCACCTCTGCGGTCGGCCCTTCTACATCTACAGTTATCTCCTTTGTCACACCGCGGATAATTAGGTCTCCCCTAACCTTCAAAGTGTTCGCTCCTGTCCTTTCTATTTTCTTCGAAACGAATGTGATCGTGGGGTATTTGGTCACATCAAAAAAGTCGGCACTTCTCAAGTGCTCGTCCCTCTTTGCATGGCCTGTGTTGGCCGAAGCCGCATCAATCGTAATTTCAACCTTCAAATTGGCAATGTTCTGCTCGTCAATAGTGACCATCCCCCTCACTTTTGTAAAATCTCCCTTAACGTTAGAAACCATGAGGTGACGAACCTTGAATTGGAAGCTCGAATGGTCAGGGTCAATTTGCCAGGTTGACCCATAGGCAAAGATCGGAATGACAAAAAAAACCAGAATGATCGCAGAATAACGTTTCATGATAGTCTCCTCCTCTACTTGAAATTAAGCTGCCCAAAATTAGTATAATCACTCATCTTATGATATTCAGCCCCTTTTCCTTCAGTCTTTCTATTCAATCAGAAGAAAGGCGTAGCGATTCATCTCCTGGGAATAGTCGTAAAGGACTTCGATTGGGTAATCAATCTTTCGAACGGTAGCAAAGACATCCATAGCCATTGACTCAGGAGAGGGTCTTGCCATTTTAGGGTTCTTGCACAGCTGTCTGATGCCAGGACATTCGGCACAGAGATGACAGGAATCCATAAATAAGAGAAAAGCCTTATAATATCCTGAAAGAAAGACCTCTCGTTCCAGCTTCAAAAGCTTCGAATTAACCTTGCTTGTCCAAGCAAAACGGTCTTCAGGTTTGGCTACCCTTTTAGTGAAATGGAAAACCACACCCGTTTTGTATCCTTGGAAAAAGTCTTTGCATTCTGCCACAGAAGGAGTATTGGGCGGACAGGTACCGCATCTGCCGTAGTTTTTACAGCCGAACATACACTTCATCCGCGCCCATTGAGCCACGACGATCCTCTTCGGATCGATCCATTTATAATCGTCATAACCATGCCTTTTAAACATCTCTTCCAATTCTTTCCGACGATTTTCTTTTTTCTTTGCAGCTATTTTCATTAGTTCTCTCCGATGACAAGATAATTTTTTGATATCTTAAGAAGATTTGGATACGGCAGTCATTTTAACCACTACATGGCCCCATCCACCGCAATAGGGGCCAGTATCAAAACAACCCGTGGTGTTAAACATCACCTCGTTTGGGTCACGACCATTCATCATGTTCTCAAAAAAAGCATTGAGTAATACTGTTACGTTTGGCATCAAAAAAATACAGATACGGTCCGGATTCTCTTTTGTAAGCAAATTGCCTGAATTATCGAAAATCAGTTTTTGACCGATGACATGTCCTGAATGGCAACCTTTCGACTCGATCACTTCCGCTACCAATCGATACTTAGATGCCTCAACAGCATTCTTAAATAAACGTTGGAATTTTGGATTCTGCTCAATCATTTTCCATTCCTGATCGTCCAATTTTAGTCTCCGACGTATGATTTCAGCTATCTGATCTTTATCCATATCTTCCTCCATTTTAGAAAGCCTTTATTATGCAGAATAAACCCCAAACAAGTACATGTCAAGATGATAAGACCGCAAGGGTGTGGAGCATCGCTGTAAAAAAAACTGCCTGAACTGTAAGGAGGGAGGGCTAAGTGGTTTTGGAATGCTTTATTAAATTCCTTAGGCTTTCTTACTAATTTTTTGTTGGGGTCTATATAAACCTCTTTCATTTGCACCAAGCAAACCCGCTTGGTACGAACGCTCATCGATGAGTGAGAGACCAGCGATCATGCGCCGAGTCAGGATGCGGACTTTTCGAATCTTATCTAATTGCTGTCCAATTCTTTCGAGAGGTTCATCACTCGTCATCCAGTTGAACTTGTCAAAGGCTTTTAAATTCAGGGGCATCGTATAACCTCCGCAACGTTTTCTCGCGCTCCATATTATAAAACTGCTCAAAATATGACATCATCAATTCACGTAAGGTGCGATAAATGGGCTCTCGAAATCGCAATCCAACAAAATTGGATTTGGCCACAGCACCCCAATGTCCATTACGCTTGTAAAGTGCCAACATATGATCGTCATCTCGATCATTGGGAAGCATCTCCAAGACCAGAGGTGGGTGCCCCAAACGACGTAACGCCGTAGCGGCAAACAAAGCGCCATCGAAGCAATGGGCAATGCGCTCCCTAAAGACGCGTAGAGGACACCGATAAACAGGTTCAGCAAGGTAAGGGAACCCATCGAGAAAAGCTTGGATTTTACTTGGAGTAGTCAACTGTGCAAGCACTTGGCGTTCGGATTTTGTTAACACTTGATCAAAATCTTCAACAATTGACATCAGAACCCCCTGCTTCCATATTGAGCAAGATTCATTACCCTTTGATAATGTCTAAATTCAAATTAAAAAAAGGCCCATCATTACTGATGGGCCTTCTGTTCCCTGCTTGCACGGGAACAAGTTTTAATCTTGGCAACGTCCTACTCTCCCACACAGTTACCCATGCAGTACCATCGGCGCTGAAAGGCTTAACTTCCGTGTTCGGAATGGGAACGGGTGTTTCCCCTTCGCCATGGTTACCAAGAATTTCGTTCACGCATAAACGCGTTAACGCGTATACGCGTTTACATTTTAAAGAGAATATGGATCAAGGGACTTGGCAAATAGTAATTCAATTATGGTCAAGCCGATCGACCGATTAGTATCAGTATGCTCAATACCTTAACGGTACTTACACATCTGACCTATCAACCTCGTAGTCTCCGAGGGGTCTTATCCTGATATTGCTACCAGGAGGGATACCTTATCTTGGGGTGGGCTTCCCGCTTAGATGCTTTCAGCGGTTATCCCTTCCGAACACGGCTACCCAGCGCTGCGACTGGCGTCACAACTGGAACACCGTAGGTTCGTCCATCCCGGTCCTCTCGTACTAGGGACAGCTCCCCTCAAGTATCCTACGCCCACGGCAGATAGGGACCAAACTGTCTCACGACGTTTTAAACCCAGCTCGCGTACCGCTTTAATTGGCGAACAGCCAAACCCTTGGGACCTGCTACAGCCCCAGGATGCGATGAGCCGACATCGAGGTGCCAAACTTCCCCGTCGATATGAACTCTTGGGAGAAATTAGCCTGTTATCCCCGGCGTACCTTTTATCCGTTGAGCGACGGCCCTTCCATGCGGGACCGCCGGATCACTAAGGCCTACTTTCGTACCTGCTTGACTTGTTGGTCTCGCAG
>CAVTZZ010000082.1:0-35369 GCA_963739325.1 uncultured delta proteobacterium | reverse complement strand
TAGATGAAGTTGAACTGCCCACGCGTGGCATGACGGAAAAGAAGGCGTATTGATTGATTATGCGTTGGTCCACGGAAGGTGGCTCTAACCACAATAGAGCAGGAGCCTCCTTGTCAAATTCCGATAGGCACGGGAATTCTCTGCTCAGCGTGTTTGAGTAGAAGAGTTGGTACCCGGACTGCCCTTCTAAGAGACGCTTCAAGAAAGGAGGCAGAAGTTTGTTCGTCTTCTGCCGGTGCACGCACCACACCTCTCCGTCTGAGTCCAAATCGGCGCTGTTTTCCGTCGCGAAGAATAGCGCTACGAAGGGATTTGACGTCCAGTCCAGCAACCTTGTGGGCAGGCGGTAGTGCTGGGCGACCAGCAGGACATCCCAGTCTGACGGGCCAAGAGTGTAGTACGCAGCCGCATACATACGGAAGTTGTCGATGAGCCGGCGCTCCCGTGAAAGAAGATCCCAGTCGGGGAGCTGCTGGTTGACGTCTTGCAGCCGCTGTAGGCCAGTCTTCAGATTGCCGAATATTTTGCCCGTGCCCCGAAAGGCCACAAAAGGACTACCAATCTGTGTCCCTGGGTCGAAAGAGTTCTGAGTCAGCTCATCGATCAATTCATAGTAGGTCTTCTTGGAGGTTGCCATTGCTTTCTCTCAGTCTGCGCGCTTGACTCTTTGGACCCAACATTTATTTTTAAGCTAACTACACACTTGGTGTCAGCATATATAGAATATGAGGGACTGTCAATGATTTTCCCTGAAAAAACTATTGAAATAAGGTTAATAATTCCGTGTAATAACGCCAAGTTTATTATTGTACGGAGTCGGTATAATTTTTGATTTTGTTATGATTGATGCATTCAAAGAGTACCTCCTCCTTTAGATAATGGATATGACATCAGGACCATCCAAGAATTGTTTGGTCACCAGAATCTCCAGACCACGATGATTTATACCCATGTGGCCACGAAGAACGTACTCGGTGTCAGAAGTCCTCTGGATAAATAATTTCTGTAGCGAGGGTTCTTGTGCCAATGCCTCAAGCCATGGATCGAAGCGTTCAATAAGATTGGATATCTGTTTAAAGGCTTCTTTCATGGAGGAATGAGTCTATTATAGTTTTTTGGACGAAGGGTATAAAGGAGGAAATCGGAAAGGAATTAGATTTTGGCTTGGCGAAAGGCTTCTTGAATCTCGATTGTCTTCTTAGGAAGGAGTTTTCTCATTTTATTTGCTTGAAAAAGCCATTTTAACCGGCGGTCCAAAGGCCATTTCGTGTACTCATCAATCTGCTCTCGGCTTACAGTATAAGTAAACCCTTTTTTTTGCTCGGTCATCATCTCTCCAATACCATCCGAAGATGTTCCACGTCTGCAAGATCCTGTTTCCGGCCTGCCCGTAGTTTCAGTTCAATAAGGTCATGAATCGAAACAGTCGGTATCTTCTCATCCTGGAGTTCAACCTTAATCGCCCTGCTTTGAGGGTTGAGATCAATGTACCAGAAGTTGTAATCCTTATCAAGGGAATTCCTTGTAACCTCTTTCGCCACCGGTAAATGACGACGCAACAAGCATTTTGAGATTGCTTCACGGAGTTTACCCTGAGCAAAACACTGAGATTCTTCGCTATGCTCAGAATGACTACAAAGAAGACTTTTTCAACAGGCTGTGAAAATTTGACAAACCAACGCAAAGAAGATAATTTGGGGACGATGAAAGAGATTGTTGAAGTCGCTGTCGGCCTTCCTGTCTCCAAGACATTCCATTACCTCGTTCCAGAGAAGATGAGAGATTCCCTTAAGATCGGGATGAGGGTACTCGTCCCTTTTAAGGGGAGAAAGGTTACGGGTTTTGCGATTGATTTCCACGATTTCCCCCCAAAAGGCATCGAAGAGAAGTTACGTGAGATTGAAAATATTTTAGATGAAGCTCCTCTCATCGATCTGCAAATGCTTCGATTCTATCGCTGGATTGCGGATTACTACATCTATCCATTGGGAGAGGTGATTAAAACCGGCCTTCCACCAGGTCTCCATCTGAAAAGTGAATTGATTCTGAGCCTCACTCAAAATGGAAAGGAATATTTGACCCGAGGAAGTTTGGACCCGATTCAGGTAAAGGTCTTTAAGGAAATTGAAAGGTGTGAAAAAGTTTCTTTGAAGAAGATATTGAAGATATTTCCTGGAGAGATATCAAAGTCTCAATTCTCTTCATGGAAAAGAAAGGGACTCCTCAATATCGATGCGGGGATAGAAGATAAAGAAATTAAAGCTAAATTTGAGAAGGTGTTGATTTATCAAGGGGGTGAGCCTACCCAACCTATCTCAAGAAAACAATCAGAAATCCTGAAGTGGGTGAGAGGAGAGAGGAGAGGTCTCCATTCTGAAATGAATAAAAGATTTAAATCGCCATCGAAGGCCATCCAGTCGCTTCAAGCCAAAGGGCTTATCTCTATTTTTAACAGAGAGGTATGCCGCAATGTCTCGGTTCGATCAGAGCTAAAACCTTATCCGAAACCGGAACTCAACTCTGATCAAGAAGCCGTCCTCAATGAGATTCTGAAAGGGATTCATTCGAGGCGATTTTCTCCCTTTCTCATCTATGGTGTTACAGGAAGTGGGAAGACAGAGATCTATCTTCGGGCCATTGAAGAAATTCTCAATCAGGGGAAGGAGGCCATCGTCCTTGTCCCAGAGATTTCCTTGACTCCTCAGCTCCTTTCCCGATTCAAGGATCGGTTTGGAGAAAATCTCTCCCTCCTTCACAGCGGCCTTGGAAAAGGAGAACGTTATGATCAATGGAGAAAGATCTGGAAGGGAGAAGTGAAGATTGCAGTGGGGGCTCGGTCTGCAATCTTTGCACCTTTTAAAAATGTGGGGATCATCGTTGTGGATGAAGAACATGATCCGTCCTATAAACAGGAGGAGAAATTAAGATATCATGCCAGAGACCTGGCAGTCGTCCGGGCAAAGCAGGAAGAGGCAACGCTCCTTTTGGGATCAGCCACCCCTTCGCTTGAATCGTTTCATAATACCGAGGAAGGAAAGTTTCGTCTCCTAAAGCTCCCAGAGAGGGTCGAAAGGAAAACTCTCCCCCTAGTGGAGATCGTGGATATGAGAAACGAAGAGGGTCTTCTCTCGGAAAAGCTAAGAGCAGGTCTTCAAAAAAATATCGAAGCTAAGAAACAGAGCTTGCTCTTCCTCAATCGAAGGGGCTTTGCCCATTTTATCCTCTGCCCAGACTGCGGCTTCACCTTCAAGTGTCCCAACTGTACTGTAACACTCACTTACCATCTCCGAGATCGTTCTCTCCAATGCCATTATTGTGATTATCGAATCCGGGCACCAGGAGATTGTCCACAATGTGAGGGGCACCGCCTACAAGGTATGGGGATTGGGACGGAGCGCTTAGAGGAGGAGATCCGATTCTTATTCCCGGAGACGCAGGTAAGCAGGATGGATCGTGACACGACCAGACGGAGACGCTCCCATCAACAAATTCTGAAAAGCCTGGAATCGGGGAAGATTGACATTTTAGTTGGAACCCAGATGATCGTCAAAGGCCATGACTTTCCAAATGTGACCTTTGTAGGTGTGGTCTCTGCTGATACGTCGCTTCACTTTCCTGATTTCCGCTCGAGTGAGAGAACCTTTCAGCTTCTCACACAGGTGGCTGGAAGGGCAGGAAGAGGAGAAGTCTCTGGAGAAGTGGTGATCCAGACCTTTAACCCAGACCATTATAGTATTCAGAAAGCAAAGGATCACGACTTCATCGGGTTCTACCAAGAGGAGAACCAATTCAGGCGAGCCTTGGATTATCCTCCTTTCTCCCGGCTCATCAATTTTAGGTTGGTCGGGAACAGTGAAAAAAAGACAAAGGCTATTTCTGAAGAGATGGGGAAAATGGGTCGAGATCTGTTGAAAAGAGGTTATGGGAAGGGACTCGAGATCTTAGGCCCAAGCGCGGCCCCTTTCGCCAAAATGAGAGGAAAATTTCGGTGGCAGATGTTAGCCAAGGGAAAGAGTCCTAAGTTGCTACACCAATTTGCCCAGGAGTTAGCCTTTCGATTGGAGGAGGAAACAAAAGGGAAAGGGGTGAATCTGGATATTGATGTTGATCCTGTGTTCGTCCTATAATGGGTTTCAAAAATATCATTGCATAATGAAAAATTAACAATGCAAAGTTAACAATTTAAAAAAAACTGGTCATTGCTAATTTTGTACTGACGATTATGAAATCCATCATTCCTACGGTGGAGTTGAGGAGAAAAAGATGATCGATCGGAAGCACGGGTATTACGATAGGAAAAAGGAGAAGATGTCAAAAAGAGAACGGGAAGCCTATTTGCAGGAGAGACTCTCTGAAATCCTTCGTTATGGATACCGTCATTCGAAGTCGGTTCGGTCGAGGTTTGATGCAGTAAGGTTGATGCCTAAAGAGATAAGGAATCTCAAGGACCTGGAAAAACTGCCCATCACTAAAAAGGCGGATTTAGTCACTGCTCAAAAAGAGACTCCTCCCTTGGGAGGTTTTGAGGTTATCCCCAGGGATGGGCTGAGGAGGATCTATATCTCACCTGGTCCAGTGTTTGAACCTGGAGAATGGGATTACGAAGATATCCGCTGGGCTCAGGGCCTCTATGCCTGCGGGATGAGAAAAGGGGATATCGTTCTGAACACCTTCAACTATCACCTCACTCCTTTAGCCTTCATGCTCGATGAGTCACTCCAGATGCTTGGAGCAACCGTTGTCCCGATCGGTCCAGGAAACCTCTCCATGCAGATCCAACTGATGCGACACCTCCGTATAACAGGATTCTTGGGAATCCCCAGTTTCCTCATGGCCATCGTTGAAGCTGCAGAGGGAATGCACCTTGATTTTAAAAAGGATCTTCATCTTAAGACCGCTTTTGTCGGCGCCGAGATGTTTCCAGAATCACTCCGGCAAAAGTTGGAAGGGAAACTTGAGATCCTCCTCCGACAGGTTTATGGCACGGTGGATGTAGGTTGCCTTGGATATGAATGTCCCGAGAAAAATGGAATGCATATCCCTGAAGATGTGATTGTTGAGATCGTTGATACGGATACAGGAAGGCAATTAGAGATCGGCGCCACCGGAGAGATCGTGGCCACGACCTTTAGTAAAGTCTTTCCGATGATTCGCTTTGCCACCGGAGACCTCTCCTATCTGATCGAAGACCCGTGTCCCTGTGGTCGTACCTCGATGCGTCTCGGAAAGATTTTGGGCCGTACGGATCAGGTGACCAAAGTAGGAGGGATATTCATCCATCCTTGGCAGGTGGACGAAATGATGGCTAAATTTCCTGTCGTAGCCAATTACCAGGTGGTGGTGACCAGAAAAGAATATCGTGACGAAATGACGATTTATATCGAATTGAAAGAAGAGGTATCTGACAAGATCAGCCTTAAAATAAGATTGGAGAAAGAGGTCCAGGAAGTTCTCAAAGTGAAGGGAGAGGTGGTATTCGTCACCAAAGGGGGGATTCCAGATCGAGCCAAAAAGATAGATGACCGTAGAATTTGGGAGTAGAGGGGATGACAAACGAAGGGAAGGTCAAAGTAGGGGGGATCATGGCGAATACGGGTTTGGCCACCGTGAGTATCCATTCAATTCCAGACCGGCCCGACGTGCCCGGCATCGCCCTCCATACCCTCGGGGAGAAGAATATCAACATTGAATTCATCGTCCATAATCTCGACCTTGAGGGGAATGGAAACATCACCTTCTGCATTGACCAGAAGAACCTTGAAGCGGCCTTAGAGGTATTGGAGAAGATTAAATCCCTCGTTGAGGCAAAGGGGGTTTCCTATCGCCCCAACGTGGCTGTAATCAGTGTCTTTGGCCCCCACTTCAGGGAAAGGCCCATGATCTCAGGCCTGATCTTAAATGCCTTGGGAATATCAGGAATCAATGTCTTAGCGATCAGCACCTCGATCTCAAGCTGCTCCTGCTTGATTCAAGCGGATCAGGTGGAGGATGCCATGAGGGCACTTCACGAGACCTTTGAGGCCCCCCACCAGGTCACAAAGTTTGCTCCGTAAATGGGAAGTACTGTAAAGTCATTCAATGACCCAATGACTGAATAACTTAATGACTAAAATTTGATTTTGGCATTTGGAATCTTTATTGGGGGTTTTATGGAAAGAGCTCTTGAGAAATTGGCTGACCAGATCCTCTCCTTTGGCGAAGCCTCCCTGGCCCATCTGAGAGAGAAGTATCGGTTGAGGATTGAACGCTTCGATGGAACTAAGGATTGGGAAAAGGCAGTCATCATTTACTGCATGATCAATGCTGTCAGTATGAAGAATACCCTCTTTAATGAGAATGTATTAAAGAGAAGGAAGAATCAAGAAGTAAGATCATTACGCCAAAGGCGGGAACATCCTGATTTGAAGCGAGTCAAATAATGAAATATCTCCCCTTAGACCATTAAACAGAGAATGATTAATGTATTTGAATAGTTAGACTCACCCTGGCCCTTCTTTATACAACCTTACCTTTTAATCAATGAGTTATTTAAGCCTGCCTGAATTCAGACAGGATTATTAGTCTAGGCCGAAAGCATTTAAAACTTGACAAGGCCAAAATTTTTATGTTAGTATGTGACAAGTTTTCACAAGGAGGCAGATATGGAGCTTAATGAACCAAATATACGGACGGGGCACCCCCCCCATTCAAGGGCAGAAAAAAAGAATAGCTTTTCTCCTTTCAGAATCCTCCTCAAAGTAGCCCTTTTCATCATCATCTTCACCTTCTCCTTCCACTTTCCCGATTTCACTCCTGGGTTCAGTCATCGGAAGGAAAGTATCCAGGAGATTCTTTCGGTATTGGAGAGACATCGGACAGGTTTGGCCAGTGTGACGAAAGAGGAGCTTGCAGAGGTGATTTATGAGGAGGCCATTCGCTACAATTATGATCCAAAATTCATCATGGCTCTCATTTTTACCGAGAGTGAATTTTGGACCTGGGCAGTTTCGGAAAAGGGTGCTAAAGGGCTAATGCAGATCATGCCCTATGTAGCTGAATCTATTGCTAAAGAGCTGGGGATTGAATGGAGAGGAGATCGGACACTATTTAATCCCTTTCTCAATATAAGAATGGGGGTATATTATCTTACCCAACTGATCCTTAATTTTAATGATCTAAGGGTTGGTCTGGCTGCCTACAATTATGGGCCCACCTATATAAAGAGCCTCATTGAGAGAAAAGAAAGAATGCCCATCGATTATTCCTATTATTACCGGAGAATCATTAACGCCTATAAGAACCTTTAGACCTCTATTATGGGGATTCCCCGCAAGGGGGATCCCTTTTCCCTCTTAGGTTTTCATTTCTTCTTCATCTTTAATAGTATTCCAAAGAATTTTGTGGTAATTTATAATTTAGTAGAGATCAAATTCATTTAGGGGATGATAACCCATGCCCTACACCCCTTCTTATATCCCCCTTTTTAAAAAAGGTGAGTTAAATCAAAAGATTCAGCTCCTGAAGGAGTTTCTCAAGGAGTGTCGACTCTGCCCAAGAGAATGTCGTGTCAATCGCCTGAATGGAGAGGTTGGATACTGTAAAGCTCCGTCCAAGCTCATGGTCTCCAGTGCCTTTCCCCATTTTGGGGAGGAACCCCCTTTGGTCGGTCATCACGGCTCAGGAACGATCTTCCTCACCCACTGCAACCTTCGGTGCGTTTTCTGCCAAAATTATGACATTAGCCATCTGGGGAGGGGTGAACAAATCACCTCCTCTGAAATGGCACGGGCCATGGTCAGGCTCCAGGAAATGGGGTGCCACAACATCAACTTCGTTACCCCTACCCACTATGCCTCCCAGATCGTAGCCTCTCTTCCGGAAGCAATTGAGATGGGCCTTTCCCTTCCCATCGTCTATAACTGTTCTGGATATGAATCGATCGAGGTGCTTGAACTACTGGAAGGGGTGATCGATATTTATATGCCCGATACAAAATATATGGATGAGAAGTTTTCAAAACAGTTCTCCAATGCTCCGGACTACCCGGTAGTTATAAAAAAGGTTCTTAAAGAGATGTATCGACAGGTAGGGGATCTTAAGACCAATTCCAAAGGGATTGCTGAAAGGGGACTTTTGATCAGACACCTGGTGATGCCTGGAGGGGTGGCCTCCTCCGAAGCCCTTCTAAAGTTTATCGCTGAAGAACTCTCTCCTCACTCCTATGTCAACATCATGGATCAATACCGGCCTGAATACCGAGCTTATGAGTATTCTGAAATCAGCCGTCGGATCACCCATAAAGAGTATATGGAAGCGATCCAAATGGCGAAACGTTTCCATCTCCATCGAGGTTTTTGATTGGAATTAAAAGAGATTCTCCGAGAGATTCGATCCCTTAAAAAGAAGGTCCAAAACCTCTCCAAAGAGATTGAATCGATTAAGGTCATTTCTTTAGAAGATCCCTCCTCTGTAGAGAAGATGTTCAAGATGAGAGGGATACAGATCTTCCGAAAGAATCCTACAGATCGACTCTTCTTTTCTCCTGAACTCTCGGCCTTTTACAGAACCAGGTTCTACGAGTTGATGAAGAAGTATTCCTTTCGTCTTGTCCTGAGAGATATGATTAAACATCAGGATCGATTTCGCATTCAGGATCTGACCCACTACTGTTCTTCAAAAGTGGCAAAGGGATACTGTGACTTACTCTGTGAGATGGGGGCGATCATAAAAAAGGGAGGGGGATGGTATCGAACTCACGTCTCCCCTCTTTACAGTTTTGGGCCTACTTTAGAGTGGTTTATCGCTGAGATGTTTAAAAGAGAGTTTGCCTCTCCTGCGATCTACGGGGTCAATGTAAAAAAGACCCCATCCGGTGGTGATTATGATGTCATTGCCTCATGGAACCGAAGGCTGGTCTATGTGGAGGTGAAATCTTCTCCCCCGAAAGGGGTTGAATCGAGTGAGATATCCACCTTCTTCTCAAGAATCGAAGACCTCCTACCAGAGGTGGCCATCCTCTTTAATGATACGCAGTTGAGGATGAAGGATAAACTGGTCGTGATGTTTGAAGAGGAGTTAGAGAGGAGGTATGGAAAGGAATCCAAAACACTCTATCCCGTAGAGAGGTTGATTGAAGAACTCTTCCATGTCCAGCATCGCATCTTCATCGTCAATAGCAAAAAGGATGTCATGGAAAATTTTCAGATCTGTCTCAAAGACCATCTTCAATTTAGAGAAAGTGGGATAGGGGTCAAGGATTCAAGTGGTCAAGCGAACTGCTAAAGAACTTTATTAAATATTCAAGATTACGGAGCCAAGAGCCCATGAAGAATAAAGAGTTGGGAGATCTCTTCAATAGGATGGCAGACATCTTGGAATTTAAGAGTGAAAATCCTTTTAAGATCAGTGCCTATCGAAAGGCCTCACGGATTATGGGTGATCTCACACAAGATATTGAGGAGATCGCTGAGGGTGGGAAATTGAAAGACGTTCCAGGGATCGGCGAAGGAATGGCCCAGAAAATTATTGAGTATTTAAAGACAGGAAAGGTTTCCAAATTTGAGGAAATGAGAAAGGGGATATCGGATGAGTTGATCGCCATTATGGATATTCCAGGGATGGGGCCAAAAACCCTGGCGATGATTCATAAAGAGAAAGGAATCAGCAACCTTTCCCAACTCGAAAAGGCAGTGGAAGATGGTTCCCTCATCGGTCTTCCCGGAATCGGCGAGAAAAAGGTCGAAAACATTAAACGGGGGATTCAGCTCCTTAAACAGAGTAAGGGCAGGATGAATTTAGGTATTGCCTTTCCCGTAGCCAAACGGATTGTGGAAGCCTTAAGAGAAAAGTCAGGGTCGAGGAAGATTGAATGGGCAGGCTCACTAAGAAGGATGAGAGAGAATATCGGAGATATTGACATTCTGGCCACTGGCCCAAATAAGGAAAAGATCATTCAGACCTTCACCCATCTTTCCGAAGTGAAAGAGGTCTTGGCCTCTGGAGAGACGAAGGCTTCTGTCATTGTGGAGGGGGGCATACAGATCGACCTGCGTGTCGTTGAGGAAGATTCCTATGGCGCTGCCCTCCAATATTTCACAGGATCGAAGGCTCATAACATCCATCTGAGAGGAATTGCTAAGGCCAAAGGGATCAAGATCAATGAATATGGGGTGTTCAAGGGCGAAAAGAAGATTGGAGGGAAAGAAGAGGAGGATGTTTATCGTATTCTGGGAATGGATTGGATCGAACCCGAACTTCGTGAAGACCGGGGAGAGATCGAGGCTGCAAAAGAGGCCCAACTTCCCAAATTAGTAAGAGAGCTCGACATCAAGGGAGACTTTCACGTCCATTCCAACTGGAGTGATGGTACCTCCTCAATCGAAGAGATTGCGAGAGCAGCCCAGAAGAGAGGCTATCAATATGTAGCTATCTGTGACCACTCGAAGTCACTTAAGATTGCCCACGGTCTTGATGAATCGAGATTGATGAAACAGATCGAAGAGATTGATCGTGTCAATGAGAAGATGAAGAACTTTCAAATTCTCAAAGGGACAGAGGTGGATATCCTCAGTGATGGAAGATTAGACTTTCCTGAAAAGGTATTGGAGAAGCTCGACCTGGTCGTGGTTTCGGTCCACAGTGGATTCAAGCAAGAGCAAGAGAAGATGACGAAAAGAATCGTTCGAGCCTTAGAAAATCCTCTGGTACATATTCTCGGCCATCCTTCCGGCCGGTTATTAGGAGCAAGGGATCCCTATGAGATCGAGATCGACGAGGTGATGGGGGCTGCCAAACAATATGGAAAGGCCTTGGAGATCAATGCTTACTTTGAACGCCTCGATTTGGACGACATCCATTGTCGTAAAGCGAAGGAGATGGGAATCCTTTTGGCGATCGGGACCGATTCTCACCATTTGGACCAGATGTGGATGATCAGTTTGGGAGTCGCTGTGGCAAGACGGGGATGGCTCGAAACTAAAGACGTCCTCAATACTTTGTCCCTCAAAGAAATCCTGAAGTGGTGCCAACGAACAAGATAAACCCCAGCAGAGAGTATATTGTACGAAATTCCAAATTCTCAGTGATTATTAGTCATTAAGTCATTAAGGAATTAAGTCATTCAATGACAAATGACTTATTGACCTAATGACCCAATAACTTTGTGTGATTCAGAACCAATGAAAGACTTGTTTGAATTCGTCTACGAATTGGGGGAATGGGGCAGGGGTGAAGGAGAGTATAAAGGCGAGAAAAGTTAATCCTCCAATTAACTTCCTTTTTCCATCCACGGGTGTTTGATCGTCCAACGGGGCTGGATGTCGGAAGCCGAAGAGGATGATGAGGATGAGGAGGAGGAACCACCCAGGATTATAAAATACGGTGATGAAGGCCATGACAGCAATAGCGATGAGAAAAATAGCTCGGCTCCTCCTTCCAAAGAGGGAATAGGCAATATGGCCTCCATCCAACTGGCCAACCGGAAGAAGATTGAGGGCGGTGACAAAGAGTCCAACCCATCCGGCATAACCGATAGGATGAAGAAGAATATCAAAATTTTCAGGAACCTCACCCATGACCAAACGCTGAATGAAAGAGAAGAGGAGGGGATCTCCAAGGCGGAGCGTTCCCTCTTTAAGATGAGATGTCGGAATCGCCTCGGAGAGGGTTAAACCGATCACAATGGCAGGAATGCTAAGCAGAAGGCTGGTCAAAGGTCCTGCCACACCTGTGTCGAAAAGGGCTTTTCGAGAGGAAGTAGTGCTCTCCATACGAATGACTGCACCCAAAGTTCCAAAGGGTGAAAAGGGGAAAGGCAGAAAAAAGGGTAGAGTCGCTCTCATCCCATACCTTCTGGACATGAGATAATGGCCCATTTCATGTCCCAGAAGGATGAGGATAATCGTGATGGAATAAGCAGGACCTCCAACGATCATCGTGGAGGCCACTGTCAAAATGAAAAGAACGATATGGGTGATATTCCGTCGCATGAAGACTCTTTATTTCTTTTTCTTATGCCGATCCCGGTCCAATTGCTTTTTGTGTTTGTGCTTGCTCATCTTCTTTCGTCGCTTCTTGACCACGCTTCCCATGATTCCCTCCTTTCACATTCACCGATTTCGATGGGTTAAACATCAGCCATCAGTCCGTAAAGTGTAAGATGTAAAGCGTTCATGCGTCAATGTGTTAATACGGAAATGAGTGAACGCGTTCACTCTTACACACTTCCACAGATCCGCCCTTATCTTTCACCCATCAATCCACAATCACATTGGTCTGGGTCCTAAGGACACCGGAGAGTCCTTGAATCTTGGTCACGATGAAATCTCCGAGGACATTGATGTCCGGTGCCTCCACCAGAACGATCACATCATAAGGGCCCGTTGTTGCATTGGCTCGTTTCACTCCCTGTATCTTGGCCACCTCTTTCGCCACATCTCTGGCAGCCCCTGCCGTGCATTCAATAAAGACATAAGCAGAAATCGGCATAAAACCACCTCCTTCAGAAAATAAATTATCTCAAACTTCATCTAATTTCAAGTTTAAAATGTGATAAGGGCTTTATTTTCGTGGAAGGGATTGGTGTTGGTGATTTGTTTATTTAGAAATTCAACTGCCCATGGGACCAAAGCTTTTTTCAATAACCTTCACCAAATCAGTCATTGCTTGATTGAAAGGAACGGAGATTCCCAAACGTTCTGCCTCTCTCACCACAGCTCCATTGATCGCATTGATCTCTGTCCTCCGCCTATGGTCAACGTCTTGACCCATGGAAGACCGGTTCTCTCTTGTTACTTCTGCTACAGTTTTTACTTTCTCAATCGGGTTTCCTTCAATTCGGATCCCTTTTCTTCTGGCGACCTCCACCGCTTCAGATACCAGAGACTCCATCAACCTTAATGTTTCAGGAAAATCTAAAAGTTGCCCATTCTTCAATCCAGTCAAAGCCGTCAACGCATTGATGCCTATGTTTATTAGGAGTTTCTCCCATACCAAATGTTGGATATGGAGGGAGACTTCTGTCTCAATTCCGGCTTTAAGAAACATCTGAACCATTTGATTGACCCGATCCGTTATCTTTCCATCGAGCTCACCGATAGATGTCTTTCCCCATCCTGCGTGACGAATATGACCTGGTGCTAATAATGTCGCCCCATGGTTCGTTACTCCAAGCATTACCTTACCCCGATCGATCTGCTTACAAATCACCTCTTCATTTCCCAGACCATTCTGGAGGGTGAGAAAGACTGTATCTTCCTTTCGGAGAACCCGTGCATCTAAAACAGCTTTTTCAGTATGGTAGGTCTTTACAAAGATGAGGACAAGATCTGCCTTCCCAACTGAAGTCACGTCTGCGGTGGCATTCACACGAATGGTTTGGGCCTTACCTCTATCCTCGATGGTTAAGCCTTTTGAACGAACAGCATCGATATGATCCTTCCAGATGTCGACTAACCAGACCTCTTCCCCAGAAAGGGTAAGGACCCCTCCAAAGAGGCTTCCCATGGCTCCAGCACCCATGATTACCGTTTTCATCATGTTTCCTCATTCAACAGTAGTTGAAAATTAACAGAGGCTCGATCGATTGATCAAAGATACCTATTGGATCTTGACAATGATATCAATCTCTACCGGTGCCCCAAGGGGAAGTTCACTGGTTCTTAGGGTTTATTATCTTAACAGATTGTCTTGAGAAGATCACACCATCTTCACAAAAAAGTTCTACTATGGTATAAGGAAAACGAGAGTGAGGAAACCCATAGACATCACCAAACTACGAAACAGACATCCCTGCCTGCGCCTGCCTGTGGTAGGCAGAGCAGGCAGGTTCACCCTAACCTTCGAAACGAAAACCTTTTACTGAGAAGAGAGATGATCGAAGTCAGATTTCATGGAAGAGGTGGTCAGGGAGCTGTGGTGGCCTCCAAAGTTTTGGCCGTTGCATTTTTCCATGAAGGGTTCCATGTCCAATCTTTTCCTGCCTTTGGGGTGGAGAGGCGAGGGGCACCGGTGATGGCCTTTTTGAGGTTTGATAAGCAACCTATCCAGTTAAGGGTGAATATCTATGAGCCCGACCATATTGTCGTCCTTGATCCAACATTAATTGGGGCAGTGGATGTGACTTCAGGACTTAAAGCGAATGGATGGATTCTGATCAATTCAAGCCAATCCCCTGAAGCATTTGATCATCTAAAGAATTTTCGCATAGCCACCGTCGATGCCACTTCCGTTGCCATTCGAAATGGCTTAGGTTCTCGGACGAATCCAATTGTCAATACGGCCATTCTTGGAGCCTTTTCGAAAGTTACAGGATTAGTAGGCATTGATTCCATTGCCCTGGCTATACGTGAGGAGATTCCTGGGAAGAAGAATGAGAATGCCCAGGCCGCAAGAGAAGCATTTCAAGAAGTGAGGTTTCAGATTAGCATAGAGCATGGTGCATAGAGCATAGAGTTTTTCCTTTCAATCTAGTTTCTTGTGTTATTTCGCTATGCACTCTGCTCTATGCCCTTTGCGAAATCAATCAGGATTCGTAGGATTGCGGAGATGACAAAACAGATTGTGTTCAATAGAGCTTCAGAGATGCCTGATATCTCCATTTCCCTGGGAGATATGGAATGGAATAAGACGGGAGCGTGGAGGACTCAACGTCCTTATTATGAAAATAATACCCCGCCTTGTAATGTAACCTGCCCTGCGGGAAACGACATCGTTGGTTTCATCCAGAAGATAACCCAAGACGATCTTGAAGGGGCGTGGCATTTGATCAAGGAAGAGAATCCTTTCCCTGGAATCTGTGGCAGGGTCTGTTTCCACCCCTGCGAATCAAAGTGCAATCGAGGAAATTTTGATGAACCGATCGCCATACACGCCTTGGAGCGTTACGTCGCTGACTTTGCTTCTCATCTTCCTAAGAAAATAGAAAAGATTTCCCCCCAAAGAAAAGAAAAGATCGCAATTATCGGATCTGGACCAGCCGGGATGAGTTGTGCTTATCATCTGGCTAAACTCCATTATGGGGTGACCGTCTTTGAATCCCTTCCTTTCGCAGGCGGGATGTTGAGAATGGGAATACCTACCTATCGATTGCCCAAGGACGTCTTAGACAGGGAGATTTCAAATATCGAGGCGGTAGGAGTGGAGATTCGCACCGATATCTCTATTGGGGAGAAGATAAAGATAGAGGAATTGAAGGATTATCAAGCTATCTTCATCGCCACAGGTGCTCATCGAAGCCGAGGTCTTAACATTCCTGGAGAGAAAAGGGACACCTTTGGTGGTCTTGATCTTCTTAAGAGGATCAATCTTGACGGAAAGGTAAAGATAGGTGGAAAAGTTGCCATCATCGGTGGAGGGAATACAGCGATCGATGTTGCGCGATCAGTGATTCGGCTGGGTAAGAAGGCCACCATTCTTTATCGTCGTTCAAAGGAGGAGATGCCAGCCTTTGAGGATGAGATCGTTGAAGCCCTGGAAGAGGGAGTGAAAATAAGATATTTGGTCAATCCCATTCGGATTCAACAAAAAGAGAGTTTAAAACGGTTGGAATGCCTTCGGATGGAGTTAGGGGAGAAAGATGAGAGTGGTCGGAGAAGACCTGTGCCTGTACCTAATTCCAATTTTTTCTTCAAAGCAGATAGTGTGATCATTGCAGCAGGAGAAGAGATCGAAGTCTCCTTCCTTCCAAAAGGGATGGAGAAGAGAGAAGGGATCGTTCTCACACAGAGAGATGGAAGCACAGGTATAAAAGGAATCTTTGCAGGAGGAGATCTCACTTCAAACCAGCGAACTGTGGCCCATGCCATTGGTTCTGGTAAGAAAGCCGCCTTAGCCATCGATTGTTACCTAAAAGGCAAAGATACGGAGGAAGCGATCCGTCAAATTCTGATAGGAGATGGTTCATCTATCTCGATCTTCAGACATCTTCATCCTGAAGAGAGAGCGATGAATCCCCATGTCGTCACCTTTGAAGAATTGAATATGGACTACTTCGAACCTTCAAAAAGGCGTAGGGAATCTAAAGGTCTAGTGAAAGCAAGGATCAAAGGGTTTGGAGAGGTGACCTCCACCTTCACAGAGAGCATCGCATTAGAAGAAGCGGAAAGATGCTTCAGTTGTGGTACATGCGATGAATGCGAGAACTGTTATATTTTCTGTCCTGATGCTTCCATATTAAAGAGGGATGAGATACTCTCCCATCAGGTGGATTACGATTTTTGTAAGGGCTGTGGAATCTGCTTTATTGAATGCCCTCGTAGGGCCATTTCCTTGGAAGAGGAGGCACGATGAAAAAGGTTATCACGGGAAATCAGGCGGTTGCCTATGGGGTGATATTGAGCCGTGTAGACCTCGTCTCTGCCTACCCCATCACTCCGCAGACAACGATTGTGGAAGAGCTTTCAGAGCTCATCGCAAGCGGTCGCTTGAAGACAAAATTCCTAAAAGTGGAGTCAGAACATTCTGCCATGGCTGCCCTCATCGGAGCCTCCACAGGAGGGGTCAGATGTTTTACTGCCACCTCCTCCCACGGATTGGCTTATATGCATGAGATGCTCCACTGGGCCTCTGGAGCGAGACTCCCTATTGTGATGGTCAATGTCAATCGGGCCATCGGTCCACCATGGAACATATGGAGCGATCAGAGTGATTCCCTCTCTCAACGGGATACGGGATGGATTCAGCTTTATTGCGAAAATAACCAGGAAGTTCTCGACACCATTCTTCAGGCTTACCGAATTGCAGAGGCAGTGAAGCTTCCCATCATGGTCGTTCTCGATGCTTTTGTCCTCTCCCATACTTCCGAGGCTGTAGAAATTCCTACGATGGAGGAAGTGGATAAATTCTTACCTCCCTACTGTCCCGAGTATCCGATCAATACTCAGAAACCCATGGCCTTTTCAATGATCGCCACTCCTGAACATTTTTTTGAGTTCCGATACAAGATTCAAAAGGCAATGGAGCAGGTTCCTGGGGTCGCTCAGAAAGTGGATGATGAATTCAGAACCATGTTTGGTCGCGGTTATGGTGCCATTGAGAGATATGGGAAAGAGGGAGCCGAGGTTCTCCTCATGACTTCTGGAACCGTGACCAGTACCTCAAGGATCGTTATCCAGAAACTGGTGCAGAAGGGATACAGCGTCGCCGGAATAAAGATCAAGAGATTTCGACCTTTCCCGTCCGAAGAAATTTATGAGGCGATCAGAGGGGCAAAAAAGTTAGCCATCATCGACAGAAACCTTTCTGCCGGAGTCGGCGGAATCTTTTGCCAGGAATTGAGAGCTGCCCTCTACCCCAAAGAGACTAAACCCCAAATCTTTGGATTCATCTCAGGATTGGGTGGAAGAGATATTACCCCAAATCTCATCGAGGAAGCCATCCAATATACATTGGAGCATTCACAGCCTGAAGAAGAGATTCTTTGGTTGGGTCTTAAGAAATGAATAGTGATCAGTTAGCAGTAAGCAGTAGGCAGTAGGCAGTAGGAAGTGATAAGAACAGAACAATAATAGTGGAGAGCTTAGATGAAAAGAATGGAGATTCCTCTTTCAGAGAATCTTGGACACGGTCATCTCGCCTGCGCTGGATGTGGAGCAGCTGTTGGCATGCGGATGACACTTAAAGCCCTTGGGGAGAAGACCGTGATGGTCTTCCCCGCCTCTTGCTGGTCCATTATCCCAGGATTCTGGCCTTATTCCAGTTTCCGAATGACCGCTGTCCACGCTGGCTTTGTCACAGGTGGGGCAACCGCCTCCGGGGTCAGAGCGGCTTTGGATATTCGCGGTGATCATGAATCCTTAGTGGCGGTATGGGCTGGAGATGGTGGGACCTTTGACATCGGTCTTCAATCCCTCTCTGGGGCAGCAGAGAGAAATGAGGATTTCATTTATATCTGCAATGACAATGAGGGTTACATGAACACAGGCACACAACAGAGTTCAGCTACGCCTTGGCTCGCCTGGACAACCACCACTCCAGTTCAACGGCCCAAAGAGAATCCTAAGAAAGATATCATGGCGATCATGGCTGATCACCGAATCCCTTATGCGGCGACCGCTACGATCGCCTATCCAGAGGACTTCTTTCGAAAAATAGAAAAAGCGAAAAGGATCAGGGGGACTCGATTTATTCATCTCCTTTCACCCTGTCCTCCGGGTTGGAAGATTCCTTCAGAACTCTCCATCAAAATTTCGAGGCTTGCCGTCCGGTCAAAGGTCTTTCCCCTTTATGAAATCGAGAAAGGAAGATCCTATACCCTTCAAGAAGAATCTCATGTCGTTCCCATCAAAGAGTATTTAAAGCTTCAAGGCCGTTTCAGCCACCTCACAGAACAGGAGATTGAGAGGATTCAGGAGAGGGTGGATGACGAATGGCGACACCTTCTCAGGAAAGCTCGTTGTTGACCCATTTGGCCAGATTTTAAATTATCTGAATTAAAAGGAGAAGGGTGAAGCCGATCATGATGAAGGTAGTCAGCCAGGCAATGGTGTTGAAGATAGGACCATTGGTATGATCCATCATCAACTTCTTATCATTGATAAGTAAAAGCATGAAGATGAGAACGACGGGAAGAACCATTCCATTGACCACCTGTGAGAAGTACATGATCGGGATCAAGGGAACGTTTGGATAGAGGATGATTCCCGCTCCCAAGAAGATCATTAAGGAGTAGAACCCATAGAACTGAGGGGCCTCCACAAACTTCTTATCAATCCCTGCTTCCCAACCCAATCCTTCACAGATGAGGTAGGTCGTGGATAGAGGAAGAATCGAAGCCGCAAAGAGAGAGGCGTTGACCAACCCGAAGGCAAAAAGAAAAGTACAATACTTACCAGCCAAAGGTTTGAGGGAGAGGGCTACATCCTTGGCCGTCTCGATTTGGGTTCCATTCTTAAAGAGGGTTTCCGCACAGACCAAGATTATGAAGAAGGCTACGATGTGAACGACGACCGATCCCAGGATTACGTCGAATCGGGCAAACTTATACTCCTCTATTTTTACCCCTTTCTCCACAATTGAAGCCTGAAGATAAAATTGCATCCAGGGCGCAATCGTCGTCCCCACCAGTCCGATAACCATCGTCATCTCAGAAGGGTTGAGACTTAAATGGGGGTTCAAAAACTGTTGAAGAACCTTCTCCCAATCTGGTTTTACAATGACACCGGTGATAATATAGGAGATGTAAAAGACACAGGCAACCAAAAAGGCCTTCTCCACCGATTTATAGGTTCCCTTCACCACCATCCACCAGACCAGAAAGGCGCTCAGAGGAACGGAGATAAGTTTATTCACTCCAAAGACCTCCATCCCTGCTGCTACCCCTGCAAATTCGGAAACGACATTCCCCATATTCGTTAAGAACATACCGACCATCAGATAGAAGGTGATTTTGGCTCCAAATTTTTCACGGATTAAATCAGAAAGCCCTTTTCCGGTCACGACTCCCATCCGGGCGCACATCTCCTGGACCACGATCAGGGCGATCATAATAGGGATGAGAGACCAGATGAGTTTGAGTCCGAATTGTGCACCCGCTAAGGAGTAGGTGGTGATACCCCCAGCATCGTTATCGACATTGGAAGTGATGATGCCTGGCCCCATCAGAATAAAGAAGAGGCCAATGGTCCTCCACAGGGAGCGCCTCGAACTCGAAACCCATTTTGCGTAATCTGTCATGACAGTTTCATCACCACGCACTAAAAGAGAATGGCCAATAACCAAGCACCAATCACCAAAATTACTGCGTCATTAGGTCAATAAGTCATTAGTTATTGAATGACTTAATTACCCAGTGACTCAATGACTAAGAAGCATTAGGAATTTGGTTATTGGAGATTACATTACCCTGCATCAGGTGCCAAGACCTCTAAGACGTTCCGGAAACCGATCACTCCTTTCAGATGGTTCCCTTCGTCCACAACAGGGATTGCTCGAAATCCATACTTCGCAAACGCTTCCACGACCTCATTTTGGTCTTCATCCAGTTTAACGCTCACCACCCTGGGAGACTGGATTTGGGAGAGAGGTTGATGAGATTGAGCCGTGAGGAGATCACGGATGCTCACCACACCCAGGAGCACCTCCTCTTCATCCACGAGGTAGATATAGTCGATGGTGTCTAAATTGGGGGCTTCCGCTTTTAGTCGGGCGATCGCTGTTTCTACGGTCACCTCTGGGGTCAGACTGAGGTAGGCGGTGGTCATCAATCCACCTGCTGCCTCGTCAGGGTGAACGAGGAGTTCTCTCAAGTCTTCTGCTTTTTCCTGCTCCATCCCTTCGAGGATCTCTTCAGCCCTCTCCTCAGAAAGATCAGCCAGAAGATCGGCGGCATCACTGGGCGACATCTCCTCGACAATATCAGAGGCCTTCTCCACGGGGATCGTCTCGATGAGGGATTTCTGAATCTTCGGGTCGATCTCCTCCAGGGCCTCGGCAGCAGTCTCTGTATCCAGAGCATGGAAGATAGCCGATCGCTCCCGACCGCTCAGATCCTCGATGATATCAGCCAAATCCGCAGGGTGGAGGTGAGAAAGTTTTTTCTGGGACACACTGAGTTGGAGGAGATCCGATCCGGAGAGAAGTTGGACATATTTCCAAGAGATGAATTGATTGGGAAGGTCGTAAGAGAAGAGCCAGCGCAGAACCTGATCCATCACCTTCTCCCATCCTACTCTTCTCATCAACCCACGGAATCCCACATCGACGTGGACCAGCCTGAGATGAGAATCGATCCGAAGGAAGTGGAGATCATTGACCCTCACCACCTTTGCTCCAAAGGTATCTACAATCTGTTTGTCCATCACTTCTTCCCGAAGAAGGACAATATCCTTTCCAGAAAAGGATGTTGCAAGAGAGCAAAGATCTTTTTCGAGAAGGGTGATCAGGGGCTCCATTTGAATGATCTTCTCCCAAGGGAGGTAAAACCTCCCGTGGTCGGGTGTCGGTACGACAGTCGTTCCGACTCTTCTCGACTTCTTTCTTCCCCCTGTTCTGACGACTATGCCAATGATCAGTGGATAGGGTTCTGCTCTCTCGGCAACTAAATCTGAGATACTACCTACCCTCTTTCCGGAAGGGTCATAAACCTTACGATTCAAAAAATTACTGAAGAAGTAAAAATTTTTAAGGTTCTGATTCATCCATTGATCCTATCGTTTGGATCGTTGAGTTCGTTTAGACCGTTCATTTCGTCAAGCGATCAAAACGCCTGCCTGCCCTGTACCATGATAGGTTCAGGGCCTGCCGGTAGGCAGGTTCTAAACGATAGTAACGTTCTAACCGTTCTTATAACGACTTCAAAAGAGGGTGTCAATTAGAAAGTGTTTTGACTTCTCCCTCTCCCATTCCTTGCAGAGCCTTTTTGATTAAACCCAATACATCGCCCATAAGCTTTTCGGGCGAATGAACAGACAAGAGCAGACATTTGAGTTTCGAGAATTCTCCGCTCCCTATGAACTCTTTAAAGTTTTTCTCTACTTCTAAAGGATCGATCTCCCTCAAATGGGTGAGAAGACCATGGAGCTCATCCCGGGCGTATCGCTCTATGATGTCGTGTTCCCGCAATGGAATTCGGGATTGAAGATCGTCGATCAATCTTTCCTCTCCCGAAAAAACGAAGAGGGTGAGGCTTCGTGGTCTGTTTGGAGTAACCTCCCGCCTCTCCCCGGTCTCTAAATTAGATGGCATCTCATAATCCAAATCGTTCAGGATCCGTAGGTTCCTTACGAAAGTGACCTGATTCTCTTTTGAGCGAAACCATTGACAAGGCACACCCTTCTGGTCGACCCTGAGAACCCCTTCCCTCTCCTTTGCCTTTTTTTGTGCCTCCTTCTGCATCAATGTATATTCGAATTTGGAATAACAGTTCTTCGCGATGAATCCAAATTCCAAGATCTCTTTATCGCGCATTGCATCCCGGCGGTAATACTGCCGGTATTTCCCTTGGAGGACTTGTTCGATTGCCTTGATCTCTGTCAGTCGTGTCCGGATCTCTTTATAGAGCTGCCGGATATCGAGGACGATCTCCTGAGGAACATTTCTTTCAGGGGTGACCATCAGACACATTTCTTGGAAGTCCTTTACATTCTCCTTCAGGTAATGATGATTACTCTGAATGGTTTTTTCTAAGCTTTCGGCATACCTCTTGAGTGAATCCCTCTCCATAGCTCACCTCCAAACCCATTCTACTCCAATTCCAATCTTTCTCCAATACAAATTTAGTTGACACCTTCTATTTTGAGAATGAGGAAATTGATAAAGGATTCTGGAAAAGGATTAAACATTGGGATGATAAAAAATTTCTTAGGAAGGGAGTCTTCCTTCAGATGAGCCTAAATGTTTGCGGATAGGATCATCTGCAGGTGGCATGGGCAATCTTTTTAATTCTTCGAGGTCCACCCATCGGAGGTCATGACATCCGATGGGTTTGAGAACGCCTTTCTCAATATGGCAATGGTAAATGAGGAGAAGGATGGGGTATATTGGATAGGGATGGTAAACAGCCTCAAAAATCACTCCCACCTCCACCTCGATATCCAATTCCTCTTTCAGCTCTCTTCGCAAGGCTCCTCTCGGCTCTTCCCCCTCCTTCACCTTCCCCCCCGGAAATTCCCAGAGAAGGCCTTGGTAGGAATCCTCTTTTCTCTGGGTAACGAGGATTTTCCCCTGTTCAATGATCACTCCTGCTGTGACGATCATCGTCTTCATTTCATCCCTCTACCCGATTACGGCCTGCCCCCTTGGCCCGGTAAAGAGCACTGTCCGCCTCACGAATCAAATCCGTGAGGGTTGAAATGGAAGGGGAGAATGTTCCCACCCCAATACTCACTGTCAAATCTCCATTGGGTTGAAAATTCTCATTAGGGAAACGCGTCTCGGCCACAATTTCCCTCACTCTCTCCGCAATCTTCTTGGCGTCCTCCTTTTCTGAATTGATCAATATTGCAGAAAATTCTTCTCCTCCATATCGGGCGACGACATCGGTCTGCCGAACCCCTTGCTGAATGAGCATGGCGATATTCCTCAACGCTTCATCTCCAGCTAAATGTCCATTGGTGTCGTTGTAATGTTTAAAATAGTCGATATCGATCATCAGAAGGGAGAGGGGAGAGGAGTAGCGCTTTTGACGCTCTACCTCCAAGGTCAGTTGTTCGATAAAAAAGCGATGATTATAAATTCCAGTCAGGTCGTCGATATAAGAGAGAAGCACTGCCTCCTCCCTCATCTTCTCGACCTCCTTTACCTTCTCCCGATAAAGATTCCACAAGACCTGCAATTCCTTGGCATAGAGGTCTCTTTCTTGGCTCTTCTCGATGAGCTCTTTCTCCAACATTTGGATTTTCATCTTGAATTCTTTTGGGGAAGATGGGTTCATATTTTTAGATTCCATTATACCATCTTTTGAACTTCTCTTTCCATCTCCTTCAATACCTTTGGATCATAAGGGAGGGTGTCTTTTAAAGAAGGATCTAATGGATTCTCAGGATTGAAGTTCTGTAGAACGAATCTTTTGCCAGCTCTCAATTGAGAACCCAGATTTTGGATATCTTCCTTTGGGTGAAGTCCGGGAACGACAGTCATCCTGAATTCATACTCCACCTCTCCTCTTTTCAGGATTTCAATCGACCTTAAAATGGGGTTGAGGTCGATGGGGAGGCCGATCAAGCGCCGATAACTAAAGGGATCTAAGGGTGCCTTCACATCCATGGAGACAAAGTCGATCTCTCTTGCTTCGATCAGATTCTCTAAAACCTGTGGGTTTGAACCATTGGTATCGAGTTTGACCAAGAAACGATTTCGTTTTATCTCTCGGATCAGGAAAGGAAGATCTGCATGAAGGGAAGGCTCTCCTCCTGTGAGGCAAACCCCGTCGATCCAATCCTCAAAAGAGCGAAGGCGAACGAGAATCTCTTCAAATGGAATCGAAAGATACTGCTCCGGATGAAAAATGAGGGGGTGGTTATGGCAGTATGGACACCGAAAGTTGCAATAAGGAAGGAAGAGAACAGAGCAAATTTTCCCTGGCCAATCCACAAAGGAGGTCTCTAAAAATCCTTTGATCTCGATGTTCATCTCTACCTGTCGGCAGACAGAGATTTGCTTAAAGACAGAAAGAGATTTTGGTGAAGTTCCCCGCCCCTGCCTACCGGCAGGGCAGGCACAGGGTGGGGCTTCCCGGTAAGGTAATTCATTTTCATATTGTGCCCCTTTGCCCCAGCCTGGGTAAAGGGGCACGTTCCGGTCAGGAAAGACCTCCGAAGAGGTGTTCCTTTACCTCTTGAAGGGTCGGAACCACTCCTCTCCAACTTTTAACCTCTCTCTCCTCCTCATCCTCGATGATGATGGAAGGGGTGGAGAGGACGCTGTAAAAAGAGGCCTCCGCCAGGCCATCGATGGTGTCCAAATCGTAATTAAAAACCGGGACTCCCTCCTTCTTTAACTCCGTTCCTATGTCCTTGACTGCTGGACATTTGGGACATTTCGCTTTGATGAAGATTTTGATTGATCCCATTCCCTCCTCCAATTCGCTTAGCGCTAAGCGCTCTGCGCATAGCGTATTTGTTATTCTGCTTTCAGCTCGATCCCTTCTGCCTTCTCTTCCATAAAGGCTTGGTTCCGATACCGGTTTCGAAGTTCTCCAATTTTTCCTTTATTCCAACTTGAGATTTTGGTGAAGTAGCCGGTGATCCGGGTGATGCCGTCGACATCCTCCGATCCGCAGTAAACACACGAGGGGCGAATCCCCCGGCTCGTCCGATGGCAGAGGTTACAAGTGGTGAACTCTGGCGAGAAGGCGATCTGGTCATTTTGAGTCTTTTGGAAAGTTTTGATCACAAAATTGGCCAGTGACAACTTAGAAGGTCTCGCCTCGCCCAGCCAGATATGGGTCAATGCACCTCCTTCGATCAGTGGGTGGAAGAGTCCTTCCTGTCTCACCCGCTCAATAGGGTTCAGCACCGCAGCATTGTTCAAATAGGTTGAGTTCGTATAATAGACTTCCCCCCTTGAGATATCTCCTTTCACAATGTGCCCCGACTTCGGTGAATGATATTTGAGATCCAATTTAGCAAGGCGATAGGCAGTCGATTCCGCTGGGGTCTGTTCCAGAACGAAACGCATGCCATAACGTTGGCTGAACTTCTCCACCAATAGTTTCATATGGGCGATCACCTTCAGTCCGAATTTGAAGGCCTGTTTTGATTGATGCATCTCCTGGCCGGTGTGAATCTGAACGAGTTCATTGAGGCCCACCATACCGATCAAAAAAGTGGCTCGATGCATCCTCAGATAAGGAGATCCATCCCGATCCATGGCCAGGAGAGCCAGCGGTCCCTTTTCCCCTAAGGAGAGAAGTTTTTCAATGAAACCCTTCTTTTCCAGATGGGCCTTCACAGCCATCTCGATGAACTCGGCAATTTTGGAAAAGAGCTGAGTGTCCTCTCCTTTCGAAAGGTAAGCGACTCTTGGAAGGTTGAGTGTGACATTCTGGAGGGCGCAATACCGCATCTTCCAGGGCTGTTTAGCATCCTCTAAGTCGGTGTTTTCCAGTTTGAAACTGAGGCGGCAGCATTCAGAGATCTTGGCCGTCTCCCCGCGGTCAAAGACGAAATAGGTGTTGCCCTTTTCGGATGCCACGTCACAGATATGATGGAGAAAATCCATATGGCCGGGAGTCTTAAAAAATTTCTCGGTGATATGGACCAGCGGCTTGGGGAAGAAGAAGGGTCTTCCGGATCCATCCCCCTCCTGGAAAACGTCGAAGAGAGCCCAGGCAAAGCGTTGCGATTCCTTCATATAGTCACTGTAAGTCTTTCCCGTCAATTCGCCGCCCGGTCCGATCGCAGGAACATCCTCAAAGTGCTTAGGGACCTCCCAGTAGAGATTGAGATCAGTAAAGATCGCTTGACCCCCTCTGGCTACAGCCTGTTGGGAAAATTCAAAGATCATCATCTGAGCCAGTTGTTCTAATTCTTTATCTGACATCCCCGTGAGGTAGGGCGCGAAAAAGAGATTGACAGAGTCCCAACCAATCGCTCCAGCAAAATGGCTCTGGAGAGCTGCAGCAAACTTCACCATATGGGCGAGCAATACCTCAGGATGTTTGGCGGGTTTGGCCATAGCAATCGAGTTGGGAAGACTGAGGCCGAAGCGTTTGATGTATTCGAGGGATTGTCCGCTACAGTAAGGCCGATCCACGAAACCTAGATCGTGGAGATGGATATCTCCACGCATATGGGCATCGGCGACCTCCTGAGAAAAGACAGAGAGCAGGGCAAATTCCTTCTTAATCCTTTCGGCTAAGGTGAGATTCGTGGCCTCAGGCCCGTGAGGAACGTTGGCATTCTCCTTATTCGGATGGAGGATGAGCTGGTCTACGTCGAAGAGAGGCATTCCTAAACGGGTATGCATCTTACGGGCCTGTTCGAGACCTCTTTCAATCAGTTTGGCATCCACCAGTTCGCGGACGAGGGGTGCAGTGATCATCTTGATCTTGGAGGTGGCGATTAAATCCTCCACGTCCCGAGCAATCTCGTTCGCCGTATCCAGGTCGACATAGGTCTCCCGAATAAGGGCATCCACAATTCTCTGGCGATTCCAATCGTGCATCGATTCGTCAGAGGTACGAACAAAGAGGGCCATATCTGTGGTTTCAAAATCATCCTTAAATACCTGACGATCCCCTTTCATCTCGATCACAGTCGACATTTTATTCCCCACATTATATTTGGAAGATTTGAATGGTAAGCCTTCTCGCCTTCGGAAGGCAGGTTAGAATGGCTATATTTAGTATGATTTAAAATGATTACAACAAGATGTTGTTTGTGTCAAGGGAAAATTGAATTTGTGAAAATAATTATTTGTCTTGTTTTTTGAAGTAGGGAACGGTCGGGATCGACTCGTACCGAGTTTAAAACCGTTCCCTACTATTTTATTTATCGGGTGAAGGAGATTTTTGGAATGGTCTTAGGGGCGTTTCCAGCAGGCGCCGGATAATTCCCCAAAAGCCCTCTCCCAGGCTTTTAATAGGGATGGCTTCAATCGTCGGATCATCCAGATCTCCTTTTACCTCATAGACATAAGAGAGGAAGGCTTTCTCCTTACCTGTGAGGATATAACCGACAATAGGGATTTTACTTAGCACGGTATCGACGGTAACCAAGGGATGAACTCCTATTCTTGCATCGATCTGGTTCTTTCCCAAATCGACCTTTCCAATGAGGGTAATTTTCATGGCATCGCTATCGACCACGAAATCATCTGTGGATGCGATGCCATCCTTGACATAAATATTGGCCATGATCTGGTGAAAAGGGAGCCCTTTGGTCTTCAAATCTGGCAATCTTCCCTTGAGTAACTGGGAAACATTCAGGATGGAGAAGATTTTAGAAAGGATATTAAATCGTTCGATCACCCCTTCCTCTATCTCCAGCCTCATCCCCCCATTGAGTGACCCCTTCATCTTTTGGAAATCTTCTCCCTCTCCCCTTAACTCCACTTTGTCGATGTGGATCCTTCCAGATACCATCACTTTCTCTTCCTCCCCCATTTGTAGAAGAGTTCGGAGAAAGGCTTTGGCTTCCATATTGGAGATGCGGGGTTTGATCTCAAATCTTATCCCCTTCTCTGTGGGTTGTATCCATCCCTCGCCCCAGACGTCACCTCCATCTGCTTTGATTTGAAAGGGATGAATAAACAATTTTCCATCGGCTGTCTTCATCTCAGCCTTCAAATCTTGATAGTGAAGAGCTCGATACTTTCCTTGGTCAATATTTACTTTGCCATTGAGAGGCCAATTTGAAAGCCAATCACTGAGCTTTTCGAACGAAGCTGAAATAGGTTCTTCTCTCTTTGGAAAGAGCGGATCGAGGTCCAATTGAGAGGAGGAGAGTTGAAATGAGACTACCTTGCCCGATCCCACTCGTTGCCCAGTTCGTGATATTGAACCTGACAAAACGATGGGCGAATCCCTCAACTTTCCTTTCAGCTCATCGAATCGAACCTGTTCGGGGGAAAAAAGGAAAGCCCCTTCAATATGGGAGAGGGGGACAGGAATCTTCCGATGGTGAAAAGAGACATCTCTCAATCGGATCTCTCCTTCCCTTAAAGCACTGATCCATTCCCCCGTCTTCCCGAACCATTTCACACGAACATCTACTCCTCCGGTCAGTTCTTGAATCTCATCCATCTGTGATCCTATCCGATCTGAGATGAGAGGCGATTGAAGAAGGGAATGGAGAGTTTTCAAATTGATCGATCCCGAAGTGGAGAGGTTCAGATTCCCTTCTTTAATAGACCCATCCAATGTCAGAGAAGAATTCCCGGATTGAACTCTCATCTTTGAAAAAATCACACCGAGGTTAGAGAATGAGAGAATCCCGTCTCTAAAAATAAGTGGGGAGGAGATTCCTTTTGGAAGAAGATAGACGTCCTTAGGCATGAATTCCCCTTCATAGGAAAGAGATCGATGGCCTGCTGGTCTCCTGGCTTTGAACGAAAATTGACCTGTTCCTGAAAGACTTTCAATCTCCGTTGCCTTCAATTTTATTTCTTCCGGAAAGATGGGAGATTGAGAAAGACTCAATAAGTTTTTTAGATCCACCCTACCTCTAACGATCATCTCAAAAGGTTCAGACTTTTCACCGCGCCTCCATGATCCATTCATCAGCAGTGATGAAGGACCAAATTCTACCTTTGCTCCAGACCACTGAAGGTTCTCATTGGAAAGATCTATTTTCCCTTCTCCGATCAGGATAGGGAAGGGAATCTGAGAATGTGTAAAACGAACCTTAGAAAGGTGGTACACTCCTTGATGCTGAAAATGAAACGGAGGTTTCAACTCTCCTTTCGCAGAAAGCTGATATTGTGCCGTTCCTGTAAGGGAGGTCATGGGTGAGAGGGTTTCAGACAACCCCCTCTTTGATTCCCCTATCTTCATCAGGGAAGGGAGGTCCGTTAAATTTAATCTTCCTTCGCTATAAATCTGGAGAGTCGGGACAAAGAGAAGATAATAGAAGGTTCCATTTGCCCGATCAATGGAGGAATGGAGAAACCTTCCTTCCACCTCACTCAGGTTCAGATTCCCTTCTTTGAAAAAAAGGTGGCCTTTGAGTTCTTCCAGTGCCGGAAGGTCCCAAGGGAACTTCACTCGGACCTTGTTCATCTTCATCTCAACAGAGAGCGTATGGGCATATTGAATTTGATCACAGTGTTCAATTTCAGGCATTTTCCCTGAGAGCTTGACAGAAACGATCTGCACAGAACCATTCCCTTCTGCACGGGAAAGCGAATTTGAGACATCTGGGGTGATGATCCGATAGGGAATGAGTTTCTTTCCCTCTGAAAGGTCGAACGAGCCAGTCTGGGCCTCGGCTTCCATGCCCATCTCCTTCGTTCCAATCCCATAGATCTTCCCTTTCGCTTTAACTTCTATCTGTGGCAATTCAAGAGAAAGGCCAGTGACCTTAAACTCTTTCAAGTCATAATCTACATCGAGATTAATGTTCAGCCACTTGGGGGTTAGAATGTGTGCAAAAACTTGTGGATGGTCATAGACCACATCCCTGAACTTGATCCTGGCAGAGGTTTTGAACGCTCCGGAGATGGTCCCTTGATAATGAGCATTCAGGTCGAGTGTCCCTGAAATCGTCTTCATGGGGAGCAACGTTTTAAGATATGGCCAGAAATGAGAGGTTTCAATCCCTTTAAACTTCACCTCTGCTTCCACACTCCCTTTGGAGAGATCCATGTCCTCGGGGAGATTCTGAATCGTCCCGGCGATGGAGAACTGGCCTTCTTTTTTGGAATGGCTGATTTTTCCACTCATCTGAAATGGAAAGGGTTTACCATAAGAGACCTTCGAGAATTGAAGATTGAAAGATCGGATTTTCGTGATCAGGGGCGAGTCGCTAAGACTCTCATCCGAGAAGGAGATCTCTCCATCTCGAAGGGTGAAAGACCCCCCGAAGAGGGTGGAGAGGGTTTGGATCATCTTCTGCTCTGAAGCCTTCAACCCCTCTGGGGTCAAGGGTCCATCATATATATTGAACCGCCCATTCTTATCCCTTTGGAGATGGAGAGTGGGCTGCTCGAAAACGATGCGCTTCCACTTGATTTCTCTTCTAAGAAGGGGAAGAAGCTTCACCTTCAAGATCAGCCTTTTAGACCGAAGGAGGTCGAAGGTCAGAGAGCGATCCTTTATTCGAAATTCTTCAAAGGCAATGCCGACGCCCCCCCACACACTTATCTTTGCCTTACCAATGGAGACTTCCCTACCCAGAGTGGCAGCCAATGATTCCTGAATGACGTTTCTATAAAGGTCAGGATCGAGGAAATAATGGATTAAGAGTAGGCCGATCATTCCCATCACGACGATCGGGATCAATATCCAAAGAATGGACCACTTTTTTCTACGAGCCATCTGTTTTCAACTTATTTCAGATCGCAGATTTAAGATTGCAGATTGAATTATTGGCTCAAAAATCTTAAATCTCAAATCTGAAATCTAAAATCGGATTAAGGGCATGGGCTAAGGTGAAGACATCCACTCTTTCTGCCCCAGCAGCCAGCAACACTTTCGAACATTCATTGACCGTGGCACCGGTTGTGTACACATCATCCACCAGAAGGATTGTTTTTTCCTCCAACTCTTCCTTTCTGACAATTTCGAAAGACCCTCTTACTCCCTTCTCCCTCTCAACACCACTGAGATTGACTTGAGGGAGTGTGGGTCTTACTTTTTGAAGGATCCTCTTTCGGTAAGGGATCCCTGTTCGATGGCTTAACTCTTTTACGAGGAGGAGGGCTTGATTGAACCCCCGTTCTCTTAATCGCTGTTTATGCAACGGCACAGGGATCAGGAGATCCAAACGCTTGGGATCCCAATAACGGTAGAGCCCTTCTGTCATCCATTGCCCCAAGAAAGGGGTTAAGGTGGCCTTCCCCTGATATTTCCATCGATGGATCGCCTCCTGGAGAGAGCCATGATAGGCTCCCAAGGCCCGAGCCATTGTAAAATATTTTCTCTTGGTCAAACAACTACTACATGGATGGCTTCTGACTTCTTGGGAGACAAAGGGGGTTCCACACACTGAACAGAATGGAGGTTCGATCCAGTGGATTTCCGCAAGGCAGTCCGAACAAATTCCCTGTTGTCCCTCGTCTAAAAATTTTTCACAACAGTGGCATTGTGGGGGTAATAAAAACTGGAAGAGTCTTTCAATAATGAAACGCATTCATTTTATTCGGGTATCGATAAAGGGAAGTGAGCCCTTTCAGAAAAGGAAGGGGAAGGCAAGCGAACGGTCTTCTCGCCCTCTTTGATCGTATACGTGCTCCACTGATGACATTGTGGACAGTAAGCGACCCATTCTATCGATTCCCTTTCACAGACAGAGCAAGAGAAGGAGAGGTAGGAAGTACCGCTCAATTCGAAAGTCT
Organism: uncultured delta proteobacterium; assembly: GCA_963739325.1. Lineage (GTDB taxonomy): Bacteria > Desulfobacterota > BSN033 > BSN033 > UBA1163 > CAVTZZ01. The sequence continues at coordinate 3,959 of CAVTZZ010000082.1, read as the reverse complement.
TCTCAAACTCTTGGGCCGCCCGACCGAAATCCTTTTTATGGAGGTAGATCTCCGCCAGAAGCCTGTGAAGGGCCGGAAAGTCCTTTCGCTTTAAACTGATCTCATTGATGACCTCAAGGGCTTCATCCAACATCTCCAATCTCAAACAGAGTTTGGCATAAAAGAAGGCGATCACCCAGTTGTCCGGATTGTGTCTCAGTACTCTCTGATAGATACGGAGAAGGGTGCTCGGGTCCTCCCGGCCAAGATAGAGGTCCTCCAATCGAAGAATAAAAATGATGGATTTAAATCGGGTGAAGCTCTTTCCCCAAACCTTTCCGGCAGAGGCCCATTTTCCCATGCGGAGGTAGATATCGCCCAACAATACAAATCCAGGCAGAAAAGTCTTCCTTTCTCGAACGATCTCTTTGGCCTCTTTCAGGGCACTCTCCAGATTTTCTTCGCCCCCTCGGCTTAAGAGTTCCCTCGCATGTTCATACTTCAATCCCAAATAGAAAAGGGTTTCCTCCTCCTCAGCCTGTTTTCCCTTGGTCAATTTAAGAATCGACTTTTGGATTCGGATCGCCTCCTCCCACCTTCGACTGTTCAGATAGATCTCCCTCAAACTTCTTAACGCTTTGAGATTCGTCTCATCCAAACCGATGGCAAGGTTCAGGGTTCGGATGGCCTCGTCGAATCGCTTCATCCGTTGGTATAGCCCTGCCTCACTGAGAAGAATGTCCACATTCCTCATATCGATCAGCCGTGCCCTTTCCAACCAATGGAGGGCCTCCTCATCATTACCCTCTTTGAGGGCGATTTCCGAGAGTCTGAAATAGAGATCGATCTGTGAGGGATCTCTTTTCAAAACCTCAACGAAATGGGTTTTGGCCTTGGGCAGATTCCCTCGAAGAAAGTCATCCATCCCTTTATTTAACTCTTCCTTAAGGGATTGCCCTTTTCTTATTTGGCGGGACTTCTGGTAGCCTTCGATGGCCCGTTTGGCATCCCGGGCCAAAGTGCTAATGAAGACCAGCAAGGCACCCAACACAAAGGAGGTGATCATGAGGGTGGAAACGCTCGTGGAAATGGTCTCCCCAAAAAAGTGAAATTCCACATCCAGAGGATTTTCTAAAGAGATCCAACAGAAAAGAGAGATCACGATCAGAATCATGATCAATAGCAGTCGGACTAACATACTCTATAACTTTCCTTTCTCCATTTTGGTTAAACAAGGAACACAATATTTTGCAACAGGCCTGACTTCGAGTCGTTTGAGACTGATCGGTCCTCCGCACTCCTCACAGATACCATAGGTTCCATTCGCAATACGATCCAGGGATTCATCCACCTCTTGAAGCCTCACCCGTTCATTCTCATTCAGGCTGAGCAAGATCTGTTTGTTATAAATATTGGCCGCCTCATCTCCAATATCCTGAATCCCATCTTGCCCCATCTCTTTTGAAGATTCGTAGATCTGTTTAACCTCTCCGACGATCTGCTCCCTTTCTTTAAGAAGGATCTTTTTAAATCGTGCAAGGGTCTTTTTATCCACTCCCTTTTTTAGATCCAATTGTCCTTTCACCACTCTTCACCCCTTTTGCAAATCGATTCGTGGAGCATCGATCCAGAGCCCTTCGAGATCATAGAAGTTTCGAATCGGTTCCAGAAAGATATGGACCACCACATCTTCGTAATCCATCAAGACCCACTTTCCCCCGAGCGTTCCTTCTTGACCCAGAGGCCGAATCCCCCTCTTTTTGAGGGCCTCCTCAATCGCTTGGGCAATGGCCTGAACCTGGCGGTCTGACTTACCGCTCAGGAGAAGAAAGTAATCGGTGAAGGAAGTAATCTCTTTCAACTCCAGAAGAACCGGATTCAGGGCCTTCTTTTCAATGGCTGCCTTCAAACAGAGCAAGGACTTTGTCCTCGAATCGGTGGCCATATCCTCCTAAATGAGTAATTTTGAGTAAAGTATTATACCAGAAAAAAAAATGATGACAACAAAAAAATATTTCTTTATATTAAAAATTTTCAATGATAAGTTTCCAATATCAAAGCCTCCTGAACGACCCGAGTTCAGGACTTACCATGAACCTTACCTGGTTCATGGCTGTAAAGTCTATTTTCTTGTATATAGGCCTCCACCTCGCTGGGGATGAGATACCTCACAGACTCCCCCCTTTCGATCATCTCCCGGACTTTTGTCGAAGAGATATCAAGAATCGTGATCTCCTTAAAGTGGAGGGTATGACCCGAAGGATGGATCCAACCCTTGATGTCTTGATCATAACGGAAAACAGTGACCAAGGCCTCTGGAAGTGGGGAGGTGGAAAGGGTCTTCTGAGATCCAGGACGGGTCATCACAATGAAGTTGCAAAGGGAGAAAAGGTGTTGAAATTCCTTCCAAGTCTCTATCTCCACAAACGCATCCCTTCCTAAGATGAAAAAGAAGACTTCCTGATGCCTCTGTTGGAAATATCGGATGGTATCGATCGAGTAAGATTTCTCAGGTCTTAAAAGTTCAATATCGGTGGTGGAGAAAAAAGGATTGGTAACGGTGGCCAGTTTCACCATTTCAAGACGATGCTTCGCCTCGATGACTTCCTCTGCCACTTTATGGGGTGGGATGGCTGCTGGGATGAAGATCACCTGCTGGAGTCCGAAGGCCTCCCGAATCTCTTCCGCCCCCCGGAGATGCCCCAAATGGATGGGGTTGAAGGTTCCTCCGAATAACCCAATCCTCTTCTCAGCCCTCTTTTTTCTATCTCTTCTCCTCCCATAGCTAATTCTTTAGTTTCTAAAATTCCATCTGGAATAATGGAAACACGGAATGATGGGTAATTCATCCCTTCCATTGACTAATTCCTTATTACCAAATTCCATATAATTGGATTACTCTTTTATCTTCTGATCTGTCCTTCTCCATAGACAATAAATTTGGTGGTGGTTAACTCCTCCAATCCCATCGGACCAAAGGCGTGGAGCTTGGAGGTACTGATCCCAATCTCCGCTCCCAGACCCAATTCGAATCCGTCATTGAACCTCGTGGAAGCATTGACCAAGACACAGGAAGAATTGACCTCTCTTAAAAACCTCTGTGCGTTCTCATAATCAGAGGTAAGAATCGCCTCTGTGTGAAGGGAACCATAAGTCACAATATGTTCCATCGCTTCCTCAATTCCATTCACCACACGAATGGAGAGGATAAGATCTAAATATTCTTGATACCAATCCTCCTCTTCCGTTTCTTTAATACCGGGAAGAATTTTCCGAGTCTTCGGACAGCCCCGAAGTTCCACCCCCTCTTTTTGGAGGGCCTCTGCAACTTTGGGCAGGAACTGTTTTGCCACTTTTTCATGAACTAAAAGTGTCTCCATGGCATTGCACACGCCAGGTCTCTGAACTTTGGCATTGAGGCAGACCCGAATGGACGTCTCCAGATCAGCACTCTCATCTACGAAGATATGGCAGACCCCTTTATAATGTTTGATGACAGGGATTCTGGAATGATCCGTCACGAATCGGATCAATGCCTCACCTCCTCTGGGGATGATGAGATCGATCTCGTCCTCCAGCTGAAGCATCTCTTGGATAGCCTCTTTTTCTGTATGGAGGAAGACCTGGACGGCCTCCTGTGGGAGACCGATCTTAACAATGGCCCTTTGCAAGATGCGGCCAATGGCCTGGTTGGAATGAAATGCCTCTGAGCCTCCCCTCAGGATGACACTGTTGCCTGACTTGAGACAGAGGCCTGCTGCATCGGCAGTGACGTTCGGTCTCGATTCGTAGATCATTCCGATGACACCGATGGGGATTCTCATTCTTCCGACCATCAGGCCATTTGGCCTTCTCCACATACCGACCACCTCGCCTACGGGATCGCGTAGGCGGGCCACTTCACGAAGTCCATCTGCCATTCCCTGGATGACCGCTGGTGTCAATCTCAACCGGTCCATCATGGCTGAAGAGAGATGGGC
>CAVTZZ010000081.1:0-17452 GCA_963739325.1 uncultured delta proteobacterium | reverse complement strand
ACAGGAGCTGGCTTCCCTTTCCAAAGAATACCGCATTGCCTTTCTCGGCTACATCATAAATAACGGACTCGAAATCGATCGAGGTAGGATCCTTGGCTTATCGCTGAAATATTTCTTGAGCAAAGATGGACTCTTTAACTCCAATTTTTGTACATCAGAAAGTAAACCTGCTTCCTCGGCAGCCTTAAAGAGTTCCTCCTTACCATAATAGGGGTAACCCACTTTTTTAGCCACCTCTCTTGCAATCTTTTCTCCCTCTGTTCCCATCATTTCTGATATGGTTATAAAATACATAAGTCATCACGCTCCTTTCATATTAAATTTGTTCATCCACAAAGATATTGTCAAGTCTTCTCCAAATGATAGGGAGCATTCCCAATCTTATGAAATGAGAGAGGCAAACAAGATCCAGCTTCGAAAATATTAAAATTGCGGTTCGAAGGAGCTTGACGCCATTAACAGAGAGTGATATCGTTACAGTGAGTTGGATGTAGGGTATGTCTTTATTAGGAGTTAAAAGGGGAAATCCCAAAAATAAATAGGAGAAAAGTTTTGGCTAAGGTGCGATTGGAAGGGTTGACCAAGAGATTTGGCAATGTCCTGGCTGTAAACAACCTGAGCCTTGATATCCGAGATAGGGAATTTCTGGTTCTGGTGGGGCCTTCCGGCTGCGGCAAGACCACCACTCTTCGCTTGATTGCCGGGCTGGAGCAGCCAGATAGCGGCAATATCTATATTGAAGATGAGCTGATGACCACAGTGGAAGTTGGGCGGAGAGGAGTACAAATGATCTTCCAAAATTATGCCTTGTGGCCTCATATGAAGGTCATGGATGAAAAAAAGTATGCCAACATCAATTTCGCCTTGAAAATTCGTAACTGGCTGGAGAAGGAAATAAAGGATAGGGTGGAAGACATCACTCATAGAGTTGGCATTGAAAGCCAGCTATTCTTAAGAAAACCCACCGAACTCTCCGAAGGTCAAAGACAAAAGGTGGCCATAGGCAGAGCCATCGTGATCCCTCCAAAGGTCTTCTTGATGGACGACCCAATGACCAACATAGACCCTCCCAGCAGGATTAGCCTTAGAGAAGAAATTCTGAAAGTGCATAAGCAGTTGCGAACCACCACGGTATATGTGACTCATAATATGGCTGATGCTATGGCCATGGCTGATAGAATTGCAGTGATGAAGGAAGGTAGTATCCTTCAAGTGGATATCCCTGAAGCATTGTATAATCATCCTCGGGATAACTTTGTTGGCGATTTTATCCACAGTTACGATTCATCCTTTGCCTGGAGGAGCAGGGGATAAGCTCAGTATCACAATCACAGGAGAATGAAATGGTAGCCGAAGAGATTTTATGGAGTGAAGATTTTAAGAAATGCATCGATTTTCATGGTCACATCTGCCCTGGGGTGACGATTGGTTTTCAAGCGGCCGGATTCTCATGGAAAGATTGGGGGTCCAGAAGGCACCGGATGAGGAGTTGGTTGCCATTGTGGAGAATGATTCCTGTAGTGCCGATGCAATTCAGGTCATGACAGGATGTACTTTCGGTAAGGGGAATTTTATTTTTAAAAACTACGGGAAACAGGCTTTTTCTCTCATAGATAGAAGGAGAGAAAAGGCTATACGTGTCTGTCTCCTGCCGGGTGCTTTAGAGGGTGACCCAGAGCGTCTTTCTCTTTTTGAAAAAGTGCGGACTGAGAAAGCATCGCCAGAAGAAAAAGATCGATATCAACAACTCCAACAAGGAAGAATCCGAAACATTCTCGATGCTACGGCTGAGTCCCTTTTAAGATTGAAGAAATCTCACCGGATATTCCGCCAAAAGCCATGATTATGGAATCCGGAATCTGCGATTTCTGTGGGGAGTCTACCAAGATCGACCTCTTATGTAAGATGGATGGTAAGAAGGCATGTATTCCTTGTGCCGATCGGTCTTCATTATCCGTTCAATCTCCTTGATCTTCTCGTCCCAAGTATCTCTTTGCCCCCAACCTTCAGCTTTTCTACACTTGTTTAAAGTACCTCTCCCGGGTGCTTGGGGAGGGGTCATATCGACCTTGTAAATTTCGGTCTCATATTCTTTCTTCCCGGTGGGCATAAGGAAGACGAGAGGAATTGCAAATAAAAGTCCAAGACCAAAGGAGATAAAGGTCATCCTAAAACCATTGACAGGATCAGAACTCAAGTGGAGGATAAAAGTAATGAGAGAAACTCCCAATGCTCCTCCAACAGTCCTGAACATACCTCGAAGCCCAACGATAGTAGCTACCTTCTTGGGCATCAACTCAATGCATGCGTTATCTTGGAATTGGTTTGGGAATTGCTTCTCCTGCTCAAATAACGCATGCATTGAGTTGATGCCCGAGAAGGTAGCTACTATCGTTGGGCTTCGAGGTATGTTCAGGACTGTTGGAGGAGCATTGGGAGTCTCTCTAATTACTTTTATCCTCCACTTGAGTTCTGATCCTGTCAATGGTTTTAGGATGACCTTTATCTCCTTTGGTCTTGGACTTTTGTTTGCAATTCCTCTCGTCTTCCTTATGCCCACCGGAAAGAAAGAATATAAGACCGAAATTTATAAGGTCGATATGACCCCTCCCGACAAGCACCCGGGAGAGGTACTTTAAACAAGTGTAGAAAAGCTGAAGGTTGGGGAGCAAAGAGATACTTGGACGAGAAGATCAAGGAGATTGAACGGATAATGAAGATCGATGGACACAAGGAATACATGCCTTCTTATCATTCATCTTACATAAGAGGTCTATCTTGGTTGACTCCCCACAGAAATCGCAGATTCCGGATTCCATAATCATGGCTTTTGGGGGAATATCCGGTGAGATTTCTTCAATCTTAAACAATGACTCAGCCGTAGCATCGAGAATGTTTCGGATTCTTCCCTGTTGGAGTTGTTGATATCGATCTTTTTCTTCTGGCGATGCTTTCTCAGTCCGCACCTTTTCAAAAAGAGAAAGACGCTCTGGGTCACCCTCTAAAGCACCAGCCAGAAGGCAGACACGTATAGCCTTTTCTCTCTTTCTGTCAATCAGAGAAAAAGCCTGTTTCCCGTAGTTTTTAAAAATAAAATTCCCCTTCCCAAAAGTACATCCTGTCATGATCTGAATTGCATCGGCACTACAGGAATCATTCTCCACAATGGCAACCAGCTCCTCATCCGGTGCCTTCTGGACCCCCAATCTTTCCATGAGAACCCGGGCCGCTTGAAAACCAATCGTTACCCCAGGGCAGATATGGCCATGAAAATCGATGCATTTCTTAAAATCTTCACTCCATAAAATCTCTTCAGCTGTCATTTCATTCTCCTGTGATTGTGAAACTGAACTTATCCCCTGCTCCTCCAGGCAAAGGATGAATCGTAACTGTGGATAAAATCGCCAACAAAGTTATCCCGAGGGTGTTCATATAATGTTTCAGGGTTATCCACTTGAAGAATACTACCCTCTTTCATCACTGCAATTCTATCAGCCATGGCCATAGCATCAGCCATATTGTGAGTCACATATATCGTGGTGGTTCGCAACTGCTTATGCACTTTCAGAATTTCTTCTCTGAGGCCAACCCTGCTGGGAGGGTCAATGTTAGTCATTGGATCGTCCATCAAGAAGACCTTCGGAGGGATCACGATGGCTCTGCCTATGGCCACCTTTTGTCTTTGACCTTCGGAGAGTTCGTTGGGTTTTCTTAAGAATAGCTTGCTTTCAATGCCAACTCTGTGAGTGATGTCTTCCACCCTATCCTTTATTTCCTTCTCCAGCCAGTTGCGAATTTTCAAGGCGAAATTGAGGTTAGAATACTTTTTTTCATCCATGACCTTCATATGAGGCCATAAGGCATAATTTTGAAAGATCATTTGTACTCCTCTCCGCCCAACTTCTACTGTGGTCATCAGCTCATCTTCAATATAGATATTACCACTATCTGGCTGCTCCAGCCCAGCAATCAAGCGAAGAGTGGTGGTCTTACCGCAGCCGGAAGGCCCCACCAGAACCAGAAATTCCCTATCTCGGATGTCAAGGCTCAAATTGTTTACGGCCAGGACATCGCCAAATCTCTTGGTCAACCCTTCCAATCGCACCTTAGCCAAAACTTTTCTCCTATTTATTTTTGGGATTTCCCCTTTTAACTCCTAATAAAGACATACCCTACATCCAACTCACTGTAACGATATCACTCTCTGTTAATGGCGTCAAGCTCCTTCGAACCGCAATTTTAATATTTTCGAAGCTAGATCTTGTTTGCCTCTCTCATCTCATAAGATTGGGAATGCTCCCTATCATTTGGAGAAGACTTGACAATATCTTTGTGGATGAACAAATTTAATATGAAAGGAGCGTGATGACTTATGTATTTTATAACCATATCAGAAATGATGGGAACAGAGGGAGAAAAGATTGCAAGAGAGGTGGCTAAAAAAGTGGGTTACCCCTATTATGGGAAGGAGGAACTCTTTAAGGCTGCCGAGGAAGCAGGTTTACTTTCTGATGTACAAAAAATGGAGTTAAAGAATCCATCTTTGCTCGAGAAATATTTCAGCGATAAGCCAAGGATCTACCTCGATCGATTTCAGTCCGTTATTTATGATGTAGCCAAGAAAGGCAATGCGGTATTCTTTGGAAAGGGAAGCCAGCTCCTGTTGAACTCCTTTGAGTGTGCTCTTCATGTTCTTGTGATCGGTGGTATGGAGAAACGGATCAAGAGGGTGATGGAGGAAAATAAGGTAGGAAGGGAGGTCGCTGAAAAAATTATTCATACCTCTGATCATGATAAAAGAGGGTTCTTAAGGTATGCTTTTGATCGAGAATGGCTCGATCCCCAGCTTTATGATTTAGTTTTAAATACGGATATATTAGATAAAGATTCTGCAGTGAATCTTACTGTCGTTGCGGCAAAATCTGAGGAAATCAAATCATGTGGTATTGATTCGGTTAAAGAACTCGGTAAACTTTCTCTTTATCGCAAAGTCGAATCTGCCCTCCTTGAAGCCGGTATATTACATCAACATCTTTTTTTCTCAGTAGAAGGTATTGATTCAGTGCGGCTTTTTGGCGTTGTGAATTCCTCAGAGGAAAAAAGGAAGATAGAAAAAATGTTGAAGAAAATAAAAGAGATAAAGACCATTAAAAATGATTTGGTGGTAGTAACGGGATCCATGGGTGGAGCATAATTTTCTTGTGGTCTTAAAGTTCAGATAAGGGATGAGGAGTCAATACATAAGATGGCTTCGTCCCTTTTTTGATTCGGTATAATTTCATTGATTTCCAATGACTCAAAGAATAATCTCCTCTCAGCTTTGTGGATAAAGCGAAATTGAGGCTATGTAAATAATCTCAGTTGGTTTGAAACAACAGTTGACAGAAATAAATGAAAACTCTAAGTAGAAAGTGGTTATCCTACATCCTTCCTTTTTTCCTCTTTCACTGACATTTCAAACACCACTTTCCGGTCCTTCTCCTTATGGTTGAATGGTATAAACCTGGCGAATAAAACTCTCCCACTTTCACGTTTCATAGCAAAACGGATTCCACTTTTGACTTGGGTTACCTCAATCTTCATCTTTCCTCCTCCTTTCTCGAAGTTAGACCAATATGAATTTCTTCATCATGTTTCACTTCTTAAACCCAAATCCCTAAATCTCAGTCCATGCCTCTTACAGGAAATATTTTTGATAAGAACTCAGTTTAGGACGAGATAAATATTTCATATACAAAAAGGGACTGGAATGTCAAGCAAAAAAACATAAGTAATTCTTAAAACATGTTGACATCCATTTATTTACAATGATAAATTAGTCGTAGAAGGTGTTCCTTTATGCCTAGGTTAACACTTCGGTATCCAATACATACACTCGATAACCAATTATTATTTCCTTCGGGTACCTTTCTGACTAAAGAGACGTTAGATGCCGCTCTTTATTCGAACAGGACTTATTCCTATCAGACCTATCCCCTCCTTACCCACTGTTCAGTCAAAGAGGATTGTTTAAATTTTCTCAGTAACCCTCCCTACGACACAATTTTCTCAGACAAAAAGCAAGTCAACGATCTCTTTAGCCTTTTAGAGACAGTCCATCTTTCCGCTCCCGTTCTGGAATCGTTAGACTATTTCAAACAACACGACTTTTACACTTATGCCCATATTCTCATGGTGTTTGCACTGTCAACACTTCTGGCAAAGGATCTGATACCTGACTACCAGGAGTGTATCCGGTTGTCCGCAACAGGCCCTACCCACGACATTGGTAAGATCTGTGTGCCCCTACACATCCTGAAAAAGGCGACACCTCTCACCAAAACTGAGCGAGGTTTCATAGAACATCATGCAGCAGCAGGCTATGTGCTACTCAGTTATTACCACAAAGACATCCAACCCCTTGCCTGCGAGGTGGCCTTAGATCATCATGAAAGGGGGGATGGTTCGGGATATCCCCGAGGCATCCTGCTTAAACATCCCCTTGTAGAGATCATTACTGTGAGTGACATTTATGATGCACTCATTATTCCCAGACCTTATCGATCGACAGCCTATGATAATCGAGCAGCCCTGGAGGAAATTACTGCAATGGCGGAGCAGAATAAGATAGGATGGGATGTGGTTAAGGCACTCATTGCTCATAATCGTAAGCCTAAGTTTCACTATCAAGAGATCAAAATCTCAGTTGAAAAAAGAGGTACCCCCCCTCCAGATAATGTTTACGGTATGATAGTTGAGGAGGAGAAAAAAGACCCAAAAGAATGAATTGTGTAATGATGGAAAATCAACCCTTCGACTTTCTCCAGTCTAGATCTTGGGGGTTGCGTTCAGCCCAAGATCAGGGTTGATACTGAGCGACGTTTTTGACCTTGCTCTAAAGGGTGAGGTTTCGCGCTGTCAAAGTATAAAATTTAAATCCAATTCATGTGAAGGATTTCCATTCCTAATCAAATCTCACCTTTAATCTCCAGATATAGCGGAGAATCACTTTCCTTGACAAGAAATTTTATTTGTATATAACAATAGACAATAAATCATACGGTAACTTGCCCCCGCTTCCTATTTATTTTAAAATTAATTTTTATTAAGAAGAGGATATATGAAGGAACGTATCCATTAGAAACAAAAACTCCACGAGAGCATGAGCTGTTAGGGGAATTTGAGGTTAATCGCCAGACCGTAGGCATGGTTGGCTTAGAAAGGGATTCGCATTATGGTATATCACGCCCTGAATTGTCAGAAGAAGGACAATGTGATGATGGTAAGCCTCATTGGGCCTGTGGACAGCCTGGTAACACTGGCCCAACTGTCCGATGAGCTTACCCAACTTTATGATGAAATCATGGGGGATGAAGAAATACGGGTCCTTGTTCTTACGGGTGATGGAGAAAAACCCTTTCCCATGGAGACAGATTCCTTTGGGCCTCTCTTGGAAGTCGGTGATGAACTGGAGGCAAAAACGTGGTCTCTTGCTGAACCTCTTGCAAAACTGGACTTACCTATCCTTGCAGCGATCCATGGGGATGCCATCGGGCAGGGGTTGGAGTTGGTCCTGGCGTGCGACATGAGAATCGCCTCAGAGACATCCCATTTCGGATTAACTCATATCAGGACAGGCCATATCCCGTGGGATGGAGGAACTCAACGCCTCTCAAGGCTCGTAGGGAAAAGTCATGCCATCGAAATGATTCTCACCGGAAAGGTGATAGATGCCCAAGAGGCTTTCAGGATTGGCCTGGTGAACAAGGTGGTCCCTTCTGGAGAGCTCTTACCTCTGGTGTGGGACATAGCACAGGGGATGGTGTCTAAGGGGCCGATTGCTCTAAGGTACACAAAAGAAGCCACCTACAAAGGGTTGGATATGACCCTGGAACAAGGACTCCGGTTGGAGGCCGATCTCTATCTCCTGTTACATACGACCCAGGATCGCATAGAAGGAATTAAGGCCTTTCGGGAGAAGAAGACTTCTCGATTTGAGGGGAAGTGATGTTCAGATTGCAGACTTCAAATTGTAGATTGAAGATTGAAAAATCCCCACCCGTGGGAGGTTCCAGTGAGTGGTTTTAAAACCCTGATCTATGAAAAGAGGAACAACATCGCCTATGTAACTCTGAATCGTCCTCAGGCTCTCAATGTCTATAATATCCAGATGCGAGATGATCTTTTTGAAGTCCTGAGTGCAATCAAAGACGATGGGGAGGTAAGGGTTGGGATTTTTAAAGGGGCAGGAGAAAAGGCATTCTGTGCGGGCGCAGACCTAAGCGAGTTCCTCACGGCATCGAGCCCGATCATTGCCCGACAGGTGCGCTTCAGACGAGATGTCTGGGACCTTTTTTTAAATATTCCACAGCCCCTCATCGCTGCGGTTCATGGATTTGTTTTAGGTTCGGGGATTGAGATTGCTCTCTGTTGTGATATTCGGATCGCGTCGGAAGATGCCCGGTTCGGTTTACCGGAGGTTGGATTAGGGATCATCCCTGCTGCCGGCGCTACCCAGACGTTGCCTCGGGCTATCGGTCATGCAAGGGCATTGGAGATGTTGCTCACCAATCGTTGGTTGAGCGGGGAGGAGGCTTTTCAATTCGGATTAGTCAATCGAGTAGTCCCTAAAGAGAGACTTTTAGAGACAACTGAAGAAATGGCTAGGATGATCGCATCCTATCATCCAATGGCAGTCAGAAGTGCCAAACAGGCAGTGGTAGGGGGATTAGATTTAACTCTGATAGAAGGCCTGGAATTGGAAAGGAGACTTGCCTCAGAGCTTAAGTTGGCACTTGGTCAGCAAGCGGATATTAAAAAGGATGGAGAATGAATACAACAGATTTTTTGAATATTTCGAATGCTATTTGTCCTGAGAGGAATGGTATCGTTTTTGAGGGGAAAAGGTGGATGTATGCCCAAATCAACGAGAGGGTCAATAGCTTGGGCAATGCCTTAGCTAAATTGGGGATAGGAAAAGGCGATCGGATTGGGATACTCAATGTCAATTGCAATCAGTATATTGAAACCTACTTTGCAGTGGCTAAGTTAGGCGCTATCTTTGTTCCTTTGAATTTTAGGGCAAAGGCCGATGAATTAGCCTATATGATAACTCATGCTGAGGCTAAAACCCTTTTTGTGGGAAACAGATATTTGGATATGGTCAATGCGATGTTACCCCAGTTGACCACTGTTAAAGAATGCTTCTCTATAGATAGCCACAGCGAGAGGATGGGATATTACGAGGATCTCATTGGTTCAGCCTCTTCTGATGAATTGATTTGTGAAATCGGAGACGAAGACATCACGATTTTGTTGTATACAGCAGGTACCACTGGGCGGCCTAAAGGTGTGCCATTGAGGCACAGCGCATTTGTCACCTATGTTTTGGACAATGTCGATCCTGCCAGTCCCGACATAGAGGAGAGGAATTTATTGACGGTCCCTCTCTATCATGTGGCTGGGATTCAGGCCATGCTTGCCGCTATATACGGTGGTCGAACCCTTGTGCTGATGAGGCAGTTTGAGGTGAAGGAGTGGTTGGATACAATTCAGCGAGAGAAAGCCACACGAGCGATGTTAGTTCCCACTATGCTCAAAAGGGTTATCGATGACCCTGATTTTAGTAAATACGATTTATCAAGCTTGAAGGTAATCACTTATGGGGCTGCTCCTATGCCCTTTGAGGTAATCCATAGGGCGATCCAGGTAATGCCGTGGGTGAGGTTTATCAATGCTTTTGGACAAACAGAGACTGCTTCTACCATAACCACTTTAGGCCCTGAAGATCATATCATCGAAGGGACAGAAGAGGAACGGAAGAAAAAATTAAAGAGGTTAACCTCCTCAATTGGGAGACCATTACCTGATGTGGAAGTAAAGATTATGGATGAGGAAGGAAAAGTATTGCCCCCATTAGAGGTGGGAGAGATCTTGGCCAGAGGACCTCGTATCATGACGGGTTATTGGCGGGACGAGCAAAAGACCTCACAGGTCATGACTCCTGATGGTTGGCTGCGCACTGGGGATATGGGTTGGATGGATGAGGATAGTTACATCTACCTGGCCGGTCGCGCGGATGACATGATCATTCGAGGGGGAGAAAATATCTCACCTGATGAGGTAGAGAATGTGCTTCATTCTCATCCCAAAGTGGAGGAGGCAGCGGTCATTGGAGTTCATGATCCGGAATGGGGACAGGAACCTCGAGCTGTGGTAGTGCTAAAAAAAGGTGAGATGGCAACACCAGAAGAAATTATAGAATTCTGTCGTTCAAAACTCGCTGGGTTTAAGCGACCCCGATCAGTCGTATTTGTTAGTTCTTTGCCACGAAACCCGATGGGTAAGGTCCTGAGAAAAAATCTTCGTGAAGAATATGGACAACCTTAATTTCTCTATCAGCAGGATGAACCTATATATTTAAGGAGGTACAAACAGAGATGGCGAATCAAGTCGGGAAAAGATATATCTGTAAAAAATGCGGTGCAGAGTTTATCGTCACCCGTGGTGGCAATGGAACCATTTGCTGCTGCGGTCAACCTATGGAATTGAAGAAGTAGTAGCCTTATTCAAGGCTGAGGCTGAGGTTAAGGCTAAGGGAATAAAAATTTCATTTTAACCCCTCAACCTAACCCTCAACCTTAACCTTTTACTTTTAATTGGAGGGAATGAATAATGAGTCAACTTGGAAAGAGGTATCGTTGTCAGGTTTGCGGTACCGAAATACTTTGTACGAAAGCGGGTGAGGGGAAGCTGACCTGTTGCGATAAGGATATGGAAGTTCAAGAACCCAAACCTTTACCTTCATCCGATTGATCACCTATTTATTATTCCCCCAAGGTACATTTTCTAAAAAGGAGGCCCGTTATTAAAAATAGAGCTTTCAATTTCGAAAAGGAAGCTCTATTCGCTTCTGGTATTTTAGAAAAGAAGCAACTCGCCGAATATAGGCGCAAACTTGACTATTTGCACCAGCAATTCATCCGCCATCTAACGCCTACTTCTGGCCTGATGACTAAGGCGAAGGCAGTCTTCGACTGGCTATGGAAAGAAAAACCAGCCCGTTACAAACCTCATGGAAACTATAAATTAAATGAGGTCATTGATGCTCAGCTAAGTAAAGATAACCAAACAGTGGGAAACTGCCTGGGTCTAACACTTCTTTATAATTGTCTTCTACGGAAAATGGCTATCCATGCCGAAGCGTTATATTTGGAAAATGCCTTTGAAATAGGCCCTCACGTCTTAACCCTTCTCCAAATAAAAGAATCTTTGATAGATATTGAAAATATATTACCCGATGGATTCGATTACAAAGGACATCTTAATAATCCATGGAGGACAAGATGGGGAGATAAGGAATTGGTTGCTGATATCTATCTTAGTGTGGGTAATGAATTTTTTAAAAAAGACGAATTCATTGAAGCTTTGAAAAATTATAATACGGCCATCCATTTAAATCCTCAATATGAAAAAGTCTCCCTGAATAAGACCATTCTGCTTGACAAGATGGGGAAAGAAGGAAAGCAAACTACCAATGCAAGTTAAAGGAGAAAATGGTGGCCTTCTGAATGGTATCCATGTTTTGGATTTAGCGGATGAGAAGGCAAGTTTTTGCTCTAAGCTTTTAGCGGATATGGGAGCCTATGTCATAAAGGTTGAAAGGCCGGGTGGCGATCCATCAAGGGAAATCGGACCATTCTTGGGAAATTCACCCCATCCGGAAAGGAGTCTGTTTTTCTACCATAATAATACAAATAAACTCGGTATCACGCTTAATTTAGAACATAGTGCTGGCCGAGAGATTTTTTGCAGACTGATAAAAAGAACGGATATCGTAGTTGAAACTTTCCCCCCGGGGTACCTCAAAGGACTGGATTTGGATTTTGAAGTTTTAGAAGAGATAAACCCCAAACTCATTTTGGTATCCGTGACAGGTTTTGGACAGGATGGTCCCCGAAATCAATATAAATCATGTGATCTCGTGGCTTCTGCATATGGGGGAAGCATGTATGTCTCAGGATCCCCCTCAACCCCTCCTCTTAAACCTTTTGGGGAACAATCTTATTATACCTCCTCTCTTTTTACTGCGATTGGCATTCTCTTGGCTCTAAGGAAACGAATACACAGCAAAAAGGGAGAGCATATCGATATCTCGCTTCAAGAAGCAGTTGTTTCTACCTTGGATCATGTCATGGTTCGCTATTTTTACGAGAAGTTTGTATCTAAAAGACAAGAGGGCTTATCCTGGAATAACACCTCCTGCATTTTGCCATGTAAAAATGGTTATATCTTCATCACCCTCTTTCAACAATGGGAGACATTAGTTGAGTGGATGGAGAGCGAAGGTATGGCTGAGGATCTAACAGATCCGAAAATGGAGTGAAGAAGAATATCGCCTCAACCATTTTAGTCATATTATCGAAGTATTACAACGGTGGACTAAAACGCATACGAGGGACGAGCTTTTTGGGTTGGGACAGCTCATGCGTTTTCCATTGGCTCCGATTCATTCTCCTATTGAAGCTTTAAATAATCCTCAACTCAAAGCACGGAAGTTCTTTATTGAGGTGGATCATCCTGAAACTGGTGTCTCCTTTAGATATCCTGGGATGCCCTATCAATTCGGTTACCTTTCATTGAGCCAATGGAAACGAGCCCCTTTAATAGGGGAAGACAATATTAAAGTCTATCAAAAGGAATTGGGCATTTCTGAGAAGGAACTTGAAAGGCTTTCTTCTATAGGTGCTATTTAATGGTGTATTCGATGAACAAAGGGATCCTCAACGGTTTAAGGGTATTAGACTTTACTTGGATGTTGGCAGGTCCTTATGCCACGAGGATGTTTGCTGATTTTGGAGCTGAAGTCATAAAAATCCAATCTAAAAAGACGGCCAAAGGAGCCGAATCTAATATGACGGGATACTTTAACACTTGGAATCGTAATAAACGGAGTATCACCTTGGACATGAGTCATTCTGAAGCCAAAGAAATTTTTTTAAAGCTGGTAGCGAAGAGCGATATATTGATTGAAAATTTTTCTCCTCGTGTAATGAAAAATTGGGGATTGAATTACAATAAGCTGAGCGAAGTAAACCCTAATCTTATCATGGTGAGCATGTCAGCTATGGGGCAAACCGGTCCTTGGAGAGACTTTGTTGCTTTTGGACCAACCCTCCAGGCACTTTCAGGCCTTACTTATCTTACTTCTTTCTCCAAGGAAACCCCTATGGGATTGGGTTATGCTTTTGCAGACCCTATTGCCGGCCTTTATGCTGCTTTCGCAGTTTTGGCAGCTTTGGAATATCGGGAAAGGACAGGTGAAGGTCAATATATTGATCTCTCAGAATACGAAGCCATATGCACTTTGATGGGGCCTGCCCTCTTAGATATGTTAGTCAATCGCCGGGAGATAAAACCTCAGGGTAATCGATCGGAGAATGTACCCGCAGCCCCCTATGCATGTTACAAATGTTTAGGAACAGACAGATGGTGTGTTATCGCAGCGTTTGATGAGGTGGAATGGCAAGCCCTCTGTAAAGTGATGGGATACCCTAATTGGATGAAAGAAGAGCAGTTTTCCACCCTATCCAAGCGGAAGGAACATGTAGAAGAATTGGATGGACTTCTTGGACAATGGACTTCCCAACATTCACCTGAGGAGATCGTGAAGCTTCTTCAAGAAGCAGGAGTTCCAGCAGGAGTGGTTCAGAATGCTGAAGACCTATCTAAGGATCCTCAATTGGTAGAAAGAGATTTTTTCGTATATTTAGAACACCCAACCCTGGGGAAAACGATTTCAGATGCTTCCCCTATAAAATTCAAAGAAAAGTCAACCCTTAATTGGAAAGCCGCGCCATTGTTAGGTGAGGATAATCGATACGTTTATATGGATCTGTTAGGTCTAACAGAGAGCCAGTTATCTTCATATATTGAAAGAGGAATTATTAGTTAATTCATTTTGTCCCACACCACTTCCCCGTTGAGGATGGTTATTTCTACCTTAATGTCTTTTATCTCGTCGACTGAGACTCGGGTTGGATCACCATTCAAAACCACCAGATCAGCCAGTTTACCAGGTGTAATCGATCCCTTGGTCCTTTCTTCAAAGGTTGTTTCTGCAGCATAGTCTGTATACATCCTTAATGCTTCCAGAGGAGAAATCCTTTCTTCAGGCAAAACGAACTCTCCATTTTCAGCCCTTCGCGAAACGGCAGAATAGATTCCTATCAGTGGATTTGCTGGAATGATTGGACAATCTGAACTCCCTGCCACTCTCACACCATTTTTCATAAGGGTTGCAATAGGATAGATATGTTTCAAATTCGAATCCGGAACAGTCCGGAGGTACCGTTCCCCGTTGTAATAGATGAAAGAGGGCTGAGTGACCACAATGATACCAAGAGAATCCAAGCGCTTTGCTAAGGATGGGGGACACACAGAACAGTGTTCAATCCGATGCCTGTGATCTGATCTTGGGGCCTTCTGTAGTGCGAACTCTATGGCACTACAGGCAGCCTCGATCGTTTTCCCCTCAACGGCATGGATGACGACTTGTAACCCGCACTCATGAATATAGCCCACCATCTCATTCAATTCTTGCTGACTTGGACTGAGATTTCCGGTGGTTTCATGCAAGATAATCTTCACACCTCCGAGGCGGAGCTGATTTGCTTCTATTTGGATAAAGAAATTTTGCCTTTGGTATTCACTAAAACTATCTCTACCAAGAACCATGGTTACCCTGGGTTTTAAAAGTTTACGTTCTTTCCAAGTTTGAAACATTTTCCAGCGGGTCAAATCATTTCGGGATGAGGCGTCGCAAAACGATGTAATCCCCAAGGAAATTAATTCCTGGCCTGCCAGCCTGATTCCATGTTCCATCTGGTCATTTTCAAGAGGGGGGATTGCCTTAGCAAGGTAATCCCCCATACTATAAAGCAATCCTGTTGGTTCTCCTGTCTCGATATCGCGATCAATAACACTTGCTGGGGGATCTGCTGTTTCTTTTGAAATATTAACAAGTCTTAAGGCTAAGCTATTCAATACATGGGCATGTCCGGAGCGGTGGCTTAGCCTTGTGGGGTGGAAAGGTGCAGTCGCATCAAGATCCCACCGTGTCGGATGCCTTTTTTCAGCTAAGTAGAATTCATTATAGCCTCTCGCCCTAATCCAGGTCCCAGAGGGTAACTCTTTTGATAACTGCCCTATCTTATCTTGTATTTCAGAGAGTGAACGAACATGATTGCGAGGCTCCAAATTAAGTGTCACAAGGCTTTCGGCAAGTCCATGAAAGTGTAGATGGGAATCAATGAAACCAGGCAAAACCGTCCTACCATTACAATGGATCAACTTTGTATGCTTGTGGCGAAGTTCTTTGAAGCTATCATCTTCAGCTACAGCTAAGATTCTACCATTTTTGATGGCCACCCATTGAGCGTTTGGATGCACAGGATCCATTGTGATCACATTGGCATTTAATAAAATAAGATCTGCCACGGGTTCATCCTTCCACAATATTGTGACCCTATTACTGGAGGCAGGTAGTTAAAGACAATCCTTTGCAGGGGGTATAAGGCCAGACAATATTATCATCCTACTACTTCAAGAAATATCCGCCCATTATAGCGTCGTGCCACATCTTGATTACGGCTGGTCCAATCCCCAAGGGTAGATCCTTTTCGGATTTCATATAGCTATGCACTCCTCCCCCATACTGAACGACCCGAACCTTGGGTGCCGGACTCATAGCTGCACACATCGGAAGGACGACTTCTTTATACACTCCAGGGCTATGGTCGCGACTATCTTTTGCTATATTGTAAAGGATAGGCGGAACCGGTTTGATCCCCGGACCTGTCAATTCCCTCGTATATCCAACGTAGCGTTTCACCAAGGCTTCGGTCTCCTCAGGGCTCAGGTTCAGACGCTTAGCAGTCACTCGAGCAGCTTCGGTTAATTGCTTGATACCGCTATGGGTGAAGATGTATTCAGCCTTGAATTGGGGTTTCGATTTCTCCTTCTCCCAGTCTTGAAACACTTCCTCCATGAGCATTGGCAAACGCATTAAAGCCTTCGGTCCCTCTTGCCCAAGAGCCTCTGGTCCACTATATCGTGCGATGTCACGCCAGGTGCGTATGTAAAGTTCGTAGAATGGGTCCGGCCAAGTGGAATAATCTTTGTCTCCTTTTGCTGCCTCCATCTTCACATCACCTATTTTGCCAAGTCCTCCACTCCACTCATTCACTTTTACAAAAATATAGCTAAATGTTGAACCTTCTGCATCGGCCATACCTGCGATATTTGAAACCCGCTGAAGGAGCATATGTATAATAGGACCCCCTGTTGAATGACCATTGGCATAGATAGAATATTCACCCACCGGAAGGTGGCGACTACAAGCCTCTTTCATCCCCTCTTCAAAAGCAACCGGCCAGCCAGCCATACGGTAATAAAACGTTGTGCCTGGTTTCGCTCTGGCAACAGTTCGAGTTCCATACCTATTTCTCTTCGATAAGTCCTTTACTACCTCATACTGATCAGGAGTGATCAACTCATCTTTCTTCCATATCGGGGTCCTTACTGTTCCATCAGGATGAATGGTATCACCCGGCCAATTTCTGCTGGAATCCTGTAAGTATAACCTCCCCGGAAAGGTCATGCTTACCACCTTGTAACCCATTTTACCTGTCAGCAGGCGAGCAAGCTTTTCCATCGATCGATAATCCCCAGAACCCCCATGGAGCAGGAAAAAACCCACTTTTTTCCCGTCGGCGCCTAACGGAATCTTTGAGGAGTCCTTCGGTTCATAAACCATGACTCCAATGTCCCAATCCAATCCTAATGCTTGAATCCGAAAAACGTCCTCATTTTGCTTCACCTCAATATCGGGTATAGTCAAGATAGTCTGTGAAGTCTCAATGATCTCTTCTCGTGAAACATTTGATGGTGGTTCCCAAATAGTGTCTACTATTTTCATATCTCCTTCCTTAATTTACGTATCGTCTCTCCATAGTCCTCTGTCTTGAAGATGCCCGTGCCCAGAACGAAGATATCTCCCCCGGCTCTCGAAACTTCTCCGATGTTCTCTACTTTGATCCCTCCATCCACTTCTATTTCCAGGACATAATGGTTCTGATCGATGATCTTTCTCAATCGCTCAATTTTTTTCAATGTGGATGGAATAAAAGACTGTCCACCAAACCCAGGATTGACCGACATGATAAGAACTAAATCAAGATCATCAAGAACAGAAAAGAGGGTTTTTAACGAAGTGGCAGGCTTGAGCACAATGCCTGGCCTTACATTCAACTGACGAATCTTTTTAATCATTCGCTTGAGATTAGGACACACTTCAGCGTGGATAGTAATCCAATCACTCCCTGCCTGAGCAAAAGCTTCGATATAGCGCTCAGGTTTTTCTATCATCAGGTGAACATCAAGGGGCAAAGAGGTTAATTTTTTTAACCCTGCT
>CAVTZZ010000080.1:0-24914 GCA_963739325.1 uncultured delta proteobacterium | reverse complement strand
CGTATCATGATGGTTTTTATGATATTGCTGAAAAGCAGTTTTCTCAATTTATCAGAGATTATCCAAATCATAATAAAGTATATGAGATCTGTTACCTATTAGGGAAAACTTTATTGAATAAAGGAAAGGGAAAAGAAGCCGAAAAGGTCTTTTTAAAAATTATCAACGAAAGTAAAAATTTTGAATATACGGATTATACGCTCTTTTGGGTAGCAGAAATTGAGATGAAGTTGGGCAATGGAATGGAAGCCTATAAAATGCTTCTCTCGCTCATTAACAAATTCCCAAAATTTGAATGGATCGATCACTCCTATTATTTATTAGGGCTTCTTGATTTTAAATCAAATAAACTCCTTCATGCGGAATCATCTTTCAAAAAAGTTTTACTACTCTCTAAGCGAAATGAATTAATTCAATCCGCTTGGTTCTGGTTAGGGGTTCTCTTTTATAAACAAAATAATTATGAAGCTGCAGTCGGTTATTTCAAGAAGATAGGTGAGGAGCCTCATTTTGTCCAAAAAACATATTCAAAGTATGCTTTATTCTGGCTGGGAGGTTCCCAGTTAAAATTAGGTAAATTTCATGAAGGCAAGCTAAGTTACAAAACATTTTATGAACGGTTTAATAACGATCCTTTAATTTCAGAAGCGTATTGGAGACTGGGTATTTGTGAATATCGTTTGGGAAATGTCCAGGATGCAATTGAAATCTTCCAAATATTTAAAAAACAATTTAAGGATCCCCTCCTTATTTCATATACCTACTATTTACTGGGAGAAATATTTTTGACGAATGGGGATTACTCTTCCTCGATCAAAGAATTAAACCTCCTTTTTAATCAACCCAAAGAGAGTATTTTGTGGGGGGTCGCTGCCCTCACCCTTTTCTGGGATTATTTCCATCTCGGTGAAATGGAAGGAGCCAATAGGATTTTTCAGAGACTGCAGAAATTAAACTCTTTGGAAGAAGAAAAAACCTTTATGCAATGGTTAAATGCAGAAATGATCTTCTCTGAAGGGAGGGTATCGGACTCCCTGCCTTACTATTTTAATATTCTTAATACGAGTTATAGAGAAAAAGCTCTCTTCCGAATAGGTCAAGGATATATTTTTGAAAATAAATTCAGGGAGGCGATTACGAACTTCGATATTTTATTGCTCG
Source organism: uncultured delta proteobacterium (assembly GCA_963739325.1). Classification (GTDB taxonomy): domain Bacteria; phylum Desulfobacterota; class BSN033; order BSN033; family UBA1163; genus CAVTZZ01. Next base: position 23,753 of record CAVTZZ010000080.1, on the reverse strand, counting down.
AATTCCCCAACTCTCAATCGGTGGAAGAACGTCAATTTATTAAGGGGGAATGCCTCCTCCAATTGGGAAATTTAGACCAGGCGTTGGAAACTTTCAATCTTATTGCTCGACAAAATGGGAACAATCCCTGGCAACTTTTTGCTCTCACTCAATTGGGAATGATCTATCTTTCCCGTGAGGAGAATGATAAGGCTGAAGGGGTATTCAAGCGAGTCCTCCATGAATTTCCAAATCATCCTCTATCCTATCATGCCGCTCTTCAATTAGGTAATTTATATCTTAAGAAAAAAAACATGGTTGAAGCGATCTCTCATTACACAATGGTTTTAAAAGGGAATATCCTCGAATTATTTGGTGAAGCCTCCTTCGGATTGGGTGAGATTTTCTATCAGCAAGGGAAATACGAAAAAGCCTTTACGAGTTTTGAAACAGCGATACGGTATTTGAAAGAAAATTCCTTATGGTTCTTCTTAACTCAATTGGAGATTGGGAATCTACAAAAAAATTGGGGAAAATATGAGGAGGCCAAAAAATCCTATCGGATCGTCCTCGATCATTCAAAAGATGAGGAAATGAGAAAGGCAGCAAAAGAATTACTCGACCCTATCCTATCCTATTAAATAGGCTCCTCAAGAGGATTCCTCTCTGCGGTAGGCAGGGATAAATGTTGAGTATGGAGTTAAACAGATTAGGTATCAAAAAAATGGAGATGGCCAATTTAGATGAAATTCTTAATATAGAAGTTTCTTCCTCCCTCCATCCCTGGTCAAAGAATATGTTTATTGCGGAGATGAAAAATCCATTGGCTTATTGTTTTATTATTAAAATGAAAGGAATGGGAAAGCATCCGGTGGTGATAGGTTTTATATGTTTTCGGAACATTGGAGATGAATCTGAACTTCTCAATATTTGTGTTCATCCTCAATATAGGCAAATGGGTATCGCTAAAAAGCTCATGCAATTTTATATCGCATTTTGTAGAAAAAGGAAGATCAAAACATTTTATCTCGAAGTGAATGCCCTCAATCAGCCAGCGGTTCATCTCTATCATTTGTTTTTTTACCAATTGTCAGGGAGGAGAAAGAAATTCTATCAGGGGAAATTTGACGCTCTCCTCATGGTTAAAAATACTTAGAATTTATATGGCCTTACAGACCGATGGGATTGTCGTAAAAAATGAGAGAATAAACCCCCTCTATTTTCTCTTGACGATTTACTGTCCTTCGATTGCCAATGAAATAAAAGCGGGACAGTTTATTATGCTCAAGGTTTCTGAAAACTCTTCTCCTCTCTTGAGGCGGCCCTTCAGTATCTACAAAAGCTACCCATCGAGCCACCCAGAAAAAAAGAAAAGAGGAGCGTTGCTCATCCTCTATAGAATAGTAGGGAAGGGAACCCAAAAGATGACAGAATTTAAAAAAGGGCAAAAAGTTAATATGATAGGCCCTTTGGGGAATGGTTTCTCCTTACCTCCCCTCCCCTCTTTTACCCCTATTATTTTGATAGGAGGGGGGATCGGTGTCGTTTCTCTCTATTCTTTAGCGGAAATATTGGGATCCCACTATTTGTATGTCTTTATTGGTGGAAGGACAAAGGATGATCTTTTATGTGAAGAAGACTTTAAAAAACTAAATGCCTTAAAGATTTTTATCGCCACAGAAGATGGAAGTTTGGGGTATAAAGGAACAGTGATTGATCTTTTTTTATCTCAAAAAAAGAGTTTTAAAAGAAGTCAGTCTCAATACATCTATTCCTGTGGTCCAGTAGGAATGTTAAAAGAACTGGCAAAGGCAGTAAAATCCAAAGGTGTGGTCTGTCAGGCTTCCTTCGAAGCTCGAATGGGATGCGGCTTTGGAGCCTGTTGGGGATGTGTTGTCAAAACGAATGATCTGAACACCCCCTATCAACGGGTCTGCAAAGAAGGTCCTGTTTTCCATTTAAAAAATATCCTCTGGGAGTGACAGTGAATTCCATCCGAAATCCTGACCTATCCGTAACGATCGGAAAGATTCAACTAAAAAATCCAGTGATGGTAGCCTCCGGGACATTCGGTTTCGGTGAAGAATATGATGATTTCTTCGACCTTCATCAATTGGGTGCCATCCTATCCAAAGGCATTTCCTTAAAACCTATGATGGGAAATCCTCCGCCACGGATTTTTGAAACGGAGGGAGGAATCCTCAACTCCATCGGGCTCCAAAACCCCGGTTTTCAAAATTTCATCCACAATAAATTACCTTATTATAAAAAAATAAAGACCCCTCTCATCATCAACTTTTTTGGAAATACACAGAAGGAATATATTGAATTGGCAAGACGTTTCGATGGAGTTCCAGGTATTTCAGGTCTTGAAATGAATATCTCTTGCCCCAATGTCAAACGGGGGGGTATTGTTTTCAGCTCTGATCCAAAAATGGTTTATAAGCTTGTAAGGGAAGCCAGGAAGGCGACAAAATTAACTCTGATTATAAAGCTTTCACCGAATGTCACCGATATTGCATGTATCGCTAAAAGCGTTGAGGAAGGAGGAGCAGATGCAGTCTCTCTCATTAATACGATCAAGGCAATGGCGGTCAATATCCATTCGAGAAAACCAGAATTAGGGAATATGATCGGAGGCCTTTCGGGGCCAGCCATTAAACCCATTGCCTTAAGAATGGTTTGGGAAGTGAGTCAGAGAGTAAAAATCCCTGTGATTGGGATGGGAGGAATTATGAAGGCCGAAGATGCGATCGAATTTATTCTGGTCGGAGCTTCGGCCATTCAAATTGGAACGGCAAACTTAATTCATCCAAGAACAGGAATAGACGTGATCCAGGGGATAAAGAAATACCTCATTCAAAATAAAATAGAGAGCATTCAAAAATTAACTGGCCTCTTCAAAGCTTAAGCCATTTCCTCATACCTGGTCTTTGAATATTTTTGGTGAGATAAAAATCAACAAATCCCTTCTCTCATCTTTCTTTGATTCTTTTTTAAATAACCAACCCAATATTGGAATTTTACTAAAAAGAGGAACACCTGTCGTCCCTTCGTTCTTTTTAATGGTATAAATTCCTGCAATGACGATCACTCCATTATCTTTAACCAATACTTCAGTAACGGCCTCTTTCTTATCTATGCTTGGCGTGCCATAATTACTTTTATTGTCGTAGTTCGGTTCGTCTTTCTTTACCTTAATACTCATTTTGATGTGTCCGTCGTTCGTCACATGAGGGGTGACAGTCAATTTAAGGTTTGCCTCAATAAACTCCTCTGTTGGGGTTCCTGTTTCAGTCAGCTTTGTATAAGGAATTCTTAGCCCCTGTTCAACCGATGCCTCTTTATTATCGAGTGTGGCAATTTTAGGGCTGGAAATAACATTAACATCTCCTTTGCTTTCGTAAGCCGATATAGCGACATCCAAGTTCCTTAATCCGTATTCGGAGGTAAAAAGAAATTCAAAGATACCGCCGCCCGTTACAGGCAAATCGATGAGTTTTCGAGTATTAACAGTACTACCTCTTAAAGTGCTTGTGCCCGCCGTCCCTCCTCCCACGGTGGCAACATTCTTAGCAGTTGTATCACTCGTTGCCATAAACCCCCATGTTATGCCCAGGTCTCTTTGAAACGTCAGGTCGGCTTGGACGATCCTTGCTTCAATCAGGACTTGGGGTGTTTTCGTATCTAACGATTTAACTAAGTCCTTTGCTGCAGCAATGTTTCGAGGGATATCCTTCACAATTAAAATATTCGTCCGATCATCTACTTTTATATCTCCCCGATCACTCAAAATACCCTTTATTTGTGGAAGAATTTCCTTTCCTGTGGCATAGTTGACCGGTATGAGATCGGTCACTAAGTCCTCTAACTTTTCTTTCGCCCTTCTTGACTCTAATTCCGCTTGAATCTCTTTCTTTAAAGAGTCGAGTGGTGCAATCCGTATCACATTCCCTACTTTCGTCATTCCGAGAGACCTCGCTTGCAAAATAACATCTAAAGCCTGATCCCAAGGAACATCCACGAGTCTCATCGTAATCTTTCCTGTGACATCATCTCCTGTAATGATATTAAAATTACTTACCTCTGCAATCAGTCGAATGATATTTTTAATATCCGCATCTTTGAAGTCGAGTGATAATCTCCTCCCCGTAAATATCTTTTCCGGACGCCCTTCTTCAGGGACCTTTTTCTCTTCATCCGCTTTTTCCGCTTTTTTGGCCACTTGCTGTTGAGGAACTGGTTTCTCCTCAACAGGGGGTAAGGCTTTCTCTGGTTTTTTCAATTCAGGAACGGGTTTCTTTTCTTCCTTCTTAACTTCTTCTTCCTTGACTTCTTCCTTTTTAGTCTCTCCTGCCACTTCCTCTTTTTTTGTCTCGGGAACAGCCTCAATCTTTTTTGGCTTCTCTATGTCGATAAAAAGGGTCTTTCCTTCTTTAGTGGTCTCAAATGCCACTTCTTCTTTTAATGTGATCAATATCCTGACATCGTTCGCTTTACCCTTTTTCACATTCTTTGGATCGATATACTTAACAGCGCTGTCGAATCCACTCGTATCCAGACCTCTCTGAAGATGCTTGGGAAGAAATGCATTTTTTATATCCACTGCAATCACCTTATCTGAAATCTTTGATGACTCAAATTTGGCTTCCTCAGTTAAGGCAACAACGATCTTTGACTTATCCTCCATTTGCTTAAAATTGATTTCCTTCAAAACAGTTGATTTTTCAGCTTTGGTAGGTGCCACAGGTGTTGGGGCGACTTTTGGCTGCACAACAGGGGAAATCGGTGCCTTCTCTTGTAACACGATTTGGGGTTTTGAGGGTTGGGGGAAATTCCCAAAAGAGACAATGAGTTTGTCATTGATCCGATTGATTTGATAAGGAGGTATCTTTGGAATAGGACTTTCGAAAACGAGTCTCAATTTATCTGGGTGGTGTCCAATACGGACTTTTTTGACAAATGGGTTCTGAATATTGATCGTTTTTTTGGGATATCCAGTATCCACCCCCATAATATCTAAAACTAATCTTGGAGGAGAGCCCAGTTTAAATGCATTATAGTCTCCAAGTTTTCCATCAGCGATGATGTTTAACGTAATAAAATCTTTTTTCTGGTCAAATAAAAAATTAAGGATCTTCTTTGCTTTTTGCAGAGTATCTGGGGCAGCCGTTTCTACTGGTCGAACCGGAGGAGGCTCTTCTTTCTTTAATTCTGGAGGAGGGATAGCTGTCTCCTTCTCTTTTATGACCTCTTCTTCTTTTTTAACTTCTTCCTTTACTTCCTCCTTCTTTACTCCCTGCTTAACTTCGGCAATCTTCTTCACCTTTTCGATATCAATGGTCAGATTCTTGTCTTCCTTTAAAATATTATAGTTGGTCATTTGAGCAAGACCAATTTCAATTCTTCCTTTGTCATCGAATTGTGTGGTTAAGACTTCACCCACTGTTCCGTTATCGATCTTTAAAGGTTCTTTGATCTGTTTTAAATCAATATTTGGAACGTCGATGGCAATCCTTAAGGGGTCAGATAATAATTTATAAAAAGGTGACTCGAGGCCCTCAGACCCCTCCATTTGAACTCTTGTATAATTTTCTTCCTCAACAAAAGATATCCTCTGGATAATAGAGGTTTTAACGACCTTCGATGGGGTATCAGGAGGTGGCGTCTGTATCAGCGGTTTGCTTGTGGCACAACTATTAAGAAAGAGCCAAAATACAAATAAAGAAATCGTCTTAAATTTCTTAGAACATTTCATGATTCCCCTCCTTCTTCAACTCGATGAAGAAATAATGAAATCTCATTCATTTTTTTCTGGCCAAAAAAATCCTCATATACTTCCTCGATGATGACCTTATCTCTAAGAATCTGTTTTACCTTTCCGTCATTTTTACCAATCTCTGTTCCCTTCTTCAAAAAATATCCTTTCCCGGCTGAGTCCTCGACAAGAGCAATATTCCCTTCAGGGGTCATAATAATTGCCACCAGGGTTAATTGACTGATTTCGTATTTTTGCAAAGGGGTTTGTGGAACGTTCCTTGAATATGTTTTAGAGGGGGTCATTTGAATAAAAGGTTTAAATGGATCCGGTTTACCCAAAGGATTATAGACATATTCGGCTTCTTCTTTTTTCACCCCCTCTTTTTTCTCAGTCACCTTCGTCGACTCCACCTTTTTCGCTATCGCGGGAGACTTCCCTTTTTGTGGAAGGGAGGATGGAGGGGAACTTCCACCACAGCCCATCACAAAAAATATGAATGCGACGCATAGAAGTACGAGGTACCAGAAGGGTCTATTTTTTTCGAGCTTTTTCAAGGTCTTCCTCTGTTTCCTTGGGACCCACTTTCCTTTCACTTTTCTTCTCCTCAATTTTCTTTTCTATGGACCGATACGTATGGACGAGACATGAGGTCTTTACCAAAACCTCGGATTCTCCCTGCCCTTTCACCTCTTTTGCCCTGGTCATATTAAAATCGACGACGTTAATAATCCTTGGAAGTTTTCCCACTTTGTCAAAGAAAATGCCTGTATTATGGTAACTCCCCGATACTGTTAGTTCGATGGGAACATTGGCATAGAATGGTTGAGGTTCTTCAGCCTTTGGTTTAAAGAGGGTGAATTCGAGATTTGACTCTCTCCCAAGACTGCTGATCGTTTTTAATATCTCTGGGATTTCTTTCTCATTCGGAAGTTGAGTCAGGGCATTCGTCAGCTCCTCATTCAACTTCGCGACCTGTTCTTTGAATTTCTGGTAGTCTCTCGTGATCGCCTTGCTCTCATTCAATTCTTTAACCAATTTATTCAAATCACCGTCCAAGATTTTCAGCTCTTCTTGCCGAGGGCTGAAAAAACTTTGAAAATATAGACCTGACATTGCACCTAAAATAACCACCAATATTAAGATTTTCTTAGACGTTGAGAGCTTTAAAATAGAATCCATTGTAAAGGCCATTTCGTTTCTCCTTAAACTAAATCAAGAAATTTCACACGAGAGAACGAACCTCTTCAGCCTGATTTTATTCTGTTCGATTTGTTCGCTCACAATTAAATCAACGTTTTTAAAAACCTTCGACTTTCGAAGATTGGTCATGAGATTGGCCACTGTCTCATCATCTAAGGCGACCCCTTCAATCCCTATTTTCGTTCCCTCTTTTTTCAAAAATTCCAGTTGGATTTTTTCTGGTTTAGCTATGCTGATTTCATCTAAGAGTCTCGCAGAGATTGACTTTCCCTTCCTCAATGAATTAATGACGTTTAACCGGTCTTGAAAATTTTTCTGTGATTCTTTGGCTTGATTGATTTCTTTGATCTGGGTTTTTTGGTCGTCGATCTCCTTTTTTATCTTAGATATTTGTGCTAATTTTTCCTCTTTTACTTTATCGAGTTGCGATTGGATAATAATAAAAGACACAAATAAAAGGACAACAGAGACAATGAGAACGATAAATTCCTTTCTTATCCCAACTCTCTTTTTTTCCTTCCTTGTCAGAAGCAAATTGATCTTTATCATCTATCCCCCACCTTTCTTGAGGCAAGACCTACGCCAACGGCCATGAGCGGCCCTATTTCTCTTAGATACTCGACGTCAATATTTTTTTCGCTCAACTCTATTTTTGTAAACGGATTAACCATTTCAACAGGGATTCCTATCTCCTGTTGTAAAACAATATTAAAATCTTTGATCTTTGATCCCCCTCCACTCAAATATAATTTATTGATTTTTTCATAGGTGGTGGTCGATTGAAAGAAATCTATTGAATTCCTTATTTCTACGGCGAGCGATTCAGAGGCTGTTTTTAATAAGGTTTGAATGATCGATCGGGAGGTGACATCCACCTTACTGCCCACTTTAATTCTTTCCGCCTCATCGTAGTCCACGTGGAGTTGCCTTTGGATGTCTTCCGTGATTTGATTTCCCCCCTTAAAAATGTCTCTCGTAAAGCCAGAGACATTATCTTTTAAGATGTTAATATTAGTAATATTGGCACCGACATTGACAATAGCAACGACCTCCCCTTTTTCAAATTCATAATTAATTGCCAACATATTTTCTAAAGCAAAAGCATCGATATCGATAATGACTGGATTTAATCCAGCCTCCATAATGACTGAGAGATAATCATTAATAATATCCTTTTTTGCTGCCACTAATACGACATCCATGACCTCTGGGTTTTCTGAATTAGCACCAAAGGTTTGGAAATCGATATTGACATCGTTAATATCAAATGGAATGTATCGTTCAGCCTCCCATCGTATCGATTCTTCCAATTCGGCTTCTGTCATGAAGGGTAATGAAACTTTTTTAACAATGACGGAATGGCCGGAGACAGAGGTCACTGCATCTTTCGTCTTTACCTTAGAAGTGGAAATAAGGTCTCTTATGGTATCAATAATAGTAACTGAATCCATCAAGGCTCCGTCCACAATGGCTTCTGGGGGTAAAGAAGAGAGTCCCAAATTTTGTAATTTAAAACCACTTTTCCCCTCCGTTAATTCCACAAGTTTTATTGAACTTGACCCGATATCCAGACCGATGACATTCTTCTTTCTTCCAAAAATCATTTTTTTACCTCTTTTTAGTTAATTTAAAATGATAGATAACATCAATTTCTCTCAAGCTTCATAAAAAGTCAAGAAAAATATTTATTAAACCCACAAAATTCAAATAGGTAATAAATTAAATCTTATAAATTATCTTAAATTTATTAAATAACTTATGAATATTACAATTAATTATTAGATATATTATACCTTTTAATCTTCGCCCTTAACGTAGCCCGGGAAATGCCTAACGTTTTTGAGGCTTTTGATTTATTCCATTCCAATTTTCTCAAGACCTTGGAAATATGATTCATTTCCATATATTCCAAAGACATCCCATCTGTTATTTCAGGTGGTTCGGAAGTTGTCTTCCATCGATCATATTGTTCAGTTTGTTTTAATTCAAAAGGAAGTTGTTTGGGTATGATATATTCTTGGTCTGTTAAAATCATTGCCCTTTCAATGACATTCTTTAATTCTCTCACATTTCCTGGCCAAGTGTAATGGATCATCATATTTTTTGCTTCTTCAGAAAATCCTTTGATATTTTTATTATATTCTTTATTATTTTCCCCAATAAATAAGTTTGCGAGGGGTAAAATATCCTCTACTCTTTCACGGAGAGGTGGCATATCCACTATCATTACTTTTAATCTGTAATATAAATCTATTCTAAAAAGTCCCTCTTTTACCAATGTTTCTAAATCTCTATTCGTAGCTGCAATGATTCGAACATCAACCTTAATTTCTCTTTCCCCTCCTACCCTCATGAAGGTTTGGTTTTCAATGACCCTTAAGATCTTTGACTGTAAATAAGGTTTCATATCTCCAATTTCATCTAAAAAAACGGTTCCTCCATCAGCCAATTCAAAAAGTCCCTTCTTTGTATTTTTTGCATCGGTAAAGGCACCCTTTTCGTGTCCAAAAAGCTCTGATTCTAATAATGAATCAGGTATGGCACTACAATTAATCTTCATCAGGGATTTACCATTTCTTTTACTATTAAAATGAATTGCATTCGCAGCTAATTCCTTACCGGTACCACTTTCTCCCTGAATCAGTACGGATGTTTTATAAGTTTTACTTATCATTTCAATAAGTTCTTTCACATATTGAATCTGGAGACTGATCCCATTGATATGGTTGTTTTGATATTCCACCTTATGTTGTCGATGGAGTCTTCTAACTTCGTTGATCAAGCTTTTTGTCTCTAAACCTTTTTCAACCAGTAATTGTAATTCTTCCAATTCAAAGGGTTTATTGATGTAATGATAAGCCCCTGATTTCATGGCTGAAACTGCGGTTTGAACATCAGAATAAGCGGTCATCATGATGACTAAGATGTCACTATCAAATTCTTTAATCTTTTTCAAAATTTCTAGACCATCTACATCAGGGAGCCTCATGTCTAAAAGAATGAGATCAATGACATTCTTTTTTGTGACAGAAAGGGCTCCATTCCCAGAACCCACAGAAAAGATCTCGTACCCTCTCTTCTTTAGCACACTCGAGAGTGTCTCTTGCATCACTTCGTCATCATCAACAATCAGAATGGACGGTTTCATGGGTTTTCCAACATTTCTGGCAAATTGATTATGAAGGAGGTCCCTTTCCCCAATTCGCTTTCGACCTTAATGGTTCCTCCATGTTTCTTAACAATTTGATAGGTGATCGAAAGGCCCAACCCAATCCCTTTTGGTTTTGTTGTAAAAAAGGGATCAAAAATCTTATGAAGAATATTGGGGGGAATCCCTTTTCCTGTGTCCGAAATACTGATCTTAATTAAATTCTGTTTGCCTCCAATTAAAGAGGTGGAAACGATCGGCGTAACCTCGATCTTCAGCTCACCGCCATCGGGCATCACTTGAATGGCATTCAAAAATAAATTCAGAAAAGCTTGATGCATTTGTGTCTTATCGACTTTTATCTTAGGAAGTTGGGGATGATAGTTTTCAATAAAATGGATTCCTTTATCCGCAATCTCCTTGATAAGAAAGGGAATAATTTCATTAATAATGTCCTTGATATGGGAGTAGACCAGATTCAATTTTTGTGGTTTGGCAAATGAAAAAAATGTCTTTAGAAGCTCATTGAGCCGATCAATTTCCTTTGTAATCCGACTTAAATATTCTCTTTTTGAGTCATCCTTTGACATCTCCTCGCTCAGTGCTTGGGCCGTCGTCTTGATACCGGCGAGTGGATTTCGAAGTTCATGCGCGATATCTGAGGCAAGCTTCCCCAATGAAACGAGTCTATCCATTCTCAATATTTCTTCTTGAATTTTATAAACATTTGTCATATCACGAAAGATCACAATCTTCCCTATCGTTTCTCCCCTGACGTTCAAATGATTATTCATGGTAAACCCAACAGGAAATTCACTACGGTCTTTCCTCCTCATCCATCCCTCTTTCCTCGTATCATGGTCATCAGGATTATCAAAGAAAAGAGAGCGGATATCACTCTGCTTTTCCCTTAAATCAAAAATATGAAAGGGTTTGCTAACCAGCTCCTCTTTCGAATAACCCAAAATTCTCTCTCCTGCCCGATTGATATAAGTGATCGTGTCATTCATTCCAGTAATAATGATTCCGCTTCCAATGCTCTGAATAATACTATCGGTAAAATTTTTCACATCTTCTAACTCTTGGGTGAGCCGATGAATCACCTCCTCTTTTTTTTCTATCATCCCATCCATTTTTCTTGTCAACACACGTTCATCCATGGGTCCATGAAATACTTAAATCTTTTTTAAATTTAAAATAGGAATTTCCACGGGTTTTTCTTGATAAGTCCAATACACCATTCCCAGGAAATATTCACCATAATCCTTACTGATATCCGCTTCGGCGGATAACTTTTTAAGCAGCTGGTCGACGATCAATCCCTTATATTCCCCGTTTTCTTTGACGGTGAGTATTTGTATCTCTCCTTGCCTACCGGCAGGCAGGCCCTTTCGGCCTTTATTTTCGATTGAAAATATTTTCTTTAGATCGACCATCTGGATTTCAAATTCTTTCAATCGAATCCTCTGTTGACCGGAAATTTTGTCTTGGTAAGCATTTGGAAGTTTAAATAATTTAAATATTTTTTGACTCTCTATCCCAAATAATTTTTCGTCAATTTTAAAAATAGTGATGTCTAAGGGCAGGAGCTTCTTTTCCACCCATTCTCCTGGAGACGTTCGGGTCATCTGTTCGAAATGGGAACAGTTAACTTCAAATTTTTTTAAGATCTCATCCAATTTCTCCGAAAATAAAGCCATTTTTTTTAGTATTCCCTCAATCTGTTCATCCCACATTTTTGGTATTTCTTTTACCTCTCTCTCTTCAATAGCACCTGAAGAAGCTGGCTTTCCTCTTGTCTCTTTCAATCCTTCCAAACATAAGAATCGGGCTCCGATCCCCCCAAAGACCAATTGTTTATAAGAGTTGATTTCACTATTGGTTTCTTTCTTCATTAACAGCTTAATAGCCTCTTTGGAATCTAATAAGAATTTAATCTGGGGGGGTTGGATATGTTCATCATTTTTAATCATATGGATTAAGACCTTTTCCATTAGATTTAAAACAGAGTTAATATCGGGTCTCTCCTTCAAAATCTCTCGTAAAGCCAGAACTTCTTCTTTTGTTTTTTCAAGATTCTCTCTCGTAATTTCCCACTCTAACGAGAGGAGTTGGGTTTCCATTTTTTCGAACCATATCACATAAGGAAGGGCTTCAGGAGAAGGATGGAAGGAACTCTCCTGCCGGGTTGCCTTCACGGGTTCAGAGGAAGCTTCCAAGATTGGAGATTCCATCGATAACGTTTCCGCCAGGCTGCTCTTTTTGTCTATAGAAGATGCGGAGAGGGTGGGTTCCATCGATAACTTCTCTGTGAAACTACTCTTTTTATCTACAAAGAGCCGATCCACAGCAGAGTCGATTTCTTCTTCCAATCCTTTGATATCCTCTTCTCCGACTCTCTTTTCCATTCTCCGTTTCCCCTCTTTAATCATCACCTGAATTGCTTATCCAATACCATAATCTTTCTGCTCACTTCCTTCACCACTAATTTGCTAATTTCCCTTAAGGTTTCAAAAACCCCAAGGCCTTTTAAAGCACTGGCTGAAAAGGAGGGGACCTTTAACATAGAATTGAGATCCTTTTCTAATAATTCAATGGGAAGAATTTCAGAATCTGTCCCGTCTAAATCTCGTTTATTATATTGAAGGACAAGAGGAATGGACCGAACACTGATCCCTTTCTCTGCCAAATTCTTTGCCAAATTGATGAGGCTTTCAATATTTTTTTTCCTCTGCACTTTTAATGAATCCCCGACAAAGACAACCCCGTCCACTCCTTTCAATACTAATTTCCTTGTGGCATCATAATGGACTTGACCTGGAACAGTATAAAGTTGAACCCGGATATCAAACCCCCTAATTTTTCCTAAATTCAAAGATAAGAAATCAAAAAATAATGTCCGATCCCCTTTCGTATCGATCGAAACCATTTTGCCTTTGATCTCTTCGATCGTTTGACCAAAAATATATTGAAGATTAGTGGTCTTTCCGCAAAACCCCGGACCATAGTAAACGATTTTGCACTGAATCTCGTCTTTGCTAAAATTAATAAAAGGCATTAAATTTTTTCCATCTCATTCAAAAAGTTCAATTCGATCAATTTTCTGGAACCTTCCTTATTTCAAAAATGGATAATAAAATTTTAGAAAGCTCGTCAATGATCTTATTAATTTGCAAACGAATCAACCCCAAAGAGGTTTGATCATCAAAGAGGGTGACCATAATGACATGCTCACCGATGGCTGAAAAATAGACATTTTCGGTCTTTCCTTTGTGAAATAAGAGAGTAAACTCTTCTTCTCCTAACATTCGGGCAATTTCAGCAGTGGCTCCAAAATTAGCAGCGGTGAGTGCCGAAAGCGAAAAGATATCGATCCCTGGTGTGTTTCCATGTTGGGCAATGAGTTGGCCCGATCGATCAATCAATAGAGCGGAATGAGCCCGGGATGAGGAAACCACCTGATTCAAACAGAGGTCTATTTTTTCAAGGTCTTTTTTTGTGATGATAATATTCATGGTTCATTATTTTCGTGTGTTGAGATAAAACATTCTCCCATCGCTTTATACTTTATCGTCGCTCCTTCGCATGGCTTCGATCAGTAAGTGTTCCCAATTTTGATAGATCGTTTGAACGGGAGGAATGAACCCGATATTTGAAACAAATTCCCCTTCTTGCCAACTGAGAATGTTATAAAAGGCTTCTGTTCCTTTTTGCTCCCCACACTCAGCATGGATAATTTCTCCTTCATTCAAATAGATGATCCCCTTTTCCCCGTTTCTTGTAATGATCAGTACTGTGGTCAATCGGCCGAGACAATTCATTTGAATAATATCTGTCAGTTGGAGACCAAACACTTTACCTTGAAATCCTTTTTTTTTACCAATCAAATCGATAATGATTTTTCGGATATCCGATATCTCAAAAGGTTTTTCAACGTAATAGAGGGACCCTCTTTGATTCGCCTCTTTCTGAACATCGGAAGACCCATAGGCAGTCATAATAATGACTTTCGTCTGAGGGTACTCTTTTTTAATCTTGACCAAAAGATCCAAACCATTAACATCTGGCATTCGTATATCCGTGATGACTAAATCTATTTTATTCTTCTCCAGTTGAGCCAAAGCCTCTCGACCATTATTTGCAATGATCACATCATATTTATCCTTATCCTTTGACAGGCTTTTTGACATGCTCCATGTTAAAGTTTCCTCGTCATCAACGATTAGCACCTTCTTGAAATTCTTCGACATATAGAAATCTCTATAATATAATTAAGATTTCTATTGAAGAAAGCAAAATAAGTGCCAATTTTTGTAAAAATTCAAATTATTAAATTCATTAAAGGATTCGCCTATTTCTAAAATTGAATTGATTTTAGGCATTATAATGGATATTACAAAAATGGTCAATATTTGACCATTGGTAAAAAAATTTCTGTCCTATCTATTTTGAACTTATCCGAATTTACTTTTTCACAATATGGATTAAGAATTCATTTTAGATTGTTTGGAGGTTGAATTCAAATTCTCGCTTAATTAATGAGAGAGAGCCATTCCATGCCCAAAAGAGGCTATTCAATAACTTTTAAAAAATGATTAGGTGGAAAAAAAGACGTTGAGATAAGCAAAAAAGATTAGGAGATATCCCGATCCATCATGCACCTTTCTCCATGACCTTTCATCCATGACCTATCATCTTGACTTTTTTATGACCATTGGGTAAATTTTAGTTAAAATATTTCCTTTTTTGAGGGTCATTTTGGTCTTCGATAAAGAAAAAATATTAAGCCTTGCACAAAAATATATCCTCAGAGGCCAGGCAAAAAAGGCCATTCAAGAATATTTAAGATTGATTGAGGTGACGCCTAAGGATAAACGATTATACCTAAAATTGGGAGACCTCTACTTAAAAAACGGAGAAAATGATAAGGCGATAAAAGAATATTTAAAGTTGGCTGAGCTTTATACAGAAGAAGATTTAAATTTCCGAGCGATCTCCATCTATAAGAGAGTTCTTTCAATCGATCCAAAATCCATTGAAGCATTTCAAAAGATAGCAAAATTATATTCAAAGGAAGGGCTGGCCGGAAGCGCAAAAAGTTACTACCAAAATATTTTGGTAATTAAACCCGATGACCCAGAGGCATTAAAAGCGCTTGAAGATATCGAAGGTCCTCAGAAATCGAAAGAGACCCCCAAAATAACCTTACCACCCAAGTCCGTCACTCCTGAATACCACCCTCCCTCTGAAAAAAAGAGGGTTGAAGAAAAGGTCTCTCATGGCCCCACTCCGAATATCCCTCCGATGGTCACTTACGAAACTGAAACTGCCTCTCCTGATAAAGATTCGGAAATGCACTACCACTTAGGGATTGCCTATAAAGAGATGGAGCTCTTTGATTATGCCATACCTGAATTTGAATTAGCTTCTTCAAATCCTTCCATCAAGTTTGATTGCCATATCATGCTTGGGAACTGTTTTATGGAGAAGGGAGATTACGATAAATCGATTGACTATTATAAAACAGCTTCTGTCATACCAGGCTTACCTGATGAGAAATTGGCGCGGTTAAACTTCCATTTAGGTTTGGCTTACGAAGCGAAAGGGATGGTTTCAGAAGCCCTCGACACCTTTGCCCTGGTTTTAAAATTGGATCATTCCTTTTCAGAGGCTCAGGAAAAGATTAAAAGGCTCCAAGAAAAATAAACCCCGTTAGAAAGGGCGGGGCTTTGACCCTGCCCTCAATAAGGAGCTAATGCTTTCTATTTATACCATCCCCAGCATAAATGCTGGGGCTTTCTAACGGGGTAAATGAATCATGGCCAATTGGCCTGCCTGCCTAGCGGCAGGCAGGCTTCGGACGATGTCCCCATTTTCTTATGGAATGACTTCTCGCCAATAAAGAATTTCTTTCGATTTGGAAGGAGAGAATATTGGTCCAGAAAAAATTTGATCACTTGTTGTTCCAATGGTTACGGATGCCTTGCCTTTCATGTCCACGCTGATGACAGGGTTAGAAGGAGCTCCAGTGGCAATTGTTGTTGAACGTTGGGAGGAACTTCCTTCTAAATCGCTCAAAGCATCAACCTCGAATGCTCCACCGCCTGAAAGATATTCAACGATATAGAGTTTAGCTGTCCCCTGCGCAGAACAGGGGTCTGCTGATGCGGTATAGGCATAGGTAGTAAAGTAAACGAGTTTATTAAAAACCACTGCTTTGGCTAGGACTTTTTCTAATGCTTGAGCTGATTTTTCCAGTTGAAGGTACCATCCATCTTTAGATGTGGGGCTGAATGTATTGGAAGAGGTTACGTCTAACAAATCAACTTCTCTTCGAGGGTAATTCCCTGCCCCATTGTCTTTTACTGCGTAGAACCTCTCGGCGGGATTCGATAAATCATTAGGATGTTCCCTATCCCCTGTTCCGAAATAGACCCAGGGGATTCCATTTCGATCAGAAACCACAGCAGGTTGGTAGTAGATTCGATGTTTTTCGGTGTCTGAGGTCGGAGCTGTAAAAAGTCTTTTCCCTGCCCATTGACTATTACTTTTTTTGTTTGTTCCATCAAATGAGACATCGAATACCCACATCTGTCCCCCTAAATCACCACTATAGATTTTATCGATGAATCCATCTGAATTGGTATCGACAGCTGTTGGAAGGGCTGCAAATGAGTAATTCATGCCTTCCATCCCGGAAAATTCCTTGATAATATCGCCTGTCTTAATGTCAATGACAAAGAAGGCCTTTCCCGTATTATTCGTATAGTCAAAACCTCCACCAATGAAGGCTACCCATCTTTCATAGAGTTCACCTCCCACCTCAATTTTTACTTTCCCGATGACAGGCTCTGACCAACTCTGGCCGACTTTTGCAAGGGTTACCGCATCTGTAGGTTTCGGAAATTCCCAGAGATATTGAGGATTTAAGGTATCTGTGATATTCAAAGCGAAATAGGTTTTTCCCCCTTTCCTTAAACCACAGATTAAAACGGTCTTCCATTCATCAGCACTTTTTGTTACGTCTGTAGAGTTACTGTAAAACCATACATCCGATACTTTTGGAGACGAATCAACATAATACGTATGGGTCGAGACCATCGATTGTAAAGTACTGCAGCAAACTATTTGGAATGAAAGCCCATTGCTCATTGCCAGTTGCTGCATCAAATGCATGGAGCATTCCATCGTTAGCCCCGGCAAGGATAACCTTTGTTCGATCCTTATTGGCTTGATAAAACCCTCCGGTCCCGCTAAAACCCTCATCCACAAAAAATCGAGATGGCTCACCTACGATGACACCATTCGAATGAAATATATCTCCAAGTTTCCATTCCCTCACTTCAGTGGTATTCCCATTCTGGTTGAGGTCATAAGAATCAATTCCTCGGACATGGTTGATTATCTTTTCGCGACTTGTATTGTCCGGCACCCCCAAAACTTCCTTCGTTAAATTTGAGTTAGAAGACTTAAATTCTTCTTTGTCTGCACCACCTAAGTAAGTATATATTTTCCGATCATTGGGGCTTTTTAGATTCAATCTTTCAGCGGCATCCCAGATCGGAGCTATCGTGATTTTCTTCGTTATTTCATCAACAGGGAAAGTCCCATTCGCATTTAATTGATAGGCCTTTAAATCCCCTTTCCAAGATGGGAGTTCAAAAGAAGATATATATCCAATATTGCTGTCTACCAATCGAACGGAAGGAGTGACTGCACCCGTAAAGGAATAGGATTTTTCCTGGATATAATTCTTAATGGCTTTTAAGGCTGTACCAAGTTGGGAAGCATCCTCCGCAAAAAAGGCATATCCACTAAGATTAGCTTCTCCAGGATCATTTGATGTTGCATAATAATGGGCACCATCCCCAAGGTTGTGGGAGGTATAAGGAGAATCTTGGCAACTCGTAACAATAAGTGCTGGATTATATCCTTGGGTATCACCTACATTCGCATCGAGGGGATTATCTGTTCCTCCAAAATAGGCTGTCCAGTTGAGTGTATTCTTAAGATAGTGGGGCATATTTGCTCCAAATCCTACAACAAAGACTTTATAACCAGCGTCAGACAGGGCTTTTGCCTTTGCAACTGTTTCCCTTCTTCTTTTATATTGGGAACTTGGGTCTTCGCCACCTGTTCCACTACAAGCGTAAGTATCCGCACCATCGGTGATTAATATGACAAACTTTTTGCGGCATGTTTGGGCACTATCCCCAGCTTTATGTGCATCAAGATAGAGTTTTGCCTCGTTAAGAGAAGAGGCAAGAGGAGTCCCCGAATTTGCACTTTCGCAATCCACCCTATTAAAAATATTTATATAAGAGGAGTTTATTCCAAGGGCATCCGAAGTGGATGTAGATTCAGTGCATCCTGATGTATTTTTTCTGCCCAGTCGAATATTATCCGCATTATAAATACCTGTTGTATCGTTACCATCACGAAACCGCATAAAACCGAGTCTTATCCCAAGACTTGTTTCATCCTGGCTATTGATCGCGTTATCGTTGTTATCATCCAGTAAATCGAATATCGATCTTTTCGAGATACCGATACGACTGCAATCGGTAGAGTATCCTGAACGTGACGTTTTGTAAAATGGGCCAGAACAGGATGTGTCACCATATTTGGGTGTGTCATTAGGATCGTCGATATTACACAACGTTGTATGTCCTGTCCCAGAGGCAGGGTAATAGGCCACATCAGCTCCACATGAATCAGAGGTTGATATGTACATTGTTCCGCCTGCGGTTGTCCATTTCATGCTTCCCGATAAATCGAGGACGATCAATGCATCGGGTGGAATCTGTGCAAGATAGAGGTCTATATCATCCGCATCACTTTGGATCATGCCTGTCAATATCAAAACTGCAATCAATGTGATCGAAGCAAATATTTTCACTGTTCTTATTTTACGCCTTATACCTCTAAGGGTTTTTTAACCATAATTTTTTTAGCTAAAAAACCATTTGGGTTTTGGACTCCTTCAACCTTTACAAAAAGTTCAGGTTTTAATTCATTTATTTTTAAACTCTTTCCTTTTTCATTAACGATTTTTGTATCCGGAGGATATCAAAATATTCATGCCATTGACGACAATGAATTTATAATCATTTGAAATCCTTGTAATGATCCCAGAGAAGAAAATGATCTCTTCCTTTTTACCCTGTGAGAAACCAAAGTTTACCATGAAAAGGATGAATATGAAGATAGAAAACTTTATTAACAAAATATTTTTAAAATTCATCTCTGCCTTTTCCCCTTAAATCCATCAAGAGCCATTCATTAATATTCCGTACCCATACGAAAGGGGCCGTAACTCACTTGAACCTCGATCTCTTTTGTCGTTCCAGAGAATTTACCTGTTGTATTTAACTGAAACCTCTCAAATGCCCAAGATGAATCAAAACCGGCTTTGGTATGCAATCCCAGATTCTTCAAACTCTTCGGACTTCCTTCGTCATTCGTTCCTCCACTCCAATAGTAGGAATCTTCTTTGAGTTTCGTTTTGGGGATAGGGTTCGGGTTATCGGGGACCTGGTTGATAGCCACTTGAATCCCAGCTTCGGCAGCATAGAAAGCATCGGCCCTCACCCTTTCGTTTCCAGAGATACTGGTTTCAAAAGTCGTCGTGCTAATCGAACTGATTCCGATCAGCGTTAACACAAGTAACATTAAAAGAGCAATGATCAATGCAACCCCTTTTTCCTTTTTAAAAATATTTCTTTCCATATGACAAAAACCTCCACTCTTCTTATTAAGGAGATAACTCCATATTCCGTAAATAAATATTCGAAGCAATCTGTCTTCTTCGATACCCATCTCCCCCCTTGAATTGGGGATCTGACATATCGGTTCTCGCATTGACCGTCACCTTGACCATTCGAATGTTTGCGGGGTTTGCCGTGAGGTTTCCTTGAGCATCGAAATATTCAAATTGAATATTCTCTATGTTATCTGCGAGAGGTTGGGGGCCTCCTCCTGTATTTTCATTTCTCTGGAGAAAAGGGTTACCATCCTTCAACCCTGTCGTATAAGTGATGGCCTGAATTTTAAAGATAGGAGTATTTACGGGATGATTGAATTTCAGGTTACTGCTCAGAGTCAGAACTCTTACGTTTCTTTGTAAAACGGTACTGCTTTCAACTCCCCCGATCGAAATAAATCGATGAGCGGGTCGATCGAACTCGTCTGTTGCATAATTGAGGGTGATCGTATTTCCAGAAGCTGAAGCAATTAAAATAGGGTCGTCATTATCTCTTCGGATTTGTTTCAATCCTCCGACAATCGTGATCGAATTCGCCCCTGTTGTAATGGCTTGAGTGAAGCCATTCACTCCACTGGCCAAATCTAAAACGTCCCTAACATTTCCAAACCCGGCCATCCTTATTTCACTCATCATTCGATGGATGGCACCCCTCACATTTTGTTGCATATCGACAACCTGTTCCTGAACCGTATAGGTCCTCTGTTGACTAATAAATACCCGATATAAAGCCGCGATGAGGAGGCTGCTTATGACCAGAGCAATCATTAATTCAATCAGTGTGACTCCCTTATCCGTTCTTAATAGTCTTCTCATAATAATGTCGACCTCTTTTTCTAAAATCCCTCCTCACCTCCCTTTTCCAAAGGGAGGAGTTACCCCTCTTTGGCAAAGAGGGGCGAGGGGAGATTTTGTGGTGCATGTCAATTCAATTTTGAGATCCTTAATAACTGAATTTCCGTATTTGAATGTTTCATTGCGAACGGATGGTTGAAAAAGTGACGTTGTGATTGACCCCATCATTCCATGTCACGGTATAATGGATCGTTCTAAGATTACCATTGACCACGACAGTATAGGACGGATTGAAGACAACAGAGGAATAACCTTCGGGGCATGAAATCGTGATGGGTCCGGGATTATAATTTCCTGCTTGTAATTGGGGAGAATCCAGAGGCAAATTTTTTATAAATTCTAATCTATCCTGAGCCACATAAGTTGCTTGCATTAAATTATTACTAAAGATATTGCCACGGACAGAAGTGGCTTGTAACCCTGCTATAGACAGAAGACCGATGGCAAGAAAAATCAACCCGATTAAAACCTCGATCAAAGAAAAGCCCGTCTCTTTTTCAATCATCTATTGAATCGTCACTCTCCCAGTGGATGGGGTGATCGTCAATTGCCTTTCTGTCCCACGCGTATTCTGCAATCTTATACTTCCAGAAGAGGAAGTTGCATTTGAATTAAACTCAGCATTATTTCCAGTGTTGAAATTAATTGCAGCAATTGAAATTCCAGATGGAAAATTCTGTGTGACCCCCTCATTCACCCAATTTCCGAGTGTATTTCGATATTGGAGGATGTAACTCGAAGGAAGAGTGAAGGAAACCCGGTATGCCAAATTGGTTGAAACGGCTTTCATTTGTGCGGTTCTCATCGTGGAAACAATGTCCCTTGCTGCGCTTCTCAAGCGAAGATTAGGCAACCAGGCACCGATATTGGGAGCAAAAAATGCTGCTAAAATGCCAATAATCACCATAACCACTATCAATTCAATGAGTGTCACGCCTTTTTTGTTCATGGGTTTCACCTCCATTCGCTGAAGAAAAGGTATCAGCCAAAACGAACATTTAAGAGGTTATAAACATTTTATTGAATTAAAAAACTTTGTCAATATCAAAAAGTAAAGAGCTTTAAAGGTTTAAAGGTGCCTTTTAAAAAGATTTTTTGCGGTCCAATGTAATGGAGGAGTGGTTCTACCTACCTAACTGAAGGAATGGTATCCATTATCTAATTTCCACATTCAAAACAAAGCGTTGAAAACTTTTTGCCCCTTCTTTATCGGAGGCCTCAATCTCGATCGAATGGGTTCCCCTATCTTTCCATTGAATGACCCATCGAATCAAGCCTGTCTCTTTATCAATCTCCATCCCTTCAGGAGCAGGTTTTACAGAAAAAGAGAGAGGATCATTATCCGGGTCATAGGCTTGTACTTGATAAATGTAGTCGTTCCCTTCTACAGAAGTCGGAGGGGACGAGATGATGATGGGTGGGCTATTCTGTATTGTGATGGGTTCTGATTTTTTAGAGATACCCTGGTTTTCTCTGTCATCAGGTGTCACTGTGACTGCAATCGAGTCGCCCTTCTTAAATCGGCCCTTTTCCAAACCTTCTGTCTTCTCTTCGGTGAGAACCACTCCATTCTTTACCCATTGATAGGTGTAATAAATAGAATCTCCATCGACATCATCGCTCTTGATAGATACCTTTAGACGATCATTGGCATAAGCTATTTTGGGCTCGATCCGAACCTCTTGTATCACAGGCGGGGAATTGAGAATTTTTACTGGAACGGATAGAGATGGCTCGCCCTCTCTCTTTCCATCGGATGGGGTGACCTTCACTTGGATGAGATCTCCCTTTTTAAAATTTCCACTTTTTAAAATATTTTTATTCTCGCCCAAGATCTCTTCATTATTCTTCATCCATTGGTAATGATAGATCACAGGGTCTCCGTCCGGATCTTGACTTCGAATGCTGAGATCCAACTCGCTCTCTTTATTGGGACTTTGTGGTACAATATTGACGGAGGTGATGAGGGGTGGTCTATTGATTCGGATGTTAGACTTGAACTCAACCCCCTTCTCATTTTCACAAGAGAAATTTAAAAAAAAGGATGTGAGAAGAGCACAAAAGGCTATCGCTTTAATGACAGAATATGAGCCACTATAATTAATTTTGTTCAATGAATGGATAGAGATGTAACTCCTTCCTCCCAATAAACTTTGGAAGTAAGAAGATCTTTTTTGCAACCCATCTCTTATAAGCTTTATCATGTTCACCTTCGACATAAACCCAGCCTTTGGTTCTTAATTTATCCACCGTAATAGGGGATCCTGCCTCATTATGAAAGGCCGTCTGTTGATCCCAGACGAATGTCATCTCATTAATGACTACCGTGCTTTTCTTTAAATCCAAGGACATCACTACTCCCTGTATTTTAACTATATTGATATCTTGGGCAAAAGTCAAAGCAGAAAAGATGAGCCAGAAAAATACACTCAGGAGAATTCCTTTCTTCATGATCTACCTCCTTTAGAATACGATTCGCCATGTCATGGGGACGAGAGGGCTCGTGCTTCCAAGCTGGGGAGCGAAAACACCTCCGCCCACACCCGCATACGCAACTGCTTTATCCCCGATGAAAGTAATGATGACGCCGGATGGTATGGCTGTTCCCATGAGGATAGACCGGTCGGTCTTTGAGAGGACCGTTCCACCCACATCATTCGTAAGATCGAAATTAAAAAAGGCGCTTCCAGTATCGTATTTTACTGCATAAAGCCTGGCCGTTCCTTCACCTACGTAGCAAGGGTCTCCTACGATGACGTCCCCGGAAGGGGTAAAGCTTGTGAAATAAGCTATTTTGTAAAAGACAACTGGGTTAGCCAGGGATTTTTCACCCGTGTTTTCAAGAATGATATACCATCCATTCTTCACTTTTAATGCATCCAGAGTATCCTGTTTTTCTTGTGCAGTACCGGCTTGCAATAAATCACTGGTCACATTGACCAAGTTAGGCGTCTCTTCCAAGGGGGTAGAAGGGCTGTAGACTCCCCCGGTCACCGTGAATTTATCCTTAACAGAATAGAATCGATTGATGACCGCTGACTCTTTTC
>CAVTZZ010000079.1:0-7989 GCA_963739325.1 uncultured delta proteobacterium | reverse complement strand
TTTCCCTGATTGTAGTTAGAGTTATCCTTCACTTGCATTCAATTGGCAAGCAAGGTGTCGCGTTTACACAGGCTGTTGCCCAAACTGCTTTTTGATGAAGAGCGTGGGGGTCAAACCTTCAAAATTCGATTAAACACAAAGAGGGGTCATCCATAAAAAAGTTGGTCCAGATTTTCCTGCCGAAACCTTCCGCATCCTCAAAGAAAAATGGGCACGGATTGGTTCCAGTAAAACACTTCTTGCCAATCACTGGGACGATCTTGAGCGAACAGTACACACGGATGCTAATGGATAGGACAGACTTAGATCTCTGGAAAGATTATTTATAAACCCTTTAGAATCAGGAAGTTAGGTTATTGTTAAAACCAAATAAACGGAAGCAGATTAATTAAAAAACAAAAGGAAAAATCTGAAGGCCGGTTGATCTAACCATTTGGATATTCAAGAAAGACTGGCCCGCCTCCCCCCTACATTACCGGCCTGTTTGGGGGATTTGACAACTATTTAAAAATCCATTAATATTCTTTAACATTTTAATTCGGAGGCTTATGATGTATGCAGTGGTAAAGACCGGAGGGAAAGAGTATCGGATCTCCAAAGGGGACATCATCCGGGTAGAAAAACTGGAAGGAAAAGTAGGAGATCCAGTGGCATTAAAAGATGTCTTGATGGTATCCCAGGAAGATCAAGTTCAGTTCGGAACTCCCCATTTAACCAATGTTGTGGTGATGGGTGAGATTGTCCAACAGGTCAAGGGAAGGAAGGTCCTTACCTATAAGATGAAAAAGAGGAAGAATTATCGACGATTCAAAGGACATCGACAGACTTATACTTATCTAAAGGTGAACGATATCGCTTTGAGCTAATACGAAAATAATCAAATTTCAAGCACCAAATATCTAAGGTCCTACGTCATTAGGTTAATAAGTCATTAGTCATTGAATGACTTAATTACCCAGTGACTTAATGACTAGAAAGCATTTGGGATTTGGTTATTGGATTTTTAGGAGGAACATATGGCACATAAGAAAGCAGGGGGAAGTTCTCGGAACGGAAGGGATAGCGCGGGACAACGCCTGGGCGTCAAACGATTCGGCGGGCAATCGGTCCAGGCAGGAAACATCTTGGTCCGTCAAAAAGGGACCAGGATTCATCCCGGAGAGAATGTGGGATTAGGAAAGGATTATACCCTCTTTTCCAGAATTGATGGGATCGTAAAATTTGAAAAGAAAGGAAGAGATAAAAAGCAGGTGAGTGTTTACACCCAAGCTCTTTAGCCCTGCACCACGTAGGGTGCAGGGCTAAAGCCCTGAACCTAACATGGTGCAGAGTCATACCCTGAACCCAATGTGGTTCAGGGGCCCTCCACTTAGCCTGTAATGAGTAAACCCCGTTAGAAATGGCGTGGCTTTAAACCATACCCTTTCTAAAAGGTACTTAAATTCTGAATAAGGTTCATCCTCACTTTTATCCCGCAAAGCGGGACTAACGGGGTAAAGATGAAGTTTGTGGATGAAGTCAGAATCCATGTGAAGGCAGGCAATGGTGGAAATGGGTGTGTCAGTTTCCGGAGAGAACGTTTTGTTCCCAGAGGTGGTCCGAATGGCGGTGATGGAGGGAAAGGTGGGGATGTGATCCTTCAGGCAGATGCTCAACTTTCTACCTTTCTTGATTTAACCTACCCAAAACAATTTCTTGCCCCTAAAGGGACCCACGGCAAAGGTAAAGACCAGGCCGGAAGGAACGGAGAGGATCTCATCATTCGGGTCCCGGTCGGGACCCTTGTTCGAGAGGATCAAGATGGGGAAGTGTTGCAAGACCTTCTCTTTGATGGTCAACGGTTCGTTATCGCAAGAGGAGGTCGTGGCGGCAGAGGGAATGCACGGTTTGCCACGGCCACCCATCGCGCACCCCGTCATGCTGAAAAGGGTGAACAAGGTGAGGAATGTTGGTTTCGTCTCGAACTGAAACTTCTCGCCGATGTTGGCCTCATTGGTTATCCCAATGTCGGAAAATCAACCCTTCTCTCCAAAATATCTTCTGCCAGACCAAAGATTGCAGACTATCCCTTCACCACGCTTGTCCCCAATCTGGGAGTGGTGACCAGAGAGGAACACCGACCCTTTGTGGTGGCTGATATTCCTGGATTGATCGGAGGTGCCTCACGAGGAGCAGGCCTTGGATTGACATTCCTCCGCCATGTGGAGCGGACACGTCTTCTCATTCACCTCTTAGATATTTCTGAAGGATCCTCTCAAAATCCCAGTCAAGGACTTCCAGACCCTCAATCATGAATTGAATGCTTATCACCCTTCGCTCCATGAAAAAACTCAAATCATTGCACTCAATAAAATCGACATTCCATCGGTTCGTGAAAGGACGGTGGATTTGGAGGTCCAATTTAAGAAGATAGGATATCCTCTCTTTCTGATCTCTGGTAAAACAGGAGAGGGGGTAGAAGGGTTAATGGAGAGGGTATCTCAAACCTTGGAATCCATTTCGAGTCGGAAGCATGAACAATAAAGATATCCGAAAAAATACGCTCTGGCAAGGCAAGACGGATCGTGGTCAAAGTGGGTTCCAGTATTCTGGCTTCTGTGGAGAAAGGGCTCCACCATGAGGTTTTTTCCCATCTGGCCAAAGAGATCTCAGAGTTAAAACGCCAGGGTTATGAGATCGTCCTGGTCTCCTCTGGAGCGATTGCTGCCGGAATGGAAAAATTGGGGTATAAGACCCGTCCCCAATCCATCACTCAGAAACAGGCCACAGCAGCCGTGGGCCAGAGCCGACTCATGAACATCTATGAAAATTACTTTTCACGCCATCAGCAGATGGTCGCCCAGATCCTGCTCACCCATGATGATTTGAGCCACCGGCGGAGGTTCCTCAATGCCCGGAATACCCTCCTGACTCTCCTCGAACTCGGGATCATCCCAATCATCAATGAAAATGATACCGTGGTGGTCGATGAGATCAAGGTGGGTGATAATGATAATCTCTCCGCACTGGTCACAAACCTCATCGAAGCCGACCTTCTCATCATTCTGACCAATATCGATGGACTTTGTGATGCGGACCCCAGACTGAATCCCAATGCCCGGTGTATTCCTTTAATCGAGGATATCGATGTGGACATGGGAGGAATGGCAGGGGAGACCACGAGTGAAATGAGCGTTGGAGGGATGGCAAGTAAGATACAGGCTGCTAAGAAAGCCTCCCGCTTTGGAATTCCGATGGTCATCGCCTCTGGAACGAGAAAGGAGGTTCTCCACCAGATCCTGAGAGGAAAGGAGATTGGGACCCTGATCCTTCCAAAAGCAACAACATTGAGCAGTCGGAAGCACTGGATTGCCTTTAACCTGAATCCAAAAGGCGATGTGATCGTAGATGATGGAGCAAAAAGAGCCATTGCCCAGAGGGGCAAGAGCCTGCTCCCTTCAGGCGTGGTGAAAGTCAGAGGGGGATTCGACCGAGGAGACTCGGTCTCTTGCATAGGTCCTCGAGGCAAGGAGTTCGCCAGGGGTCTGGTAAACTACAGTGCTTCAGAACTGGAAAAGATCAAAGGCCTCAAAACCGAACAGATCGAAAAAGTCCTGGGCTACAAATATTCTGATGAAGTGATTCATCGAGATGACTTGGTGGTGCTATGAAAATGGACTTTAGGCGAGAAGTGAGAGAAATGGCCAAGAAGGCAAAAGAAGCCTCTCATCCACTGGCCCGATTTTCAACTGACAAAAAGAATAAGGCACTGTGCGAAATGGCAGATGATCTGGAGCGGAGCCGAAACCTCTTGATCGAAGAAAACCAAAGGGACCTCGCTGCCGGGGAGAAGGCCCATCTCTCTTCAGCCATGATGGACCGGTTGAGATTGACACCAGCGGTCATCCAGGGAATGGCAGATGGACTTCGTGAAGTGGCCCGCCTACGCGATCCCGTAGGCGAGGTGGTCGGTATGTGGAGAAGGCCAAATGGTCTGATGGTCGGAAGAATGAGAATCCCCATCGGTGTCATCGGAATGATCTACGAATCGAGACCTAACGTCACTGCCGATGCAGCAGGCCTCTGTCTCAAGTCAGGCAACAGTGTCATCTTGAGGGGAGGCTCAGAGGCATTTCATTCCAACCAGGCCATTGGCCGCATCTTGCAAAGGGCCATTGTTAAGATCGGTCTCCCACAGGAGGCCGTCCAGGTCTTCCTCCATACAGAAAAAGAGGCTATCCAAGAGATGCTTCAACTGGAGGACGAGATCGATCTCATCATCCCCAGAGGAGGTGAGGCATTGATCCGATTCGTGATGGATCATTCCAGAATCCCTGTCATCAAACATTATAAAGGGGTCTGCCATATCTTCGTAGATGAGAGTGCTGATCTGGAGACGGCCATTCGGGTCTGCCTCAATGCCAAAGTTCAGAGACCTGGCGTGTGCAATGCCATGGAGACACTTTTAGTTCATGAAAAAGTGGCAAAACAGTTCCTGCCCAAAGTTGCAGAGGCCCTCCAAAAAGAGGGGGTGGAACTTCGGGGCTGTCCGAAGACTCGGAAAATTCTTCCCGGTATTAAAGAAACGGAAGAGGAGGATTGGTATCAAGAATATTTAGATCTTATCCTCTCCATTCGTGTGGTGAATGGAATTGAGGAAGCGATGGAACATATTGCGACTTATGGTTCCCTTCACACAGAGGCGATTCTCACCTCTGATTATGAGAATGCACAGAGGTTTTTAAGAGAGGTCAATTCTTCCTGTGTCTTGGTCAATGCTTCCACGAGGTTCAATGACGGATTCGAATTGGGTCTGGGAGCGGAGATTGGGATCAGTACCTCCAAGCTCCACGCCTTTGGTCCGATGGGGTTGGAGGAGTTAACCATCACCAAATTCATTGTCTATGGAGAAGGACAAATAAGAGGATAAAAGCATAAATCACCAAGTTATTATGTCATTAGGTCAATAAGTCATTAGTCATTGAATGACTTAATTACCCAGTGACTTAGTGACCAAGAAAGACTTGGAATTTTAGCAACGGTCATAAACTTAGCTATGTCAGAAGAAGCAAAGAGAAAAGAGGGGGGGAAGAGGATTGGGTTATTTGGAGGAACCTTCAACCCCATCCATTTGGGGCATCTCCGGGGGGCGGAAGAGATTCGGGAGGCCTTCGGACTCCAGCAGGTGATCTTCATCCCAGCAGCCATCCCACCCCATAAAATGGCAGAGGAAGTCATCGAGGCGAAGCATCGTCTTGAAATGGTGAAATTGGCCACCGTTACCAATCCCTTTTTCTCCACCACCGATATTGAACTTTTAAGACCTGAGAAATCTTACTCGATCGATACCATCCGATATTTCCAACAGAGGCATCAGGAAGTCTTCTTTTTCATCTTAGGAAGGGATGCGTTTGTGGAGATAGAGACTTGGAAGGAATTTCAACACCTTTTCTCCCTTTGCAACTTCATTATGATGACCCGTCCTGGATCTCAGAAGACCCTTTCCACCTCCCCACTTCCAGAAGCCTTGGTCACTATTTTCCGTTATGATCAAGATATCAAGGGTTGGATCCATCCTTCAGGTCATACCCTCCACTTTAAGGAGATCACGATTCTTGATATCTCTTCGACAAAAGTCCGGGAGATGATCGAAAGGGGGGAGTCTGTGAGGTATCTCATCCCCAGCGAGGTGGAGGCCTATATACAAGAAAATAGACTTTACAGCCATGAACCAGGTAAGGTTCATGGTAAGTCCTGAACTCGGGTCGTTCAGGAGGCTTTGATATGGGAAACTTATCATTGAAAATTTTTGATATAAAGAAATATTTTTTTGTTGTCATCCCTTTTTTTTCTGGTATAATACTTTACTCAAAATTACTCGTTTAGGAGGATATGGCCACCGATTCGAGGACAAAGTCCTTGCTCTGTTTGAAGGCAGCCATTGAAAAGAAGGCTCTGAATCCGGTTCTTCTGGAGTTGAAAGAGATTACTTCCTTCACCGATTACTTTCTTCTCCTGACCGGTAAGTCAGACCGCCAGGTTCAGGCCATTGCCCAAGCGATTGAGGAGGCCCTCAAAAAGAGGGGGATTCGGCCTCTGGGTCAAGAAGGAACGCTCGGGGGAAAGTGGGTCTTGATGGATTACGAAGATGTGGTGGTCCATATCTTTCTGGAACCGATTCGAAAGTTCTATGATCTCGAAGGGCTCTGGATCGATGCTCCACGAATCGATTTGCAAAAGGAGTGAATATTGGTGAAAGGACAGTTGGATCTAAAAAAGGGAGTGGATAAAAAGACCCTTGGACGATTTAAAAAGATCCTTCTTAAGGAAAGGGAACAGATCGTCGGAGAGGTTAAACAGACCACGAGTCTTCAAAAGAGATGGGACAAGATGGGATTCAGGACATCGGGGATGAGGCAGCCAATATTTATAACAAACAGATCTTGCTCAGTCTGAATGAGAATGAACGGATGAGGCTTCAAGAGGTCGACGAGGCCCTGGATCGTATTGCGAATGGAACCTATGGGATTTGTGAGGAGTGCGGAGGACCGATCAGTCTCAAACGACTCGAAGTCAGACCTGTTGCAAAATATTGTGTTCCTTGTTTAACCAAAATGGAGAAAGGAAAGTTATAGGTATGTTAGTCCGGCTCCTATTGATCATGATTCTGATCGTGATCTCTCTCTTCTGTTGGATTTCTTTAGAAAATCCTCTCGATATTGAATTTCACTTGTTTGGGGAGACCCTTTCCACAAGCGTTTCCGCCCTCATGATCACTTCCTTTGTGTTGGGTGCCTTGCTGGTCTTCATTAGCACTTTGGCCCGGGATGCCAAACGGGCCATCGAAGGCTACCAGAAGTCCCGCCAAATAAGGAAAGGGCAATCCCTCAAGGAAGAGTTAAATAAAGGGATGGATGACTTTCTTCGAGGGGATCTGGCCAAGGCCAAAACCCACTTCATTGAGGTTTTGAAAAAAGATCCCTCCCAGATCGATCTCTATTTCAGGCTCTCGGAGATCACCCTCAAAGAGGGCAATGATGAGGAAGCCCTCCATTGGTTGGAGAGGGCACGGCTCATCGATATGAGAAATGTGGAGATTCTTCTCCGTGAGGCCGACCTCTACCAGCGGATGAAGCGGTTCGACGAGGCCATCCGGACCCTTAACCGCGCCATCAGTTTCGATGAGACAAATCTCAAGGCCTTGAAGTGTTTAAGGGAAATTTATCTGGAAAGCCAAAGGTGGGAGGAGGCCATCCGAATCCAAAAGTCGATTCTCAAATTCACCAAAGGAAAACAAGCAGAGGAAGAGGAAACCCTTTTCTATTTAGGATTGAAGTATGAACATGCCAGGGAACTTTTAAACCGTGGGGCGAGGAGAATCTGGAGAGCGCCCTGAAAGAGGCCAAAGAGATCGTTCGAGAGAAGAAAGACCTTTTTGCCCGGATTTGTCTTATTGGGCGATATCTACCTTCGCATGGGAAAATGGGCCTCTGCGGGAAAGGTTTGGGGAAAGAGTTTCACCCGATTCAAATCCGTCATCTTCATTCTTCGATTGGAAGATCTCTATCTTGGCCGGGAGGATCCGAGCACCCTTCTCCGTATCTATCAGAGGGCCCTGAGACACAATCCGGATAACTGGGTGATCGCCTTCTTCTATGCCAAGCTCTGTTTGAGATTGGAGATGTTGGATGAAGCCCTTGAGGTCTCAATGAGATCAGTTTGAGGCGAAAGGACTTTCCGGCGCTGCACAGGCTTCTTGCGGAGATCTACCTCCATAGGAAAGATTTCGGTCGGGCGGCCCAAGAGTTTGAGAAGACCTTCGAATTGAGCGGGACCTCCTACCTCTCCTTCTCCTGCTCCGCCTGCGAAAGGGAATCCCAAGAATGGATTGCTTACTGTCCTCAGTGTCTTCAGTGGAACACCTACACGATCAAAGAGAGCGAAAAGATCGTCACCTTGCTTCCCTCCTTTTCTGAACGGGCTCACTTCCCTTTATCGACATCCGAATAA
>CAVTZZ010000078.1:0-44898 GCA_963739325.1 uncultured delta proteobacterium | reverse complement strand
GGGCCTCCAGGATTTCTTCGATGTTGTGTTCGACGAGCTGGCCCTCGAGCTGCCGGGCCTCTTCGGGGACGTCGGGCTCCGGCCGCTCTTCCCGGTGCCGGCGGCCACGCTGCGCGAGGTCGTCGAGGCGCTGGACGACCCGGCGCTGCCGGCGTGGACCGACGACACGACGCTGGGCTGGGTCTACCAGTACTGGAACGACCCCGAGCGCGAGGCGCTCGACGCCGAAGATCAACGAGCGGCGGCAAAGATCGAGCCGCACGAGATGCGCCAGCAAGACGCAGATGTTCACCGAGCGCTACATGGTGGAGTGGCTGCTCCAGAACAGCCTCGGCCTCGACGTGGCTGCGCCATCTGCAGGAAGAACGGCTGGACGGCCGACGCCGAGGCGCGTGCTCCCGGTCCTCGACGCGCGGCGCGCCGTGGCGCAGGAAGCGCGCTGCCCGATATTATGAGGAAATCGGGCTTCTCAATTCTATCAAACGAATGGAAGGGGGAAAAAGAGTCTATAGGGATAAAGATATTCAGCGCCTTAAATTTATTAAAAGACTCAAATACCTTGGTCTCACCCTTTCTGAAATGCATGAGCTTGAGGATATTTATCAAATGCATCGGACAAACCGAAAGGTTTTGCCCCGGCTTTTAGAACTATTGGACAATCATGTAGGAAAGATCGATGAACGGGTTCATAGCTTGAACAGATTGAAGGAGGATATTTTTAATTACCGAGAAAAAGTCTGTCAGAAGTTGAACATAGAAAATGGTGCGACAGAAAGGAGAGAATCCGAATGAGAGAAGTGGTGATTATTAGTGCCGTCCGCACAGCCATTGGTAATTTTTTTGGAGCATTGAGTCCTTTCAATGCCACAGAGCTGGGAGGATGGGTGATTGAGGAGGCGGTAAAAGATCTGGGATCCGAAAAGAGGATGTGGATGAAGTGATCATGGGTAATGTTCTCCCTTGCGGACTTGGACAGAACCCTGCTCGTCAGGCGATGATCAAGGCAAGACTCCCAATGTCCGGAGGAGCCATCACGGTAAACAAAGTCTGTGGTTCTGGTTTGAAGGCCGTCATGTTAGCCGCTCAAGCCATTATGGTGGGAGATGCAGAGGTGATCGTCGCAGGCGGAATGGAGAGTATGAGCCGTGCTCCCTACTATTTAGAAAATGCAAGAACAGGATATCGACTCTGGGATGGCAAACTGGTGGACGGAATGGTCCATGATGGTCTCTGGGATCTGGTCAACGATTACCACATGGGATTCACCGCTGAAATCCAATCGAAAAAGTTCAATATCAGCCGTGAGGAACAAGACCAGTTTTCCTATGAATCAAATCTCAAGGCAATGAAGGCGATACGAGAGGGAAAATTCAAAGAGGAGATCATGCCTGTTTCGATTCCTTCTAAGAAAAGGAGAGCCGACCTTATTCGAAATGGATGAGGGACCCCGTGATTCTGACCTCCAAGCCATGGCCAAACTGAAATCGGTCTTTAAAGAGGGGGGAGTCGTCACTGCGGGAAATTCTTCTAAGATCAGCGATGGGGCGAGCGCTCTGGTGTTGATGTCAAAGGAGAAAGCCCAGTCCTTAGGGGTCAATCCGATGGTAAAAGTTGGAGTACAAGGAGCAGCGGGTGTAGAATTGGAGGATGTCCTGGTTGCCCCGATCCGATCGATTCCGAAGGTGCTAAAAAAGCAGGGCTTTCTATAAGAGATATTGACCTCTTTGAAATCAATGAGGCCTTTGCTGCCACGACGGTGGCGATCATCAAAACCCTAGGAATTGATAAAGATAAGGTGAATGTCAACGGAGGAGCAGTCGCCTTGGGCCACCCGATCGGAGCAAGCGGTGCAAGAGTTTTAACCACACTCCTTTACGCAATGAAAGACAGAGGTGCAAAAAGGGGAATGGCT
The DNA here is from genome assembly GCA_963739325.1 of uncultured delta proteobacterium. Classification (GTDB taxonomy): domain Bacteria; phylum Desulfobacterota; class BSN033; order BSN033; family UBA1163; genus CAVTZZ01. Next base: position 42,986 of record CAVTZZ010000078.1, on the reverse strand, counting down.
TCACTCTGTTTAGGAGGCGCTGAGGCTGTCAGTCTAATTGTTGAGCGAATTAAAAGATCATTGTAAATTGCAAAATTAGCAATGCAAAGTTATCAATAAATTTTTTTCTTTTCATCGCTAATTGCTAATTTTGCAATGTTAATTTTGCATTGAGCTTTTAAAAGGAGGAACTATGGATATCAAGACGATTGGTGTTGTGGGAGCCGGACAGATGGGAAATGGTATCGTCCAGGTTGCTTCTCATTCTGGATTCCGGGTGGTGATGAGTGATATTGCAGATTCTTTCATTCAAAAAGGTTTGTCAACCATCTCTAAAAATTTGGATCGCATGGTGGAAAAGGGAAAGATCTCCTCCCAGAAAAAAGATGAAATCGTTGGGAGGATAAAAGGGACGGTTCAAATGGGAGAGATGGTGGATGTCGACTTTGTGGTGGAGGCAGCCACAGAGAATGAATCCCTAAAATTTAACATCTTCAAAGAATTGGATCGGATTTGTCGGAAAGAAGTCATTCTCTCAAGTAATACTTCTTCCATCTCCATCACTAAGATTGCCTCAACAACCCAAAGGCCTTTACAAGTTATTGGAATGCACTTCATGAACCCTGTTCCTATCATGCAGTTAGTAGAAATCATTCGAGGTCTTCAAACCTCTGAGGAAACTTTTCATACCGTGAAGTCCCTCGCTGAAAAGATGGGGAAAACCCCTGTCGAAGCCAATGACTTTCCAGGGTTCCTCTCCAATCGAATTCTCATGCCTATGATCAATGAGGCCATTTATACTCTCTTTGAAGGGGTCGGAACACCGGAGGCCATCGACACTGTCATGAAATTAGGAATGAATCATCCGATGGGACCCTTGGCTTTGGCTGACCTCATCGGTTTAGATACGTGCCTGGCCATTATGGAAGTCCTTTACAAAGGGTTTGGGGATTCGAAATATCGCCCCTGTCCTCTCCTCAAGAAGTATGTTGATGCAGGTACCTTGGGTAGAAAAACTGGGAAAGGGTTTTATAATTACTAATTCGGAATGCGAATTGCGGAATGCGGAATAAAAATTCCGAAATCTGCAATCCGAAATCCGCAATCAAAAGAAATGGATTTCAAACTTACTCCAGAACAAGAGATGATCAGGGATATGGTAAGAGACTTTACCGAAAAGAATATCAAGCCTGTAGCTGCCGAGTACGACGAAGAGAAGCAATTCCCTTATCAAAACCTGAAACGAATGGCCGAGCTTGGTCTGATGGGTATGAATATCCCGGTTGAATTCGGTGGGTCAGAGGTTGGGGTGGTTGCCTATAGTCTCGCCATCACAGAGATTGCAAAGGGGTGTGCCTCCCATGCCGTCACGACCTCTGTAACCAATATGGTTGCAGAGGTCATTTTTGAGTTTGGAAAAGAAGCGATCAGAAGAAAACATATCCCGAAGCTATGCAATGGCGAGTATCCAGCGGGCGCTTTTGCCATCACCGAGCCTCATACAGGATCGGATGCGGCCAACATCCGAACAACAGCTATCCGTAAGGATAACAATTATATTTTCAATGGAAGCAAAACCCTGATCACCAGTGGAGAGGCTTCAGGGGTGACTATCACTTGGGCTGTCACCGATCAGAATGCGAAAAAGGGAAAAGGAATCAGCGCTTTTGTCATTGAGAAGGGAGCACCTGGTTTCATTATAGGAAAGGCTGAAGAAAAGATGGGCCATCGAGCTTCACAGACCAATGAATTGGTCTTTGACAATTGTATCGTTTCGAGTGACAACCTCTTAGGGAAAGAGGGGGAAGGTTTTAAGATTGCTATGATGGAGCTGGATGGTGGAAGGATCGGCATCGGATCGTTGGCACTGGGGGTGGGATTTGCTGCCATTGACTTCGCAACGGAATACATTAAAGAGAGAGAAGCCTTTGGTAAACCCCTTTCCAGCTTTGAGGCCATCCAATGGATGATCGCTGATTCTTATACAGAATTGGAAGCAGCTCAGCTCCTCGTCTTACGCGCTGCTTTTCTAAAAGAAATCCGTCAACCCTTCACGAAAGAGGCTTCCATGGCAAAGCTCTTTGCCACAGAGACAGCAAGGAATGTAGCGATTCGAGCTGTTCAGATGCTGGGTGGGTATGGGTATACAAAAGACTATCCAGTGGAACGTTACCTTAGAGATATCATTGGGACAACCCTTTACGAAGGAACTTCTGAGGTTCAACGGCTCGTCATTTCAAGAGAAATATTGGGACACTGATCCCTGAAGAATGTCAAATGTCAAAGCCCCTGCCTACCGCAGGCAGGCAAAGTTCAAATTGCTTTGTCTATAGAAATACAGTCATTGAGTCATTAATCATTAAGTCAATGAATGACCTAATGACTTAGTAACTGAAGTTTTGCACTTTTTAATATAGGTATAAAAAAGGCTGTTATCCTATAATAGGCTAAAGAAAGCGTCAACTTAACTTTAGCCCAGAAAGGAGAACAGCCTGTGAGAATCAAAAATGCTAAACAAGAGATCCAATCCCTATTATCCTGTTTCTCAGAAGCATTTTCAAGACCTTCATTTAGTCTCTTTTCATCCTTCATCATCGGCTTCATCCAGTTGGGAAAAGAAGTCCATACCTCCTCCATGGTTCAATCCCTCAGTTTCCCCTTTCTTCACCGATCCCTTTCCAGCTTCACCCGATTCCTGGGAGAAAATGTCTGGGCCATGGAGAAAGTCACACAGGTTGCATTACAGAAGATCTTTCACACCTTGCGAATCAGAGAGCATTCCATTGTGTTCCTTATCGTGGATGACACGATTGCCCAAAAGACGGGCAAGAAGATGCCCGGTTGTGCCTGGCATAAAGACGGGGCTCACAAACCCCATATCTTTGGCCATCAGTGGGTCCTCTTTGCTCTCCTCTATAAGGATTTTCTTCTGCCCCTCTGGGCCAACCTCTATCACCCTAAAGGGACCAAAGGATGCGGCCCTTTTCGAACCAAAATCCTCCTGGTCAAAAAGATGCTTCAGGCTCTTCGCCTCCCAGTCCCCTGTAAAGTCTATCTTCTGGCAGATGGCTGGTATTGGGGAAAGTCTTTGGCTCAGCTCTGCCGAACATGGGGTTACCATATGATCTCTCAACTGAGGTCCAATTCTGTTCTCTTCATCGATGGGAAACGAACTAAAGTACCGACTCTCTCGACCCTCCGCTCTGCCTACCGAGAGGCCTCTCTTACCTTCTATGGAAAGCAACGGTCTCTTCAGATCGCTCGGTTTGTTGGCCTCATCAAGAACTTCGGCAAAGTCGCCGTTGTGGTCGTAAAAGAAAAAAGAAAGAAGCCTCGTTATCTGGTTTCCACCAATCTCCATCTCTCGGCTTTGGATATCCTCAAATATTACGCCAAACGCTGGAAGATTGAGCAGATGATTAAAGACCTTAAACAACGATTAGGATTTGGAGACTATCAGGTTCGAAATCTCCAAGCTATCCAGCGCCATGTGGCTATAGTCCTTCTGAGTTACTGCGTCTTAATCTTCTTAAAAATCCTCCAGTGGTTAAGAGATAAAAAGGCATTCCTCAATTTATCTATACGGCTTTTAGCCTTCCATGTACGAAAGCACATTTTGATAGAACACATTACCGTGGCAATGAAAAATATGAGAATCCAATTTAAACAAAATATTCTCGATAGTTACCTCGAATTATTATGGGCGTAAAAAGTGCAAAACTTCAGTTAGTAACTTAATGACTCAATTGGATTCTGACATCCATTTGACATTTATAATGAATCTGGGAGTTTGAGAAGATGGATTCAACAGAACAGACTTTTGCCCAAAAATTTGACCTCTACGGCTGTTATCAATGCGGAAAGTGTACGGGAGGATGTCCCGTCTCCCTTAAATCGAAGTTGAACATAAGAAGGCTGATGATCGAGGGTATTTTGGGGAAGAACCTCGATCGGATGAATGAGAAAGTTGAGCTTTGGGATTGTACCACCTGCAAAACCTGCACTCTTCGGTGCCCCCGGGGATTGAAACCCATGGATCTAGTCATTGGAATGAGAGGGACTCTGGTCGAAGAGGGGCATATCCCTAAAACGATCATTGAAGCCATGGAAAGTGTTTACAAACATGGAAACCCTTGGGGAAAACCGAAGAACAAGAGGGCGGAGTGGATAAAAAGTCTTCCTGAGGGTCTTAAAGTCAAAGACTTCTCGCAGGGAGACCACGCTGAATTTCTCTATTTTACTGGATGCACCGCTTCTTTGGATCCCAGAATTCAGGAGGTTGTAAAGGCACTCGTCTTCAGCCTTCAACAGGCGGAAATCGATTTTGGGATCCTGGGAAACGAAGAGCAATGCTGCGGCAATGAAATCCGAAGGATGGGGGAATCCGGTCTCTTCGAAATGCTTGCTGAGGAGAACATCAAACGCTTTGAATCTTACCAGATCAAGCATATCTTCACAACGTGCCCCCATGGTTTCAATGTGTTGAAAAATGAGTATCCCCAAGGAAAGTTTGATGTCCTCCATACCACTCAACTCTTAGCGAAATGCCTGGAGGAAGGAAAATTCACCTTCAAACGGGAGATCAAAAAGGTGGTCACCTACCACGATCCATGTTTCCTGGGTAAACAGAATGCAATCTTCGATGAACCCCGAATCCTGCTCAATGCCATCCCAGGCCTAACCTTTAAAGAGTTAGATCGCTCCCGAGAAAGAAGCTTGTGCTGCGAGGGAGGAGGCGGAAGGATGTGGGTAGAGTCCTCTTCTGATACAGGAAAGCGCTTGGCTGAAATTCGAGTAAATGACGCTGTGGATTTAGGCGCAGAGATCTTGGCAACGGCTTGTCCTTTCTGTGTTCTGACATTGGAGGATGCAGTAAAAACCTCTGGCCATGAGGAAAGACTCCGGGTGATGGATGTGACAGAATTAGTGGCAGAAGCATTGTGAAAATAAAATATTAAAATATATCGTCATTAAGTTATTCAGTTATTGAGTCATTAAATGACTTAATGACTAATGACTCAATAACTAAATTTCTAAAGGCAAAACAATTTGAACTTTGACATTTTCATCCGAGGAATCTTCAAAAGGGGAAAATGAGATGAACATCATCGTCTGTATCAAAAGAGTGCCGGAAACAACGGACGCAGATGTCTTCATCGACAAATCAGGAAAGGATATTGATAAAAGCGGTTTGGTGTTCGATCTCAATGAATGGGACAGTTATGCGATCGAAGAAGCCATCCAGCTTAAGGAGAAATTAGGAGGAACAGTCACAGTGATCTCCATGGGAGGAGAAGAATCGAATGAATCCTTGAGAAAATGTTTGGCAATGGGCGCAGATGACGCCATTCGATTGACGGACCCGACTTTTAATGGATCGGACGGTTTTACCACGGCGAAGATATTGGGAGAAGCAATTCGAAAAATTCCTTATGACCTCATTCTCACAGGCACTCAAGCTGAAGATGATGGATATGGGCAAGTGGGCATTGCACTGGCTGAACTCCTCAGAATTCCTCATGCTGCCCTGATCAACCGCCTTGAGGTTCAGGATAAGAAGGTAAAGGTTCACAGAGAGCTTGAAGGCGGGTTAGAGGAATTGTTTGAAATCGACCTCCCTGCTCTTCTCACCATCCAAACGGGTATCAACGAACCCCGCTATGTCTCGATCATGGGCATTCGTAAAGTGGCCAAAAAAGAGATTAAAACTCTTGGGGCTTCAGATCTTAATCTGAAGGCCGAGGCAGTCGGACTCTCTGGCTCTGATATTCAATTAGAAAAGATATTCCTTCCTCTGGTCGGTGAAGGGGCAGTGATGTTGGAGGGAAAACCAGAAGAATTAGCTTTGAAGGTTTTCGATATTCTGAAGGATAGAGGAGGGCTCACCTAAGTGAAAGAGGTCATTATCTTCGCAGAACATCGAAAGGGAGAATTGAGGGATGTGACCTGGGAGATGCTCTCCAAAGGAAGACAGTTGGCAGAGAGCGTAGGTGCGAATATTGGGGTTGCCCTCTTGGGTAAGGGAGTGAATCATTTAGCCGAAGTTCTCACGCCTAAAGCTAACAAAATATACCTGATCGAAGATGAACACCTCGAATTCTATAACTCAGAGACTTATGAGAAAGTACTCGTTCAATTAATAACAGAGAGAAAACCATTCCTCACGATGATCGGACATACGGCCACAGGCATGGACTTTGCCCCAAGCTTAGCTGCCCATTTAAAGATGCCTCTGGCCACAGACTGCATTGGGATAGATTTGCAAGGAGAGACTTTCTCTCTCACTCGCCAACTTTACGGAGGAAAGGTTAATGCGCTGGTCTCTTTTATAAAAAAGGAACCCTACATGGTGACCGTTCGGTCAGGTGCATTCCCTGTTTTTGAAAAAGACCCTCTGGACGGTGAAATTGTCCTATTTCCTTCTCCATTGACCAAGGAAGGTCTGGCCAGACGTTTTCTCCAGTATGTCGAGGCTGTTGTGGGCGAAGTCGATATCACCCAGGCCGATATTTTAGTCGCTGTGGGAAGAGGAATCAAGGACCCAGAAAATATACCGATGATGAAGGAATTGGCCGACGCAATAGGAGGTACCCTTGCTTGTTCGCGGCCAGTTGTGGATAAAAAATGGCTCCCTAAAGCCTGCCAAGTGGGGACTTCTGGAAAAACGGTTAAACCAAAAGTCTACATTGCTATTGGCATCAGTGGAGCCTTCCAACATATTACTGGGATGAAAGGTGCAGGCACGGTGATTGCCATCAATAAAGACCCAAAAGCTCCGATCTTCAGTGTCGCCCAATATGGGATTGTGGCAGACTTATTCAAGATCGTTCCTGTTTTAAAGAACAAGGTTAAAGAATTTCGAAAGATGTAGGGGCAATTCATGAATTGCCCCTACGGAGTTGGGAGTTCGGAGCCAAAACCTAACTACTACTAATTCTCGTAGCAAGATTTTCTCCGAACTCCGAACTTCACGAAGAAGGGGTGAGAGATGGATTTCGAACTGACCCACGAGCAGAAAGATATTCAGAAGGCTGCCAGGGAATTTATTCAAGGGGAATTCGATAAGGAAAAAATCCTCGAGTGGGAACAGACTCATACCTTCCCCAAAGAGATTTGGAAGAAGGCTTGCAAATTAGGATTCTTAGGCATTCACTTTCCTGAGGAGTATGGAGGTCAGGGCTATGGTGTTACAGAGAACATCCTGATCGTGGAGGAATTCTGCCGTAAGGATTCCGGGGTCGGCATTGCTCTGAGTTTGGCTGATTTCTCCTCAGAGATGGTTCTCCGCTTTGGGAACCATGAACAGAAGAAGAAGTATCTCATTCCGGTAACGAAGGGGGAATTTATCTCTGCAGGCGCCTATACAGAACCTGATCATGGAAGTGATATTACCCTGATGTTTACGACGGCCCCTAAACTAGAGCGACTCCTTTGTAATCAACGGGACGAAGACCTTCATCACCAACGGATGTCTGGCAGACTTCTTTGTCGTCCTCTGCCAGACCGATCCTAATGCAAAACCTCCTTACCGCGGCCAATGCACTATTCTCGTCGATAAAGGAACAAAGGGTTTAGAGGCGACAGAGATCACACCCAAGATGGGCATTCGAATGACCTCGACAGCCGAACTTTCCTTCAACGACGTCAAAGTTCCGTTGACTCAACTTTTAGGTGAGGAGAATAAAGGGTTCTATCAGGTACTTGAATTCTTCGATGAGAGCAGGATTGAGATTGCAGCCCAAGCCCTTGGCATTGCTCAGGGAGCCTTCGATCGAGCCCTGGACTACACCAAGCAGAGGGAACAGTTCGGAAGGAAGTTGGTCGATTTTCAGATCACCCAACACAAATTGGCCGATATGGCGACAAAGATAGAAACAGCCAGACTGCTCACTTACAAGGCTGCTTGGAACTTCGACCAAAACAGGATCGATCCAAAACTGACCTCTATGGCCAAAATGTTTGCAGGAAGAACGGCAGTGGAAGTTGCTGATGAAGCCATTCAACTCTTTGGGGGATATGGGTATATCACAGAGTATGAAGTAGAGCGTTTCTATCGAGATGCAAAGATAACAGAAATTTACGAAGGCACCAAGGAGATTCAGAAGAATACGATCGCCTCGGCGTTGATTGGAAAACTGAAGTAATGCAATTTCAGAATTGCAGATCACACTGCCAATGCTCGGCAAGGCATGGGTATTGTAGTATTGAATATTCATTATTCCATTGGATAATCAATTAGATCTGGAAATCGTAAAATTAGAGAATGAAGAGCGAAGAATTCCGAGATGTGATTCCAGAAGCCTTGGTGATCGGTGCTGGTATTGCAGGGATGCAGGCCGCGTTGGATATCGCCGAGAAGGGGTTTAAGGTTCACTTAGTTGAAAAGGACCCTTCCATTGGTGGCCATATGGCCCAACTGGACAAGACCTTTCCTACTCTCGATTGCTCCGCCTGTATTATTACACCCAAAATGGTGGATACGGCTAATCATCCCAATATCCACCTCCTCACCTCTTCGGAAGTGACAGAGGTAAAGGGTCGTGTGGGAAATTTCGAAGTGAAGATAAGAAAAAAGCCAATTTATGTTTTCACGGAACGGTGCACGGGTTGCGGGGAGTGCATAGAGGCCTGTGTGCTTAAAAAAGGGGTTCTGTCCGAATTCAACGAAGGCCTCTCCAGACGAAGAGCTATTTACATCCCCTTCCCCCAGGCGGTTCCTCTAAAGGCGACGATCGACCCCAAAAGTTGCCTCTTTTTAAGCAGGGGAAAATGTAAGAAGACATGTGTTCAAGCATGCAAGGCCGAGGCGATCAACTTTGATCAAAAGGAAGAGATCATTGAGTTGAATGTGGGTTCAATCGTTGTCGCAACGGGCTTCGATCTCTTTAATCCCAAGCTCAAGCCAGAATTCGGATATGGAATTTATCCAAACGTTCTCCATGGCCTCGAGTTGGAGAGACTTTGTTCTGCAAGTGGTCCCACTCAGGGCGAAATCATCATCGATGGGAAAAAACCAAAGGATGTGGTCTTTATCCAATGTGTTGGATCAAGGGATAAAACCGTTGGAAATGAATATTGTTCAAGAGTTTGTTGTATGTACACGGCCAAGCAAGCCCATCTCCTCAGGGAAAAAATCCATGACGCCCGTATTACTGTCCTCTATATGGATGTGAGAGCTTTTGGAAAGGGATTTGAAGAATTTTATGAAAGGGTTCAACGGGAGGAAATTATTTATCGTAGGGCAAATCCATCCGAGATCTATCGTAGAAAAGAGAAACTGATCGTGAGAGGCGAAGATACTCTTTTGGGAGAATCTTTTGAATTAGAAACGGACCTGGTTGTCCTGGCTGTAGGACTGATTCCTCGGAAAGAAGACGATACGATGAAGGACATTCTCGGATTGGAAAAATCTTCAGACCGATTTTATGCTGAGGCTTCGGTTCTCGACCCCATCGTGACGGGAGTGGAAGGAGTTTTCCTTGCGGGGTGTTGTCAAGGTCCCAAAGATATTCCTGATTCGGTTGCCCAGGCCAGCGGTGCCGCTTCTTTGGCCTGCATCATCCTGGCAAAAGGAAGGAAACACAAACCGGAATAATGGAATACTGGAATATTGGAACAATGGGGAAGAAAAGAAAAACTTCTTTTTTTTCTCTACGTATTAATGTTGAACCCAATATTCCATCATTCCATTCTTCCACTATTCCAATTGAACGATGAAAATAGGCGTCTATATCTGTCACTGTGGAGTTAACATTGCGGCGACTGTGGATATCGAAAGAGCCACAGAGTTCGCCCAAGCTCTTCCCCATGTCGTGATCGCCCGAAATTATCAGTACATGTGTTCCGACCCCGGCCAGGATTTGATTAAAAACGATATCAAAAATTTAGGCCTCGATCGGGTGGTCGTAGCGGCTTGCTCCCCTCGAATGCACGAAAATACTTTTCGAAATACCATTCGATCTGCGGGGCTCAATCCCTACTTCTTTGAAATGGCTAACATACGAGAACAGTGTGCCTGGGTTCACCCGAACAAAGAGGAAGGGACGAAAAAGGCGATGGATTTGATCGCTTCTGCCGTTGCAAAGGTCTCGCTTCACGACCCCTTGGAGGAGAATGAAGTGGGAGTCACTCCTGCAGTCTTGGTGATCGGTGGAGGCATTGCAGGCATTCAGGCCAGTCTCGACATTGCCCATTCGGGATTTAAGGTCTATCTGGTAGAAAAATCTCCTACTCTTGGAGGTCATCTCTCACAACTGGATCGGACCTTTCCAAGTATGGAAGAGACGACAACATTCCTGTTACCCAAAATGGAAGAAGTTGGAACCCATCCGATGATTCATCTTCTCACTCAAAGTGAAGTGGAGGAGGTCGAAGGTTTTGTCGGAAATTTTAAGGTCAGGGTGAGACACAATTCCCGATATGTGGATTCAGAGAAATGCACATGCTGTAAAAAATGTGAGGAGGTCTGCCCTGTCAGAGTTCCGAATGAATTCAATGTGGGATTGGTCGAGAGGCCAGCGATCTATCTCCCCTCTCCTATCGCTGTTCCTTTCACCTATTCCATTGATTCCAAAAATTGTCTCTTCCTCCAGAAAGGGGAATGTGGAAAGTGCAGAGAGGTCTGTCCGGAAGGAGCGGTTCGGTTCGAAGAGGTAGGGATGGAATTTCAGGTGGAGGTAGGGACGATCATTGTGGCTACAGGTTATGACCCCTTCGATCCAAGATTCAAACCCGAATTTGGTTATGGCCTTTATAAAAATGTGATGACAGCCCTTGAGTTTGAAAGATTAGTTTCCAAGATGGGGCCCACTCAAGGTAAAATCGAGGTCAACGGAAAGGAGCCCAAAAACATCGTATTTATTCAGTGCGTGGGATCGAGAGATAAAACAGTGAATAACGAATATTGCTCCAGGGTTTGCTGCATGTTTACGGCAAAACAGGCCTTTCTCGTTAGGGATCTTCTTCCAGATGCACGGGTCACTGTTTGCTACATGGATATAAGGGCTTTTGGAAAGGGATACGAAGAGTTCTATGAGCAGGTTCAGAAAAAGGGGGTTCTCTACCGGAAAGGAATTCCATCAGAGATCTATCAAAGGTCTGGGAAATTAATCGTCAAGGCAGAGGATGAACTCCTTGGAGAGCCTTATGAAGAAGAGACCGACCTGGTCATCTTGGCGACAGGTCTCACCCAGAGAAGCGATGCCGATCGCCTTCGGAGCCTTCTCAAACTCTCTCAAGGACCCGATCGCTTTTATTTAGAGGCCCATCCTAAGCTGAGGCCTCTGGATACAGCTACGGATGGCATCTTTTTAGCCGGAGCCTGTCAAGGACCAAAAGATATTTGCGATACAATTGCTCAAGCTCATGGCACAGCTTCCAGGGCAACCATTCCCCTCTTTGCAGGAAAAGTGAAGATCGAACCGATCACCGCGGTTATAGATCAACTCTTATGCTCGGGATGTGGTCTGTGTGAGCAAATATGCGAATACCGGGCATTAAAGATCGATCCCTATCGGAAAGTGATGACCGTCAATGAAGCTCTCTGCAAGGGATGTGGTACCTGTAATGCCACTTGTCCATCGGGTGCCATTAGTTTAAGGCATTTTAAGACCGAGCAGATCATCGCTCAAATCAGGGAAGTATGCTAATACCAGTTCGGAGTTGGGAGTTCGGAGTTCGGAGTTTAAAACATTGACAATTGATCATTGCTAATTGATCATTTTGCATTGAGTTTTTGAATGAAAAAAGGCCTCATTCAGGTTTATACAGGAAATGGAAAGGGTAAGACGACCGCTGCCTTAGGGCTTGCCTTGAGGGCGGCTGGACATGGTTTGAAGGTATTGGTCATCCAGTTTATGAAAGGCAATATGAACTATGGTGAATTAGAATCTGCAAAGAAACTCTCCCCTTACTTGACTATTAAACAGATGGGGCGGGAAACTTTTGTCTCGAAAACCAATCCAGACCCCATGGATATAAAATTAGCTAAAAAGGGATTCTCTCTTGCAAAAAAAGCGATCAAAAATAGAGAATATGACATTGTCATTCTCGATGAAATAAATATCACTGTTGATTATGGATTGATCCCTCTATCCGATCTCCTCAAGCTTATCGATTCCAAACCAGAGACTGTGGAACTCATCCTCACTGGCAGAAATGCCAAATCCGAAATCATAGATAAGGCAGATTTGGTAACAGAAATGGTAGAGCGAAAGCACTATTATGAGAAAGGGGTCAAGGCCCGAAAAGGTATAGAAATTTAGGAGTAGGGGCAATTCATGAATTGCCCCTACAGAGTTCGGAGACAAGAATTCCGAACTCAATCCTCCGAACTACGAACTAAATTACTCCGAACTTGGGTTAGAGGGGGAGAACATGCTCAAAGAGGATCAATTAAAAAAGGTCAAGGAAGAGAAAGAAAAGTGGATAGAGGATGTGTCGAAAATTCTCTGTGAAACTCCAGAACGCCTTCCCCGCTTCTCCACTGTTTCCGATCTGGAGATCAAAGGCCTCTATACCCCAGATGATATCCAGAACATCGATTATTCACGAGATATTGGCTTCCCGGGAATCTATCCTTTTACCCGAGGAGTCCAACCCTCTATGTATCGTGGAAGACTCTGGACGATGCGAATGTTCTCTGGTTTAGGAGGCCCAGAGGAAACGAACAAACGTTTTCATTACCTTCTCGATCATGGTGAAACGGGTCTCTCTATCGCATTCCACTATCCCACTCTCATGGGCTATGATAGCGACTCTCCAATGGCGAGAGGGGAGATTGGAAAATGTGGAGTCGCCATCGATACCTTGAAGGATATGGAAATTCTGTTTGAAGGAATCCCTTTGGATAAAGTCACCACATCCATGACCATCAATCCGCCTGCCTCTATCTTATTAGCGATGTACATTGTCGTTGCGGAGAAACAGGGGGTAAGGAAAACGGCAATTGGAGGAACGATCCAAAACGATATGCTGAAGGAATTCATCGCCCAGAAAACCTTCATGCTTCCGCCGAAACCGTCACTTCGGATCATCGTCGATACGATTGAATATTGCACCAAGGAGGTGCCCCGTTGGAATACGATCAGCATCAGTGGGTATCATATCCGTGAAGCGGGAGCCACAGCGGTTCAAGAGCTTGCATTCACGTTAGCCGATGGAATTGCCTATGTGGAGGCCGCGATGGAGAGGGGACTGAATGTAGATGATTTTGCTCCGAGGCTCTCCTTCTTCTTCGACTCTCATATTGATTTTTTTGAAGAGATCGCCAAATTTAGGGCTGCCCGGAGGATTTGGGCAAGAATCATGCGTGAACGCTTCATGGCAAGAAATCCACGTTCCTGGATGCTCCGTTTTCACACCCAGACGGCGGGCTGTTCCTTGACAGCGCAACAGCCTTATAACAATGTTGTACGTACCGCCTATGAAGCATTGGCTGCTGTTTTGGGGGGAACCCAATCTCTTCACACGAATTCTCTGGATGAGTCCTACGCGATCCCCACTGAGGAGGCCGCCATGATTGCCTTGCGGACACAACAGGTCCTCGCAGAAGAAACAGGAGTAGTTAATACCATCGACCCACTCGCAGGTTCTTATTTTGTTGAAGCCCTGACCCATCAGATGGAGGAACAAGCTTGGGAATATATCTGGAAGATTGACGAAATGGGAGGAATGGTTGCAGCCATAGAGCGAGGGTTTCCTCAAGCTGAAGTGGCTGATTCTGCCTATAAGTATCAAAAGCAGATTGACTCCAGCGAAAAGGTGCTGGTCGGTGTCAACAAGTATGCAACAGAGCATCCCCCGATTACGATCTGGAGGATGAAAACAGAGATTGAAGAAAGGCAATTGAGACGGCTCCGTGAGGTGAAGCAGGCGCGGAACCATCAAAAAGTAAAAGAACTCCTCCATGAAGTTCGTAAGGCTTCCCAGAATGGAGAAAACCTCATGCCTCACGTTATCAATGCAGTGAGGGAATATGCCAGCATCCAGGAAGTCTGTGATGTGTGGAGAGATGTATTTGGTCGATATACTGACCCGGGATACTTTTAAATTGCGGAATGTAGAATGCGGAATGCGGATTTAAATCAAATATCATTTCTTTTTGTGCAAACACACCTCTTTATTCCGAACTCCGCAATCCGAAATCCGCATTTGGGAAGGGGTGGAAAGGAATGATGAGTCCGGAACGTAAGATTCGCATTCTCATTGCAAAACCAGGGTTAGATGGACATGACCGAGGTGCGAAGGTGATTGCAAGGGGATTCCGGGACGCAGGCTTTGAGGTGATCTATACAGGGCTCCATCAGACGCCTGAGCAGATTGTTGCCGCTGCTATCCAAGAAGATGTGGATGCGATCGGATTATCCAGTCTTGCTGGGGCCCATGATTACCTTTTCCCGAGGGTGATTGAACTCCTTAAAGAAAAAGGGGCAGATGATATCATTCTCTTTGGAGGGGGAATTGTTCCCGAAGAAGACCTCCCTGCCCTCACCCAATCTGGAGTAAAAGCCATCTTTAATCCTGGGACTTCTATTGAAGAGGCTGTGAAGTGGGTTCGGGAAAATATCAAACCGCGAAAATAATGCGGATTGCGGAATGCGGAGTGTGAAATAAAATTCATAATTCCACATTCCGAATTCTACATTCCGAATTTGATAAGAAGGGGGGTGAAAGCTTTAAGTGCATTGTTCAAAGTTCATTTTCCACAGTCCATAGCCAAAGGTCTAAAGTCAAATCGCAGGAGGGAAAAGGATGATCACATTTAAAGAAGGTAATTTGAGGATTCCCAAATGGAATCGTAAGGTTTTTATCGTGGCAGGAGGAACAACGGCCTATAAAAAATATTTCCCAGAATATAAATTGGAAGAACTGGTCATGATGGCCTTCAAGGATATGTTAGAGAATAACGATTTAAAAATGGATCCCTTGGAGGTCAAGGGATTGATCAATTTTGCCACCTATGGTGAATTCGCCGACCATTTCCAGGATCAATTGCTCTGCCAGGCCAAAGTCCATGATTATCTGGGGCTGGACCCCCTCTATAATGTGGGGATTAAGACAGGAGGCGCAACAGGCGGTTCAGCTATTCTTGCTGCAGCGATGGCAGTAGCTTCAGGTTATGCCGATGTCGCCTTAGCGGCAGGCTGGGAACGCATGGATGAAGTAGATACCCGGACCGGTAACCTCTACATCTCAACAGCGGCTTGCAAAGATTTTGAAACCCGTTTGGGGCGGGTCTATTCCTCCTATTATGCTCCCATGGCGAACCGCTTTGCCTGGAGCTTTAATGTATCTGAAATCACCCGAGCAAAAATAGCTGTGAAAAACCATCTTTATGCCTATTATTCTCCATACGCACAGCAGCCAGGAAAATATACAGTGGAAGAAGTCTTGGCCAGCCCCATGTCTGCCTATCCTCTTCGATTCCTTGAATGCTGTGCCATGAGCGTTGGGTCGGCCGCTGTATTGGTTTGTGATGAGGAAACGGCTTACAAATTAACCGACCACCCCTGTGAACTATTCATCTGTGGTGGTTCACACACCTTACGGGTGGCTGACCGTCGGCATATGGAAGTCCCTTTACTCCCACATGAAACTCCCGATATGTACAAAGATCTCTATGGTAAGGAAGGAACTCGTTATCCGGGATTTGAGAGTTTCCTTGCCTCCCGATTTGCTGCATGGTTGGTTTACCGTATGGCTGGCATTCAAAACCCTATTGAGGACTTAGATCTGGTTGAACTTCACGATGCCTTCACCATCAGCGATCTGCAGACCTATGGAGATATTGGACTCAGGCCCTATGGCCAGGAGCAAGACTATATTGAATCCGGAGATGCCTATTACATCAATCCCAATACAGGGAAACCCGGGAGATGCCCTTCCAACCTTTCAGGTGGACTGATTGGAACGATGCATGCCGTAGGGGCGACAGGAATCTTCCAGGCCGCTGAGTGTCTGTGGCAGTTACAGCAAAAGTACGATAAGTTCCATGGTGATCCCAAGATCTGGAAGAAATGGGGAAAAGAGAAACCAAAGGATTGGCAAAACCTTCAGATCCCTGAAACAAGTAAACAGGCTCTTTGGGTTTCTCATGCAGGTGTTGGCTCCCATGTGACCGTTGGCATTCTCAGAAAGAGCTGGTAAACCCTGTACCTTCTCTCGAAGCACAGGGTTCCTATGTGGAATATTCTCACAACATTGCACTTTGCCCCCTCTTAAGAGGCGTGGCTATAATGGTACAGGGTAAAGGAGGAAAAACTTAATGGTGAAACCAAAAGGACAGACAAAGAAAAAGGTGCAGATAAAGAAAAAGACTCAAACAAGGAAAAAGGTACAGACAAAGAAAAAGGAAGTGGTAAAATTTATTGGTAAGATTACGAAAATCCGTCAGACCAAACCAGCCACAGTCATTGAATGGCCTCGATCCATTACCCATGTTCATACCTATGGGATGCTCTCTCCGTTTTTTCAGGGTCTTAGGGAAGGAAGGTTGATGGCCACCCGTTGCCCAAACAATAAATGTTCAGAAAATCGTCTCTGGATTCCCCCCCGGGCTCATTGTCCGGACTGCCATACCGAAATGATCTGGAAGACCCTACCCAATCCGGTGATTGGCACAATCTACTCCTTTACTGAAGTCGTCTATGCGGGAATAGGCATTGAGCTTTCCACTCCCTATTGGCAAGTCGATGTGGAGATCCCGGGTTTAGCCACTATCCCGAAAAGTTATTTGCTATACGGAAAGCCAACCATCGGAATGAAGGTCAAGGCTGAATTCAGAATGAAAACCCCTACCAATACGGTACTCGACTATTATTGGGTACCTTATGAAAAGTAGGGAGCAAGGATTCCAGGATTCGAGGGTTCAAGGAAAAGATTTGAGCTTGCCCCCTTGAATCCTTGCTCCCTCGACCACTTTATTGGAGGAAACCGATGGCCCTCGATTTTGATTTGACCGAAGAACAACAGATGTTAAGGAAGATGGTCCGAAACTTCGCCGAAAAGGAGATCGCTCCTATTGCTCAGGAGCTAGACGACAAAGAAGAATTTTCCTATTCACTGACCAAAAGAATGGGGGAGCTGGGTCTGTTCGGCCCCTTTGTCCCTGAGGAATATGGGGGGAGTGACATGGGTTATATCTCCTACATCATCTTTGTGGAAGAGATTGCTCGAATCGATGGGTCTCAGGCTGCGACACTCGCTGCAGGAAACTCTCTTGGAATATCACCCATCTATTATTACGGAAATGAGGAACAGAAAAAGGCATCGCTTCCCGATCTCTGTTCAGGGAAAGCTCTTTCCTCTTTCGGTCTGACTGAACCAAATGCTGGCTCTGATGCGGGTGCCTCCAAAACAACAGCGGTTTTGGAAGGAGAGGATTGGGTCATTAATGGTTCAAAAATCTTTATCACCAATTCAACGACCGATATCAGTAAGGTCTGTGTGGTTCAGGTCGTTACCGGGAAATCACGTGGCGGTAAGAATGAGCTCTCTTGCATCCTGGTTCCAAATGGCACCCCTGGTTTCACGACAAAGACCATGCATGGGAAGATGGTCTGGAGGGCTTCCAATACAGGAGAACTTTACTTCACAGACTGCCGAGTCCCCAAAGAGAACCTTCTCGGTCAACGTGGAGATGGGTTTCATCAGATGCTCGCCACACTCGATGGGGGAAGGCTCAGCATTGCCGCCATGGGTTTAGGGGGCGCTCAGGGCGCATTTGAATTGGCGCTGAAATATTCGAAGGAACGGGAACAATTTGGAAAACCGATCGGCGCATTCCAGGTGAATGCATTTAAATTGGCAGACATGGCTACTGAGATTGAACTGGCAAGACTTCTTCTCTATAAGGCTTGTTGGTTATGCGACAACCATAGACCCTACTCCAAAGAAGCGGCCATGTCAAAGATGTATTGTTCTGAGATGTATCACCGAGTGGCTAACCAAGCCGTCCAACTCCATGGCGGATATGGTTTGATGAAGGAATATGCGGTGGAGCGCCATTATCGAAACCAGAAACTCTTAGACATCGGAGAGGGAACTTCAGAAATCCAAAGGATCGTCATCGCCCGGCACATTGGGGTTCCCGGAAGAGCCTTGTAGAGTTAAAGGTTGTGAATGATGAGTGATGAGTGATGGATTTTAATTCTAAACTCTTAACTCACAATTCTAAATTCTTCATTCCTAATTTATTCGTTGTCACTTTTTCCTAATTTTGTTATCTTGGTCATCGATGAGTCTCGCCAAGCGCATTTTAGACGGTGATATTCGGGCTGCTTCGAGATTGATGAGGGATATCGACGATCGGATCCCTACAGCCTTGGAAGCACTCAAAGAGCTCTACCCCAAAACAGGAAGAGCTTACATCATAGGGATTACAGGTCCTCCTGGCTCTGGTAAATCTACCATTGTGGATAAGATGGTGGATATCTTCCGTAAGGAAGGGAAGACCGTTGGGATTGTGGCGGTCGATCCAACGAGTCCCTTTACCGGAGGAGCCATCCTGGGGGATCGGATTCGAATGCAGCGCCATGCTACCGATGAAGGTGTGTTCATCCGTTCGTTAGCGACTCGTGGATGTTTGGGAGGACTCTCCCGTTCCACACAAGACATTGTCAATGTGATGGATGCTATGGGAAAGGATATCATTCTGGTCGAAACCGTGGGAGTCGGTCAGGATGAAGTAGAGATTGTTCACACGGCCCACACTTCAATGGTTGTATTAGTCCCTGGCATGGGAGATGATATTCAAGCCATTAAGGCAGGGATCATCGAAATCGGAGATCTCTTTGCCATTAATAAATGTGACCGGGAAGGGGCAGATAAGATGGACCGAGATCTCCGAATGGTTCTCGAGATGGGCAGGAAGAGGGACGAGGGGTGGGAACCGCTCATCTTTAAGACGGAGGCGATATTAGGAAAAGGGATTTTTGAATTGGTCTACGGAATTTATCGCCATAAGCAGGCTTTGGAGCAGAGTCAAGGGTTAGAAAAG
This sequence comes from uncultured delta proteobacterium, assembly GCA_963739325.1. GTDB lineage: Bacteria > Desulfobacterota > BSN033 > BSN033 > UBA1163 > CAVTZZ01. The sequence continues at coordinate 24,010 of CAVTZZ010000078.1, read as the reverse complement.
AAGTTGAAGGAAAGGGCAAGGAAAACTTTTTTAGAGATCCTTGAGACCGAGACCATGGCTTATTTCGTTGAAAAAATAGAAAAAGAGGGGCGATGGGAAATCATTATCGATGACCTGATGAATCGCCGGACAGACCCATACTCCCTGGCGGAAAAGATGATGACTGAAGAGTTTAAAAAACACTAATGGCTTTAAATGAATGCCAAATGTTAAATCCAGATTGTTTTGTTCTTAGAGATACAGTAATTAAGTCATTAGTCATTAAGTCATTTAATGACCCAATGACTGAATAACTTAATGACTAAACAGGGGGTAATCGCTCATGAGGTCTATCGAAGCGATCCGTAAGGAATTGGAGAAGAGAAGAGCAGAAGCATCATTAGGTGGGGGGCAGGAAAGAATCAACAAACAGCATAAGGATGGAAAACTGACTGCCCGGGAACGCATCGATCTTCTCTTCGATCCTGGGACTTTCGTTGAACTGGACCGTTTTGTGACGCATCGCTGCACCGATTTTGGGATGGAGAATAAGAAGTTTTTTGGTGATGGCGTGGTGACGGGTTATGGAAAGATCGAAGGCCGTCTGGCATTTATCTTTTCCCAAGATTTTACTGTATTTGGTGGTGCTTTGGGAATGGCTTTCGCAGAAAAGATCTGTAAAGTGATGGACCTCGCCATGAGGACAGGAGCACCGGTGATCGGTTTAAACGATTCTGGAGGGGCAAGGATTCAAGAAGGCGTTGAGAGTCTGGCGGGTTATGCCTACATCTTTCTGAAAAATGTCCTTGCTTCCGGTGTCGTCCCACAAATCTCTGCCATCATGGGACCCTGTGCAGGTGGGGCCGTCTATTCCCCTGCCATGACCGACTTCATTATCATGACCAAAAAGACAAGCTATATGCATATCACAGGTCCTGACGTCATCCGGGCAGCCCTGGGTAAGACAGAGACTCCAGATGGAAAGCCTATCACCTCTGAATTATTAGGGGGATCAAAAGTCCATTTGGAAAAAAGTGGAGTGGCCCATTTTGCTGGAGAGAATGATGAGGATACGATTAGCGTCATCAAGGAGTTACTCCGGTTTTTTCCACAGAATAATCGGGAGAAGCCGCCGATCATCGAATGTACGGATGATTCCAATCGAATGGACGAATCGTTAAAGACCGCTGTACCAGAAGATTCCAAGAAAGCTTATGATATGAAGAAAGTCATCCTACCAGCGGTGGATCATGGCTATTTCCTTGAAGTGCAGAAAGATTGGGCGAAGAATATCATTGTCGGCTTTGCGCGTTTTAATGGAATGCCTGTGGGCATTGTTGCTAATCAGCCCAATTGGATGGCTGGCTCCCTTGACCCGGATTCTTCAGTTAAAGCAGGACGATTTGTACGGTTCTGTGACTGCTTCAATATTCCTATTATCACCTTCGTCGATGTCCCGGGTTTCCTTCCTGGAATCGATATGGAGGAGAGAGGAATCATTCGACATGGATCTAAACTTCTCTATGCATTTTGTGAAGCGACGGTTCCAAAGATTACGATTATCACCCGCAAGGGTTATGGAGGAGCCTACGATGTGATGTCGAGTAAACATATCCGAGGAGATATCAATTACTGTTACCCGATGGCTGAAATTGCCGTCATGGGAGCAGATGGTGCCGTTAACATCATTTTCCGAAACGAAATCAAGAATGCTAAAAATCCTGAAGAGACACGCCAACAACTGGTTGCGGAATATCAAGAAAAATTTGCCAGCCCTTATAAAGCAGCTGAATTAGGATACGTGGATGAGATCATTGAACCCGAGGAGACCCGTCCGAAAATCATCCAGGCTCTGGATATTTTAAAGACCAAAGTCGATACCAATCCGTGGCGAAAGCATGGAAATATTCCCCTATGAATTGATCATTAAGTCACTAAGTCATTAAGTTATTAATGGATTTTTTTGAATGACCCAATGACTTAATAACTCAATGACTTGAAATGTGAGGTGAGTCATGTCTAAAAACATCCGTGAAGAGTTTGAGACGATGGGAAAAGACCACTCTGAATAAAACCTCTCAAAGTCACCTGAAAGGGAACCTTCCTTTAAAACCACCTCTCATATCGAAATGAAACGTCTCTATGTTCCTCTGGATATGGACGATACCGATTACTGCCATGATTTAGGGTTTCCTGGAGAATTTCCATTCACTCGTGGAGTTCAGCCCACCATGTTTCGGGGGCGTCTCTGGACAATGCGTCAGTACGCAGGATTTGCCACGCCTGAGGAGACGAATAAACGTTATAAATACCTCTTAGACCATGGCCAGACCGGCTTGAGTGTCGCCTTCGACCTCCCTACACAGATCGGTTATGATTCCGACCATCCCCTTTCCGAGGGTGAGGTCGGAAAGGTTGGAGTGGCTATTGATACCCTGAAGGATATGGAGATCCTTTTTGATGGCATCCCTCTTGATCAGGTCTCCACGTCGATGACAATCAACTCCACAGCAGCCATCCTTCTTGCGATGTACATCACTGTGGCAGAAAAACAGGGTGTTAAAAGCGAGGTCCTTCAAGGGACCATACAAAACGACGTCTTGAAAGAGTATGCTGCAAGGGGAACCTATATCTTTCCACCTCTCGAATCGATGCGAATCGTCACGGACATCTTCGCATTCTGTAAAGATCACACCCCTCGTTGGAATACTATCAGCATTAGCGGCTACCACATGCGTGAGGCAGGTTGCACTGCCGTCCAAGAAGTGGCCTTCACTTTGGCCGACGGCATTGCTTATGTGGAATCAGCCATGCGAGCAGGTCTCGACGTCGACTCTTTTGCATCCAGGGTTGCATTCTTCTTCTGCTGTCATAACAACTTCATCGAAGAGATTGCCAAATTCAGAGCGGCTCGAAGGCTCTGGGCAAAGATCATGAAAGAACGCTTCAAGGCAAAAAAAGAGGAATCATGTATGTTGCGATTTCATACCCAGACTGCCGGTTGTACGCTTACTGCCCAACAGCCCGATAATAATGTGGTGAGGGTCGCTTTTCAGGCATTGGCTGCAGTATTAGGTGGGACTCAATCCCTCCATACCAATTCCAGAGACGAAGCTTACGCCCTGCCCACTGAAGATTCCGTGAGGATCGCGTTGAGAACTCAGCAAGTCATTGCCTATGAGAGTGGTGTCGCCGATATGATCGATCCCCTTGGAGGTTCTTATGCCGTGGAAGCCCTCACGAACGAAATAGAAAGGAAGGCCATGGAATATATCGAAAAGATCGATGCCATGGGCAGCGCCATCAAAGCCATTGAATCCGGGTACATTCAGGGAGAGATTGCTGAGAGTGCGTATCAATATCAAAAAGAGATCGAAACCAAGAAAAGGATCATTGTAGGATTGAACCAATTTCAGATCGAAGAGAAACCTTTAAGAGATATCCTAAGGATCCAGCCCGAGGTAGAACGATACCAGAAAGAAAAACTTTCAAGGGTAAAAAAAGAAAGGGACGATCGTAAAGTGAAGGATACCCTCGCTGTTTTAAAGAAGGCAGCACAAGGAACAGAGAATGTGGTGCCACCTATCTTAGAAGCAGTCAAGGCCTATGCCACATTAGGTGACATTTCTGACACCCTTAGAGAGGTCTTTGGGGAATACAAAGAAAGATAATTTCAAATTGCAGATCGCAAATTTCAATGGTCTATTTGGTTTCTTTAGTTTTTTTGGTTTTTTGGTTAACCAAATAAACCAGAGAAACCAAAGAAACTAAACTAACGAAAAAATCTGAAATTTCAAATGGGGGTAAGAGATGGCTCGGAAGATCAGAGTGCTTATTGCAAAGCCCGGATTGGATGGTCATGACAGAGGGGCAAAGGTGATTGCCCGAGCTCTAAGAGATGCTGGGATGGAGGTGATCTATACGGGCATCCGGCAGACACCCGAGCAGATAGCCAATGCTGCTATCCAAGAAGGTGTGGACATTGTAGGCCTCTCCTCCCTCTCTGGTGCCCACAAGCACCTCTTTCCAAAGGTGGCTCAGATCCTCAAGGAGAAAGGAGCTGAAGATATCCATGTTTTTGGAGGTGGAATTATCCCCATCGATGACATCCCAGAGTTGAAAAAGCTCGGGATTCATGAGATTTTTCAACCGGGTACCTCCACCGAAGACATTATCAAATACATCAAAGAAAATGTGAAAACATAACTCAAATCCCCCCACATCCCCCTTTGCTAAAGAGGGGTGTGGGGGGATTATTTCATAAACGGAGAATTCCATGCTCAAAAAAATCAATCACATTGCTATTGCAGTCAACAACCTTGAGGAGGCAGCCAAGTTCTATCAGAATGTTTTGGGCCTTAACCTCTCAGGTGTGGAAGTGGTCACTGCTCAGAAGACAAAGGTGGGTTTTTTTAAGATTGGTGAGTCGAATATCGAGCTGGTCCAACCCTCCGAACCCGATTCCCCACTGGTTAAATTCCTGGAGACCAAAGGTCAGGGGATCCATCACATCTGTTTTGAGGTGGACGATGTGGAAGAAGAGGTGAAGGCCTATCTGGCGAAGGGAGCGACGTTGATCGATCAGAAACCCAGACCGGGTGCTCACAATTCAAGAGTCGCCTTCATCCATCCAAAATCCTCCAACGGCGTCCTCATCGAGCTTTGTGAATTTCCCAAAAGCCACTAAACACGCATAGCATCAAAGGCTGAAAGCTGAAGGCTCAAAGCCTGCCTGCCGCAGGCAGGGGTTTACCTTTCAGCTTTGAACTTCAAACGTCCTGCGCTCTGCAATTTTTGAATATATCTTGTGATATATATAATGCTCGATGAGTTACGCTCCTTCGTTCATCAGGGAATGAGCGAATAGACTTGGGCCTTCTTTGCCCACTCGCTATTGGGATAATCCCTCTGAAGGACTTCTAACCCCAATTTCAATTCCTTTGGATCATGACTCGCCTTATATTTAGCAACTCCAAGGAAGTATTGAGCTTCAGGAGCAGCATCTGTTTTGGGATACCGGACCAAAATCTCTTGGAAGCATTGGATGGCCTGCTCAAAATTGTCTAAATTGAATTCAGCCTTTCCTCTGCCAAGGATGATCTGACCAATAAAATCTTCTGGCGGCAAATAACCTATGAAACGGTGATGCTCATCTCCATCCAAATCTAAGATCACAATGGTAGGAGTCCATTTTATTCCATACCGTTTCACCAATGCCTTATTCTTGTTAAAATCGACCTGAAGGGGAATGAAATTCTTTTCCACAGAAGCACAGACATTGGAATCGGGATATGTAACAGCTGCCAGCTGTTTACACCCAATTCAGAGATTGTTGTAGAAGTCCATCAAGATCAATTTCTTTTCCTTTTTCGCTTTTCCCTTTGCCGTCGTTAAGGATGTTTCCCAACGTATTTGTGTTGCCATAGTAACGCCTCCTTTCGCTCTATTTAGTTTGTTTGGGCACCGAAGGTTTTAAACAATCCTCTCTAAAGCAGCATTGAAATTGGTTGCAATAGTCTTTGGACGTTCCAAAACAGTCAAAATTTCCTTCCGCCCTCTGGATCTGCCGAATCAATTCCACCTTTGATAATCCAAAGGTCTTTTTCAGACCCAAGGCTTTTGCCCTTTCTCTCACCTCTTGCATTTTCATCTCAAATACCTCATTGTGATGAATTGGAGACTACCCTAAGCTTTAATGGACACACATCATCCAAAAGCTACCATCCTCTATGATATGCAAGAATGCCCTTATAAAAACTATTGTTTTACGATTCTAACTGTTTGTCAAGTCCATTTTTGTTTAAAGATTGAACCAAGCCTTTTGGACCTGATTCTGTTATAATGGGCAGACATGATGGAGGACCAGAATCATCACCAAAAATTAATTCCTCTTATTATCCCAAGGTCAGAACATCCAATTTCCAGAAAGATGATCGATGAAGAGGCGTTAAAGGTTCTCTACCGCCTCCATCGGCATGGGTTTATAGTCTACCTCGTTGGAGGAAGTGTCCACGATCTCCTTCTTGGGAAGGTTCCAAAAGACTTCGATGTCGCCACTAACGCTCATCCTCATGAAATCAATGCTCTCTTTAAAAACAGCAGAATCATCGGTCGCCGATTTCGATTGGTTCAGGTCTTTTTTAAAGGGGGGAAGATCATCGAGGTCTCCACTTTCCGAAGCCATTCGGAATTTGAAGAGATACAGACAGAAGATGGGAATATCATCCGGGCAGACAATTTTGGAACACCAGAGGAGGATGCCCTACGCCGGGACCTCACGATCAATGGCCTCTTCTACAATATTGCAGATTTCTCTATTATAGACTACGTGGGTGGGATGACCGACCTTAAGCGGCAGATCATCCGAACGATCGGGGATCCGAATGAAAGATTTCAGCAAGATCCTGTCCGAATGATTCGGGTCATCCGCCATGCTGCCCGAACTGGATTTCCTATCGAAGACCCAACATACCAGGCCATTATCCGGCATCGGAAAGAGATCCAAAAATGTTCTCCTTCTCGTGTCCGGGATGAATTCCTCAGAGATCTGAAGGAAGGGTTAGCTCAGCCCTCTCTCAACCTGATGCTCCAAACGGGCTTGCTTTCTTCTCTCTTCCCAGATCTTGATAGGGTTTTTGGAGATCGAAATCCTTGGAAGACCAGGGATCAAGAATTCTTCCTAACTCTCTTCAGTCTTGTAGATAAACTGACGAACATGGGCAGACCCGTTCCAGAATCGGTTCTCTTTGCTCTCTTTCTCATTCCTTTTCTTCAGGCAATCAACCCTGAGCACCCTTTTCTTGGAGAAAAGGAGCGATATATCTATTTGAGGCAAATCATTCAGTTGGCCATTCGCCAAATCCTAATTCCCTACTCTTTCCCTAAAGGAATAAAAGAAATGGCCTCCCAGATCTTAATGGCCCAATCGACTCTAAAGAAGGCCATACAACGTGGAATGATTCCTAAGAGACTGAAGATGAAGAAATATTTCGAAGAAGCAGTTCTTCTCTACGGGATCGAAGCTCAGGCAAAGGGAGAGAAGACACCTCACTTCCTTCGCAACAGAGTACCTTCTGATCTATTGCCTTGGTGGCCAAAAGGATGGAATAGACCCCGAAGATTTGGTAAAAGATCCCTTCTACATCAACATTAATTTCTTGGGAAGGTAAAGGCAGATCTCTGGAAATGCAAACAACAAAGCTGCACAAAGGATCATACCGATGATAAAGGGATAGACCCCACTATAAATCACGCGAAATGGCTCCTTGGTAATATTTTTAACCACAAAGACATTGATGGCCACAGGAGGAATCACCACCCCGATCATTACAAAAATATGAAGGATGACACCAAACCATATCGGATCGAATCCAAGTTTGACGACGACAGGATAGAAGATTGGAGTGGCCAGGACCATAAAGGCAAGGTCATCGATAAAAGAGCCACCTATTTCATAGATAATCAAAATGATCAGCATAATGAGGTAGGGAGATAAAGGAAGTTGCATCGTCCAATCTGCGGCGATCATCGGGATCTTCGTCACTGCAAGAAAATGACCAAAAATAGTGGACCCTGCAATAAGGACCAGAACCATGCAGGCCGTGCGCATGGACTCTGAGACCGATTTAATAAACCCTTGAAAATTGATGGCTCTTTTCCCAATAGATAAAAGAAGAACGGCCATTGTCCCAACACTTCCTGCCTCTGTGGGCGTAAAGAACCCCTTCGACATCCCTCCGGTGACAATGATGAAGACAAGGAGAACCCAGATCACCTCTTTGAGGGATAGCCATCTCTCCTTCCATGTCGATCTTTCAGCCCTAGGCCCCATGGACGGATTGATCTTGCACATTCCATAGATGATACACATAAAGAAAAAGGAGATGATCAGCCCCGGAATGGTGGCAGCTAAAAATAACTTACCAATGGATTGTTCGGTAATCATGCCATATACAATCAGGGTAACACTCGGCGGGATGAGACTCCCAAGGGTCCCTCCAACGGCAACGATCCCGGTAGATAGCTTTCTACTATAATGATATCGATCCATCTCAGGAATGGCTACGCTGGCAAAAGTGGCTGCCGTTGCAGGTGCAGATCCAGTCACGGTTCCGAAGGCAGTGGCCCCTGCCACAGTAGCCATGGCCAGACCTCCGGGGATATGGCCGACAATTTTATATGCGGCATTATACAAGGCTTTCGCAATCCCTCCATTGAATGCAATCTGACCCATGAGGACAAAGAGGGGAATAATGGTAAATCCATAGGATGCGAAGACATCGAAGATATCCTTGGCCAATAGATTCAATGCAGCCTTTGTGGATATAATAATACTGAATCCTAAAAAACCGATCAAGGCCATACCAAAACCTAACTCAATGCCTGTAAGGAAAAAGATTAAAATCACTCCCAGGCCAACAATTCCTATGATAACCTCATTCATATTTTCCCCCGCGGATCTTTAAGATATCGCACAAAAGCACCAGACACTGAAAAAAGCAGCAAATTCCTATTCCGTAGGCAACAGGATAGAATGGGAAGTGTAATGTGGGAGAAACCTCTCCTGATTTACGTAGATCCATTCCATACTTGATCAGGTTCCAACCAATCATCAGGAATAGACATATGACCAGATATCTCGTGATGATATTGAAAACATTTCTCACCTTTTGAGAAAATCTTAAAATAAGAAAATCCACATAGACATGCCCTTTCATCCAAGAGGTGAAGGGGATTGAAAACCCTATGACCACTGCTCCTGAAAAAGCCACGAGTTCATAGGTACCGACAATGGGCCTCTTGAAATATCTCAGAATGACATCCCCGACGGTCAAGAGCATGAGGAATGTAAGGCTGGTCCCGGCAATAATGTTCAGAAATCGAGCAATTCCACTTATTGTGTTCTGAAATCCCTTCATTGAGTGTTCCCCTTTTCTGTCTCCTTCCTTTTAGCAAAAAAGAGGGGAAGGAACTTTGTAAAGACCCCCTTCCCCTCGCTTGATCCTACTGAAGTTGTTTCAGTCGGTCCTGGCAGAATTTAAAAGCCTCTTCTGCAGGCAGGCCTTTCGCCTTCTTCTCTTTTACATACTCGTCAAACATGGGCGACACTGCCTTTGCCCACTTTGCATCCTCCTCTTTTGCAAGAGGGATGAATGTGACGCCCTGCTTTACAGCAAAATCCATCCCGAGCTTGTCGATCTCATCCCAAGTTTGCCCCTGCTTCACAATCCACTCCTCATTGACCTGGTCAATGACCTTCTGGATATCCGGCGGCAGCGCCTTCCACTTCTCCATATTCATAACCACAAAGAAAACCATATTATAGGCAGAACCATAGTTTTGAGTCGAATACTTTACTACTTCTCCGAGTTTCCAGCCTTGAAGAGCCTCCACCGGACAAACAACCCCTTCCGCTACACCTCTGCTAATCGCATCATAAGTTTCGGTCATGGGCATGGCAACAGGGGTACCCCCAAGGTTAGCCACCACCTTTGCGGTGGTGCCGGTGCCACGGATCTTTACGCCCTTCAGATCCTCCAGTTTGTATACCGGTTTCTTGGTATGGACGATGGCTGGCCCATGGGCATGGAGGTACATGAGCTTTGTCTCTTCCAATTCTTTGGGTTGGAATTTTTTATAGAAGTCGTTGACCAGTCTTGTTGCTCCTACTGCAGTCCTGGAACCCAAGGGCAGGTCGAGAACTTCGCATAGAGGAAACTTCCCCATGGTGTAAGAGAGAACGGAGAAACCGAAATCTGAAATCCCTTTCACAACCCCATCATAGCACTTGTCTGCCGGGGTGAGAGTCCCGCCGTAAAAAAAAGTAATCTGTACTTTTCCATTGGTTCGTTTTTCAATCTCTTTACCCCAGTCGGCGGCCAGTACGCTGTTCCTATGAGGTGCCGGGAAGAAGGTGGAGTAATTGAACTTTATCTGTCCAAAAGCAGGTGAAATAAAGTTGAAAAATACACCGATCAACACGCATAATACTAACGACCCCAATTTCCAGTGTTTCATGCTTAACCCTCCTTTCGAAGATTAAAGGTTATTGGTTAAAAGTCCAATCTCTTTTCCTGCTTCTATCACCTCCCTTTTCGTTAGCCTCCCTTCCTTAAGCGATACTATTATATATGACGAATGATTATAGCCAATATTCAAATGTAATTACAATGGTTGCAATAACGAATTAAATTTTTTTAGCCTTCTTTTTGAGAATTTTTTAACATGTTTATTTAAAAAAAAATTCTTGTCAAGTAAAATCTGTGAGGTTAATCTGTGAGGCGTAAGTTTTGAAGGAAATTCAGAAGTGAATTCAGCGAGATAAGTGAAGTCTATTGATAAAAAGGAGAAAACGCGACCTCCAGCCCTATTCGCTTCACCGTTTCTCGATGGCGTTTAAGGGCAGATTCTATCTCTAATCTCAACATTAAGGGAAGGGTCTTATTTTTCGATAATTCTTTTTCAATTTGAAAGAGGGTGGCCTTCAAGCAGTCTACCACACCTTCAGCTAACTCCGAATTCTCTGCATCTCCGTTAAACAAAAGCGTTCCATCCTGATAATCGAATTCACCGCTAAATGGGTCGAGGAAAAGGTACCTATTCGATTTCTCTAAGAGGGACTTTTTAAAAATACTAAGAAATTTTCCTTTTTGAGAGACTCCATCAACTAATCTCTCTGCTTTGGAAAGGACTTCCTGGAGAATCAGAAGGAGGACTTTCCTCTCATCCTTTTCTTCTTTGAGAGGTAACTCCTCTTTAGAAATTTTGCTCACTTCTTCTTTAAAAGGGACTTTGCTCATCGCTTCTTCAGGATGAAATCCTTTTATCCCTTTTTTCGTGATTTTCTTTTCTTCTATTGGGATTTTTTTGTCTTCAAAAAGAATCTTCTTTTCTTCCGAAGGGATTTTCTTTTCCTCTAAGGGATTTTTCTTTGTTTCTTCTTTAGTCATGTTTTTCGCTTCCTCTGTTTCAATTTTCTGCCCCTCTTCCTTAGGAATTTGAACTGCCTCGGGAACCTTCACCCCTTCTTTTTTTGTAATTTTACCTAAACTTCGGTAGACATTTAAAACGGCCCCTCCCTTGACACTGTTTTCTACAAACATTGGAATCGATTTTCGTCCAAAGACAGAGGGGCCAGAGGCAGAGGTGGTAAACATTTCTATCGGCTCTCCTTCATGCAGATAAAGGACGCCCATGGGTTGATGGTCTTTTGTAAAAACCTCTATGAAGCCATCATGTTTTTCTTCTCTCAATTTCAGGAGGAGTCGATCAAACCGCGTGAAATCCGTAGAGAGTTCTTTAAAAATGATTTCATGGTTGAGGTTACTGGCTACGATGGCTGTCTGTTCCGGTAATAACTGATAGACATTGAGGACTCCATCCTTCTGTTTCGAAAGAGCAAGAAGGTATTGAACAGCCTCTGCTCCGATCACTCTTTTTGAATCACCCCCTACTTTGACCTCTGCATTGATGACCTCTCCTGTATCGATGAATAGCACCCCTTTATTTTCTGGAAATTCAATTTCAATGGTTCCACTGAAGCCCTCGGATTTAAGGGTAGATAAAAGCGCAGGGAGATCCGTATAGGATGTCAATAAATCTTGATGCCTCACTTTCCCTTTTGGGAATATCATCGGTTCCTTTTTTTATTTCCTAACAACCTCAGGGGACGTTTAGATCTCAGAAGAAAAAAGGTTCATGCTGATTCCTTTCTCTTCTGCAATCGCTCGATAGCAGCTTTCACGCTCGTCTGCATTCTCTCGATAGATTCGGCAAGAAGACCCACCTCTCCCGTCGCTTTGATTCGAATGGGGGCATCCAAATCTCCCATGCTGATCCTGTCAGCCACTTCGGAAAGATAGCGAATAGGGTAAATAACGGAACGGGAATAGAAGTAGACCATCATCAGCATAAAGACGATCGCCACCAACATGACGAAGTAAAATACCTGAATTTTTATCTCATAGGAGTTAAAATATCCTCTTGCTACAAACTCCATGCTCCCTTCGATGGTCTTCGCTTGCTTTGAGAATTCGTCGACGTAGGTCGTTGCAGCGACGATGAGGTCTGTTCCCTGGACAGGAGCAAGATACATATATTTTGGCCGAATCTTTCCATCTGCATCCTTCCAATCATAATAACCCGATGCCGGTCCCTTTAAACTGGCCTCCAAGATCTTCCAGAAAGCAGGCAGCTTCGGTGCGAGATCGTGCAAGTCCGTCTCCATTAATGCTGGGTTCACATGGAAATGGTTAATACCCTTATCATCATGGACAGCCGTATACCCTGTTTCTCCAACCTTTTGGATAGCGATGCTTTTCAGCCACGGATCTTTAAAGAGATCCTCTCTTTTCATCTTTGGATGCGATTTGATAAAAATCTCCATCTGTGCAGCCACATCGGTGGCCTTTTGCTTGATGATCTTCTCACCCAACTTGTTCAAAGAGGATTTTGCCTCCCTCACAGAAACCGTGCTCACTTCTTTTAAAGTCTGGGCCCCAATGTCCTTGATGCTCGTAAACTGGTTTCCTCTAAAATCCCAACTATAAAAAATCAAGACCCATAGGAAAAAGAAAATAATTAGGATTGGAACGAAAATTCCTATTAATAGCCTCGGTAACAGACCAAGTCCTCTTCTCCTCTTCTTCTCCTTCTTCTCTTTCTTCTCTGCCATAACGTCCTCCTTTTTTAAGTTGATGAATTATTCTTCATTTTTAAAGGGAAAGAAATTCCATCATCGCCCTTTTAAATTCCTTTTTCTTCTGGTCATTGGGTATGTCTTCGCCCAATGCTTCAACCAAGGATAATGCTTGATCCTGGGGAAAAGAATCTTTGGTTTCTCCAAATTCGACGAGGTGATCATCGATGATGAAAGGGGCCACCGGCCCCATGATCTTTTTTAATTCGTTCTCGACCATTTGAAAAAAGTCTTTGCCAATATATTTTTTACTCTGCGTACCCTTTTCTTCCCCCTTCTCCAACAATTCTTCTTGGACAAGTTGACATATCACCTTCGATGTTTTGAATTCATCCCATCCAAGCGCCCTCGCAATTTCTAAGACCGTCCTGGTTCCATTGGTCATGGCTAACACATTCCATTGATCTCCCTTGATATTCATATCCATTGAATGGCTCTGAACGGAGATACGGAAGATGGCATGAGGGGAAGGAACCCACTTCCTGATCTTTTCCCATTCCTGTTTTTTATAGGACCAGTTAAGGAGTAAATTTTCTGTGGGAATGAAGATCGTTTTTTCTCGAAGTGATACATCCGGATCAAATGTGGTCTTTCCTGTTTGCCAACTCATGATGTTTAAGAAAGCCTCTTCTCCAAAGGATCGTGCAGTTTTGGCATGGACGATATTTCCAACCTCTAAAAAGATCTCCCCATTCTCATTGCCCTTGATCATTAATATTCCAGTCTTTCTCCCAACCAAAAGGGGTTTGATAAGATCGAAAAATTTGATTTGAGAAAGTTCGCCTAATAAAGTTTCAGGCATAAACGTCCCTTAAATCTATTGTCAAAACATGTAAAAGCAAAACAAATGCCAAAATTTGACACAGATTTTTTATTCAATCAAATCAATTGGAATCTATTGATATTAAAAAGATTTTTTAATTATTGGAGAATAGTTAAAAATTTTAGTGAAATTAACTATGATAAAAAATGGTAAAATATTTGTCATTTTTCTGACATTTTCGTCCAGAAATCATAGGGATCATACTTTCAACCTTATGATTCGGAATTTGGAGTTCGGTATCCCCCCTGCCCGTCGAGAGTTGGGTTCATTAAAGTGGTTTGATCATAATTGAATGGATCATTTCCATGCAGGTCTTCTGGAAAGTCTCATACACCTTTCTTTCATTTCCTGAAATCGAATCTCTTTCCCAGTCCTTCCCCTCCTTAGAAATCTTTAACCCAAAGGAGTGGACATCCTTTGAATACCTGATGAAGACGGCGTGTTCTCCTTGATAGACAAATAGGAATTGTCCTTGAACGGCCAAATGGGATGGAATTACAATGTCTTTCTCCGCAATGGGTTGAAGGGAAGGGGCATCAGGATTCCATGTCATCAATTGAATCATGGAATCAACGACTAAGTCTCCCTTCTTTATTTTATCCTTCAGATACATTCTTTTCTCTGAATCAGGTCTCAGTGGAGGTGCGTTCATGGGCTCAGCTTGAGGATTGGTCCTATCCGCTATCTGAACAATAAATATTTCCTCAACCTGCTTCTCTTTTTGTCTAATCAAAAAATAGGATCGGGTAAGTGAATTTTCCTTCGGGTATTCTACAGAAGAGGAATGCATCAATTGAAATTCGGAAGGTAACATTAAGGTAAAGGAAGGTTTTTGTGAAATTAATTTTTTTTCACGAATTTCCAAGTCCTTCTCGGGAGCAACACGAGAACAAAAGATCAAAACCAAACAAATCAACGGGGTAAACCCCGTTAGAAAAAACGGGGCCTTAACTCCACCTTTTCTACAAGGAATTGAGATTCTATCTCTATTACCCCCGACATAAATAGCGGGGTTTTCTAACGGGGTAAAGATTTTTTTCATAGGTTTTGTATCAGAAAAGACCTGTTCACTCTTCCCCATGCCTGCCTGCCGGCAGGCAATGGGGAGAGTAAAAGGTGAAAACTGAAGCCATTACTTCTTCTTTGTAAGCAGCTCTTTCAATTTAGCTCCTGCTTCTGGGCTTTTTGCCAGCACATCTTTCCAGCCTTCCTCATAGGCAACCTTTAGGAATTTTTCCTTCTCCAAAGGGGGAAGATCAATCACCTGCAGGCCTGCCTGTTTCAAGAGGGGAAGCTCCTTCTTTATCTCTTCCACGTAGTAAGCGACTATCTTCCTCTCGGCCTCCATAGCCGCTTCATTGAGTACGTCCTTGAATTTCTTGGGAAGTCCGTTCCATGTCTTCAGGTTCATAACCATGGGGTGCGGCCCGGAGTAAAATGGGGGTTCCACAATATATTTTGTATGCTTCTCCCACCCCCACTCCCGAATGCCTATTGTCGGCCAACCGTAACCATCGACCACGTTCCTTTCGAGGGCAGTGTAAACTTCGGTGGGCGGTATCACAACAGGATTTCCGCCAAGACCCTTAACAAGCTGAAGGTACATCGGGGAGACGCGGATGTTGAACCCTCTCAGGTCCGCAGTTTTAATGGGTTTGGTAAGGTAGAGGCTAAAGGGCAAGTCACTCCCTATTCTTCCCAGAAAATAGAGCCCCAGTTTCTTTTCGTGCAAGTCATTGTAGTATGCCCAGGCCCCATTCGCTCTCTCTTCCCAGGGCGTGAAGTTCGAAAGCTTCATCGCGTCGGCCTCCGGCAGCAGATGGACATAGTAGGCATTGGTCGTATGGACAATATCCACCATGCCTGTCTGCGCCGCCTGAACCTGATCCTGAATCTTGACGGCCTCAGGGCCTCCTATCAGATTGATCTTCAATTCACCAGGGTATTTTTTTGCAACCTGTTGCTCCACGCTCTCGAGGAAGAAATCGAGAGACTTGTTATCAGATGCGTTTTTCGGCCATGCTGTAAGTGCTTTGAGGGTCGTAGCCTGCGCCCTGGCATATCCAGCTGAGCCTAAAATGAGCATGAAGATTACGAATAGTGCTATTGATGTACCTTTGAATCTCGTTTCCATAATTTCCTCCTTTGTGTTTAGGATATATGGACCTTTGTTCTATAAACCTTGACCGGAACGTGCCCCGCAAGCCCCGCCTTGTAGGCGGGATCAAGGGGCACAATATGAAACGAAATTACCTTACCGGGAAGCCCCGGCCTGTGGCCGAGGAGCTTCACCCATTCTCACTGCATTCCCATAAGACTGGGGATAACCGTTGCTAAGAATGGCATGACCAACACAAGGACAATACACAGGATATCTACAATGACATAGGGAGTGACTGCCCTCCAGATATCAGCCATGGTTATCTCAGGAGGAGCCACACCTTTCATCACAAAGAGGGTAACACCAAAGGGAGGGGTTATCAAGCCTGTCTCAAGGGCGATAAGCATGAGGACACCGAACCAGACTGTGTTATAACCGAAGGCATTAATGACAGGCATGTATATCGGTATCGTGATCATCATAATGGCAACTGTTTCCATGAAACAACCCAGAATAAGGACCACGATCAGCATGGCAATAAGGATCACGATCGGCGGAATGCTGAGATTGGTAATAAAACTCGTCATTCCAGCAGCAGCACCGGTAAAGGCTAATATTTGACCGTATGTGGTTGAGACAATGATTATCATAAATATCATGACCGTTACTTTCACGGTACCCATGGCCGCCTTTTTAATGATTTCCCAATTTAAGCGCCTGTAAATAAGGGCTAAGATAAATGATCCCAAGGTCCCTGTTGCCGCTGCTTCCGTAGGCGTTGCTACACCCAGAAAGATGAAGCCTATTACCATAAAGACGATGAAGCCGAGGGGTAAGAGGTATTGCAAAGTGGCCATCACCTTTTCTTTCAAAGGGATATGGGGCACATCATACAGAGGCGCTTCCTCAGGTTTGATGCGGCACCATAATACGACATAGACGAGGTAGAGGCCTGACATGATGATGCCCGGCACGATGCCAGCCATAAGAAGTTGCCCTACATCGATGTTTGCAAGGCTTGCGAGGACCACGGTAAGTGCATTGGGAGGAATCAGCGCATCAACTGTGCCTACCCCCATGAGTGGACCGAGGCTCATGTTCTTGCTGTAGCCTCTTTTCAGCATGTCAGGAAGCAGGATGGTGCCAAGAAGGGCGCATGTGGCAATCGTGGAGCCGCTCAACGCGCCGATGATGACGCCCATGATGATGGCCAGGATGGAGAGTCTACCCCGGAGTTTGCCAAGCCATTTATCAAGTACATTCACCGCATTAAGCCCGAGACCTGAATGAAATATCAATTCCCCCATAAGGATGAAAAAGGGGACAGGTAGGAGAGTGAAGGTGGTAATGGATGTAAAAACTCCCGTTACTACCGCAATAAGGCCTGGTATCCCCCCCAGGAAGAAATAGGCCGCAACCATATTGACAACGAGAAAGGCAAAGGCAATGGGCAGGTTGGTGAGGAGCAGGAATACCATCCCCCCAAAGAGCAAGCTAATGATCAGCCACCATTCCATGGGTTACTTTCCTATCGTAATATCGATAAGCCTGCTCCACGCCATCCTGAAGAACTGGATGGCAAGGAGGATGCTGCCTATGGGGATGATGATGAAAATGGTCCATTTTGGGACAGTCACTGCCCTTACGTCGGTTACCCCCTTTAGGATACACTCACGCATATAGTCAATTCCAAAATAGACCATGATGGTACAGGCAAGGCCGCCGATGACAAACATGATGCAGTCGAGGTAGCGCTTGGTTTTCTCATGGAGATGAGTGTAGATAATATCTGTAGTGATATGCCCTCTCTCTCTCAAAAGCCAAGTTGTTGCAAGGAAAACGATCCACAACAGGGCATATTCGGTTGTCTGCATGATCCATATCGTCGTCTTCGTAAATAAGTACCGCATGCCGATGGTGTAACAGACAGCAGCCGTGATGAATATGAGTATGACCCCGGCCAGGGCGGCCAGAAGATCAATCAACCTGTCAAAAAAAGTCCAGAATCTCCTCATAAGAATTGCTTAGTTTACCCCGTTAGAAAGTCTTCTACTTTCTAACGGGGTAAATATCAGTCCACAGGCAAAAAATCAAGAAAAATCTCTTTGCAATAGGTGGGGATATAAACTTCACTGACTCTTAGCAAAAGAACATTTTCATAATTTGTGCCTTCTTGGGGCAGGAAGGATGGATGTTTTTTTGGTATGGAATTTCTTCTTATTCAAACCATGGTGATCTGCCTTTCGCTTCACTTTCTCCCACTCCTCATCCACATCCATTTGAATCTGTCTGATCTGCTCTTCCTTCAAGTGTCTGAATCTTCCCTGCTTCATGAGGTACTCTTGGACAGGGAGACAGCGTGGCTCACGATTGATGGTGTATCTCCTCCCATCTTCCACCTCGTAGAGAGGGAAAATATTCGTTTCAACTGCCAGAATTGATATCTCAGGGGAAATATCAGTGGCCATTCTCCAACCTGTAGGGCAAGGGACGAGCATATGAATAAATTTCGTTCCTCGAATCCCTTTGGCCTTAGTGATTTTTTGCTGAAGATCACGAGGGAAACCGATGGTCGCTGTTGCTGAATATGGGTTATAATGGGCGGCCATAATTTCCATGATATTCTTCTTCCGGCGGGGATTCCCTTCAGGGGTCGTCCCGGTCCAGGCATAGGAAGGGGTTGCTGAGCTCACCTGAATTCCAGTGTTCATATAGGCTTCGTTATCGAGGCAGACATAGATAATATCATCATTGTTCTTCATTACTCCTGAAAGAGCCTGCAAACCGATATCAAAGGTTCCCCCGTCTCCGGCAAAAGCCACCACCTGAATATCATCTTTTCCTTGAATCTTAAGGGCATTAGCGATACCTGCGGCGGTAGGTGCAGCGATCTCGAAAGCAGAATGAAGGGTCGGGACACCATAGGAGGTGTTAGGGTAGACACCTCCTATTGCTCCTTCGCAAGATGGAACAATCACGGCAATCGTTCGAGGTCCCATCGCTTGCAGGACCAGCTTCATACCGATGGCGAGTCCACAACCAGCACAGGCCGCATGACCCGGCCTTAGCAGATTCGGTTGCTGCTCAGGTAGAACCATGTGAATTCTCCTCACTGTCGATTACATGAACTCTGAAATTACAAACACTTTTTAGTCATTCAAGTCACTCGTAATTAAGTCATTCAATGACCAATGACTTATTGACCTAATGACACAATAATTTTATTCTTCCATGATCCAGTTCGGTCTATCCATGGGTTCTGTTTTTTTCATCACATCAAGGGCAATTTTCTCGATAGCCTCAGGATCGACATCTGTCCCCCCAATCCCTGCAATATAGCTGAAAATAAGTGGATGATCCGGAGAATGAACCAGAGCCGCCCTTAATTCCTGGCAAAATATCCCTCCCCCTCCGAGAGATATATTACGATCAATGACAGCAATCCTTTTCTTCCCCCGAAGGGCCGATTGAATGGCTTCGATTGGAAAAGGTCTGAAAAGACGGATCTTAAGCAGTCCAATTCGGTGCCCTTCTTCTCGAAGCTCTTTGATGGCCACCCTTGCTGTGCTTGTGATCGATCCCGCTGTCACAATAACAACTTCAGCATCTTCGACCATGATCGATTCAACGATCCCATAGTTTCTACCGAATTCCTTTTTAAATTCTTGATCCACCCGCATTGCAATTTCCTTGACAGAGTCCATAGAACCCTGGGCCATATGCCTATACTTCCGGTATAATTCCGATGGAACCACAGGGACGAGAAACCCGGGTTTATCAATATCGAATTTATGGGGAAGATCCATAGGGGGGAGGAAGCGATCGACCTGCCCCTGCTCCGGGAGGTCAACTACCTCCATGAAGTGGGAGACGAAGAAAGCCTCCAGAGAAAGCATTGCCGGAAGGTAAACCTGTTCTGCTATTTTATAAGCCTGGATGACCGTATCGAGAGCTTCCTGACCATTCTCGCAATAAAATTGAATCCATCCTGTATCTCTCTGGGAAAGGCTATCCAACTGGTCAGCCCAGAATCCCCAAGGCGCAGCCAATAGTCGATTGACATTGGCCATGACCACTGGAGCACGACAACCGGCTGCAAAATGGAGCATCTCATGCATGAGTGCGAGTCCTTGGGACGATGTGGCAGTGAACGTTCTCACCCCGGTCAACGAGGCCGCGATGCAGGAGGCCATGGCCGAATGCTCCGACTCTGTCCGCATCATGATTCCCTTGAGAATGCCCGATGCCTCCCATTCCGAGAGCTTTTCATAAATGGCTGTCTGGGGCGTGATCGGATAGGCAGCGATCAAAGGAGTCCGACACAATCTAACAGCAAAAGCCACTGCATGGTTACCCGTCATAAATTCTTTCATGGGAATACCTTTATGGAAACATTCTCAAAAGCTCATTGCAAAATTAACATTGCAAAGTTAGCAATTAACAGTGAGAAAGAAACATTCTTTCATTGATAACTTTACACTGCTAACTTTACATTTTGCATTGATCTCCTACCGACCCAATTCCTTCATCTCAACGACGCTTCTTGGACAGGCCTTTGCACAGGTGCCACACCCTTTGCAGTGATCCAAGTCGACGGTCTTTGTCTGGTGAACCGGATCGAGCGAAATCACCCCTTCAGGACAGAAGAAATAACAGTTGTAGCAGTAGTTGCATGTTCCGCAGGTGAAGCATCGTGAAGCCGAAAAGTGGGCCTGATCGGGAGTGAGACCTCTATTCACCTCTGAAAATCCTCTCAATACCTTATCGCGGCCCAATCTCCTCATCTTGGTCTGTCTGCTCGACTCGAAATACAAAGTATTGATTCTGTCGTATGTGACGATATCCTTTATTTCAGGCCACTTTCCCTCAACCATCCCGGCAATATAGGCTTCCATGGAAAGGGACCCTTTGTTTCCAATCCTGATCTTCGGAAAAATCTCATCTCGGGATATTCCCTTGAGATACAGATCCATGGAGATGGCCGCCTTTTTCCCTGAGGCAATGGCAGTGACTACGGTTCGAGGCTGGTCGATTGCATCGCCCCCTGCAAAAATCTTATTCCGAACAGTAAGAAGTGAGGGGTCTACTTCAATCAGACCATTTCTGATAAGGTCCTCAGGCATCCATGAAAAATCAAGGCCTTCACCTACAGCCGTAACGACACGATCCGCATCAAGAGTTAAAAAATCCCCTTTTACAGGAATCGGCCTTGGTCGATGACTCTGATCTGGTTTGCTCAATTTCATGCGCTGAAATTTTACGGCTACTCTTTTATTCCTAAGCAGACTGAACTTGACGGGTTGGATCAGAAATTCAAACCGCGCCCCTTCTTCCTCGGCCTCCCTGATCTCGTCCGGGATGGCAGGCATCTCATCCCTCGTCCTTCGATAGGCGATCGTCACCCTCGACCCGAAGCGCAAAGCTGAACGGGCCACATCCATTGCCGTGTTGCCCGCGCCAATGACGATGACCTCTTTTCCTAATCGAATCTTCTCTCTTGAGTTGACCCTTTCCAAAAACTCCTTACCCTTCCACACCTCTTTCAACCCCTCGCCTTCAATCTCCAGGGGGATACCTAACCCCGCTCCCGGAGAAAGGAAGATCGCATCAAACTGTATCAGTTCTTCAAAGGAAAGGTCTTGACCCACTTTGATACCTGTCTTGATTTCGATGCCGAGGTTCAAAATCCTCTGGATCTCCCTTCTCAACACAGACTTAGGGAGTCGGTATTCCGGAATTCCCCAGCGCATCACACCGCCAGGCTCTCTTTGAGCCTCCAAGATGGTCACCTTATGCCCTAACAGTGTAAGAAAATAGGCGCATGAAAGACCTGCCGGCCCTGATCCAACTGCGGCGATTTGCTTTGGATGAGGATTCGATTTGGACTGGATATCCGGAGATCTCTTTACCGTGGCATCGAATACATATCTCTCCATTGCACTGATGGAGACAGATTCATCATACTCTCCTCGATTGCAGAGGGTTTCGCAAGGATGGAAACAGACCCTTCCGCATACACCCGGGAATGGATTCTCCCTCAAAAGGGCTCGGAGGGCGTCATCATATCTGCCTTCGGCAGCGAAATAGAGGAATTGAGGGATTGGATTCCCTGCAGGGCAAGCCTCCTGGCAAGGGGCGGTCATAAAGGCTGTGTCGGGCTTTTGATACCCCCACTTCCCTGTTTCAATCACCTCCGTACTACCATAGGAGATGGGAATCACAAATTCAGTCACTCTCAGCCCTCTCTTCTGTGGAGCCTGGGGAGCCTGGTTTGCTCGTACGCCTTCTGGGCCGCCCGAATATTCTCTTCTACCTTGTTCGGCACCGTCTCTCTCACAGCTTGTATGAGCGTTTCCATTCTGATCAGGTTGGTCAACCGGACGTAGGCACCGAGCATGGCTGTGTTAAAGGCGGTCCCTAAGCCAGCGCTTCTGGCAATGAGGCCGGCATCGATTAAGCCGACATTGAACCTTGTCAGCCCCTTAAAGGAGTCTATCCCCTTATTCGTATTGATCAGAATCAGGCCATCCGGCTTCATCTCCCGGACGAGGTTACCTTCATCGATCAAAGAAAGATCGAAGATAACGATTTGATCGGGATGTTTGATCTGACACTTCAGAAGGATGGGCTCCTCATCGACACGCAGAAAACTAAAGACCGGAGCGCCACGGCGTTCTCCCCCGAAGAGTGAAAAACATTGAGGGTATTTCCCTTCTAAGAAAAAGGCCTTTCCTAAAATTTCTGAAGCGATGACCGCTCCTTGTCCACCACGCCCTAAAAACTTGATCTCAATCATCTATTATCCTTTTAGCAATTTCGCCTTTTATCTTAACATACATGGGTATTCTTTCAACATTGAAATCCTTATCAGGATATCTTATTGAATATCAAATAGCTTGGAACGGAAGCGGGGTATGGTAGTGTGAAATCTTATGTGAATTATGAAAGAAAAAAGATAGATTTCTCTCTTCCAAAAGGATGGAATTTAATTTCAAATCAGGACAAACCTACCATTGCCGGAGTAAGTGACCCTCTACAAGAAATCAAACACGCCTTAGACCATCCCATTGGATCATCCAAAATTGAAGAGATCGCCCGTCCCGGGATGGAAGTTGTTTTACTCTTCGATGATCTACAGCGCCCCACGCCAGCCCACCTTGCATTACCTGAGATTCTGGATCGACTTAACAAGGCAGGAATTCCAGATGATCGTATCAGCGGAATATGTGCCATGGGAACGCATCCTATCCCTACAATGGAACAACTTGAAAATAAAATTGGTAAAAAGGTTTTTTCTCGCTTGAAGGGACGAATTTATACTCATAACCCCCATGCTTCGGATAATGTCATTATTGGAAAAACTCGTCGGGGAACCCTTGTAGAAATTAACCGCCGTGTTGCCTTTGCTGACTTGATTATGGGTGTCGGAGAATGCATGCCCCATCCCATTGCAGGGTTTGGAGGAGGATGCAAGATTGTCATGCCCGGAGTATGCTCCTATCGTTCTGTAGCTAACCACCATTTTACCTGGATGCGTCATCGGAACAGCAGAGTCAACCTGACGAACGGAAACTTTTTTTACGAAGAGATTATCGATGCCGGACGGCTATCGAGATTGGCGTTTAAACTCGATTTCATTATCAATGAGAAAAAAGAGATTATCCGGGCTTTTGCAGGGGATCCTGTTGAGGAGCATCGAGAAGCCTCCAATTATGCGGCCTCCCTCTATTCGATCCCAATACCGAAGCTTGCTGATGTCACCATCACTTCTGCTTTCCCTATGGAAGTAGGAGTTCAGGCAACAAAGGCTCTGGTCATGGCGGGGTTTTGCACCCGATCGAATGGAGCCATTATCTGGGTTGCACCTCAAAAAGAAGCAGGCCCGATCATGCCCTTAATCAAAGAGATGGGAAGCTCAGAAAGCGCTGGGGATTTCCACCGCCGATTGATCGAGGGAGATGTCCCCGATCACCTGAGATCCTTCGGCATTTCATACATCATGCAGGTCGTCTACTTTAAAGAGTTGGCCGAAAAGTTTAATGTGGTTCATGTCACAGAAGGGCTTTCTCAAGAACAAGTGAAGATGATGAAATTTTCTTATTCCAATAACATTCAGGAAGCGATCGATCAGGTCTCTCAAAAAATCCCGAAGGCCGATGTCGCTGTCTTTCCATCGGGTGGGAATACTATCCCCGAGGTGAAGGCATAAGAAGTGAAGTTATGTGGACAAGAAGAAAACTGCTAAGAGCATGCCTTGGGGCTTCTTTATCAAGCCTCGTTTTTGATCCTCTCTCAATCTGCTGGGCCGAAGCGAAGAAGATCCTTCCCAAAGGATTCACAAGAAATGAACTCAAAGAGATGAACCCTGGGGCATGGGGTCAGGTCTTTAATGTTGATATTTTGTATCAGT
>CAVTZZ010000077.1:0-63222 GCA_963739325.1 uncultured delta proteobacterium | reverse complement strand
CCCCGAACGACGCGCGCAACACGATCCCCAAGTACCTCAATCCGCGCAGCCAACGTCATTTTGATCGTCACGCTGCTTGGCGGCGGCTTCGGCCGCAAATCCAAGCCCGACTTTATCTGCGCGGCAGCCTTCCGGCTCGTGAAACCGGTGTCCCGATACGGGTGCAATGGAGCCGCGAAGACGACCTGAGGAACTCGTACTATCACGCCGTCGCCGCGCACCGACTCGAGGCCGCGCTCGATGGTGCGGGCGAAGTGACCGCGTGGCTGCATCGCTCGGCGTATCCGTCGATCAGCGCGACCTTTGCGCCGAACGTCACGGGTCCGACCCCTGACGAACTGACCAATGGCGCCAGCGACGTCCACCTGGGACATGCCCAACGTGTTCTCGACGTCGAAGCCTGTCCCCGCCGTGGCGCACGCGCGGATCGGCTGGTACCGCGGCGTGAACACGATCCGTCACGGCCTCGCGATCGGATCGTTGGTCGGATGCTGACTGCGCGCACGCGGCCGGCAAGGATCCGGCGGCGTTCCTGCTCGAACTCATCGGCCCGGACCGCAAGGTGGACCTGTCCAAGGCCGGCCTCGTCGGCGCAGGCGACACCTCTTACGGCGTGCCGTGGGCCGACCACCCGCTGGACACCGCTCGTGCGCGCCGAGAGGGCCTGATGGTACGCCTTCATGGCCTCAAAGGAAGTGCCCTGTTCCGCCTCGGTTGTGGCACTGATCTGCCCAATGTCGTCACTGGGAAGAAACCCTTGAGGGGTAATGAAGAAAAGGTAGACAGTGACCACCAAGACGAGACTTGCGATGGCCAGCGTCGTAAGGCGGTGAGCCAATACCTTTTTAAGGCTCCAGTCGTACGTCTTCAACATCTTTTGAAAAAAACGTTCCGAAACGGCGAAGACACGACCATGCTTTTCTGAACTTGGAGGGGTCAGGAACCGGCTACAGAGCATGGGGGTTAAGCTTAAGGAGACAAACCCGGAGACCAGAACCGCTATGCCGATCGTAACAGCAAATTCGTGAAGCAGGCGTCCGATGATTCCTCCCATGAAGAGGACCGGTATGAAGACTGCGGCCAGTGACAGGGTCATCGACAAGATCGTGAACCCGATCTCTCTCGACCCATTGAGGGCAGCCTGAAGCACATCCTCACCCATCTCCATGTGTCGGACGATATTTTCCAGGACAACGATCGCATCATCGACGACGAACCCGACCGACAAGGTCAAGGCCATCAAGGACAGGTTATCTATTGTAAAGTTGAGAAGGTACATGACGGTGAACGTGCCCACGATCGACATGGGCAACGCCAGGCTGGGGATGATGGTGGCGGAGACATTTCTCAGGAAGAGAAAGATCACAAGAACAACAAGGCAGAGAGCAATGAATAGTGTGGTTTTGACATCCCGGACGGAATCGCGGATGGATGTGGAACGATCCCAGCGGACGTCAAGGCTCACGGAGGCGGGGATGAGGCTCCGGAAGTGAGGAAGAAGTTTCTTGATCGAGTCCACCACTTCAACAGTGTTCGTTCCGGGCTGGCGGTCAACGGCAAGCATGATGGACGGTGTGTCATTAAACAAGCTCAACTGCTTATTGTTTTCCACGCTGTCCACAACCTGGCCAAGATCTTGGAGACGCACCGGCGACCCCTTGCGGTAGGCGACAATAAGGGGACGATAGGCTTCGGCCTTGGTGAGCTGACCCGCCGCATTGATCGTAAGGACCTGCTTCGGTCCCTCCAAGTCTCCCGTTGGTATGTTTACATTCTGGTGTTGTATGGCGTTTGAGACCTCATCGATTCCGATGGACCGCGTTGCAAGGGCCTGGGGATCGAGCTGGGCGCGGACCGCATACTTCTGGGCTCCCATGACATCCACCTGGGCCACGCCGCTGAGCATGGAGATGCGGGGGGCGATCAGGGTCTCCGCGTATTCATCCACCTGGGAGAGGGGGAGGGTAGGAGATCCCATCCCCAGAAAGAGGATCGGCATGTCTGCAGGGTTAACCTTCCGGTAGGAGGGGGAGGTCGTGTCAGGAGGAAGATCGTGCACCGTCTGGGCAATGGCGGCCTGGACATCCTGGGCAGCGGCATCGATATTGCGGTTCAGGGCAAACTGCAGGGTGATCCGTGTGGACCCCAGTGTGCTCGTGGAGGTCATCGAATCGAGACCTGCAATGGTGGAAAAATTCCGCTCAAGAGGGGTGGCTACGGCCGCGGCCATCGTGTCAGGGTTGGCGCCGGGGAGGCGGGCGCTCACCTGGATGGTTGGGAAATCGACATTGGGCAAGTCATTGACGGCCAGGAGCCGATACCCAGCTATGCCAAAAAGGAGAATTCCCATCATGACCAGGGTGGTCATGACAGGCCGCTTGATGAACAGGTCCGTGATATTCATTGGAGTTTTCCTCCGTTGGCTGCCGGGGCAGGCTGTTTGATCTCAACCTTTGTGCCCTGAACGAGTTGAAGCTGACCTTCGGTCACCACGGTCTCTCCGGGGGTAAGGCCTTTGGCGATGATAACTTCATGATCCAGCTGTCGATCGACCACGACCGGTCGGGATTCGACGATCTGATCGGGCTTAACCACAAAAACATACTGCCCTTGCTGCCCTGTCTGGATCGCGCTCGCGGGAGCAATCACCGCATCCGGCTGGGTCGTCAGCGTAAGGACCACGTTCACGAATTGACCAGGCCAGAGCCGTCTTTCCTTGTTCGGAAAGGTTCCTTTGAGCTGAATCGTCCCCGTAGTAGTGTCGACCGCATTATCCACAAAGGTTAATGTGCCTTGCTCTGGGGGCCTGTTGTCATTGGGGATGAGGGCCTCCATCTTGATCTTTCCTAGGGCCATATACTTCTTGATCTGCGGCAGATTCTGTTCAGGAAGGGAAAAGATGACAGCAATGGGAGTGATCTGGTTGATCACGACCAGAGAAAGTGTATCATTGGCTCTGACGATATTTCCTTGATGAATGAGAAGACTGCCTGTCCGACCTTCAATCGGAGAATAGATGGAACAGTATCCGAGCTGGATTTGGGCATTTTCCAGGAGGGCCCGATCGGCCTCCACTGTTGCCTTGGCGTTCTCTACGGCCTGCTGGGAGGCCCGGGCCACGGCATTGGCATTATCGATGGCGGCCTTGTCAGCAAGGACGGTGGCATCGAGGGTATCAGCACTGGTGCGATACTGATCGTACTGCTGCTGTGAGACCACTTCCTTTTCGGCCAAAGATTTGTAGCGCTCCGCCTGGACAGCTGCATTCTTCGATTGGGCAGTATCCCTGACAAGATTGGCCTCACACTGCTTCACCTGGGCAAGATCCTTGGCCAGATTGGCCTCAGCCTGTTTTACCAGGCCAAGATCTCTGACCAGATTGGCTTCGGCCTGTTTCACGACTGCCTGAAGGGATCGGGAATCGATCGTGAAAAGGAGAGCGCCCTTCTTGACGTCCCGGCCCTCCACAAAATTGACCCCGACGACTTCTCCTCCTACCAGGGATTTTACCGACACCGTTGTAAATGCTTCCACATTGCCGATAGCACGCAGTTGCACAGGAACACTCTTCTGGGTGACTGAACCCACCACCACCGGGATGCCCCTTGGAACAGCATTCTGTCCTTTGGTTTCTGAGGAGCACCCCCACCCTCCCCCTCTGACGACAAGAATCAAGAATATCAGAGAGAGTCCTAAAAAGTCTCGGATGCGCCGACGATTTTTTGAATGGAACATTGAGATCCTCCCTAGCGCTGATGGTATTCGGAGATTCCGCTTTACCCTTGTTGCCAATTTCGTTCTCGTTCAAACCTTATTTTTGCGACTTACTTTACCAAATGCACGATAGCTCTTTCACCTTTTTCGTTAAACGCGATTAGGAAATAAAAACCAAGTGGGAAGGGAGAGTGAGTGTGTTCTCTTAACAACGAAGAGGTAGGATTTTGGGATCAAGAGAAGATCTTTGCAAGAAAAAGAGAGGGGGTCGTTCAAGGATATCGTTTATTAGAAGTAACACTCCAAACAAACCATCTGACCCGAATATCTTCAATCCGTTCAAATGATCGATGGACCTATTATCTTGATCAGGATTCTCAAAACTTAGATCGGCAGGAGCAAAATCAAATTCCGCCAAATTATTGTAATGGAAATAAGTTGACACACCCAGAAGCAAAAAGGAAACTGCTATGACAGGAAAAAACTGAATCTTTTTGAGCTTTCTCATCATGTCGAACCATCGAGCCGGCTACAAAAATGGCAGCCTCGTACCAAATCTTAGTATCCCACAAATTTTTCTAAGCGTCAATGCCATTCAAGAATTTGTAGATCAAACAAATGATAATGATCCCTATCGAGTGTGATGCCTAATATTTGGAGGCATTTACATGAGAAAGCCGAAGACGAGAATTGGAAAGGCGGTTGCCTCTAAATTATGGCACTAAACACTGAGCCAAATTTGGCAATCGTGGATTCTGAGACTTCGACGCTTTCACCTAGAAATCTTGTATGTTGGAACAAAAATGTAAAATCAATGTTACAGGAAGGAAGTATCTATCTTCAGTCTATCATTAAAATATCCAACTTAAACATACAATTTTTTAAGCAACCAGGCCATCCTTTGTCCAAGAGCTTTTACGGCCTGTATCCCTTCTTCATCCTTCTCCACTTCCCCCTTATCCCTGCCAAGACCAATACCTCGCCCAATAATAATCATTTGCCCGGCAAGAAAAAAGTGACTCATGGTATCAAGGGTGTGTATAGCCCCAGAACGACGCACTGCAACCACAATAGCACCAACCTTGTTTTTATACATTCCACCGTTGGCCATGGATACAAAACCGGCACGATCAATGAGGGCCTTCATTTCCGCTGTCACATCGGTAAAATAGACAGGCGAACCCAAGATAATCCCTTCTGCCTTAATCATCTTTTCGATGCACTCATTTGCAATGTCATTTTTCACAGAGCAGTGCTGATCCTTATTTTCAAAACACTTGTAGCAGGCAATACAACCATGAATTTCCCTCCCCGATAGCTGCACCAATTCTGTTTCAACTCCTTCTTTTTCAAGTTCACGAAAAACATGGTTAATGAGGATAAAAGTATTTCCGTCCTTCCTTGGGCTACCATTAAACGCAACAACTTTCATATTATTTTCGTCCTTTCTGATTTATTGCTAATATTTCTAAACCTCTTGGATAAATAATTTATCCCTATAGGAAAGTCAATATCAATTGTGAGGGTGCGAAAGGAATGGGCTCAGGCATGATTAATTTCTTATTTATCCTCACCAAGACCCCCTGATATTATATTAGATTCCTGGTTTCAACTATTTAATTATTTATGTCTAACCCCAATTTTATTTATTAGTCTTCAGAAAAGAAGGGGTGAGGATAACACAAGTCCTCGCCCCTGGTTAACGTGCGATTGCGGAGATTACTGGTAGAAAGCATGCATTCCATACGAAAATCATATCCAAACTCTTCTGAGCGGCTCAATACAGAAAATAGATAACCGAAATCGAAACCCCTATCGTTGCTACTAAAAAAGAAAGCCCAGCTTAAATTGCCTGGGCTCTGCTTTTGTTTTGTCCTGTGCCCCTAAATTCAGAAAATCAACAAGCCCCGGTTGTCTCGTTTATAAGCGTAACAACTTAACGGGTCATCAGGCTACGATTGTTTTGGTCTTGGTTTCTTTGATGGCGACCTTCACAGCATCTTCCATCGGATCTTTGAAGGGCACCTCGATTCGGAGCAGGCCGTTCTCATAGGTTGCTTCGGCTTTGTCCGGTTTCACCGGCCAACCTAAAGCCATTGCTGAAACATACTCGATGTCCCTTGCTGGCGCTGTCAGGTGGACGCTGTCTTCTAGGATCTTCACATCGATGGTATCCGTTGGCGCTCCTGGGATGGCGAACTCCACTACTAGCTTGTGGTTGTCTCCGTCAGCATATGCTACTGTATTGGGAGCAACCCTAATTCGATATTCCGACATCTTGGCACCCTCCTTTTAGAACATATTTTTTGATAGGAACTCGCTTTTGGGTGAGTTGAATATACGAAAAACGGAGTTGAATGTCAAGAAAAATATACCATCGATGATTACCGATTGGAATCAAGCATGCCTTGCCAAAAAGGCGACTCGTTGCTTTCAGGAAGAACTTAACATTTTTACTTATGTTAACCGTCGGGTGGAGTCCCGGTACGTATGGTCTTCTAAAAGGGTGTTCTTTTAAAGGACCCACCCCGTTTGGTCTGTCGATTTTCCCACGCATGGAAAACAGGACTCCTGATGGATGATCCCTCCTCTAAAAAGAGACCACCTCCTCTTTTTCTTCCGCTTTGATAAACTGTTAGAAAGATTTGGGAATTTATTTGAAAAATATAGGATATAAAAGGTTACTTAAAAAGTCATATTTTCCTTGACAAAATATGCGAAATAATTTAGAAAGTTTTGTGAATAATTTCTCATAATTAAGCTTTATTGCTGTTGCGTCAGTGAGTGAGGAATTGATGGCAGAAAAGAATGTCTTGATCATCGGTGGAGGGATTTCTGGTATCACCGTTGCGTTAGAATTAGCTCAGTTAGGAATCGCATCGACGCTTGTCGAAAGAGAACCTTCCATCGGAGGGCTTTCTGCCTCCTTCTGTTGTAAGGCTTCGGAGTCATGCAACAAGTGTTTCGCCTGCGTGGTGGATAAGAGGATTGCTGAGATCAGTGCCCGTCAGGAGATTTCGATCCTCACCGGGACCGAACCCATTGGCCTCCATGGAAGTCCAGGACAATATACCGTATCCCTCAAAAGAGGAAAGCAGAGAATCGACCTGACCGTTTCAGCCGTCGTGGTCGCAGCAGGGATTGATCCATATGAGGCCTCCCAGAAAACTGAATATGGATACGGCCGGTTCAAGAATGTGATCACTGCCAAGGACCTCGACGGAATGCTTCGATATCAGGGTAAACTCTCCCGTCCCTCTGACGGAAAGCTACCAAAGACCGTCGCCTTCTTCCAATGCGTAGGAAGTCGGGATGAGTCGATCGGGAACCTCTACTGTTCTCAGGTCTGTTGTGCTTACGCACTCCGCCTGATTAAAGCCATTCGGTACCAGTCCCCGGAGATGAAGGCCACTTTTCTTTATATGGACATTCAGCCTGCAGGAGCATCCTTCCAGGGATTTTTGACGTCCTGTCGAGAGGACAAAGGGATTCGTCTCATCCGGAGCCTTCCTTCGAAGGTGTACCATTCCCCTCTCTCCGATACCCTGAGGGTGCGATTCATCGATCCTCAAAAGGACGAGCTGGTAGAAGAACCTTTCGATCTGATTGTTCTCTCCGTTGGAATGGTGCTGAAAAAAGAGGCCAAATCCCTTACCCACCTTTTCGGTTTGAGCCTGACAGAGGATGGCTTTATCGCCTCTCCGCCATCCCATACAGGCATCTTCATTACAGGCGCTTGCACTGGACCAAAGGACATTGATCGTTCGATTCTACATGCGAAATCTGCGACCTTTCTCGTGCATCAATATTTGAAAGGAAGGAACTAAATGGTTCGAATCGGAATCTTCATCGACACCTTGCAGGGATCGATTCCTGCCTCTTTCCGAAAAAGGATCACCACCCCCATCCAGAGACTTCCAAATATTGCTTTCTGCATAGAGGAGGAAAACCTCACCTCTCCTCAGGGCTTGGAGAGAATGTCCAAACGTCTTAAAGAAGGAGGAGTGGAAAGGGTTGTCATCATCGGAGGAAGTCCCAAAATATATGAAACCTCCTTCCATAAATGGGGATATCCCCCCGTGGTCGGGTCTATTCGACTTCCCCTCAATCCTTACCTCTTTGCAGTTGCCAATGTCAGAGAACAGGCCCTTTGGGCAATGGTGGATGAAGATACCGCCCTCGAGAAAGCACTGGCGATCATTACCAAAACCATTCGAATCGTTTCAAACTCCCAACCCATCGAAACCCAATCTCTTTCTTTGAAGCCCGAGGTATTGGTCATCGGAGGTGGGATTGTAGGAATCTCCATCGCCCAGGAATTAGCAAATTCTAAGGCCCAAGTAATCCTGTTGGATAAGGGAAAGAGCCTTGGTGGAAAGGTTTTAGAACTTCGAAAATTTTATGACCGTCCTGTCGAAGTTCAGAAATGGATCGATGAGAAGGTTTCAGAGGTTCATAAAACCCCAAATATCACCGTCTTCACCCAGGCGGAATTAAAACGTCTCGACGGTCATCTGGGTCGATTCCAGGCCAAAATTCAAAGGCAAGACGGAGTGGAAACGGTTCTCTCTGCTTCAGCCATTGTTGTGGCCACAGGGTATGCGACAGAGCGTGACACGAAAGGCATTTATGGCCACAAGAGGGTGATCACTCTTTCAGAAATGGAGAAGCTCCTTTCAGAGACCACAGGTTCCTTCCTCCTATGGGAGGGAAAGAAGGTTGAGACGGTCACGTTCCTGCTTGATAGCGTGAATGAGGATATCAAGGTCGATTCGATCAACACTGTCAAACAAGGTCTGCTCCTCCAAGAAAACCTCAACTGCCAGGTCGCCATCCTCTGTAAGGATGTAAAGGTCTCTGCAGATGGAATGGAGCGTTTCTATCGGAAGGCAAGAGAGAAAGGGGTTCTCTTCTTCAAATATGAAGAACCTCCCAGACTTTCCATGGTCAATGGTCAGATCCAAGTGGATGTCAAAGACACGGCTGCCATTCAAAAGACAGATCAGTGGTCAGTTTCCATTCTCTCTGATCTCATTGTCATCAGCGAAGCCTTCATCCCTACTCCAGAAACTGTGAGCCTTTCGGGAGTTCTCAGACTCCATCTGGGAAACCGAGGCTTCCTCATGGAGGACAATCCTCAACTCCTTCGGGTCCGATCAAACCGAAGAGGGATTTTTGTCGCGGGGGCATGTCGATTTCCTCAGGAGGTTTCAGAATCGCTGATCGAGACGAGGGCCGTAGCTCAAGAGGTGATGGCTCTCCTTTCAAAAGGCACC
Source organism: uncultured delta proteobacterium (assembly GCA_963739325.1). Taxonomy (GTDB): domain Bacteria; phylum Desulfobacterota; class BSN033; order BSN033; family UBA1163; genus CAVTZZ01. The sequence goes on along the minus strand of CAVTZZ010000077.1, from coordinate 54,232 downwards.
TATCTATACGATTTGGCTGTGGCAGAGGTAGACCCAAAAAAATGTGCGGTCTGTTATACCTGCCCAAGGCTCTGCCCTCATTCCGCCATCACCGTGGAGAAATATGCAGAAAGGAATGTCTATCAGACCTTTGGAATAAAGGAAGAAATGAAATGGGGAGCGGCCAAAGTCGATCCAGCCGCATGTTATGGATGTGGAATCTGTGTCGCCGAGTGTCCTGCAAAGGCTATTACGCTTCACCACTTGACAGATGAACAGATCTATGCACAGATGGGTTTTCTGGATTAGTATAACGGTTATTAAGTCACTGAGTTATTAGTCATTGAATGACCTAATGACCCAATGACTTAATGACAGAAAAAAAATAGGAGTTAACATGTCATCTTTTGATCCCAAGATTATTGCTTTTTGTTGTGATCAATCTGGATATGTTGCCGCGGATATGGCAGGGTCGCTGAAATTAAAATTTCCCAAGAATGTTGAAATCGTCCGAGTCCCCTGTGCGGGCCGCATTGAAACAATCTATCTCTTAAAGGCTTTAGAGAAGGGTGCCGATGGTGTCCTGATATTTGCTTGTTATGAGGAAAATTGTCAGTTTCTACGAGGAAACCTTCGGGCTAAAGGTCGTCTCTCTTATGCCCATCGGATGTTGGAGAAGATCGGTCTGGAAAAGGAACGATTGGAAATCTGCCACCTTGCCACAAACAGTGGTGTAAAGTTAGCAGAAGTCCTTCAACGAAAAACAGAACAGTTAAGGAAATTGGGTCCAAACCCAGCAAAAATCTAAATTGGCAGAGAGCAGAGTGCATAGAGCATGGTGTTAAAACCCTTTGCGCTTTGCCCTATGCGCCATGCGAATTTAATAAGTTCGTTGGGAGGAATAGATGATCAAAGCTGAGCAGAAGCCGATGGATGAAATCCTGAGATACCTCGACCCCTACAATAAGATCCTGTTGGCAGGTTGCGGGGCCTGTGTCACTGTTTGCCATACAGGAGGCGAGAAGGAAGTGGGTCTTCTTGCTTCTGGTCTTAGAATGGCACGGAAGAAAATTGGGAAAAACATCGAGGTCCTTGAAACAACACCTGCCCGTCAGTGCGAACCGGAATTCGCCTTAGAACTAACAGAGACCATTGAAAAAGTGGAAGCCGTCGTTTCCATCGCCTGCGGAGTGGGAGTTCAGACCCTCGTCCGCCATTTTCAGAAAACTCCCGTTTTCCCGGGTGTTAATACCACATTCATGGGTGAAACAGTCGCGCATGGTGTTTGGGAGGAGCGTTGTCAGGCTTGCGGTAACTGCATTCTCGAAAGGACGGGAGGTGTCTGTCCCATTGCGCGGTGTGCCAAACAACTCTTCAATGGCCCGTGCGGTGGTTCCTCCAAGGGGAAATGCGAAATCAAACGAGAGGTCGATTGTGCCTGGCAACTCATCTACGACCGGCTCAACGCTCTGGGCCAACTTTACAAAATGGAGGAAATTATTCCAGCAAGGAGATGGGGTGTGGAATCGAGGGATAGTGGACCGAGAAGAATCGTGAGGGAGGATCTCAAGGTATGAAAGCAGGGAGCAATCTGGAAAAGATTCTGGAGAAAGGACTTTTTGCCGTCACGGGCGAGCTGGGTCCTCCAAAGGGTAACGACGTCAGTGTGATCAAACGAAAAGCAGACCTCTTGAGAGGATATGTGGACGCGGTCAATGTCACGGATAATCAGACCGCTATTGTCCGGATGTCAAGCATCGCCACCTCTTCCCTTCTCGTGCAGATGGGGTTGGAACCGGTAATGCAGATGGTCACACGAGACCGCAATCGGATCGCCATCCAAAGCGACATCTTCGGTGCAACGGCCCTGGGTATCAAAAACATGCTCTGCCTCACCGGAGATCATCACACTTTTGGAAATCAGGTCGACTCGAAGAACGTTCATGACCTTGACTCCATCCAATTGATCGATTGTGTGCGGACCATGCGGGATCAAGGCACCCTCCTCGGTGGAGAGGAGAAGATTGAAGGAGAGATCAAGCTCTTTATCGGCGCAGCGGAAAATCCCTTTGGAGATCCCTTCGAATTTCGAGCGATTCGGTTAGGTAAGAAGGTGGCCGCAGGCGTGAACTTCATCCAGACCCAGTGCATCTATGATATGGATCGATTTAAAGAATGGATGAAGATGGTTCGAGATCGGGGACTTCACGAAAAGGTCCACATTCTGGCAGGTGTCACTCCCCTCAAATCCGGAGGTATGGCTCGGTATATGGCCAAAAATGTGTCAGGTATTATCATCCCTGATGAGATTATCGATCGAGTAGTGAAAGCAAAAAAACCGGCGGAGGAAGGGATCAGGATCTGTGTGGAGCAGATCCAAGAACTGAAAGAGACCGAAGGGGTTCATGGAGTTCATATCATGGCCATCGAATGGGAGCAGATGACAAGTAAGATCACTGAGATGGCCGGATTGTTACCCCGTCCCAAAGTAGAATAAGATAGGGGTATCGGGTGATCAGAGAACCAGGAATCCATAAACATAAATATCAAATGAGGGGTATAGGGAGATAGGGGGATAGGGTGTGTTTTCTCCCTAAATCCCCATCTCCCCAACTCCCTATATCTGTTCTGCTCAGGGAGAAAAGGCCATGACATTAAAAGAACAATTGGATTCAGGGAAATTTGCAGTTGTCGTTGAACTCCAGCCTCCAAAGGGAAACGACCTTTCCGAAGTTTTGGAAAATACAGAGCGCCTCAGGGGCCGCGTGACTGCAATCAATGTACCGGACCTCCAGAACGCAATCATGAGGTTGGGATCACTTTCTGTATGTGCCCTTCTGAAGGCGAAAGGGATGGAGACAATTTTCAATCTCTCCTGCAGCGATCGAAACCGTTTGGCACTCCAATCTGAACTCCTCAATGCCTCTGCCCTCGGTTTGACGAACGTTCTGGTTCTTCAGGGGGATCATCCCTCCATTGGAGATCACTTCGAAGCCCAACCGGTCTTCGATCTCGATGTGATGGGTCTGCTCGGCGCGGCCAAACGTCTCCAAGAGGGCTATGACCTGATGGGCAACGATCTCAAGGGAAAACCTCGGTTCTTTGTAGGCACTCAGATCAATGCAGCAGCGAAAAACCATGTCCTCGATTTGGAGGTCATGGATATGGAGAAAAAAATTCGCCTGGGGGTTGATTTCTTCTTCACCCACTCGATCTACGATGCCAGCCTCTTTGAGATCTTTATTAAGAAAGTCACTCACTTCAAGGTTCCTATCATCGTCGGCATCACCCTTCTTAAATCGGTTGGCATGGCTCGATATGTCAATAAACACGTGGAAGGGGCTTCCATTCCTGACTCGACCATCGACCGATTGATAAAGGCCTCAGATAAAAGGCAGGTAAGTATTGAGATCGCGGGTGACCTCATTAGGCAACTGAAGCCGCTTTGCCAAGGGGTTCAGATCATCCCCATTGGATGGGAGGATTTGGTACCAGCGCTCCTTGATCATGTTGGACTTTAAAAGGCATAAAGTTCAAATATCAAATTTCAAATGCCAAATAAAAGATTAAAATCAAGATTTCGAATTTTAACTTTGGACTTTGAACTTTGACATTTGACATTGATTTAAGCAAGGTGGTTCCCTTGTCAACCCTTAGGGAGATATGATACTTTGGAAAGGGTATGCAGATTAAAAAACCTTCTCCATCAAAGAAAAAAAATAAAACGCCTGACCGACTCACTCCTCCCCATCAACGGGGAGAAGCAGAGATGTTTCAGTCCATTGCTGAATTGGGAAACGATGGTGTACTGGTATTTGACGAACATCATCGGATCGGATTTGCAAATCATATGGTCTCTGGGATCACCGGATATTCAAACGAAGAGTTGTTAAAAATGACAGTCCTTTCCCTATTGGGTGAATCTAATCACCCCTTTCTCAAAGATATCTTTGTACATCCTGAACATTACGGAGAAAAGGTTTGCACGGAGATCCAGCTAACCACCTCCAAGGGGGAGGTCAAAGAGGCCGAAGTCTGTATCGCTTTAGTCCAGACATCTCTCGGAACTCGAAAAGTCTATGCCTATCTCCGGGACATTACTGAAGCGAAGCAAATGGAGCGAAAGATTCGGGAAGCCACCCAACAGGTTGAGAAGATTGCAGAGATGGGTGACGACGGGATCGTGGTCTTCGATCAGGCCTTTAAGATCATTTTCGCTAACCAGATGGCCTCCGAAATCACTGGCATCCCTAAGGAAGATCTGATCGGAAGAAACTTCTTCTCTGTCATCGGCAAAGAGGACAAAGAATTCCTGGAAGGGACGGTGACACGGGGTGTTGGAATCGGTGAAAAGCTCTGCACAGAAATGACCATTCTGACTCCTAAGGGAGAAACCAAAGATGCAGAGGTCTGTATCGCTTTGGCTAAATCGGATACGGGCGAGGTCAAGACCTATGCCTATATTCGAGATATCACTGCCCGGAAAAAATTCGAAAAGGATCTTAAGGGTTCCGAGGAGAAATTACGTACCCTGTTCGAAAGGGTGAGACATGGCCTTTTTATCAGTTCAAAGGAGGGAAAATTTTTAGACTGTAACCAAGCCCTCCTCGAAATGTTGGGTTATTCAAACAAAGAGGAATTTCTCAGCATCGATATCGCTCAGGGTCTCTATGTGAACCCTGAGGACCGTCAGATCTTCCAGGAGAGAATAGAAAAGGATGGCTATGCCAAAGACATGGAGGTGGAATTCAAGAAGAAGGACGGGGATAAGATCACTGTCTTGCTGACCGGCCATCCCATCAAAAACGAAAAGGGAGAAGTGATCGGTTACGAAGGAGTCAATTTAGATATCACAGGAAGTAAACGGATCGAAAATGAACTCCGGGAGGCCAATGAATTCTTCATGAACCTGATCGAGAGTTCTGTTGATGGGATCATTGCCGCGGATATGAAAGGCCATATCTTTATTTTCAACAAAGGGGCGGAAGCGCTGACTGGATATAGGGCAGAAGAGGTGATTGGGAAACTCCACATCACAAAGATCTATCCCGAGGGCGTGGCGAAGGAAGTTATGAAGAAACTCCGAAGTCCCGAATATGGCGGTGTTGGGAAATTTGTCCCTACCCAGCTGAATGTCGTCAATAAGTTTGGAGAAGAAATACACGTCCAGCTTTCCGCCGTCCTCATTTATGATGGAAAAGGTCGGGAAACCGCCAGTGTTGGCATCTTCACCGACTTGAGGCCCCGCCTGATGATGGAGAAGAAGCTTCAGGAGACCCACCTTCAGTTGGTTAGCTCCGAAAAGATGGCTTCTCTTGGGAAGCTGGCAGCGGGTATTGCTCACGAAATCAACAACCCATTAGGCGGCATTCTTATCTATTCCAGCCTGATGATGGAGGATCTCAAAGAGGAAGACCCCAAGAAAGGGGATTTGGCTCGGATTGTTCAAGAGGCTGGCCGTTGTAAGGAGATCGTCAAGAGCCTCCTTGAATTCGCCCGACAGACCGAACCGAAGATGGAACCCTGCGATATCAATCGGGCCATTAATGACGGCCTTTTTTTCTTAGTCAATCAGGCTCTGTTTCACAATATCAAAATCGTTAAGAAATTTGATCCTTTCCTGCCTTTTGTCAAGGGGAATGCCAGTCAGTTGAAACAGGTCTTCATGAACATCATTGTCAATGCCGCAGAGGCAATGCATGGCAGCGGGACCCTTACCATTTCTACCTATCCTGCCCCAGATCGAAAGTCAGTTCTCGTGGAGTTTACCGATACTGGTGAGGGCATTCCTGAAGAGAACCTCACCCGTATCTTCGATCCCTTCTTCACCACGAAGGATGTGGGAAAGGGCACCGGACTCGGACTGGCAACCTCCTACGGTATTGTTAAAGAGCATGGAGGTAGGATTGGTGTAAAGAGTAAGATCGATGAAGGAACCACCTTTACAATCGAACTACCTACTTATCCAGAAACTCAACCCATTCTGGAAGAACAGTCCTTCCATGAGACGAGGTAACCCCTGTTAGAAAGGACAGGGCTTTGAACCCTGCCCTTTCTGAAAGGTATTAAAATTATGATACACAACCCCCGCTTTAAAAACCGGGGCTTTCTAACGGGGTGAACAATGAATCTCAGTCAGGAGACAAACCAAAATGTGAATTCTTTTTTATCGGAGGTTATTCAGGTCAGCGGTGAAAAAATCCAGGCCTGTTACCAGTGCCAGAAGTGTTCGGCAGGGTGTCCGGTCGCTTATGCCATGGATATCCTTCCAAATCAGATTCTCCGTCATATCCAATACGACCATCGAGAAAAGGTTCTCTCTTCGAAGACGATCTGGATCTGTGCCTCTTGTTATACTTGTAGTGTTCGATGCCCGAATAACATCGATATTGCCAAGATCATGGACACCTTAAGGGGACTAGCCCTTCACTCCGGGATCAAACCCGGTGAAAAGGATATTCCAATTTTCCATTCTGTTTTCTTGGACACCATTAAATCGAAAGGCCGAATCCATGAATTGAGTCTCATTCTCCAATTTAAATTAAAGACCCGGGATTTTTTCAAAGATGCTGGGTTGGGTTTGAAGATGTACCGCAAAGGGAAGATCAAACTCTTTCCATCCAAGTTTGGAGGGGGAAGAGAGATTAAGGAGATCTTCAATGCTTTTGAGAAAGGGGAGAGAAGGTGAAAGAAATTTCTTATTACCCGGGGTGCTCCCTCCATGGGACAGCCAGGGAATATGATGATTCGATTCGAGGCGTATCGACACTCCTTGATATCCAACTCCATGAGTTAGAGGACTGGACTTGTTGTGGTGCCAGCTCGGCCCACTGTACAGACGAAGAACTGGCGATCGACCTTGCCGCCCGAAACCTTGCTATCGCAGAAAAAAACAATCGGGACCTTCTTGTCCCATGCGTAGCATGTTACAGCCGATTCAAATGGGCTGAGAAAGAGTCTAAGGAGCATCCAGATAAAATCCATTTCTCCTACCAAGGCAATGTTCCCATCCGATATGTCTTAGATTACTTTTGTGAGGCATCCATTTCAGAAGAGATAAAGAAAAAGGTGACGAAACCTCTTTCCGGACTTAAGGTGGTTTGTTACTATGGATGCCTTACGGTTAGACCTCCAAAGGTGACAGGCATTAAAGAATACGAAAACCCTCAGCATATGGACCACTTGATGGAATTATTGGGTGCTGAGCCCATCCCTTGGTCCTATAAAGCTGATTGTTGTGGCGCAAGCCTGGTGATGACTCGTACAGATATCGTCAGAAGGCTGAGTGGCAAACTCCTCTCTATGGCGAAGGAGGCAGAAGCTGACTGTCTGGTGACTGGCTGCCCGATGTGTCATGCCAATCTGGACACCCGCCAAGACGAATTAGAAAAGGAAGTCGGGGAAAACTTTAATCTTCCTATTCTCTATTTTACAGAATTACTGGGTTTGGCCTTAGGTCATAAAGATGCAAAAAAATGGTTGGGTCGTCATATCACAGATCCCCTTAAAATGCTTAGCGGTAAGGGACTGATATGAGAAGAATTTTCGATTGCCAATTGCCAATTTCCGATTTTAAATCGCAAATCGAAAATCCAAAATCGAAAATTTGAAGAATTATCGGAAAGGGAAGAAATGACAGAAAAAGTGGGAGCTGTGATGGTTGTTGGAGGTGGCATCGCGGGAATTCAGGCCTCCCTCGACCTTGCAGAATCAGGATACTATGTCTACCTCGTGGAGGCTTCACCTGCGATTGGTGGGGTGATGGCCCAATTGGATAAGACTTTTCCGACCAACGATTGCTCCATGTGTATTCTCTCACCTAAACTCGTTGAGGCAGGCCGTCACCTCAATATTCAAACCCTCACCTACTCTGAGGTCATGAATGTAGAAGGCAACCCTGGAGACTTCGAAATCACGGTAAGGAAGAAACCTCGTTACATCGATCCCACCAAATGCACAGGTTGTGGAGAGTGCCCTCAGGCTTGTCCGGTCAACATCAAAAGTCAATTCGACGAAGCCTTGGTGGATCGAAAGGCAATCTACAGGCCTTATGCCCAGGCTTTTCCCAATATCTTTACCATCGAAAAGGGAGACCGAGCTCCTTGTATCCTCACCTGCCCTGCAGGAATCAATGTTCAAGGTTATGTCGCCTTAATCGGAGCTGGAAAATATAAAGAAGCCCTCTCTTTAATTTGGGAGAATTTGCCCCTTCCTGGTGTATTAGGTCGAATATGTCCTCATCCATGTGAAAAGGAATGTAATCGGAAGGATTTGGATGAACCCATAGCGATCTGTGAATTAAAAAGATTTCTTGCAGATCAGACCAAGACAGAAATTCCTCTTCAGAAAGAAGAAGTAAAAGAGGAAAAAATTGCCATTGTCGGCTCTGGACCAGCTGGACTGACCGCTGGAGCTTATTTAGCTTTAAAAGGATACTCGGTCACGATTTTTGAAGCCCTCCCAGTCATCGGTGGAATGCTTTATACAGGTATTCCTTCTTATCGTCTCCCAAGAGACATTCTTGCGGAAGAGATTAAGACCATTCAGTCCCTTGGTGTGGAGATTAAAACCAACGCTCCCATTGGTCCTAACCTTACGATGGATGACTTATTCCGACAAGGGTATCGAGCTATCTTTCTTGGCGTGGGTGCCCATCAGGATCAAAAACTGAATATTCCTGGAGAAGAAAACCCCAATGTCATCCCAGGGGTCGTCTTTTTACGAAAAGCCAATCTCGGTGAAAAAATCGAAGTGGGGAGACGAGTAGCAGTGATCGGCGGAGGAAACGTGGCAATGGATGCAGCCAGAACTTCGCTGCGCAAGGGCGCCCAAGAGGTGACCATCCTTTATCGTCGATCCTTGAGTGAAATGCCTGCCAACGAGGAGGAAATCAAAGAAGCTGAGGAAGAAGGAATCAAGTTCCAGTTTCTTACCGCTCCTGTAGAGATTATAACAAAAGACGGAAAACTTTCCTCTCTCCGATGCATTCGTATGGAATTGGGTGAACCGGATGCTTCAGGCCGAAGACGTCCTATTCCCATTCAGGGATCAGACTTCTCTGTTGAGACGGATATGATCATCCCTGCCATTGGCCAGACACCTGATCTCTCCTTCCTCCAAGGGATGATGATTGAAACGACCCCCCAAGGGACGATCAAAGTCGATCCCACAACACTTCAAACTTCTAAAGAAGGTGTCTTCGCCGGAGGCGATGCGGTCTCTGGACCTTGGATCGCTATTGAAGCAGTCGCCGCAGGGAAAGAGGCAGCCGTCTCCATCGAAAGATATCTGCGAGGGAAAGATCTCTATGAAGGAAGAAAAAAACCTGATGTCGAGAAAGCTCGATTCGAAGAAATCTATGCCGATCAACCCAAATCACCAAGAGAACGGATGGCAATGATCCCCCCAGAGGAGAGACGGGCAAATTTTTCAGAAGTGAAGAAGGGTTTCTCTGAAGAACAGGCAAAGAGAGAAGCCCTTCGATGCCTCAATTGTGGACTCTGTTCCGAATGCCTCCAGTGCGTTGCACTCTGCAAGGCAGGGGCGGTCAATCACCAGATGAAAGAAGAGATCGTGAATTTCCGGGTTGGTTCTATCATCTTGAGCCCCGGTTTTGATGAATATGATGCAAACCGATTGGCTGCTTATGGATATGGTCGACATCCCAACGTCATCTCCAGCATTCAATTTGAGCGGATTCTCAGCGCTTCAGGTCCATTTCAGGGAAACCTTCAGAGACCGTCCGATAAAAAAGCACCGAAAAAGGTGGCCTGGATCCAATGCGCTGGTTCCAGGGATATGACCGGCAACGGTGGGAACGAATACTGTAGTTCTGTCTGCTGTATGTATGCTATCAAAGAGGCGGTCATCGCCAAGGAACACCACCATGAGATAGAACCCACGATCTTCTATATGGATATCCGTGCCCATGGGAAAGATTTTGATGCTTATTATGAAAGAGCGAAACGGGAATATGGTGTCCGATTTATCCGGTCGATGGTCTCCCGGGTAGCGGAAAGACCCAGGACGAAGAATCTGGCCATTACCTATGTTGACTCTGAAGGTCAGGTGAAAGAGGAAGAATTCGATCTCGTTGTCCTCTCCGTCGGATTGACACCCTCTCAAGGGGCAAAAGAACTTGCTCAAAAACTTGGTTTGCAACTTGATTCTTATGGATTCTGTAAGACTGATGAGTTCTCACCCCTTCAAACCAGCCAGCCAGGCATTTATGTGTGCGGAGCTTTTCAGGGGCCTAAGGATATTCCTGAGACCGTAGCACAAGCCAGTGCAGCGGTGGCAGGTGCTTCCAGTCTTCTTGCCGATGTCCGTGGTTCCCTCACAAAGAAAAAGGATTACCCTGCTGAGATCGATGTCAAAGGACAAGAGCCCCGTATTGGAGTTTTTGTCTGCCATTGTGGAATCAATATCGGAGGGGTCGTCAATGTCCAGGACGTAAAAGAATATGCCAAAACCCTGCAGGGAGTAGCCTTTGTTGAAGAGAATCTTTATACGTGCTCTCAGGACACCCAGGAGAAGATCAAGAAGGCCGTGCAGGAAAACCAATTGAACCGGGTCGTCGTCGCTTCCTGTTCGCCGAGAACCCATGAACCCATGTTTCAGGAGACGATCCGGGAGATGGGGCTCAATAAATATCTCTTTGAGATGACCAATATCCGGGACCAATGCTCCTGGGTCCATATGCATCAGCCCAAAGAAGCCACTGAAAAGGCAAAAGAACTTCTTCGGATGGCCGTGGCAAAATCCAAACTGCTGCAACCATTGAAAGAGCCTCTTGTGGAAGTCATTAAGAAAGGATTGATCATCGGAGGGGGACTCTCAGGGATGAGGGCTGCTCTGGAATTGGCCCGACAGGGATTCGACTGTGCTCTCGTAGAAAAAGAGAGCGACCTCGGTGGAAACCTCCGCCATATTTATCAAACCATTGAGGGAAATGACCCTCAGGCACTTCTCCGAAAGACGACGGATGAGGTTATGAATCATCCTCGCATCCAAGTTTTTACAAAGGCAACATTAAAAAGCCTCAACGGGTATGTCGGGAATTTCAAATCTGTCATCTCGGCCAATGGTTCGGAAAAAGAATTTGAACATGGTGTCGTCATCGTTGCCGTCGGGGCACAGGAGAAAACACCCACTGAATATCTTTATGGCAAAAACCCACGAGTCCTCACACAACAAGAATTGGAGGAGAAGATCTTCCATCGTTGGGATGAGGTCAATCAATGCCGACACATTGTGATGATCCAGTGTGTGGGCTCTCGGACTCCAGAGCGTCCCAATTGTAGCCGGATCTGTTGCTCTGTGGCCGTTAAAAACGCAATCAAGATCAAAGAGAAAAATCCCGAGACCAAGGTGACGATCCTCTACCGTGACATTCGAACTTATGGATTGATGGAACGCTACTATACCCAGGCAAGAAATCAAGGGATTGGATTCATCCAGTATGAACCTGATTCAAAACCGGATCTCAACGTTGAAGGAGGATCTCTCCAACTTAAAGTTAAGGATAAAATCCTTGGCGAAGAGGTCATCCTCCAACCCGACCTTGTCGTTCTTGCAAGTGCGATTGTCCCCTATGAAAATGAGGCCTTGGCGAAGATGCTCAAGGTCCCTTTGACGGCCGATGGGTTTTTCCTCGAGGCTCATATGAAACTGCGGCCAGTCGATTTCGCAACGGATGGCATCTTCCTGGCTGGGATGGCCCACTTTCCAAAAAGCATCACCGAATCTATTTCCCAAGCCGATGCCGCTGTGGCCCGTGCAACGGCATCGATTGCCAAAGGATATGTCAGCGTTCTCCCCACCATCTCAGAGGTCGATCAAACCCGTTGTCTGGGATGTGGCCTCTGTGAACTGCTCTGTCCATTCAGCGCTATCCGTGTGGTCGAAACAGAGAAGGGAAGTAAAGCCGAGACGATCGCTGCTTCATGCAAGGGTTGTGGAGTCTGTGCTTCCAGTTGTACTCAGAAGGCGGTGACTGTCCACCATTTCACCGATGAGCAGCTGACCGCCCAAATTGAGGCCCTGGCCCCTTTGAAGGAAAAGGAAGCAGCCTAACAAAGAATTTTTAATTTTAGATTGCCGATTGCCAATTTAAATCGGAAATTGGAAATCGCAAATCGGAAATTGGATAAGGAGATGAGTTTCGAGCCCAAAATTTTATCTTTTCTTTGTAACTGGTGTGCCTATGCCGGCGCGGATCTGGCAGGCATTTCCAGGTTTCAATATCCACCCAACACTCGAGTGATTCGGGTGATGTGCTCTGGAAGAGTCGACCCAATTTTTATTCCAAAGGCTTTCCTGGCCGGATATGATGGGGTGATGGTTCTTGGATGCCACCCGGGAGATTGCCATTATCTGACCGGCAATATTCAGGCTGAACGGAAGATAAACCTCACCCGAAAGCTACTGAACATGGCAGGAATTGAATCGGAAAGACTTCTTCTGGACTGGGTCTCTGCTGGAGAAGGAGAGCGATTTTCTCAGGTCGTTCGGCAATTCATTGAAAAGATCCGTAGCTTCGGCCCCTTTCCTCTTGATCAAGGGATACAGGAGAGACTCCAGGCAGTCAAGGCTTCTCTGGAAGGAGAAAAGATCCGCTGGATGGTGGGAAAAGGACCTGAACTTATGGAAAAGGAGAATGTTTATCACGAACATCTCGTCAAAGAGAAACTGGAGGAGATGATCGAAGCAACTATTCGGGATGAATTGACCAAAAATCGAATCATACAATTGGTCGAATCCAAACCTTTGGCTGCGACGGAGATCAGTCAAACATTGAATCTAAAATTGAAGGAGACCCTCGACTATTTGGTCTCATTGATCGGAGAAGGCAAAATAGGATTCGACCCTTCTGAAGAGGGAAAGATCCCAAGATATACGAGGAATGTGTAACTCAGCCCTTTAGGGCTGATGATTCAGGGCTAAAGCCCTGAGTTACAAGTTTTTAAGTTCATTGTTCATAGTTCATTGTTCGGAGTTTAGAATTCGGAGTATCTAAATCTATGGAAGCAGCGATAAAAATGGATGAGATAAAAAAGGCTCAGCCCATTGGAGCAGTCATGGTGGTCGGAGGCGGAATCGGTGGAATGCAAGCCTCCTTAGACCTGGCGGAGTCTGGGTTTTATGTCTATATGGTGGATAATTCTCCAACGATCGGTGGGGTGATGGCTCAACTCGATAAAACCTTCCCCACCAATGATTGTTCGATGTGTATCATGTCCCCCAAATTGGTGGAATGCGGGCGGCACTTGAATATCCGCATCATTGCTAATGCAGAAGTAGATGGTGTTACAGGCGAACCGGGCCGATTTACAGTGACCCTCACTAAAAAACCAAGATATATCCATCCCGACCGATGTACAGGTTGCGGCGAATGTGCCAAGCACTGCCCGGTTACTGCGATCGATACTTATAACGAAAAAATGAGCAGAAGAACGGCCATTTATATCAAATATCCTCAGGCTATTCCCAAGGTCTTTCTCATCGACAGGGAGAAGTGTATCGGCTGTGGGTTATGTGAGAGGGTTTGCCTTGCAAAGGCAGTCAATTATGCGGACGCTCAGACCGAGGAGAAGATCGACGTTGGTTCGATCATCCTGGCACCAGGCTATGAGGTTTTCGATGCTCATCTTCGACAGGAATTCGGTTACGGGGTCAATCCAAATGTCGTCTCAAGTATTGAGTTTGAAAGGCTGTTGAGTGCAACAGGACCACACCGCGGCCACCTCCTCCGACCCTCCGATGGAACGATTCCAGAAAGAATTGCCTTCATCCAGTGTGTTGGTTCCCGCGATTCGAATTGCGGAAACGATTACTGCTCTTCTATCTGCTGCATGTACGCAATGAAAGAAGCCATCATTGCCAAAGAGCATGTGCACTTCGTCAAGCCCACCATCTTCTATATGGATGTGAGGGCCTATGGTAAAGGCTTCGATGCCTATTATGAGAGGGCCAAATCCGAATACGGTGTTCGGTTCATCAAGTGCATGGTCTCCAAAGTGAGAGAACAGTTTAAAACAAAGAATCTCCTGATCACTTATTTGAACGAGGAAGGAAATTTTGTAGAGGAGGAGTTCGAACTCGTGGTCCTCTCCGTGGGGATGGTTCCTTCTCAAGGAGCCATTGAGATGGCAAAGAGGATGGGGGTGGAACTGGATCGCTACGGATGGTGTAAGACCAAACCTTTTACACCCACCTCCACTTCTAAATCAGGCATCTACGTGTGTGGAGCCTTTCAAGGACCAAAAGACATCCCTGAAACCGTTTCTCAAGCGAGCGGTGCGGTAGCCGATGCCACAGCAATGATCGCTCAAGCAAGAGGAACCATCGCTACCAAGAAAGAATATCCTATTGAATTGGATGTGGCTGCCGAGGACCCTCGGATTGGTGTCTTTGTCTGCCATTGCGGAATCAATATTGGCGGGGTAGTCAATGTGCCGGGTGTAAAGGAGTACGCTCGTTCGTTGAAAAATGTTGTCTATGTTGATGAAAACCTTTATACCTGTTCCACAGACACCCAAGAGAAGATTAAGAATGCGATCAAGGAACACAAACTAAACCGGGTGATCGTCGCCTCCTGCTCTCCGAGAACCCATGAACCGATGTTTCGAGAGACGCTCAGGGATGCAGGATTAAATAAATATCTTTTTGAGATGGCCAATATTCGTGACCAATGCTCCTGGGTTCACATGCGCCAGAAAGAGGATGCTACCCACAAGGCCAGGGACCTCGTCCGGATGGCCGTGGCGAATGCCAGACTGATTCGTCCCCTGGGTGAACTGACTGTATCAGTGGTCCAGAAAGGGCTGGTCATCGGAGGAGGTGTGGCTGGGATGACCGCTGCCCTCAAAATCGCTGAACAGGGGTTTGAGGTCTTCCTCCTCGAAAAGGAGGCTCAGCTCGGGGGAAATCTGAGAAACCTTCACTATACCCTTGAAGGCGAAGATGTTCAGGCTTTCTTGAAAGATCTGATTGGAAAGGTGACAAACCATCCTGCTATCCATGTCATCACCAATGCATTGGTGGTTGACTTCAGCGGCTCTAAGGGAAATTTTTCAACAGGCGTGATGGTGGCTCCTACCATGTATTATAGAAAGATTGAACATGGGATAACCATTGTTGCCACAGGAGCAGATGAATGGAAACCCACCGAATACCACTATGGTGAGGATCCCCGAATTGTTACACAACTCGATTTAGAAAATAAGATTGTTCATCAGCCAGATGAAGTGGCCCGGGCCAATCAGGTGGTGATGATTCAATGTGTGGGATCCAGAAATGAGGAGCGCCCTTACTGCAGCCGAACCTGTTGTGCCACGGCCGTGAAAAATGCTCTCAAGATCAAGGAATTAAATCACAATGCCAAAATCTCCATCCTTTATCGAGATATGCGAACCTATGGCCTCTTAGAATCATACTATGGCAAAGCCCGAAATGAAGGGATCCTGTTTGTTAAATACGAGCTTGAAGAGAAGCCTGAGGTAAAAAAGGATGGACAAGATCTTTCCATCTCATTCATGGACAGAATTTTAAAGGAAAAGGTGGAGGTAAAACCCGACCTCTTGGTTCTGTCCTCAGCCACCATTCCAAGAGAGAATGAGGAATTAGCAACCATGCTGAAAGTCCCCCGAACCGCGGAAGGCTTTTTCTTAGAGGCGCATATGAAGTTAAGACCGGTCGATTTTGCAACCGATGGCCTCTACCTCGCAGGAGGAGGGCATGGTCCAAAACTAATTAGTGAAAGCATCTCCCAGGCAAGCGCAGCAGTTGCTCGGGCCTGTACTATTTTATCTAAAGAGAAGATGTTAGTCGGTGGTGTGGTAGCAATAGTGGAAGGTGAGCGGTGTGCAGCTTGTTTGACCTGTGTGAGAGTTTGTCCCTACAGTGTGCCTGTGATCAATGCCAAGGGTGAGGCAGAAATTGATTTAGTGAAGTGCAAGGGTTGTGGCAGTTGTGTGGCCGAATGCCCGGCAAGGGCCATAGAGCTGATGCATTTCCAGAGTCAACAATTAGAAGAGAAGTGCAAGGCTTTGATAATGGATGTGGCAGCATGATCAAATGCGGATTTCGGAATTCGGATTGCGGAGTAAATAATTTTTAAAAGAGTTTTAATTCCGCATTCATCATTCCGCATTCCGCAATGGAGAGAAAGGGATGGAAGCAGTTCAGGAGAAAGTTGAGATAGTGTCAATGAGTCAGACCGTGGGATTTGAGCCCGAGATTCTTGCTTTTTGTTGTGAGCATTGAGCGTATAGTGCAGCGGACCTGGCAGGTTCGATGAGGCTCAACTATCCGACGAATGTGAAGATCGTGAAGGTACCCTGTACGGGGAGAGTAGATATCCTTCTGATCCTTCGTACATTTGAATCCGGGGTGGATGGGATCTACTTAGCGGGGTGTTTGGAGGGGGAGTGTCATTTCCTCAGGGGGAATTTGAGGGCAAAGAAGCGGGTTCAGTATGTGAAGGGGTTATTGGATGAGGTTGGGTTAGGGGCAGGTCGGTTGGAGATGTACAATATGAGTTCGGCCCAGGGTCAGAGATTTGCGGAGGTAGCTCGTGAGATGACAGAGAAGATAAGGGTCTTGGGGCCGAGCCCAGTGAAGAGAATTCGGAATGCAGAATGCGGAATGCGGGATAAAAATTCCGAAATCCGCAATCCGAAATCCGCATTATAGAGTTGGAGGAAAGCATGATCGTAGCAAACAGGAAATCACTTGAAGAGATATTAACAATGCTCAAGCCCTATAAGAAGGTATTGTTATTGGGTTGTAATGAGTGTGTGACGGTGTGTGCGGCAGGGGGAGAGCGGGAGGTAGGGGTGTTGGCCTCGGAAATAAGGCTTTCCCGTGGGAAAGATGGGGATGAGATAGAGGTGAGGGAGCAGACATTGGAGCGTCAGTGTGATCATGAATATATCGATCAGGTACGTCCCTTTGTGGGGGACTATGAGGTGATAGTCTCGATGGCCTGTGGGGCGGGGATACAATATGTGGCGGAGAAGTATCGTTCAAAACCCGTGTTGCCTGCGGTGAATACGACGTTTCTTGGAGTGACATTGGAGCAGGGGGTATGGAGTGAGCGGTGTCAGGGATGTGGGGAGTGTGTGTTACATCTGACGGGGGGAATTTGTCCGATAGCGCGGTGTGCGAAGAGTTTGCTCAATGGGCCGTGTGGGGGATCATCGGGTGGGAAGTGTGAGGTGGACAAGGAGTTGGACTGTGGTTGGCAGTTGATCATCGATCGGCTGAAAGAACTCAACCAGATGGATCGTTACGAGGAGAACATACCGGTGAAGGATTGGACGAGTTCCAGAGATGGGGGACCCCGCAAAAGGATAAGAGAAGATCTCAGACTATAAAGAAGGTTAAGGCTAAGGTTAAGGTTGAGAAAAGAATTAGAGAAAACATCAAACTATAAAGAAGATTAAGGCTGAGGTTGAGTAATTTCTAAACCTTAACCTCAACCTAAACCTTTTAAGATGGAGTTTAACTTACAGCGTTGAGGGATAACAGGGGATGAAAACAAAATCGAGGATTGAACAGATCTTGGAGTCTGGTGGATTTGTGGTGACCTCGGAGTGTGGGCCACCGAGGGGGGCGGATGCGGAGGTGATAAGGAGGAAGGGGAACCTTCTCAAGGGCATAGTGGATGCGGTCAATGTGACGGACAATCAGACCTCGGTGGTGAGGATGAGTTCCTTTTCATCGTGTTTGATCCTGAAGGAGATGGGGTTTGATCCGATCTTGCAGATGGTCTGTCGGGACAGGAATCGGATAGCGATCCAGAGTGACATCTTGGGGGCGGCGGCCTTGGGGATCAATAACATTCTTTGTTTATCTGGGGATCATCAGAAGTTTGGGGATCATCCGAAGGCGAAGAATGTTTTTGACATAGATTCGATTCAGTTGATCAACACAGTGAAGACGATGAGGGATGAGGGGAAGTTCTTGGGGGGAGAGGAAATAAAGGGCAAGCCGGTGCTCTTTATAGGGGCGGCGGAGAATCCCTTTGCGGATCCCTTTGAGATCAGAGCAGCAAGACTTGGCAAAAAAGTGAAGGCGGGGGTTGAGTTTATCCAGACGCAGTGTATCTATAATATTCAGAGGTTTGAGAAGTGGATGGAGATGGTAGGGACAGAGGACTTCATGAGAGATGTGCGATCCTGGCGGGGGTGACGCCGTTTAAGTCGGTGGGGATGGCTCGGTATATGAAGAATTCGGTGCCAGGGATGGATGTGCCGGAGGAGATGATCGAGAGGCTGAAGGGGGTGGGGAAGGAGAAGCAGTCGGAGGAGGGGATCAAGATATGTGTGGAGACGATCCAGAGATTAAAAGAGGTCCCAGGGGTCAGGGGGATCCACATCATGGCGATTGAGTGGGAGGAGAAAGTAGTGGAGATCGCCAAGGCTGCAGGCCTTCTGCCAAGGCCCCAACCATAACACCGCATAGAGCAAAGAGCAGAGGGCATAGAGTGTAACTCAGCCCTTTAGGGCTGATCCTCAGGGCTAAAGCCCTGAGATACAGAACCCTATGCGCTATGCTCCATGCCCTTTGCATAAAAAAAGGAGGGGAGGAAGATGCCAAAGAAGATTTTAATCGTTGATGATGATCCCGATCTGGTGGAGGCGGTGACGATGATCCTGGAGTCCAAGAATTATGACGTAGCGGCTGCATACGGTGGAATTGAGGGGCTTCAGAAAGCAAAGACTGAGAATCCGGACCTCATCGTCCTCGATGTGATGATGCCTGATAAGGATGGGTATGCGGTGTGTAGGGAGTTGAAGACCGATCCTAAATTGAGTAAGATCCCTATCCTTCTTCTAACTGCAGTGGTCTCCAAGATTGCCACAACCCGCTATACCCAACAGATGGGACTTGAGACTGAAGCGGACGATTATATTGACAAACCCGTGGAACCTGAAGTACTGGTCAAACGGATCGAGACACTACTTTCAAAATAAGAATGTCAAATGTCAAAGCTCAAAGTTCAAATAAAGTTCAAATTCCAAATGATCAAAAAAGATTTTGCCATTTAGACATTTGGCATTGATTTGACATTTGGCATTTGAAATTTGGCATTGAGGTTTTGAATGATAAATATTCTTGTTATCGATGATGAGCAGATCATGCGGGAGGGTTGCTCCCGGATTCTCTGCAAAGACGGCTGGGCCGTCCTCACTGCGGAGAATGGAAAACACGGATTGGATCAGATTCAAGCCAATCCAGAGAAGATCGACGTGATCCTGCTCGATTTGATGATGCCAGGGATCAGTGGAATGGAAGTGCTGGATCATGTCCGAACGATTGATCCAAATCTCCTCGTCATCGTCATCACCGGTTATGCGACGGTGGAGTCTGCCGTGGAAGCAATGAAGAAGGGGGCTTATGATTTCATTCCAAAACCCTTCACGCCAGACCAACTCCGTATTGTAGTGAAAAGGGCTTTGGAGAGGAGACTCCTTCAGAAAGAGGCGGATTTTCTGAGAAGGGAACGGGAGAAATCCCTTCGAGATATTGCTACAGAGAAGTCAAAGATCAAAACAATCATCAACTGCATGGGCGACGGTGTCCTGGTATGCGATCGGGATAGTTGCATCGTCCTCTCCAATCCAGCCGCGAGCCGAATGCTCAAGATTCCTGAAACCTCTCTTTTGGGAAACTTTCTCCCCCAATGTAACCTGCATCCCGAACTCTCTAAGGTCATTGAGGAAAGTCTAAAGACGAACGACATGGGTTATACTTCTGTTTCCCAAGAATTGAGCATCGGCGAATCCGGTGAAATCTTCCTTCGGGCCCATACCGCACCTGTGCGAAACGATCTCGGCGAGACCATGGGTTCAGTCACCGTGCTCCAGGATATCAGTCATCTAAAAGAACTCGACAAGATGAAATCGGAGTTCATCGCCATGGTCACCCATGAACTTCGGGCACCCATCGCCGCTGTGGAACAACAATTGACCGTTATCCTGAACAAGATGGCGGGTGAGGTAACGGCCAAACAGGAACATCTCCTTACTCGGGCTAAAGAGAGGACCAAAGGGCTTCTCAATTTGATCAAAGATCTTCTGGATCTTTCCAAAATCGAAGCAGGAAAGATGGTCCAATACAAAGAACCCCTCTCTCTGCAAGAAGTGATTCAGAGAGTGGTGGAATTGATGAAGGCAGAAGCCGAAACCAAGAAGATCGATCTTCAATTCTCCACTCCCCCTGAAATTCCATTGATCCAGGCTGACCGGAATAGTATGGAGGGAATCTTCACCAATCTGATCTCCAATGCGATTAAATATACACCCGAAGGAGGAAAGGTTTGGATCACTTTGGGCGAAGAGGGTGGGTTTGTGAAGGCCACCGTTTCAGACACAGGTATCGGCATTAAAAAGGAGGATCTTCCACGAATCTTTGATAAATTTTACCGTGTGAAAACGGCAGAGACCCGTCAGATTGTTGGGACAGGTCTTGGACTTTCTATTGTCAAAAGCATTGTGGATGCCCATCTGGGTTCGATCTCAGTCGAAAGCGAGGAAGGGGGTGGCACCACCTTCAACGTCCTCTTCCCAAAAGAGTCGATACCGAGTACGTGCAAACCCCGTAGTAATCAAGAAATCGAAAAATGAAGGAGGTAGGACCCTGGCCATTTTCACATTTGTTCTTTCTTAGACAACATATTGAAAGCTGCTACGGGGCAAAGAGGAGAAGTCATGAGCATTGTTTTTTCAAAGGAAAATTTGAAACTCGCCCTTGATCTACAATCCTTGACGGGCGAGAATGTGATGCTGTGCTACCAGTGTAAAAAATGTACCTTGGGTTGCCCCTCTGCTTATGCCATGAAGATGAGGCCCCACGAACTGATGCGAGCAATTCAACTCGGCCTGGCCGAGGAGCTCTATTGGTCAGGCACCATCTGGATCTGTCTTTCATGCGAGACCTGCAACACCCGTTGCCCGCAAGACATTAACATCCTTCGGGTGATTGATGGTTTAAGGGAGTTGGCCATTTCAAAGAAATTCGATTATTACAACCCCCACTCTTCTATCCCTGCATTACATCGCATCTTTATGGCCCTTGTGGAACGCTTCGGAAAGGTCTATGAACTGGGCCTCGCTCTGCTTATTAACCTGAGGATGCTCACTCCCTTTAAGGATATCGACATGGCATCCCCTATGCTGATGAAGGGAAAACTGAAACCCCTTCCCCATTTCAGCCATGGGGCAAAAGAACTTCGGAGAGTGATGGCCAGAATCAGAAGTTTGGAGAAAGAGGTTAGAACGTTATGATCGTTTGGAACCTGCCTACCGCAGGCAGGCGTTTTGTTCGTTTGATGAAAGTAACGATCTAAACAAACTTAACTGTCCAAACGGTATTCATTTGAGATTTGGTTATTAGAACTTAATCTTGAAGGAGTTTAAACGATGAAATATGCTTATTTTCCCGGATGCTCACTCAGTTCTTCCGGTTATGACTACGACCTCTCTTTTAAATTTGTTGCTCGGGCATTGGGAATCGATTTGGTAGAAGTCAAGGACTGGGTCTGCTGTGGTGCTTCATCCGCCC
This sequence comes from uncultured delta proteobacterium, assembly GCA_963739325.1. Lineage (GTDB taxonomy): Bacteria > Desulfobacterota > BSN033 > BSN033 > UBA1163 > CAVTZZ01. The sequence goes on along the minus strand of CAVTZZ010000077.1, from coordinate 32,683 downwards.
ATGCAACTTCCCACCTCCTTTCTGTAGCACTTCCAGTTCTGAACCTTTCACATGCAGAAAAGGATGGCTTTGAGAAATTGATTGCTCCCTGCCTGGCCTGCCTTTCTCGATTTAAGGCGGCCAATCTGGAATTGGAACATGATACCGACCTAAAGAAGCAGATCCATGAGGTCTTTGATTACAAATATCAAGGTAAGGTGAAGGTCTACCATCCCTTAGAAGTTTTTCTTGAAATAGGTCTGGAGAAAATTCGTGAACGGATTCGAAAGAAACTCATCGGTTTGAAGGTGGCATGTTACTATGGATGTGTCCTCACCCGACCTCCAAAAATTTGCCAATTCGATAATGTGGAAGACCCCCAAAGTATGGATTCGATCGTCAGAACTTTGGGCGCACAGCCCGTTGAATGGTCTTTTAAAACAGAGTGCTGTGGGGTTTCGATGACCCTCACACGCTCTGACATTGTTCTCAAACTTTCAAACGACATTCTCCGTGAGGCAAAGGAGGCAGGAGCAAATGTCATCGCTGTCACCTGCCCGCTCTGTCAGGCCAATCTCGATGGCCGTCAAAGACAGATTGAAGAAACTTATAAAACCCGTTATAGGATTCCCATCCTTTATATCACTCAGTTGATGGGTCTTGCCTTTGGTGCTTTTCCAAAGGAAGTCGGTATTCAAAAACTAATCACCAGCCCCCAGGAGGTTTTGGGTTCTATTGGATTGATGTAATTTCCCAATTTTTCATCCCGATTCAGGCAACTGTCATAGTTTTAGCCCCCAAATACATCCCTTCACCCGTTTCATCAGAATTCTTTGACCTAAGTCATTTAAAAAATTCACCCTCTCAATTATATTATAGTATGGATGCATTTATTGAATTTTCAATCCCCTTCTGGACAGGTTTTGTAGTGGAGTGTTATCATTAAATAAATAGTGTTGAAAGGAGGCATCCCAAGTGTCCAATTCTCAAATCGAGGAAAAGGTTGGTTTTGACGGGAAAAAGGTCAAAGTATTGGGGCCCACATTTGAGGAAGGAAAGCCTGAGACTCCCATCAACTGGAGACAAAAAATGAGGAACCGGGAAGAGATGTTATCCTATCTTAAAACAGGGGAGCGTTACTGGTTCAGTGATGAATGGTTTGGCAGTGAGAAAAGGAAGACGAAGGCTTAAACAATGGAGCCCCATGGGCAAGCCCGTGGTGCCACTCCAAACGCCCCTTCGGGGCGAACATCCCGCACCAGAGGACCAATTCACCCATGGGTAAACCCGTGGTCCTCTTGGTGCTGGGATAGAGAAGGAGGGAAGTCTCGTGCCGTTCGAAATATCCAAAATTACCTATACTGGAAAAATCAAGGAAATGAAATTGGGGAAAGGACCTAAGGCAGTCACCGTGGGTGGAGAGACAGCCTACCCCTTTTACCTCTTCGAAGGAGAAATGCCCAATCCTCCCCGCATTGCGATGGAAGTTTACGATGCGGCCCCGGAAGATTGGCCAGAACCTGCTTTGGAACCATTCCATGAAGTTGTGAAAGATCCTGTTGCATGGTCCAAAAAATGTGTAGAAAGTTATGGTGCGGAATTGATCGCATTGCAACTGGTGAGTACGGACCCCAATGGTCTAAACCGTCCACCTGAAGAAGCGGTTGAGACGGTCAAAAAGGTGGCAAGTGCCATTGATGTCCCGGTGATTGTCTGGGGAAGTGGAAATGCGGATAAAGATACGGAGGTCCTTCGAAAGGTCGCTGAGGTCTGTGATGGGATGAACTTGATCATCGGGCCTGTGGTCGAAGGCAACTATAAACAGGTTGGAGCAGGAGCGATTGGATATAAACATACGGCCATTGCTTCGACTCCCATTGATATTAACTTAGCTAAACAGCTCAATATCCTCCTTGGGAATTTGGGCGTCCCGGATGAGCAAATCATTCTGGATCCCACCACGGGAGGCTTGGGATATGGGATCGAATACACCTATTCAGTGATGGAAAGAGTTAGGATGGCTGCCCTCACCCAGCAGGATGAGAGGCTTCAATTTCCTATCATCTGTAATATGGCTAAAGAAGTCTGGAAGACCAAAGAGGCAAAAACGAAAACTGAGGAAGCACCACCTCTCGGCGATGCCAAAAAGAGAGGAATTTTGATGGAAGCGGTAACGGCCATCATGCTTCTTTTAGCCGGAGCCGATGTCCTGGTCATGAGACATCCCGAAGCCATCAAACTGGCTCGGGAGATGATCGCCGATTTTATGGTAAGATAAGGAAACCTAATCCTCTCCATCCCCTCTTCCTGCCTACCCTGCCGGCAGGCAGGTGCAGGCAGGTCGTAAAGGGAGAGAGGGAGGATTATAAAGGAGGAATACATGTCCGATTTGGAAAAAAAGAGTATTGATCCAGCAACGATTCAGATGTTGAAGAAGGCTCAGGTCGATGGATGTGAGACGATCTTCGATCGGGCCGATGCAATGAAACCTTGTCCTATTGGAGCAGAAGGAAGCTGTTGTAAAAACTGTGCCATGGGTCCCTGTCGTGTTCCCGCTCCGAAGAAGAAGGGAGAGACTGCTTCAGAAAAGGTTAAACGGATGGGCCTTTGTGGTGCAACAGCGGAAACCATCTCTGCCCGCAACTTTGCCCGCATGGTGGCCGCAGGGACTTCTGCCCACTCAGACCATGCCCGGGGAGTCGCCGAAATTTTTCTGGCAGCTGCCAAAGGTGAGATTCCAGGATTTCGAATCCAGGATGAACAAAAACTTTACCAGATTGCGATGGACTTCGGTGTGAAGGTGGGTGACCGATCCATCCAGGAGATCGCCATTGATGTGGGTCACAAGGCTTTGGCCGAGTTTGGCCGTCAGGAAGGAGAACTTCTCTTCATCAAGAGGGCTCCGCTTAAAAGACAGGAAATCTGGAGAAACCTGGGAGTCGTTCCCCGAGGAATCGATCGGGAAGTGGTGGAACTACTACACCGAACCCACATGGGTGTGGATCAGGATTATAAGGACATTTTAACCGCGGCCGCCCGATGTGCCCTGGCAGATGGATGGGGAGGCTCGATGATCTCCACCGAACTTCAGGATATTCTCTTTGGAACTCCTGTTCCCGTATTGGGTAAGATTAATCTCGGTGTGCTGAAAAAAGATGAGGTGAATGTGGTGGTGCATGGCCATGAACCCCTGCTTCCGGAAATCTTGGTTCAGATGGTGGATGACCCAGAGATTCAGAAGGCAGCCCAATCGGTTGGAGCAAAAGGAATCAATCTGGCAGGAATGTGTTGTTCTGCCAATGAGATTTTAATGCGCCATGGTATTCCCGTGGCTGGAAATTTTCTCCAACAGGAACTGGCCATTGTTACCGGAGTGGTCGACGCTATGGTGGTCGATGTGCAATGCGAGATGCAATCCTTGGCTCAAGTCGCTAAATGCTACCACACGAAATTGATTACGACCTCACCCAAGGCCAAGATCGAAGGAGCGATGCATATTGAATTTGTTGAACACAATGCTCCGAACGTGGCAAAGAAGATCTTGATGGAGGCGATCCAGAACTTTAAGAACCGGAAGCCCAATGTGGACATTCCACCGGATACCATGGATCAGGTTGTAGGATTCAGCCACGAAACGATCAATTACCTTTTGGGCGGGGTCTTCCGTGCTTCCTACCGTCCTCTTAATGACAATATCATCAATGGTCGGATTCGAGGCATCGCAGGGGTCGTCGGCTGCAACAATGCCCGTGTGACACATGATGATCCAAACCTCACCCTTATCAAAGAATTGATCAAAAATGATGTGATCGTTCTGGTGACCGGTTGCAGTGCCATGACTTCTGGAAAGAATGGCCTCCTCACACCAGAAGCAGCAAGACAGTTTGCCGGTGATGGTTTGGCATCTGTTTGTGAGGCAGTGGGCATTCCACCCGTCCTCCACATGGGCGCCTGTATAGATAACAGCCGAATCCTGATGGCGGCCACGGCAGTGGTTAAGGATGGAGGTCTTGGCGATGATATCAGTGATCTTCCAGCAGCTGGCGCTGCGCTGGAGTGGATGAGCGAAAAGGCGATTGCCATCGGCCACTACTTTGTCGCCTCAGGGGTCTTTACCGTCTTCGGTGTAACCTGGCCAACAACAGGAAGTGAGGAGGTGACCAAACTCCTCTTTGAGGAGTTTGAAAATACCTTCAAAGGGAAATGGGCTTTCCAACCCGATCCCCTCAAGGCCGCAAAATTGATGATTGAGCATATCGATAAGAAGCGGAAAGCATTGGGCATCGATAAAGCCAGAGAGCGGGTTCTCTTCGATATGGCCAAACGCCGTGACCTGGATGCTGCTTAATAATCCCCCTTCCCCCCCTTTCATAAAGGGGGAATAAAGGGGGGATTACTGATCACTATTAACGATTTAAACGAACTTAACGATAAAAGGAGTACAAAACGTGTCAAAGATCATTGCATCCGCTGCGATAAGAGGAGCACATAGGATTGTTGAAAGGGCGGGAAAGACATATGAAGAAGCCCTTAAAAATTGGGGCCCTCAGCAAGATGTGGGATTTCCCAATACGGCTTATTATCTCCCAATTATTTACGCCATTCTGGGAGTCCCGATCAAAAAGTTGGGAGATATGAAACCCATTCTCGAGAGATGCCGATCCCTACTGCCTCCCTTGGTGAAAGAAAAGACGAATCTTCCCTATCTGGGACCAGCCCTTGATGCAGGGATGGCAACCTTTTTTGCTGAAGAGATCATTGAAGCCATCCGTTACTTGAAGGATCCTAACTTTTATACGAAACAGGAGGACCCTTCGTCCAACAATATCTGGCTGGGAGCAGCGGATGATGTTATTTTCCGTAAACGGGGAATCGAATTTGTCGATGGCACAGCACCTGGATTTGCAGCCATTGTAGGTGCTGCTCCATCGCCTGAGATTGCCAAAAAGATCGCCACTGAACTTCAGGAAAAAAACCTCTATGTCTTTATGTGTGCTGAGAATGAAGGAAAACGTTTCGCTGAGCAGTTGGTGGAGGCAGGCGTTCAGATCGGATGGCCGACACGACTCGTCTCCTTCGGGCCTGATATCTCAGCAGCCGTTTTTGCTATTGGCTTTGCCTGCCGAGTGGCCATGGCCTTTGGTGGAATTAAACCCGGAGATTTCCGAAAAAATTTGATCTACAACAAAGATCGAACCTTTGCTTTTGTGATGCCCCTGGGATTTGTAACAGATGAATGGTATGCCAATGCTGCGGGTGCCATTAACTGGGGATTTCCCACCATTGCTGACACACCCATTCCCGAGATTTTGCCTACGGGCATATGTACCTATGAACATGTTGTCTCCAATGTCCCGCACGATCAGATCGTTCAAAAAGCAGTGGAAGTGAGAGGACTGAAGGTGACCATCTCCGAAGTCCCTATCCCTGTATCCTACGGCCCAGCCTTTGAAGGGGAGAGGGTGAGAGGTGAGGATATCTATTTAGAATGTGGCGGAGGAAGAACTCATGCAGTTGAATGGGTCACCTCAAAGGCCATGGATGAAGTGGAGGACGGCAAGGTTGAACTGATTGGGCCTGACGTGGATCAGATAAAACCTCCGGGATTATTGCCACTGGCTATCGTTGCTGAGGTGGCAGGACGACAGATGCAAGAAGATTTTGAGCCAATCTTGGAACGACAGATTCACCATTTGATCAACTATGCTCAAGGAGTGATGCATATCGGTCAGAGGGATATCGCATGGGTACGGATTAGCAAAGGAGCCGTGGAAAAAGGATTTCGGCTCTCCCATCTTGGTAAGATCCTCCATGCTAAGTTCCATCAGGATTTTGGAGCCATCTTTGATAAAGTTCAGGCAAAAATCTATACCGACAAAGAGAAGGTTGATCAAATTCTTGCACAGGCGAGGGAAGTCTATCGTAAGAGAGATGTCCGAATTGAAGGAATGACCGATGAGACCACCGACGTCTTTTATTCTTGTACGCTCTGCCAATCCTTTGCACCGAGTCATGTCTGTGTGATCAGTCCTGAAAGGACGGGACTATGTGGGGCTTACAACTGGATGGATTGCAAAGCCTCTTTTGAGATCAATCCGACCGGGCCTAACCAACCCGTCCCAAAGGGGGAGAACACCGATCCTAAATTGGGACAATGGAAAGGGGTCAACGAATTTGTATACAAAGCTTCTCGTCAGAAGGTGGATCATTACAACTTCTATAGTCTGATCTATGATCCAATGACCACTTGCGGTTGTTGCGAGTGTATCGCTGCTGTCCTTCCAATGTGCAATGGGCTGATGACGGTCAACCGAGAATATATGGGCATGACCCCCTGTGGAATGAAGTTCACCACTCTGGCAGGCTCTGTAGGAGGTGGCGCGGTCACACCGGGTTTTGTGGGCCATAGTAAATATAATATCACCCAGAGGAAGTGGCTGGTCGGGGATGGGGGTCTCAAAAGACTGGTATGGATGCCTAAAATGCTCAAAGAGGAGATCAGGGATCGATTGAAGAGACGCTCTGAAGAAATTGGCCTCGCTGATTTCATCGATATGATTGCAGATGAAACCATTGGGGTGACGGAGGAGGAGATCCTTCCCTTCCTGACAGAGAAGAATCATCCCGCCCTCTCGATGGATCCAATACTTGGATAAATAAAGTGACTAAAATGCACTAAAGTTAAAAGTGAGCTAAAAATAATTTAGACACTTTAGGCACTTGTAACTTTAGACACTTTAATGGGCAATGCGGCAAAGGAAAGGAAAGAACCTATGGCATTGACTGGAATCCAGATCTTTAAATTACTACCCAAAACCAATTGCAAGGAGTGCGGGGTTCCTACCTGTCTTGCTTTTGCAATGAACTTAGCAGCAGGTAAGGCAGAGTTGTCCGCCTGCCCCTATGTATCAGAAGAGGCAAAAACCATCCTTTCTGAGGCAGCGGCCCCACCCATTCGACCCCTTGCTATTGGCTCTGGTGAAAATGTGGTGAAGATTGGTGGAGAGACGGTCCTCTTCCGACATGAAAAGACCTTTGTCAACAAACCCGGTTTGGCTATTTTGATCAGCGATGCAATGCCAGAGGCTGAGATCAACGCCCGTCTAAAACGGTTCAAAGAGTTGAAATACGAAAGGATAGGTCTCACATTGCGCCCGGAGATAGTAGCTGTGAAGAACGAGTCTGGAGACTCTGAAAAATTTGTAGCCTTGATCAAAAAAGTGAAGGCCGAAACAGATGCTGCACTCATCCTGATGAGTGATAAGGTAGAGGCATTGACTGCAGCGGTAAAAGCTTCCGCTGATCGTGTTCCATTGATCTACGCTGCAACCAATGGGAATGCGGAAGCCTTAGCCGATCTGGCCAAAGAACATAAATGTCCATTGGCAATCAAAGCCACTAATTTAGAAACTCTCGCTAACCTCTCTAACAAACTGACCGCAGCAGGCCTTAAAGACCTTGTCCTTGACTCTGGATCAAGAGCCCTTCGCAAGGCCTATGAGGATCAGATTTTTATCCGCCGAGCAGCTCTCCTTCAAAAAAACCGTTCTCTTGGTTTTCCAACCATTACCTTTCCTTGTGAGATGACAAAAGACCCCCTGAAGGAGGCCCTGATCGCTGCAACTTTTGTAGCAAAGTATGCAGGCATCATTGTATTGTCCGACTTGCAGGGCGAAAGTCTTTTCCCGCTTCTCGTTGAACGATTGAACATCTATACCGATCCTCAACGTCCCATGATGATGCAACAAGGGATTTACCCTATTGGTAATCCAACCGAGGATTCTCCAATCTTAGTTACGACCAATTTCTCCCTGACCTACTTTATCGTCTCGGGCGAGATCGAATCGAGCCGGATCCCCAGCTGGCTTTTAGTGATGGATACAGAAGGCCTCTCTGTCCTTACCGCCTGGGCTGCCGGAAAATTTGTAGGCGATGCCATTGGTGCTTTCATTAAAAAGAGCGGTATTGCCGAAAAAGTGAAACATCGTAAGGTTGTCATCCCTGGAGCTGCCGCGGCAGTGAGCGGTGATCTCGAAGAGGAACTCGGATCAGAATGGGAGGTGAAGATAGGACCGAGGGAGGCCGCTCATATTCCTGCGTATCTGAAAATGGAAACCTGAACCAAGGGGTCGAGGGGTCTAGGGTTCAAGTGGTCAAGCGAAAAAATATTTTCTAGAACCCTTGAATCCTTGAACCCTGGAACCCTTATTAAAGGAAAAATCATGATCCTCATCGGAGAAAATCTCAATGTGATGGTCAAGAAGATTGGAACGGCGATGAAGGAGAAGGATCCTAAGCCCATCCAAGAATTGGCCATTGCTGAAGTCCATGCTGGGGTTGATTATATTGATATCAATCTCGGTCCTGCGAGAAAAGGCGGAGGGGAGTTGATGGAATGGGTCGTCAAAACAGTTCAGGAAGTGGTGGATATTCCTCTCTATCTGGATACCGTCAATGCAGAGGCTATTGAAGCAGGACTTCGGGTCTATAAAAATAAAAAAGGAAAAGCCGTTATCAACTCTATCATGGCCCGCCCTGAGAGCATGGAAACCAAATTCCCCCTTGCTCAAAAATATGATGCGGGAATCGTTGCCCTCCTCTGGGGTCCCTCCGGCCTTCCTCGAGATGCTAACGAAAGGGGGATCCTTGCAGCAGAGCTGATGCAGAAGGCCATGGAGTTCGGTATCCCGGGCGAAGATATCTGGATCGATCCTATTGTCACCCCTATCACCAGTCCTCAGAGCCAGGTTCAAGTCCCCAGTTGTATTGAGTTTATGAAGATGTTCAAAGACCTCCAAGAATTGGCTCCTGGAATGAAGGCGACATGTGGACTTTCGAATGTTTCCAACGGAGCACCTAATCATCTCAGGCCCATTCTCAATCAGACCTATTTAATCATGCTTGAACGATACGGGATGTCATCGGCGATCATCGATGCCTTCGATGAGGGTCTCAAAGAACTTGCAAGAGGAAAGCGAGGAGATCTAAAAAAATTAATCTATCGAGTGATGGATAAAGAGCAGATCGACCTCAACTCTTTAAGCAAGGAAGATCTCGATTATGTAAAAACCACCAAGGTCTTGATGGGCCAGATCCTTTACTCCGACTCCTGGCTGGAAACGTAAATTTAAATCAAACTTTTCTCCTGTCAGCTCCCTCGTATCTAAAAAACAAAACCTTCCTCTCCCAGATAAAATCAGAATAACCCTATCCTAATTTCTTTCTTCCTATAGTCATTAACTCGACTGTTTACCTCGGTGGTCCAGACTTCAACGTGTAATTGATGATTTTCAGTTGGTGTATTTTATGTCCTAATGAGAATGAGTCCTCTTGTTTTGACAAAAAGGAGGGGGTCGTGTTAGGTTTTCTTTTGGATGTGTGAGCCAAAGAGTAGGTTAACACTGGTTTCCTAATAAATTAAAGGGGGGATTGGTATGGATTACGAGAGTTTCCTAACCCTGGTAAAAACAAGAAGAAGTATTCGCAGTTTTAAAACTAACCCCATTCCTGATGAATATGTGGAAAAGATTCTTGAAGCTGCCCGCTGGGCTCCCTCAGGCGCTAATTCTCAGCCCTGGGAATTTATCGTAGTTAAAGATAAATATATCAAGGATAGAATGATTGATATTGTGAAAGAGCATAGTGAATACAGCCGTAAAGTAGAGCTTACGAGAGGAGAGGATTTGAGGTTCCCTGGTGCATCCAGTCCTGTCCGTGAGCCAGGCTATAAAGATGCCCCGGTGTTTATCATCCTCTGTGGGGATCCCAGGACCAAAGAGGCTTATCCTCTGTTGACTACTTTTACCCGGGGCGATTCCCATTTTGCCTCTAGTCTGGCAAGCGCCTTCCTTTACATGTGTCTTGCCGCTACCACTCTTGGGCTGGGCTCACAATGGGTAAGCGCAACGGGGCACCCTTTTGTGAAATGCCTTTTGGGGGAACTTTTAGGGATACCAGAAAAACTGGAAATCTATGATATGATGGCTGTCGGCTATCCCGCATACCAACCAAAGAAACGCTTCGTCAGGGAAAGGGTTGAGATGGTTCACTATGGTCGATATGATAAGGCCAAGTACAGGAGCAATGAAAAAATCAAGGACTTCATCGTTGGCCTTCGCAAAGGATGATTCAACTAAAAGTGTAGGGTCAGACTTGCTTATTGACTTAGGGGGTATTTAAAGAGGGATCCAGCCATCACCACGAGGTACTTAAAAGAGGGGAAGAGATTAGAGAGTGAGATTGAAAAGGTGCATGAGGCATTGAGAAAGACCGAGAAAGTCAATAAGCAAGTCTGACCCCTAAGCTGTTTCCAACAATGAAAAGAAACATTAAAGATTATCTGATAATTTTAGCCTCACTACTAGATGACGTAATCATAATCGGGCTGGTTATCCTGATACTCCGTATTTTCCACGTAAAAATCCTGCTGCCTGTAGCTATTTTCCTCGGCCTAGCCTTTGTGGCTCTGATATTTATCACCCATAAATTCCTGGTACCTGCTTACCGTAGAAAGAAAACCACTGGCGCCGAGGGCTTGATTGGCCTAAAGGGCAGGGTGATTGAGCCGCTGGCGCCGGAAGGTGTCATCAAGATTAAAGATGAGTACTGGAAGGCAAAAGCCGTTGATGGTAATATCAATGCCGGAGAAACTGTTGAGATAGTAGAGGTAGACGGGCTGCTGCTGAAAGTCAAAACGGAAAATCGAGGATAGTGCAAAGCATGGACAAGTATCCTGGGGCATATGGGGTCACAGTAAATCACAGGGTCAGGCAATCGTAATAAAGTATTGACTAGGGGATGAGATAAAAAGAGATAGAGGATCACATCTTCATTTTTCAGGTTCCATTAAAGTAAGGGCATATCTCATTTTATGGAACAAATAGGAACATCTACCATCTTATTGAAGTTATACTTTATTATCTCTCGTGAAAGAATATAGGAAGTGTCCCTTGTGCGTTCCTAAAGCTAAAAATGTGGTTTGCAAAGAATCTCTTTAATCTTCAGGTCAAAAAAGTTTTGGGAAGTGACCGGGGTTAGCACCAGAGCGGTATCGCAGCCTTGGCTCGTGCCGCCAACAGAAATAATATTTTCATCGGTACGCACTAGCCCAGCGTCAGCCGCCATCATGCTGATTTCGCAGGCTACCTTTGTCCCCTGACCGAAAATCCGCAGAGTGTGAGCGACCAAGTCCCCGATAGCGACGGTATTGGTCTTGTTACGCAGTGCGCTGCTAAGTCCGGCGAAAACATGAGTGGCAGTCAGTATGATGCCACCCTTGCTTTCAACTATTTTTCGGTTCTCCTCGGAAAACCGTTGGACATTCGGCTCCCTAAAACCGGTGCTGTGGCTGACAAAGATTACCCTTAGCCCCTTGAGTATTTCAACAGCTTTAACTGCCACGCTGCCTGTGGTTGAGGCTACCAATATCGTTTTGATGTCTAATTCTTCCGCTCGTTGTTTGACAATGCGGAATACCGCTTCTGTATTCTCGGGACCAGTCTTTTCAAAGTAGACTACCTTTCCATCCATTTTCTCTTCCTCCTAAGTAAATTTTAAAAGTTAAACTTTTATGTAATGATATCATTTAATATTAACGACAAATTTTTGTCAACTGAGGTGTATAGGCCTAATGATTAAATATTATGGGTGGGGTGTGATAGCAACAATGGTAATCTGGTTTCTTCCTGGACCATAATACCAAAAAATTCGATAAGCGGCAGGTGTTTTCTGCTAGACATAGGCTTCAAAAACCTTCTCTCCATTTGGTCCCTTAAGTGAAGTAAATTCATGGGTATTTAGGGAAGGATGTCTCAGGCTGGTTTCCATAAATCCAAGTGTTTTTCTTACAGCCTTTAGAATATTTTTCTTTGAAGGATCGTCTTCCATCTCCCGGAGATCTGAATCGGCTTGCGGCGTAAAAAACAACCCTTCGACTTTCCTCAGGCTAAAGCCTGGGGTTTGCTCAGGGTTGATACTGAGCGGCGCTTTTGGCTCCGCCCCCAAGGGCGGAGTTTGACGCCGTCGAAGTATCAATTCAAACATATGACCCTATTTCGCATACTTTGCAAAAGATCCACGTTTGATTGTCCCTTTTTGCGATAAGCCCTTCTTAAGCTTTTCTAAAGAAGCCCTATTTTCGTAAAGCCAGACCTCTCGGGCCGGAATTTCCACCATAGGCTCAAGAATAATCCTTTCATCCTCCTTGTAGGCCCTGACGGAGCTGACCTTCCCTTCTGGAAGGAGCTTCGTTAAGGAAATCCTTTTTCTCGAATCAACGGTTAATTTGATCGTCTCCATTTTTTCTCCTTTCAGGTTCATAATAATCCAAGAATGGGATAAATGTCAAGTGGGAATACCCACAATTTTGATCTTTTAAAATATAGGAACCCGTCCCCAATATTGTTGATACTTGACAAATTCCCAAAGGGCTTGCATATTTTTAGACGAAATACTGTACATTTGAATAAAGATGCGAAAAAGGAGCAGAGCTTATGATTATTGATTGGGAACACCATTATCTACCAGATGAACTATGGTTGAAGAAGGGTGGCAAGAAAGGCGAAAGGGCCATCTTCCAGGAAGGTGGAAAGTCCCGGGGCACCATGCATCCTGAGCTCTATGACGTGGAGGGGAAGCTGAAGGTGATGGACGAGGTTGGAATCGACGTGGCAGTACTTTCTATGGCTGCAAGTAATGATGATAGTCCGACCTTCCTGGATGAGTGCAAGATCTGGAATAACGATGTGGCGAAGTTAGTCAGGAAGTATCCGAAAAGATTCGTTGGTCTTGCACCTATTCCTCCATTAGGAGGAGAAAAGGCCTTTGATGAACTCAAGAGGGCAATAGAATTTCTTGGATTCAAGGGTGTCGTCATCCGCTCACAGGCTAAAGGTCTTTCCATGGATGCCAAGGAGTTGTACCCATTTTATGAATTGGTATCCTCTCTGAATACCATTTTGTTTATCCACCCAAGCAGCTCGCAATCAGGGATGGACATTCTAAGGGCCCCTTACGAACTATACCGGAATATTGGTAGGGAACTCGATTTGATCGTGGCCACAACCCGAATCATTCTGAGCGGAGTTCTGGATGATTTCCCAAACCTCAAATTGGTGATCAGCCACAAGGGGGGAGGTATTGCAGCATTAAAAGAACGGATCCTCTATTGGTTTGACCCCCCTGGGATACACCCTGGCGCCAGGAATCAAAAACCCTTTGACGAATATTTTAATAAAATCTACTTCGACCTTGCCGGTCATCATGGGGGAATGAACTCGGTGAAATGCGCCCTGACAACGATCCAGCCGAGTCGATTGGTATTTGCGACGGACTATCCCCAAGAATTCAGTGGGGACCCCATGTCCATAAAAACCTTCATCGAGAATATTAAGAAGCTTGAGATTGATGAAGAGAGCAAAAAGGCAATGTTGGGAGACAATGCGAGGAGGCTATTAGGTTTATAATTACCTTCCTGTTATTTAAGATTATTGACGATTGCCCTTCCCCTCGGTCCGCCATCGTAATACAACTGCTTTAACTGATAACTCTTTACCAGTTGGCGTTCGAACCTCATTGATGATTCCTTCAGATCTTTCCCAAATCGGGTTTTAGGGTGGTCTTCATATTTGACAAACAACCCATATGCTTTTAGAATTAATTGTCCTGCGTATATAACCTACCTTAAAACAATTTCTTATTAAAAGAAGGAGGAAATAACGATGGAGAAAGCAAAGTATGTAGGGATATTAGTGCTTGCATTCTGCCTTGTCGTTGTGGGTTTTGCGTCAGCTCAAAACCAATCCGCTCAATGGCAGAAAAGCAAGCATGCGGACAAGGAGTTGCCTGTCAATGATGCAGGAACTTGGGAGGTTAGGAAGGAAGATGTCGCACATTGTGGTCGCTGCCACACCGAGCAAGGGTTCAAAGCCTGGGTGCCACAGCTATTGAAGGGTGATCCCAGCTTCTTCAAGAAACCTGATGGCTCAAAGGCTGATGAAGCTTTTATAAAGAATCTGGGGCTGACAAAGGATAAGGTTCAACCGATCACGTGCGCAGCGTGTCACAGCTCGGGCTCTGCACTTCGCATACAGAATAATATACCATTACTGCCGAATGGACTTACGATATCTGCAGTCGGTAAGGGTGCTCTCTGTATGGCCTGTCACAATACACGCAACGGTCGTATTGCCTGGGACAGCCCCGATCCAAAACGCTACACCCAGCCCCACGAGGCTGCTCAAACGGATGTCATACTTGGCAAGAACGTTTTCTTCTACAATGACACTGGAGATACCGAGTCACCGCATGCCGTCTTTACAGGCAATTCCTGTGTGGCCTGTCACAAGATGCTGAGTAAAGGAGGGCATACCTTTAAGCCTGCCGAATGTGCTGCTTGTCACGGTGCAAGGGTGAAGGAGTCGTTTGTCCAGAACAGCACAGTTGAGCTGCATAAGCAACTGGCGGCAGCAATAGAGAAGAAAGTTTTAGCAGTCAAGGAAAAGATCGTTTGCGTAACTTCATGGGATCCGAAAGCCGATAAGGATACACCTAACACGGCTATCGATGGCAAGCAGATCAAGGCCATTGAAATCCCACCGGGCATTCACGGACAGATTTCCTTGAAGTTCATCATGCAGGATGGTAAGGCAGTCTATAGCCAGATGGGAAACGTCAAGGATGCCTGCGGAGACCAGGGCAAGCCGGTCTTCGCAACGTCCGATCCGGTTGTTCGTGCCCTCTGGAACTACTTGCTGTTTGAGTACGATGGCAGCAAGGGGGTCCATAATCCGGGCTTCACACGCAACGTCTTGATCGCCACAATCAACGCGATTTCAAAGTAAGATCCAAGCACATCATACGAGGGGCTTTGGTGATTCAGTCCAAGGCCTCTCGCTTCTCTCCAAATAATACAGAATTGGTTCGTAAGCATCCTTCACGGCAAACCCGACAAAATTTCTTTTTTTTCCACTACATAGGGAAGACTTGAAAAGGTTTTTAATGGCTTTGAGTGGCTGGCAACCATAGGCTCCCATGCACCGATGGGATCCGTAAGGAATGGCAATTGGTTATTAAGAACTCATTGCGATCGTAATGAGATGGCGCTCCAGAATATTCAGGGTATTGACTTCAGGGGAAGGTTTGGTATAAAGACAGCAGCCTCGCTAAGGACAAAGAGCATGAAGGAAACGAAGAAGTGTGAGCACTGCGGCAAGGATATCAATGCTAACATCAGGATTTGTCCCTTTTGTGGTGGTGAAGTTCTTGACCGTCTTGAGCAAGAACTTTCTCCGTTATGCCCCAGATGCAGCATATCTCTGAAAGTGCATACCGTGGATGGGGAAGACTACAACATCTGCCCCAAATGTGGTGGGATGTGGCTTGACCGAAGTACTTTTCATCAGGTGACAAAAGAGTCGGAAGTTTACAAGAAAGAAGACACTCAAAAGAAATATTTTCGTGGATCGCTAAAGGATTCTATAAAATATATCCCTTGTGTGCGATGCGGAAAGTTAATGAGTCGGAAGAATTTTGCCCGCATATCAGGCGTCATTATTGATGAGTGTCGCTCCCATGGAGTATGGCTTGATCCCGGGGAGCTTGAAAAGATAAGACTCTTCATTGTGGATGGAGGGCTTGCAAGGGCACAGGATAAACAAATAGAAAGAGTATCTGATAATTTAAAAGAGCTTGCAAGAAAAGTCGATCGGACTGCATTCACTCAGAGACTTCTGCATTTCTGGAATTTCAAGAGATGGCTTTTCGGAGGCTAAAAGGTAATTTTCCATCAAGACAACAGGTCTCCCATGGAACTGAATTGTGGCAAATATAAAGTTCGATCCTGGCATCCCAATGATGTGGAGTCCATTGTTAGACATGCAAACAACCGAAAGATTTGGCTCAACCTCAGGGACCGCTTTCCTTATCCATATACAAAAGCTGATGCACAGAATTGGATTCAAAGTGCTCTCTCAATGAGACCTGAAACCAATTTTGCCATTGATGTATCCGGAAAAGCGATAGGAGGAATCGGTTTTGAGCTTAGAACAGACGTCGAACGCTACTCAGCTGAAGTTGGTTATTGGCTCGGAGAAGAATTCTGGGGACAAGGTATTTGCACTTCGGTTTTGAAAACGGCAACTCCATATGCGATTGAAGCCTATCATTTGGCCCGGATTTTTGCGGTTCCTTTTATTGAGAATCTGGCCTCCATACGTGTTCTTGAGAAGGCAGGTTACAGCAGAGAAGGCATTATGCGGCGGAGCGCATTTAAGGACGGCCGTTTTGTAGATGAGGTACTTTATGCATTTGTTGTTGAAGGTTGGACACCAAGCAAGTCTAAATAACCATTGCAGTCAATATCTCTCGACTTTAGCTAATACCTCTTTGCTTCTTTCCTGAATCAGTTGGATTTTCTCTTTTACAATTTGATATATTTACTTAACTCCTTCACCACATCCTCCGGTTGATTCAGGATATAATTTACTGCCTTCAAACAATCCTCTGCGGACAGATAGTTAAACTTCATCATCATTTTTCTTGCTTCTTCAGTAAGCTCAGGATCCCTGCTAACCTTCGCAAAGGCATCCCTTAAGATGTTTATGACATCTGTAGGCGCCCCGGGCGGAGCCATATAAGCCCGTGCAATCTGTTCCGGCAACGAACGTATGGCCATGATCGTCTTCCCGAGCTTACTCGTCGCAAGGTCTTCATCTGCCGGGAGCCTCTCAATCTCCGGTTCAGATATCCGGCCCCTCACCAGAGGCTTCACCAGTCCTCTCTCTATGAAGGGCTTGCCTGAACTAAAAAAGACTGCCATCCCATCGACCTCCTTCCGCTCCACGGCCAGCATGCCGGCAGACGTTGAAGGGTAAAATACCATTTTGAAATTGATCCCAACAAATTCTTTTATAAGGATGGGAAATTGGTAATTCTGGTGAGCCACGCCACTGCTTGCTAAAGCGATCGGCTCTTTTACCATCCGTAGGTCATCAAAGGTCTTGTACGGAAGATCAGACCGAAAGGTCAGGATACTGGCCTCGGAGGCAGCTGACCCAATCCAGGAGTACTTTGTCAGGTCGAACCTGACCCCTTCGCCCTTCAACAGTTGTGGAAAAACGAGTCCTTGATTGAAGCCTCCGATAGTCAGTCCGTCCGGCTTGGCGATGTTATAAAGATGATTGGCAGCAATCATACCACTTGCACCTGCTATGTTCTCCACAATGATGGTCGGTTTCCCAGGAATATATTTGGGGAGATGTCTCGCGAGTATTCTGCCTATGCGATCATAACCTCCTCCTGGTTCAGACCCAATGATCATTTTGATCTTCTTCCCCTCAAAATATGGGGCTGCAAGTCCTTCAGATGAAATGGAAAGACCAAGAACAAACAAAATCATAACCATCAACAATCTCTGTCTTTTCATGATTCATCCTCCTAAATTAAAAAATGATTAGGAATATTCTTCTCCCTTTCCCGAATAACTTTTGCTCCATTTCTAACCATTTTCTGCTATCCGGTTAAAGACTCTTTCTATAAGGAGGCCCTCTTCTAAAATTATCTTCCAGAGGTTTTAAAAGTTATCATTTGACTCAAGTTGATACCATCTTATGAAATCAAAAACGAATTGTCAATCAATAAGCACGCTCCGCACTCACATCCCCTTCCCTGTGTCCTTCTTCTCTTAAGTTAGACAAATGCCTATAAATGACTTAACTGGACAAAAGTGTTCCAAACCGATTCTCTCTACAAAGAATACATGGGGAAAATTGCGAACACTCTGAAGGGAGCATCTGCCAAGAAGTATTGAAATTATAAAAGGTTATTAACAAGTCATTCCCTTTCCCTTGAAAAATCAACAAAACCAATTAAATCCTAAAATAGAATGGCAAGAAAATTGCAGCAACCTTTTTAAAATTAAGGACAGAACCATGTTCTGGAAGCAAAAATCTTGAAGAGGAGGCTTGGGTATATTATGGCAGGAACTACGGCGCGGGGAGAGCATCGAGCTTCCCGGTTAATATCGAATTGAGAAAGGAGTAATAATACTATGGCTGACCAAATAAATGAACAGTCGGGAGAAGGCAAGGCCGAAATTGACCAAGCAAAGTTTCAAATGTTGATGCAAAAAGTAAAGGACAATCAGAACCTATCGTTTGGTATTATTGGAGGCGCTATTGCTGCTGTCATTGGGGCTACTATTTGGGCATTGATAACTGCTGTGACTAATTTTCAAATTGGCTGGATGGCAGTGGGTGTTGGATTTCTGGTGGGTTTTGCAGTACGCATATGTGGTAAAGGTATAGATATGATTTTTGGCATCATGGGTGGTGGACTATCACTTTTAGGCTGTCTTGCAGGCAATCTTTTCACCGTGTGCATCGTTGTTTCAAGGCACCAAAACATTCCCCTCTTAGACTTACTCTCTCGTCTTAACCCTGAGATTACTGTAAGATTCATAACAGCGACTTTCAGTCCCATGGATCTTTTGTTCTATGGAATTGCCGTTTACGAAGGTTATAAATTTTCTTTTCGAAAACTTTCGAAGGCTGATTATCAAATTTGATTAGGCTCGGAATAGAGTATGACAAGAAAATCAATCCGAGGGATATCGCCGTCGCTGATTTCAGTTCCAGAAAGGAGATAGATAATGAAAAAAAGTATCATTCTGATGATTACAACCATGATTTTCCTTATAGCCCCAGCAGTTGCCGGACAAAAAGAAGATCTAGCAAAAGAAATGCTAAATCTAAGTGACATGCAGAAAATGATAGACCAAATAGTTGCTCAGGTTCAACAAATGCAAACCGCCCAGTTGAAGTTACTAAGCATTCCAGAAAAGGATCAAGAAAAAGTTCTACAATTTCAAAGTAAGCTTACGAAAAAGATTTTTGATGCCATGAGTTGGGACAAAATGGAGGCAGAATATATCACATTGTTCTCGACTGTCTATACAGTAGAAGAGCTGAAAGCGATTGTGGAATTTTACAAATCGCCTGCTGGCCAAAGCATGTTAAAAAAGCAACCCATGTTGATGCAAAAAACGATGCAGATTGCCCAATCTAAGATACAGAGTCTACTTCCAGAACTTAAAAAAATGACAGAAGATTTCTCAGCTTCAGTCAAAGATAAAAAATAAATGTGAGCCTATCAGTGGTGTGGCCCTAAATATACACTGGGGTTTTAACGGGGAATTCCCTGCGGCCGCGCCGCACACTTCAATTTTTAACTCATTGAAGGAAAGGAGAAAAAAATGAAATTTATTACTATCCTAATATCTCTCTTGATTACGACTACCGTGCATGCTGCCACCCTGGAGTCAAAGGAGGCCAGCAGGAAACTGACTGATCAGGTGATGCTTAAGGTTGCTTCTGGAGACTTGCAAGGTGGCTTACTCTTAATGAAGCCGTACACCATCATCCCTGAGTCAGAGTTCAACGTTATGTTGGAGCAGACCAAATTACAATTGCCTGCTATCCAAGGAAGGTTTGGGAAAACCCTTGGCGCTGAGTTTCTTTACGAAAAAGTTGTTGGAAAGTCGTTATTAAAAATAGTGCAAATACAGAAATTCGAAAAGCACATCATGCGTTGGCAATTCATATTCTATAACCCGGATGGCAAATGGGTTCTCAACACTTTCAATTTTGATGACAATATCCGTTTGTTGTTTGAGTAATAGAGCTAATCCCAGCTTCAACAGGGACGCACGTTACGCGTGCGCTCGTTCAGCAAGGCGTTAAGAGGTACAGATGACGAAACTTTATAAAATACTTCTCATTTTTCTCCTTTCCTTGACCTTATTTTACTATCCCACAGTTCACGCACAATATCTATCCACACCGGAGGTCATCCAAACAAAGGGTTTGTACACTCATATTGCTTCAGGCATGAGGTTTCCAGTTCGAGTTGGCGAATTTCAGAGGGTCACTTTGATCCGATACGATTTGCAGGAGCGAGATGTGAGTGCCGGCTATAATTTAATCACTCCATTATGTGCGATCGCAGCAACGGTTTATGTTTATCCTGCCCCATCTTCGGTTTCCACTGGTTCACCACCTGGAACCATTCCAAATACACGAGCAAGACTGTCGCAGAATGAGTTCAATACACGAAAGCAAGAGATTCTGGATTCCCATCCTGGTGCACGCTTAATCCAAGAGAAGGGTATCAGGCTACTTCAAGGAGCGAAAACTTATTCGGGGATGATGGCTACATTCGAGTTCGAAGATATTTTTGGTGGTCAGGACAAAGTACTATTATCAGATCTAACCTTGTTTTGCTATGTGGAAGGGGAATGGATCATTAAATATTGGTTCACCTATCCTAAGAATATTGAGGCTTCCAAAGAGATTGAAAACTTCATGAGGAACTTAAAATGGTCCCTGAAAGGCTCTTAACTTTTCTCTGAGCAAGGATGTCCATTAAATCGCACACTTGTTAGTTCAGTTGTTATCCTCTATTTCAATCCGAGATCTTCAATTTCTAAAACAATCCAGTCTTTCGCCATCCTCTCTTCCCGTGCTCCACTTGACACTACGGCCGATTTACTCTAATCTTTTGATAAGGTGATTCTTAAATGAGGGGAGTATCATCATGAGACTTTATATGAAAATAGTTAGTAAAGTTTTGTTGATCGTCAGTCTTCTTTTAGGAATCTATTCGTGTGCTGTCAACCCGGTAACCGGCAAACAGGAGCTCATGCTTCTGAGCGAAACAGATGAGATCCAGCTTGGTCGTGAGACGGACACCCAGGTGGTCCAAGAGTATGGCGTTTATGACGATGCCAAATTGACCGCCTATCTCAATGATATATGCCAGCGATTAGGCAAGAGCTCCCATCGACCCAACCTGACATACCATTTCAAAGTCGTTGACGTATCGGTGGTGAATGCCTTTGCCGTCCCTGGAGGATATGTTTACTTCACCCGAGGAATTCTGGCAAGTTTGAACAGCGAGGCTGAACTGGCAGGTGTGATGGGACATGAAATTGGCCATATTGCAGCCCGCCATTCTGCGCATCAATATAGCCAGGCTCAGTTTGCCCAACTGGGATTGGGAGTCGGAATGATCTTTGCTGAAAAAGTTCCCGGCATATCGGAACTGGCCCAGTTGGGTGTGGGCATGCTCTTTCTTAGCTTCAGCAGGGACAATGAGAGACAGGCAGATGACCTGGGTGTGGAATATGCGAGCAAAACAGGCTATGACGCCTCTCAGATGGCCAATTTCTTTGAAACACTGGAACGAATGAACCCAGGCTCAGATCGAAGTGGACTGCCAAGCTGGTTTTCCACCCATCCAAATCCAGAAGACCGGATGAAGGCGGTCAGAATACGTTCAAAAGAATGGCAACAAAAACTCGGGATCACGGATTTGAAACTGAACCGTGACCAATACTTGAGAACAATCGATGGTCTTGTCTTTGGGGAAGATCCCCGCCAAGGATATGTCGAGGAACATGTATTCTACCACCCTGACCTCCATTTCCAATTTCCCGTTCCAATCAATTGGAAGGTCAATAATACACCCTCGAATGTTCAAATGGTTAGCGCAGGGCAGGAAGCGGTGATTCTCTTCACCATGACAAAGGGAACTTCTCCTTATGAAGCTGCCAGGACATTTGTCTCCAAGAACAAAGCCCGTGTCATAAGGACCGAAGCGATTCATATCAACGGCCTACCTTCAGAGCGACTGTTTTCAGATGTTCAGACTCAAAAGGGAGTCGTCCGGGTGTTATCTTACTTCATTCAGAGAGGAAAAGAGATCTTTGTCTTCCATGGTTTGACTTCAACGGGTCTCTTTCAAAAGTATGAATCTATATTTGATGGGACCATGAGGAACTTCAGGGAGCTCTCAGATCCCAGAAGGATCAATGTAAAACCGGATCGGATCCGCATTTGCACCGCAGGAACCTCCGATAGACTGGAGAATTTGCTCCGGTCCTTTGGCGTTCCAAATGAAAAACTGAAAGAGACAGCCCTACTTAATGGAAAGGATTTAAACGAATCGATTCCTGCGAGCACAATGCTCAAAGTGGTAGAAAGGGGGCGCTAACCGCCGACACCCTAATTTGCTAAGGGTGTTGGTGATAAGAAGTTTTATTTCCCAAACAACCCTTTCAAGAGATCTTTTGGGGTAACTTTCTTAGAGGGTTTTCCTTCTTCTTCGGGCGTACGTCCTTGGAGCAGTTTCTCGAATTCCCTTTTCAAGCCTGAACCAAGCTGTTTTTTCAGAGCCTCTTCATCGAGGGTCACATTGGGTTTTTCAGTTGTCCCTTTGATCTTAATAGGGATGGTCTTCCAGCCCTGCTCATCCTCCATGAATTTGATTGAAATAAGACTTTTCGAAAGCCTTCCCGTTAAATTTGGAGAAATTTTTAGTCCTGGTAGTGATATCCAACCTCTTTTCGAAATCCACTGTCCCTTTCGGTGTAAGCTTAAAAAGGCTTGATTGGATCAAACCATCCAGATTTAATTTCTCATCCTTCACATCAAAATTTAATAACCCTTCCTCAATCTCAGGTTTTTTTAGCTCGGGGATGCCAATAAGAAGTGCAATCGCATCAAATATTTTAGACTCTTTTATTTGCCCCTTGCCAAGCTTGACTGCTGCCTTTCCCTTCAAACTCTTCTGAATGGCGGATACCTCATCAACGGTAAGCTGAAGATTTCCATTGAGCGCCCCTTCCATGGTGAAGGCATCTCCTCCAGAGAACTTTAACCCAAGGGGCTCGAGTTTCAACATGCCGCGGACATAACTGTAGTCTAAACGGAGGTCCTTGATCCTGTAATCCTGATATTTCGCCTCATCGATTGTGATCCGGCCTGTCGCCTTTATTTTTTGTGTGGAGCTTTCAGCTGCTTTCCCGGGTTTTTGCTCCTTTTGTGGGAAGCTTTCCCCTGCTTTACCAGTTCTCTGACCCTTTGGGAGCGGTCTTTCTTCTGAAATTTTTTTCTCGCCACCCAAAGCGATCAACCTCTCGAGATCGAGAGACCGGGCATGGATATTTCCTATAACATCGGGCGCTGATAAATAATCTTTGACTGTCGCCGTGATTTCAATGTTCTCTTTTCCAATAAGGGCTTGAAGGTTTGCCTGAACAACCTTAGGGTCTATTTCGACCTTCCCTGTTGTCTTTATCTCGATATCCTTCATTTGAATCTTTATCTCTTTCAAAGAAATGAGCCCCTTTTCTAAATGAGGGACACCTTCTTTTCCTATTCCCCCTTTAAATTCCATATCCAAATTTCCTGAAATATCTGGCAGTATTTTTTCTTCATCCACAAATACAAATTGGGCATTTTGTATCAAAAGCTTGTCCGTTATAAGAGATACGGGAAGCCCTTGTTGTTTCGGTTCGTGTGCCTTAGGAGATGCTGGAGGCCGTTTTTCAAGGAGGTCGCTGAAATTATACCTGCCTTCTTTATGTTTCTTAACGGAAATGAAGGGGGATGTGATCTCTATTTTGCTAATAACGAGCTCTCTTCTTAAAAGAGGCATAAGGCGATAGGAGAGGATAAACTCTCCGATCTTCAAGAAATCCCTCTGCCCATCTTTCTCTTTGACGCTCAACCCTTTCGCAACAATGCCTTTCAATAGAGAAACGTTTATCTGATCTAAGTTGACCTTTCTTCCTGTCATACTCTCAGCCCTTGGAAGAATGATCGCTTTAAGCCTATCCCCAGAAAGGAAGGTTTTAATAAAGACGCTCAATCCAATCAATAAGAGCACCAAAAAGCTAATAATGAAAAACGCCCATTTAAAAGGTTTTTTCATACAACGCCCTCCGGCATTAACTACCTCTGGATGTTATCAGGCCATATGAATATTTGTCAAATGAAATAGAGGATGAAACAGGGAAGATTATCGTTGCCTGGTACAAGATAAGTCTCCAGGACACTCGACCAGGGACGTTGAAGGTACAAGAGTCATATACCCAACAACAACACTAAGCCCAATTTGTACCTGCTTTTGGGGATCAGACTGTAACGAGTTGTTGGGCCGAAGGGACTATAAGCTACAGCGGGTTTAGCCTTGAGAGAATATGATTGACAATCTTAATATGCTGTTCTTCTTCCATTGCCAGGGCACTTAACTCACCCCTTAGTGAGCTGGATGGAACCAGATCAGCACTTTCGCGATGTAACTGCAATGCCAGCTTTTCCTTTTCGAGCTGCGTTTGAAATATCTTAACTGTATCCATATCCTCGGGATAAAGCTCCATAGACCAATCCGGTTCCCCTCCCAACTGGCTTATGGTATTAGCCACAACATCAGCATGACGAATTGAAGCGCTCCCGAGTTCGAGAGTTAGTTTTCTTATCTCTTCATCTTTGATGGTATTAGCCAGGCGCGGATAGTGGACTATTAAAGAGTATTCCAGGCGGAGTGCTTGATTGAGAAGGCCCATTAGTTTATTGGAAGTTTCCTCAGTTTTCTCGTCCTTCTTATCCATTGGATACCTCCATGGCAAGAATTATAAGGTTAATATTAGCCCAATCGAAGGTATTCGTCAAGTCAGTAGAAGAATCCATTCAGAAATTGACAGGCTGATGGACTTAAGTTAATCTTAATTAAGAGTTGTTTGCTGTCTAAATCTATAAGTTTATATCATGGAGGTACGCATGAAAAGAATTTGCCTCACTTTAATATTTATCGTACTTATTGCTTTCTGCGCGCCTCTATATGCAGACCAAGCCGCTGAAGAGATACTCAAAGCCGTGGTTAAGATACGGGCGATTGTTCCAAAGGATGCCCGTTCAGCCCGTACCCTCGGTACAGAACGGGAAGGCAATGGTGTGGTCATTGATTCAAAGGGACATATTCTTACGATCGGCTACCTCATCTCAGATGCTGAGACCATTGAAGTCACCGGGCCAGAAGGCAAGCCCATCAAGGCAACTTTTGTTGGTTATGACCAGAACACGGGGTTTGGGCTTTTACGGACAGACAAGCCGCTCAATGTGCAACCTATGAAACTGGGTCAATCGTCAGAAGTCAAAGAAGGTGATCCGATTCTGGTAGCAGGCCATGGAGGTAAAGATTCAGTTCAAGTAGGCCAGGTCATTGCTCGCAAAGAGTTTGTTGGCTACTGGGAGTACGTTGTCGAGAATGCTATCTTTATTGCTCCCCCTTATTCCAATTTTGGTGGAGCAGCGCTGATAGACCGTGACGGTCGGCTCATGGGCATCGGATCTATTTATACTCAAATGACGATCCAGGGATTGGGTTCAATCCCTTGTAATATGTTTGTTCCTATCGACCTTCTCAATCCGATTCTATCTGACCTGATGACCAGAGGTCGTTCTCGTGAAGCGCCACGACCTTGGTTGGGTCTAAACGCGGAAGAGACCCACGGCCGCGTTTTCATCACTCGGGTCACCTCGGAAGGACCGGCTGAACGAGCAGGCCTACAGCCTGAGGATCTCATTCTTACAGTGAATGGGAAAGTAGTGAATGGGCTTGCTGATTTTTACCGTAAGGTATGGGCCGTTGGCAATGCAGGGGTTGATGTTTCTCTCGGCATTCTCCGGGGACCCCAGATCCGTGACATAACCATCCATTCTGCCGACCGTTACCAATCTCTCCGACTTAAACCAACCTAAAACAACGAAGATCTGATGGGGAGATGATCTTTATCGGCACGTTAAGGTTTATGTTCCATTACTTCTGTATCCCTTTTCTCTCAATACTTTTCTTTCTCGCACCTGTCTTTTCAGAAACAAAACCAGTAGGTTTCGCCATCCTTTTTCCAGAGCTAACCTTTCAACAGATTCTATCCAAAGAGGAACAGGCCTACTTAGGGATGCCAAGAAAGACAAATTTCTCTTTCAAAGAGATTCGGGGATCTTTAATCTTTGTTGAATTTATGAGTACTTACTGTGTGAGTTGTCAGAGACAGGCTCCGATCTTCAATGAGGTCTATGCATCGATTGAAAAGGACCCCAGATTAAAAGGAAAGGTGAAGATGATCGGCATTGCTGCCGGCAATACTCTTAAGGAAGTAGAAAGTTTTAAGAGAGAGTATAAGGTCCCCTACCCTATCTTCACGGATAACAAATTCGATGCTCATGCCGCAGTAGGTAGTCCTCGAACCCCTTTTACCATATGGGTGAGGAGAGATGCTCAAGGAAAAAGCTCTGTGGTGAGCACCCATCTGGGGCTGATCGATTCAGAAAAGAATGCTTTGGAGGAGACCAGGGCTATTCTTCAGTATGATTTAGCCCTGCTAAAACCGAAGAAAGGAACCATCTATGAAGGCGATGCCCTGATGCCTCCTCTTAAAGAGGAAGAACTAATAGCTAAGGCTAAAGAGGGGATGGAGGCTTCAGGAGGGAAAGTCATTCAGATCGAAAAGATATCTTTGAAGGACGGGGATTGGATCTATGTGGGAAGAATGGATTTCGGAACACATAAAGGAACCCTCTTTTCGAAACTGGCGAGCCGGCGGGCTATCTGCGATATCTGTCATGATACCTTTTTCATCTATACCTTTGACCCAGAGGGAAAAGTGATTGAGATTATGCCCGTCCAACTCACCAAAATTGGAAATCTCAAATGGACAGAGGAGGATATAAAGAAATTGAGAAGCCGCACCGTTGGAAAATCCATCCTCAACCCTTTTACATTCGACCCCGGTGTGGACTCTGTCTCAGGAGCAACCATCACCGCTGTTCTAATCTTCGACAGCCTGGATAAATCCAAAGAGATTTATGGCAAGTTGAAAAAGGAGGGCTATATTAAATAATTACTGTCACTGTGTCATTCCCGCCCCGCATCCCGTGGTCGGGTCTAATCGACAAGTTCGGGGTAAACTCCAACGGGAATCCAGTGGATCTTGCATGAATAAATTCCTGCCTTCGCAGGAATGACAGCTCTTCATCGGATATATGCATCTATGGCTCTCGAGAACTTATATAAACTTTTTCCATCTATTCTTTGCTTGTTTACCCTAATTGTTCACCCACAATCTTCCCTTTCATCGAGCATCTTTAAATACCATCAAGTCTCCATGGGGACAGTGGTTGAAATCACCATCATTGGGGAGGATGAAGAGGCAGCAAAAAAGGCAACCCTTCAGGCTTTTCAGGAGATCAAAAGGATAGAACAACTCATGAGCCCTTGGATTGAATCGAGTGATGTTTCCCGGATGAACCAATCTGCTGGAAAAGAATGGGTGAAGGTCTCCCAAGAAACGCTCAAGGTGATTAAAGAGGCAAAGGAGATATCCGAACTTTCAGAGGGTGGATTTGATATTACGATAGGCCCTCTCACTCAACTCTGGCGGATGGCGAGAGAAAAAAAAGTTCCTCCACCGGTTGAGGAAGTGAAACAAAAATTGGATTTGGTGAATTTTAAGAACATGATGATGGATCAGGAAGGAAAGGTTTTTTTGAAAAAGAGAGGAATGGCCATTGATTTAGGGGGAATTGCTAAGGGCTATGCAGTGGATAGAGCATTTGAACTTCTGAACTCCCTCGAATATAAAAATCTAATCGTCAATGCAGGCGGAGATTTAAGAGTAGGAGGATCGAAATTGGATCAACCCTGGGCCATCGGAATTCAGGATCCTCGATCATCTCAGAAGATGATGGCTCGGATATCAGTATCCAACGCCGCCATTGCCACTTCAGGAGATTATGAGAGGTTTTTCATGTACCAGGGCAAACGATATCACCATATTTTCAATCCGAAAACTGGCTTTCCAACCGAAGACTGTCAGAGCGTAACGATTGTTTGTACAGACGGCATGACGGCAGACGCACTCGCCACAGCCGTCTTTGTCCTCGGTCCTGAAAAAGGTTATGCGCTCTGTCAAAAGCTTAACGATGTGGATTGCCTCATTGTGGACAAAGAAGGAAAAATTTCCCTTTCCCAAGGCTTGAAAGACAGAATCTCTTTTATTCCTTTCAGGTGAGGCTTCCGCGTTCCCGAGGGTTATATTCTCACGAGGTTTGCACCGTAGGTCAATCCGGCTCCGAAACCAACGAGAATCACAAGGTCATTTTTTTTCAGCTTTCCATGGCGGAGGGATTCATCGAGGGCGAGAGGAATAGAGGCGGTCGAATTGTTACCGTATTTTTCAATCGTCATAATCATCTTCTTATCGACTGATCCTTCGGGAACGTCCAACCGGGCCTCGAGATCTTTTGCTGCTCCCTTAATGATCCGGGCATTGGCCTGGTGAGGAATGATTTTGCTCACCTGATCGAACAAGGCATGGAGTTCTTCTTTGCTGGCAGTCCCCCCGGGATCAAGAACCCGCAGACAGCTTTCCACCATCACTGCCTTGGCGAAAACATAGACCTTTCTTCCGTCCATCCACATAAATCGATTCCCATTTTCTCCATTTTCTCGGAGGACTAAATAATCACGACGATTGTAATCCCCGCCAAGATGAGATCTGATGATGCCCTCTTCAGCCCTCTGTTGCAATATGATGGCCCCGGCTCCGTCTCCAAAAAGCACACACGTGTTTCTGTCCTTATAATCGGTAATGGTCGAAAGCTTGTCCGTTCCAACTACAGCAATAGTTCTATATTGCCCTGATTTGACGAATAGCTCAGCAACCGAAAGGGCATAATTGAAACCTGTACATCCTGCCTGGATATCAAGGAAAGGGATGTTTTTTCGAAGACTGAGCATCTTTGCGATGTGGCCCCCTGCTGATGGCCAGACCGGTTCAGTGGTATTGGTACCCACAACCACCATTTCGATCGCTTCCGGGGGAATACGTGCATTTTCTAAGGCCCGCTCAAGGGCGATTCGGCCCATCGTTACGTTCGTTTCATCGTCAGCTGCAATTCTTCGCTCGCGTATGCCTGTCCTTTCAATAATCCACTTGTCACTTGTATCAACCATCTTTTCCAGATCACGATTCTTAAGAATCCGTTTGGGAACATAAGAACCGGTTCCAATAATTCCAACATTTGGCATAAAAGACCTCTTTGAAAAGTGGGGGGATTAGTTAAAAGGCAATGAGGTATTTAATAACCTATATTTATTATTAGATCAACCCTACTTCTATCTGTAGGCTGATAAGGTTATTTCATTAATTTCCCATCCATGAGTAATGCTGTGATCATTCCTTTCCCATCCTTGCGGAGAGAAACCTCTACTCTCAGGTCTCTGGTACCTCGCCCTGATTCCACCTCCCTGCCCTTCCCTTCTTCGACAAAATAGCTTTCGATGCCGTATTCAACATTAAGGATTCTTGTTCTTATCCCTTTAATCGCTTCGATGATCCCGGTCACCGATTGACCTCTACATTTGGGTCTGTATTCGGCATCGTCTTTATAGAAATTGATGACATTTCCTCTCTCATCAAGACAGAAGGTGGCCCGTTCTCCTTTCTTAACATTCCCAAACCATTGGGGCTTCAGATGGCGAAGATTTTCTGAATCGTCCTTCAACTCAACTTCCCATTTCGATGACACCATTTCGTATTGGACACGGCCCTGAATGAATTTTTTCCCCACGGGAAGGGTTCTACTGACAGACCTGGCACCGAAGGTATGATCCGGATTTTTCTCGAGGATGACATAAACCTTTTCATTATTATTGAAACTTTCTTTTACGCCCAACTCACCCAAATCAAGCGCCGAAATATCGTATCGGAGGCTGACATAATCTCCTCTGAATATGTCTCTCGGGTCAACCGGTGCAGTTTTTAATAAAACTCTTTCTCCTGTGGCCACCCAGTGTTGTCGATAGGCAATGATGCCGATGAGGAGTACAACCTGAAGTAGAACAAGGAGGATAAATTTCAACCTCATCCGTCAGCCTCCTCAATGTTGAATGATACAAGAATCTTTCTTCGTTTCCTCTCAAGATAAATTCCACCGAAGAGGAGGAGAAGCCCTCCGGCGACAAAGAAGAGAGACCGGGGAAGAAGGGCCCAGAAAAAATCGAAATATCGTGCAACCACATCAAGGGCAAAGAAAAGGAGACCAATATTAACATAGGTTGGATATCGCCTGAGAAAACCAAGGAGGATGAGACCCAATATCTCAAATGCAAAGAGAATATTAAAGAAGAGTCTGAAACCCCCCTTAAAAGCTTTAGAAGACATCACCGGAAAGGAGAGTGAGAGGTAAAGCACAATGCCCATTAGGATGAAGAGACCAAGAGTTTCTGGACCCCACGCTTTCTCTTTCTCCTTTGATAAAAAGTGCGGGATAACCGACAGGAGAAATAAAACAGTGATGCCAATATAAAACATCAAAAGAGTTTCCGATCTGAAACTGAATTCAAAGATTTCGAAGGTTAGGATGTATCCGGCAGAAAGAGTGATCAGCGACCCCAAAATGATATAAGGGCTGGAGATGATTCTCAAGGATCTCCATTCCCTGTGCATGAGCCCAATCCCCCAGAGAGCAACCCCTGCCATAAGGTAGAGATTGACCAGGGTGGTGACTTCATTATGATTGAAATAGAATATCCAGAAAGATGCCTCCATCCCAAGCCAGATCAAGAGGTCAAGGATTGCCAGTGAGACAAGGCTCTTAAACCTTAAGAGGTAGGCAAGGGGAAGGACTCCCAAGCCCCACAGGAGTGGCCCGTTTGGGTAGTGTACGGTAATATGGTAAATCTGAGCAATGAAGAACATTCCAGCCCCGAAGACCAGCGAACCCAGAAGAATGAGGGAAGCCCCAACCTTTGGATAGTTCACCTTCTCGTAGCGGAAGTAAAAACCGAGTCCATAGCTTGTCAGCATTGACGAAAATAGGATGAAGAGTTTTCCCCATTTTGGGATAAAAGACCAGTTTGAAGCAATGAAAAGGATAGTTCCGACGCCAATGAGGATTGAGCCAAGAATAGATATGGTTGTAATGAGTTTACCAGGTCCCGCCTTCTCGTCTGCCTCTTTAAGTACTCTGTACCGTGCAAGGATCTGGCTCTTCTGGTCAGGAATAATCAAACCTTCTTTGAGCCAGAGTTCTATTTCCTGTTCAAGCCTTCTTTGGAATGAAAAGTCTTCTTTACCGGTGGCCATTGTGATTTATTTCTATCAAAAACAGAATGGTATTAGCAAGCATTTTTATTTATTGATAATGCCACTCTACCCAAGGATCTCTTCCTCTCCTCACCTGCCTGGTCGGTGGCGCCGAAGGAGACATCACGATGGTGATCAAGGGAAACGATGAACAAGGGATGAAAGCGATAGAATATATCGAGGGTATGAAAGGAACACAGCTGCCTCGAGAGGTGATTGTGGCTGACTGTAGTGAATGTTAAAACGAGCTATGCAGCCTGAAAGATGGAAAGAAACCCTGGTGCTAAATTTTTTAAAAAAGGAAGTTCAACAGATCAAGATGGTCTTCGATAAAGGCATCGTTTGCAATTTCTCTATTCTTATAGGAGATAAACTTGATGCCTGATGATTGAGCGGTTTGTTGGTCCACCTCAGAATCTCCTACAAAAACAGTCTCCTTTTTATTCAAATTTAATGTTTGGATGATCTTCTCGATCGATTCAGGATGGGGCTTGGGGTGGGTCACATCAAGGGCGGTGACCACCATATCAAAAAAAGGCTCCAGATGAAACCGCTCCATAATGTGCTTCATAGAGGTCGTTCTGTTCGTATTGATGACCCGGAGAATCCCGCTTGTTTTTAGAAGATTCAAAATATGAAAGAGATGGGGTTCCATCTTTAAATAGACAACATACTCTCTCAAATCGATCTGTTTTAATGATTCTAAAGCCCTTTTTTCCAAACCATCTTCCTCTCCAAAAATGAAGTGGACAGCTTCATAGACTGTGTGAGTATGAACATATTTTATCTCTTCTTCTTTCAAAGGGACCCTACCAACGGCAGAACAGAGATCATTATAGAGTCTCATGTTTGCCTCGATGGAATCGAAGAGAACCCCATCACAGTCATAGATCACGCAACGGATCTTCCATTTCATCTTTTGAGTATCCATTACCTCTTTCCGGATCAAATAATCTTTATCTGGCTCTGGAAAAGAAATCCTTCCCCAACCTCACCATTCATATAATGAAAGACCATGGTCTCACCATTTCTTTTAATCAGATAAAGACAATCGTTGTTCTGTTGGATCTCTGAGACTTTCTCCGGAGGATAGTCTATGAGCACTCTGATCAGCATCAGATTGACAACCCTGTGGCCAATGATTAGGATCTCCTCTCCTTGATGATTTTGAAGAATCCTCTCTACAAAGGGGCTGATCCGGTGGGTGACATCCGTATAATTTTCGGCCTGGGGGATATGGTAGGTAAAACGATTCTCTTTGAACCTCTCCCATTCTCTCTTCGCTTCCTCGTCAAAATTAAGAAATTGCTTTCCCTCCAGGATGCCGAAGTTTATCTCATCCAACTCTGGCTGTTTTCGAATCGGAAGGCTGAGATATGTTGCAAGTTGTTGAGCGGTGAGAATCGATCTCTGCAGGGTGCTCGTGTAAATGGCAGAGATGGGGCGGCCTCTGAGTTGTTCGAATAGGGCTAAGCTCTGGTCAACACCCTTCGGGCTAAGCCCAGGATCGCTTCGACCCTGTATCCGTCCTTCCACATTCCAGATCGTCTCCCCATGCCGCGCAATGTAGATGTTAATCAATTGATAAAAATTCCTTTCTCGTGATTAAGCTGGATGTTTCAGTCTTCCAATGAATCCCTGACTTCAAAATAAATATAGTC
This sequence comes from uncultured delta proteobacterium, assembly GCA_963739325.1. Taxonomy (GTDB): domain Bacteria; phylum Desulfobacterota; class BSN033; order BSN033; family UBA1163; genus CAVTZZ01. The sequence goes on along the minus strand of CAVTZZ010000077.1, from coordinate 55 downwards.
TAAAATTTTTTCCTCCTTATCCGCAAGGGCAAAGATGCATTTAAAATAAAAGGGG
>CAVTZZ010000076.1:0-24659 GCA_963739325.1 uncultured delta proteobacterium | reverse complement strand
GAAAAATAACACTTCCCAATTTAGTGGGGTGGGAGTCTTGAATTGATGCACTGCAGCCCCTTCGCTTTTTTCGCTCATTGGCTCAGAAAAGATTAATAAAAGAAAGAAGGACGAAGGCAGCTACCAAGGGAATATCACTTCTGTTTCGGGCTCCTGTGTTGGCGACCATACTGTTTTATCGCAGTAAAGAGCATGCCTCTTCGGCTTCCTTGGATACTCTGTCTTTTTTAGATTTGGCATGTTGGTTGGGTTGCCACAATCGTATGACTTTCACTTTTCCGATGAGCGGCAAGATGATGGCCGTTGGAGTGAATTCACCTGATCCGGCCCAATGGTTGAACAGTTTGGTCTCAAAGGACATTCGGGGCCCCATTCGCGGCGCTTGGACCAGTTCAGAATAATTGAATGAGCTTCAATGTGGGGCAGTATCTTTGTCTCTACGTAATCCTTCCAGTTTGAACTATCCGAGTAAACAAACAGAATAAATTTCCCTTTTCTCCCATGGCGAATCCAAAAGCCCACCTTGAGGCCAAACCGGTGGATGAAGGGGAATAAGGACTTTAATACCGTCACCCCTAATAGGAAGCCTATTAATAGCCAAATCATTCCACCCCAATTCATGAGAACTCACTTTCTGCCAATTCGGCTGATCCCGGCCACCCCATCGGAGTGAAGTGACCATAGAATTGAGTGATATTCGAAATACTCGTGTTTAGTTAGATAGGGCCAGGAGTTTAATCTTGATATTAAATGAATGTAAAAGCAAACCGCCCCGGTAAACGAGTCACGATCAAACTTAAGCATATTAGAAACCTTCTGGAGTTTCTGAAAAGAAACTTAAACCAAAGGAAGGCATAAAAAGCCTGGATTGCGAATCAAGTCCGCAATGACAAAAATGGAAGGCGAGAGGGATGTGCTAAGAAATTGATGATAGTCCTCTTTCCTTCTGTCAGCAGCAGCACTCTCCGTATTCGCACAGTTCATCTTCCAGATCGCAATATCCCTCTCGAATGGAGGCGCGCACTTTATCATAAAATTCTGGCGAGAATTCCTTCATGCCGTGAATGGTCCGGCCATGTTCCAGGACCTTTTCAAAGAGTTCTGCTTCTGTCTCCGCACAAGCCGTAAACGTGCACTCAGATCCAAAATCCTTACAGCTAATGATTTTGTCCATATTAAAACCCCCTTTCTTACTATAAAGGTAATTATCATTTTCCAGGATTCAAGAGGTTTATCAGGAGGTTGAGGTCGAGATTGAGGTTGCGATTTAGATTTGGATTAGCTTTACGTTGCCTAACTCACTTTTTTGGAGCCTTTCTCATTTTTCCTGGGAGTTTCGGGGATGGAAGCCTAGGAACTTCATTAAAAAAGCCATTTACTCCAGTTGGGTGATGGCCTCATCGATCTGTGAATCCGTGGCATGATCTTCAAAGTCCAATCCATCTTCATCCCCTCTCCAATACTTTCTGTCTCAGTAAGTGATCGGCCAGAACGATTGCAACCATGGCTTCACAGACCGGGTTGATTCTGTGGAATGGCTGAGACATCGGACCCTTAAAATCGGGGCCTTAAAAGGTCTTGAATTTTGACATTCCGCTGAAATATAAACGGAAAAGACCTGATTCCTTTCAGGCGGAGAGCCAGCCTCCGTCTATGATGAGGACGGTCCTGGTGATATAGTCAGAGGCTGGAGAAACAAGAAAGAGGACCCCTCCGGCTGCACCTTCCGGCATTCCAAGACGTCCAAGGGGGATACGCGAAAGAGCCCACTCAAATTTTTGAGGATCCTGCCAAACAGGTTCTGTGAGTTGTGTTTTAAAAAATCCAGGAGCAATGGTGTTTACACAAATCCCGGCTTCTTTGGCCCTTACGAAAACCTTGCCTCTACCTGGTGAGGGAGTTGGAAGCCTCTTGTACTTCAACTCTTTTGGGTTTCACTAAAAAGGATGCTTTAATTTGCCCCCCATTTTTTTCTTGACAAGATTTTTTTCATATGATAGCAGTATATTAAAAATATATTAAGAATATTTTTATAGTATCTTGATTAACGCTGGAATCTGTGATGAAGAAGATGAATAGCTCAAAGAGCAAAAAAACCATCGTTTATGAAAATTTAAAGAAGAGAATCATTACACACTCTTTAAACCAGGGTGATCCACTTAATGAAAGCATCCTCTCAAAAGAATTGAAAACGAGTAAGACTCCTGTCCGGGAGGCCCTTCAACAGCTTGAAAAAGAGGGATTCGTTGAAAATATCCCTGGTAAGGGTTCTTTTGTCTCCAGAATCTCCTTCCAGGACATCAGAGAGATGTTTGAGATCCGGGAGATTTTAGAAGGTGAAGTGGTAAAACGAGCATCACGAAAGTGGATTCAGGCAAGATAAAAATATTAAGGGATAAATTTATTTCTTCTGAAAGCGAAAATGGAAGGGCTGGGGCAAGTCATTTTAAATCGGGGGATGAGATTCATACATTTATTTTTGAGATCTTCGGGAACAATCGATTAATGGAAATTTATAAAAGGCTTCAGGATCATGTTGTCAGAAACCGTATCTATTTCTTTGATCAATCTGATCCGGGTCGGTCCGAAGAGTCTTTTAAAGAACACTTGGAGATATTGGATGCGTTAGAGGCACAAGATCCTTTAAGAGCGGAGCAGGCCGTCAGAAATCACCTCAAAAATTCCATAGAGTTTTTAAAAAAAATCATTTGATGCAAAAAGTGGAGAGGGAGGGATGGTAGAAAAGATCCATTGGGCCCATCAGGAAAAGATTGATGCAGTGGTCATCAATGCCGGTGCCTGGACCCATTATAGTTACGCCTTGCGGGATGCCCTGGCGATTCTCAAAGTGCCCATTATCGAAGTCCACATGTCCAATATCCATGCAAGGGAGGAGTTCCGACACTATTCTGTGATTTCGTCATTAGCCAAAGGCCAGATCGCTGGTTTTGGCGTTCAGAGTTACCTGCTGGGGCTGAGGGCTGCGGTGGAATTAGTTGATGAGGGGACAGGAACGGGTTAAAATATGAAAGATAGAGTGAGTAGGATAATCGGGCCGTTGTCCAAGGCAATTGGAACTTGTGCTTGTTTAACAAAGCCAAGGATATGCCATAAACTACTAATGAGAGGAGAGAAGGAAATGGAAAACCTGAAATGCAGACAGTTGTCGTGGTGCTGGTTTCTGGTTATTCTTATTTTAAGTGCCTGTGTTAGCCCATTGTTCGGTGCTGATCTCAAGCCCCGGTACGGAGGGATCTTGAGGGTGGCTGAGCAGGTTGACGGAATATCCCTTGGCTACCCACCCAAGCTTGCGAGGGTTGCCGGTATGAGGCAGGTGGCCCCTGTCATAGAGACGCTCTTTCGGACGGACAGCACAGGAAAACCGCTGCCATGGCTTGCGACAGAGGCGAGAGAGAATGTGGCAGCCAAGACGGTCACACTTATGTTCAGGAAAGGCGTGAAGTTTCACGATGGTACGGATTTTAATGCCGAAGCGGCGAAATGGAACCTTGACCAGAACGTAGCGGCAAAGGGTCCCGGAACTGAGAAGTTCAGATCGGTGGACGTAGTCGACGATTACAGCATCCGCATCAATCTGGTGGAATGGGATAGCACGGTCACGAACAATCTCGCACAGACCCTCGGCATGGTGATATCACCTTCAGCTTACAAGAAGAACGGAGAGGAGTGGTGTGCCAGCCATCCGGTTGGCACAGGCCCGTTCCAGTTCGTCAGCTGGGAAAAAGATACGCGTACCGTATATAAGAAATTCCCGGACTACTGGCAAAAGGGCAAACCCTATCTTGATGGAATCGAGTGGTTTCCGATCACCGATTCTCTCACGCGGCAACTCAGTTTTCGAAAAGGTGAGCTCGACCTCCTCGTGATGATACCGGGAAAGGATCTGGCAGGCCTAGAGAAAGACGGTTACGTGGTCAATCGTCGCACGGTAGGTTCGGGCGTTACCACATTGATCCCTGATTCGGCCAATCCGAAATCTCCTTTTGCCAATGTGAAGGTGCGGCAGGCGGCTCAGTACGCCATTAACGACGAGGAGATAGTTAAGACACTCCTTTATAATGAAGCTCAAGTTCCTAATCAGTGGATCTACAAAGGGCACTGGGCGTACAATTCATCTGTTGCCGGCTATCTTTACAACCCGGCCAAGGCCAGACAGCTCCTCACCGAGGCAGGTTACCCGAACGGGTTCAAAACGAAGATTCTCTACAGGACTAACCCTGAGGACGACCTGATCTATACCGCGGTTCAGGGATACCTTAAGGCCGTAGGCATTGATGCCGAACTGGACCCCTCGCAGACTGGCAGGTATGACCAGGTGGCGTTTCAGGGTGGGAAGTGGGAGGGTTTGATAGTCAATGCGACCTCGTCAAACCCGGATGTTGTGGCGTACCTCGAACAACGCTATTTGGGTGGCGGCAGATTTTACTCCCAGATGCTCGTGCCAGAGGACTATACACAAGCAATCAAAAATGCGATCAGCGCGCGGGATTTCGAGACGAAACAGCAACGGGCCCAGCAGGCCATGAAGCTCATGGCTGATACGTATTGCCTCCAGCTCATGATCTTCAAGAGATACAATGCTGCCGTCAGCCAGAAGTATGTGCGCAATCACGGATTTTACGAGACACCGAATGAAGCGTGGTGGACGCCCGAAGATGTATGGTTGGACCGGTAGCTCGAATGTACTTCCGGGTGGAAGCACAAAGGGTTGCTCCCGCCCGGAAGGTTGAAACGCGCATTGCCGATGCCTTCTTCAATAGAGACCTGGCGCTCAATCCATCTATAGAGCTATGAGGGCCGCAGAACAAAGGCGTCTTGCAAAAGTGGTGCGATGGAAAAGGAGAGCAGGAGACAAACATGAACGAGAGAGTACAACGGTTGAGAGAGGGCGTCGGTCCCGGACAGTATGCTATCTGCACGGAAAAGGGGCGGCTTGTCACAGAGGCGTTTCGAAGGACCGAACGGGAACCTGAGATTCTTAGAAATGCACGGGCTCTGGCCCACATCGTTGACAACATCACCCTATTCATCGAAGAGGGAGAACTCATCGTCGGAAGCCCTGCGAGCAAACCACGGGGCATCGAGTTCACGAACTTTTTCGGCGTATGGACGGACGAAGAGATTGCAGGCCTCAAGACCGACGAGGGCTTCATCCTATCGGAAGAAGATGAGGCAGAGATAAGGCGGATGAACGAGTACTGGAGCGGCAAGACCTTTACCGCGAGGATGGTAGAGCTCCACGACGACGAGCGGCTCTGGCCATACACGCAGTTGGGGATCAGCCTCCCGGCAAGGAAGAATAAGGAAGATGAGGAGAAAGGGGGAGGCCTGGCCGGTGGAGGCCTCGGTATTCGTCCAGAGCAAGGGTCCCTCCTCGTGATTCCGGATTACGCGAAAGTGCTGTATGGTGGTCTCCAGAAGCTCGTGGACGAGGCCGAGGAGGAGCTCCGGGGTCTGCGGATCCTTAATCAGGAGGCTGCACAGAAATCGGACTACCTCAAAGCCATCATCATCGCCCACGAGGCCATCATGCGCTACGCCCGGCGCTTCGCCGACCTCGCGGAATCGATGGCAGCGCGAGAGAAGAATCCTGACCGCAAAAAGGAGCTGGAACGGATCGCCGAAACGTGTCGCTGGGTCCCTTCCCATCCTGCAAGAAATTTTTACGAGGCCATGCAGTCCCTCTGGTTCATCTGCCTCGTGCTGAACCCCAACGGTGTTCTCTCCTACGGCCGATTCGACCAGTACATGTATCCCTTCTATAAAAAGGATAGGGAGGAGGGGAGGATGACCGACGAGGAGGTCCTCGAGCTCCTGGAGTGTCTGAGAATCAAAGACATGCAGATCGTCCTTACCGGCGCAAGGGCCCATCGTGAGAAGTGGTCGGGTCTGGCCAAGTGGCACAACATGATCATCGGCGGAGTCACGGCCGAAGGAGAAGATGCCACCAATGACCTTTCCTACCTGATCCTGGAGGCAGCCCGGGACACACAGACTCCCCACCATACGATCACCGTTCGGGTTCATGAGCGGACGCCGGAAGCCCTGATGCTGAAAGCGCTCGAAGTGGTCAGCACAGGGATCGGTATGCCGGCCTTCGTCGGCGATAAAGCTCATATCGAGTTCCTGCTGAGCTACTGCGTGCCCCTTAAGGTCGCCCGGGATTATGCCCTGGCCGGCTGCCTGGACGTGAACATCACGGGAGCTTCCAGAAACGTTGCTTACCCGATGTTTATTGTTCCCAGGGTCTTCGATATCTTCATGCATGATGGTGTTGATCCCAAAACAGGCAAGCAGGTCGGCCCGAAGACGGGTCACCTTGAGAGCTTCACGAACTTTGAGGGTCTCTTGAAGGCATTCAAGGAACAGCTTGCGCACTTCATGGAGCTGCATGCGGAGAAGAATAATGCCTACCTCCAGGTCTATGCCGAATTGTACCCTCAGCCGGTCGAGTCCTCCCTGATGGTCGATGGGATCAAAGCAGGCAAGGACCTTCTGAGCCGAACCCTTCCTTTTGAAAATGGCTGCGTCATAAACGCTGTCGGCATGATCAATGTGGTCGATTCTCTGGCAGCCATCAAGAAGCTTGTCTTCGAGGAGAAGAAATTTTCAATGAAAGAGCTGAAGGCTGCCCTCGATGCGAACTGGCAGGGAGATGGGTATCTGCAAATGCGGAAGCTCTTCCTTGCAGCGCCGAAATACGGCAACAACGACGACTACGTCGACTTCATCGCGAAAGACCTCTACGCTTTCTGGGCAGACACCTCGACCACCTTCGGAAGCCTCCTCGGCGGCCGGCAGATCCCTTCTGCTATTTCGATCTCGGCCCAGTGGCCAGGAGGCGAGGAAACCGGGGCAACGCCTGACGGCAGGTGCTCTGGCGACTGCCTTGCCGATGGCACCATGTCAGCCATGCGAGGTATGGACGTCCGAGGGCCGACGGCTCTCGTCATGAGTGCATCGAAGATCGACCAGATTCCCTTCGAGACAACCCTGATGAACATGAAGTTCCACCCTTCGGCTCTCAAGACGAGGGAAGACATGAGAAAGCTCTCAGACCTCATCAAAACCTATTTTAGTCTGGGTGGCAAGCATATTCAGTTCAACGTGGTGAGCAGGGAGACGCTCCTTCAGGCCCAGGAGAAACCCGAGCGCTACCAGGACCTCGTAGTGAGGGTGGCCGGCTACAGCGCCTACTTTGTGCAGTTGGGCAAGGCCGTACAGGATGAGATCATCGGCCGTACAGAGCACGAGAAGACGGCATGAGAAATGATGAATCCTGCCACATTTGAATTTCTAACGCAGATTCCTCTGCACATCAGAAATCTGCAATTCATATCAAAAAATCGAAAGAGGAGGATCAAAATATGAAGAACTCAAACATGAGAACGGTCGTCGCAGCGGTGATGTTGCTCTTGGTTGTTTCACTGGTGTGTGCCTGTGTGACACCCTTGTTCGCCGCCCAACCGACCCCTCGATATGGCGGCACGCTCAAGATCAGCGATATGCAAGACGGGGTTTCAATCGGTTATCCCCCAAAACTCGTCCGGGTCTATGCCAACAGGCAGGTCGCCCCGGCCGTCGAAACGCTTTTTCGCACAGATAGTGCGGGAAAGGCCGTGCCTTTCCTCGCGGAAGGGGTAAAAGAGGATGCGAGGGGCAAGACGATCACCCTCATGCTCAGGAAGGGGGTCAAGTTTCACGATGGGACAGATTTCAACGCTGAGGCGGTGAAATGGAATCTGGATCAGTTCATCGCTGCAAAGACCGCGGGGACGGAGAAGCTTAAATCCATCGACGTCGTCGACAGCTACACCGTGCGGATCAACTTGACAGAATGGGACAGCACCATCACAAGCAGCTTCGCTCAAACCCTCGGCATGATCATCTCACCCACAGCCTTTAAAAAGAACGGAGAGCAATGGTGCGCGGACCATCCTGTGGGGACCGGTCCTTTCGAGTTTGTGAGCTGGGAAAAGGATGTCCGCACAACATACAAGAAATTCTCGAGTTATTGGCAAAAGGGAAAGCCTTACCTTGACGGGATAGAGTGGGTCCCCATAGCAGACAGCCTCACCCGGCAGCTCAGCCTGATCAAAGGCGAGACGGATCTGATAGGGACTGTGGCGGCAAAGGACATCAAGGATCTCGAGCAAAAAGGTTACCGGATTAACCGCCAGGGGCCTCCATCAGGCGTCCTCGCCCTCGTCCCCAGCTCTGCTGACCCGAAGTCACCCTGGTCAAACGTGAAAGTGCGGCAAGCGGCTCAGCACGCCATCGATGCTCGAGCCCTCGTTGACTCGCTGTTCTATGGAGAGGGGGAGGTGACCAACCAGTTCATCTACAAGAAACACTGGGGCTATAATCCATCCGTGGTGGGTTACCCTTATAACCCGTCTAAAGCGAAACAACTTCTTGCAGAGGCCGGCTTTCCGAACGGGTTCAAGACAACGATCCACTACCGGACGAGTCCCTCAGACGACCAGACGTTTACCGCTGTCCAGGGCTACCTCAAGGCAGTGGGCATCGATGCAGAGATGGATCCCATGCAGCAAGCCCGCCTTACGCAGGTCGCCTGGGACGGGGGCAAGTGGGAAGGCTTGATATTGAGCAGGGAAGCGGCAAATCCCGACCTTGTCGGTTTGCTGGCCCAGAGCTTCGCAGGGGGTGCGAAGTTCTTCACCTCGATGCTGGTACCCGACGATTACCTCAAGGCAATTCAAGAGGCAATCACTGCACCTGACTTCGAGACAAAACAGAAGCGGACCCAGGAGACGATGAAACTGATGATCGACAAGTATGCACTCCAGATCGTCCTGCTCGCTCGTCCCGATGCCACAGCGTGCAAGCCCTCACTCTATAACCACGGGCTTTATGCGGTGCCGAATACCGCGTTCTGGACACCTGATGACGCATGGCTAGAGCGGTAACAGGGATCGGTCCTCTGGGGGAAGCCGGAATTCCGGCCTCCCCCAGGGACGCTCGACGGGCGCTTGGGGTGTGCGACCGTGTGAATTTCTCGGCTGGCCATAGGTGAAGAAAATAGAACGCTGACTGTGATCCATATCAGGACTGTGGAAAAGACGGAATAAAATGCTCTCGTTCATTATACGCAGACTCATCCAGACGATTTTTGTTCTCATCCTCGTCAGTTTTATTGCCTTTTCACTGTTACACATCATTCCCGGAGATCCGGTGGTCACCATGCTCGGCACGGAGGCCTCGCAGGCCCAGATCGACATGCTAAGACACGAGTTGTGGCTGGACCGGTCGTTGATTGTTCAATATCTCCATTGGTTCATCAATATGGTGCAGGGCGATTTCGGTAAGTCGATTACATACCGCGAGAGCGTCGCCGGTCTGATCACGAGCCGTCTACCCGTCACCTTCCATCTTGGGTTTTTAGCTTTGATCATCAGCACGCTCATCAGCATTCCGGCGGGTGTGCTGAGCGCGGTGCGGCGCGGCAGTTTATTGGATTCGGTGATCACGGTCATGGCTAACATAGGTATGGCCGTGCCCCTTTTCTGGTTGGGGATCATAGGGATCTATCTCTTTGCCTTGAAACTAGGGTGGCTTCCCGTGCAGGGGTACGCATCCCCCTTTGGCAATTTTTGGTTGAATACCAAACAGATCATTATGCCGGCCCTATGCTTGGCGGTGGTGCCCCTGGCTTCCTTGGCCCGCCAGGCAAGGTCAAGCATGCTCGAAGTCATTCGGCAGGACTACATTCGCACGGCCCGCTCCAAGGGCTTGAAGGAGAGGACAGTGATCACGGGGCACGCCCTGAAAAATGCGATCATTCCGATCGTGACTCTGTTGGGAGTGCAACTGCGCAATCTGGTGGGTGGCTCCGTTCTTGTGGAGACGGTCTTTAATATTCCCGGCATGGGCAGTTTCATGGTGCGGGCCGTCTTTAATAAAGACTTTCTCATTGTCCAGGGCTGCATCATGATGATCGCTCTCGTGGTGGCTCTGGCCAACTTGGCCGTCGATATTTCGTATGGTTATTTTGATCCGAGAATACGGTATGAGGATTAAAGAACGATGCTCGACTTAGCCTCTGCGCCTGAAGCTGAAGAAACGATAGACGTTTTGCCTCGAACAAACGAGGTTCGGCGGTTCCTCAGGGTGTTCCTGGGTCGGAAGGTCGTCATCTTCGGCGCTGTGGTCATTCTCATGCTCATCGTCGCAGCCCTTGTTGCTTCCCTCATCGCTCCTTACGATCCCTATCAGATGAACTTGAGAGAAGCCCTGCAATATCCGTCCTCTCGTCACCTTCTGGGAACGGACCCCCTGGGCCGCGATGTGCTGAGCCGGATCATTTATGGGACAAGGATCTCTTTGGCCGTGGGCCTCATCTCCGTGGGCGTAGGTGCCCTCATCGGGATGATGTTGGGATTGATGGCGGGCTACTTTGGCGGTCTCCTGAACACACTGATCATGAGATTCATCGATGCCATGATGGCCATTCCGCCCATCATGCTCGCCCTTGCAATCGCCGCAGCGCTGGGTGGCGGATTGGGGAATGTGATGGTATCGCTCGGCGTTTCTCTTATCCCTGTCCAAGCGCGGTTGATGCGCGGCCAGGTGCTCACCGTCAAACAATCGGATTACGTGACCGCAGGAGAGGTGATCGGCTGCAGTAACCTTCGCATCATGCTGGTCCATATTTTCCCAAATTGTCTCCCCCCTCTGATCGTGCTGATCACGTTGAACCTCGGCACAGCCATCCTCTCAGAAGCGGCGTTGAGCTTCCTCGGCATTGGCATACGACCCCCAGTGGCGGCGTGGGGAGCCATGGTGAATGATGGCTACCGGTATCTCCTGACCAATCCTTTGCTCTCTTTTGCACCGGGTCTCTGTATCATGCTGGTGGTACTGGCCTTCAACATGGTGGGCGATGGCCTAAGAGATTCGCTTGACCCCAGACTGCGAGGGACCCTCTAATGGGAGGATGGAAATACCATAGATAAAGACAATATGGTCCATCTGTTGGACGTCAGAAATCTAAGGACACAATTCAAAACGGACGGTGCAACGGTCCAGGCCGTGGACGGCATCTCCTATTACATCGATGAGGGTGAGATCGTCGGCCTGGTAGGGGAGAGCGGCTGTGGTAAGTCAGTAAGCCAGCTTTCGGTGCTTCAATTGATCACAACTCCCCCCGGTAAAATCGTGGGTGGAGAGGTCATCTTTCAGGGTGTTGACCTGTTAAAGTTCAGGGCTGATAGTGATCAGATGCGCGCCATCCGTGGTGGGAAAATAGGTATTATTTTCCAGGAGCCCATGACCTCACTCAATCCCGTCCTCACGATTGGCCAGCAAATTATTGAGACCCTCGTCCTCCACCTTAAGATGGACAGGGCCACTGCCCGGGGAAGGGCCGTCGAATTGATTAAACAGATGGGGATTCCGGATGCGGCCCAGCGCATTGACAACTACCCTCATCAGTTTAGCGGTGGCATGCGGCAGAGGGTGATGATTGCCATGGCTCTCGCCTGTAACCCCAGGCTTCTGATTGCCGATGAGCCGACCACAGCCCTGGATGTGACCACTCAGGCACAGCTGTTGGAGATCTTGAGGGATCTGGTCAAAAGTCTCAATACGTCTTTGCTGATCGTCACGCACAATCTCGGTGTCGTCGCTCGTTACGCCCAGAGGATCTATGTCATGTATGCCGGCCGCATCGTGGAGTCCGGAACAGCCAAGGATATCTTTCGTAACCCGGGGCACCCCTATACGGTCGGCCTGCTGAAATCGGTGCCAAGACTGGATGAATTAAAGGGTCGCAAGCTGGTGCCGATTGGCGGTTTGCCACCCAACCTGAGTCACATGCCGGCGGGCTGTGCCTTCCGGCCCAGATGCGCCTATGTGGATGATCGCTGCAAAGAAAAGCCATGGCCCCAACTGCGGCATCTTGAGGGCGAGCATTATGTTGCCTGCGATTTTGATATCAAAACAAAATGAGGTGTGCCGTTGTTTAACGATAATCTTCTTGTTGTCAAAAGCCTCAAAATGTACTTCCCAGTCACCCGGGGTATCCTTCGCAAGAAAATCGCCGATGTCAGGGCGGTCGACGATGTCAGCTTTACGATCAAAAAAGGCGAGACACTCGGGTTGGTGGGCGAGAGCGGGTGCGGCAAAACAACGGTGGCGCGCTGTGTTTTGCGTCTGTATCGTCCGACAGCAGGACAGATAAGCTTTGAGGGACAGGACCTCGCCCCGCTTCCACGGAATAAGATACGCCCCTTTCGCCACAAGATACAACTCATTTTTCAAGATCCCTATGGTTCCCTGAACCCGCGTCAGAGTGCAGGGGACATTGTTGGGGAACCGCTCAAAGTCCACCGCATGGTCAAGAACAGGGGTGAATATCAGCAGCGTGTCGCTGAGCTCTTTCGGACCGTTGGACTTGACCCCCGCATGCAAAGCCGTGTGCCCCACGAGTTCAGCGGTGGACAGAGACAGCGGATCGGCATTGCGAGGGCTCTGGCGAGCAATCCCTCCTTTATCGTCTGTGACGAGCCGATCTCCGCGTTGGATGTCTCCATCCAGGCGCAGATTATCAATCTTCTCGAAGAATTACAGGACAAAATGGGATTGACCTATCTGTTCATTGCCCATGACCTTTCCGTGGTACGGCACATTAGCGACCGCGTCGCAGTGATGTATTTGGGCCGCATCGTGGAGATGACAGACTGGAAATCCCTTTACGAGAATCCCTTGCATCCTTACACCAAAGCCTTGCTTTCGGCTATACCGATACCGGATCCCTTCGTCGAAGAGAAGCGTGAACGGATCATCCTGAAGGGCGATGTGCCGAGCCCGGTCAACCCGCCGCCGGGTTGCAGCTTCCATCCCCGCTGCTCGCTCGCAATTGAGGATTGTCATCGCGCTGTGCCCCAATTACGCCATGTGACCCCAGATCACGAGGTGGCTTGCATCAGAGTTTAGCAGATCGTTCCCAGTGGGTCCAGACAAAAGATAGGACTAAGCTGATAGTGCATCCTTATTTATTTAAATAAGTCCCCAAGGGTAACTCTGGGATAATATCTGCAAGGTTTTGGCTCTGGATGCAAACGCTCGAAATCCGATCGAGATCTGAGCACGAGGAGTTGAAGGTGACGGAGAAACCCACCATCTGAAACATATCGATGTCCCCTGCGCTATCTCCGATGGCGATCACTTCTTCAGGTCTCACCCCGAATTGGTTCAAAATCCTCTTTACCCATTCTGCTTTCTTATCGTAATAGACCTGAATCTTCACTTTTCCAGTCAGGATCCCATCTGCATGGAGGAGGTCATTGGACACAGAGTAGTCAAATCCATATCTCTGATGTACCCAATTGCAAAGGATAGAAAGACCAGAAGAAACCATCGCAAGCTTCAACCCTTTATTTTTTAGGTAGCTGATCAGTTCATCCGCTCCTTGATGAAAAGGAACTGTTTTAACAATCTTTAATAACTTCTCCACCCTCATTCCCTTCCAAACCTCGGCATCCAATTCACAAAACCGTTCATAAGAAATCTTTCCATCTAAAAATTGAATCTGATACTCTTCTGCAAATCCATACCACTTTCCCAATTGCTTATGGATATATTCCCAGATGGATCGCTCCTGGGTGAGCGTCCCATCGAGATCGAAGATCACCAATTTGAAGTTTGTGTTCTCTTTAATTGACATAGAGATTAATCCAATTCCTTACTCCAACCTCCCGATGATGATGTTATCGATAAGCCTAACAGAGCCAACAATGGCTGCAAGGGCGATAACAGCGGGTTTATCGACATTCTTTATTTTCTCCAGTGTTTCAACGTCTCTGATTTCCACATATTGAAGAGTCACTCCATCCATTGATTCGATGGATTCCTTAACCGCTTTTAAAAGAGCAGAAGCCTTCCTCTCTCCGGATTGAAACAAGTCTTTCCCTTTCAAAAGAGAGCGATAAAGAATCAAAGCCCTTTGCCTCTCTTCAGGAGAGAGGTAAGTGTTTCTTGAACTCATTGCCATACCATCCTCTTCCCTTATGAGGACTCCCGGAATGATTTTGATATCAAAATTCAGATCTTCCACCATCCTTTTAATCACGAGGAGTTGCTGGTAATCCTTCTCCCCGAAAATGGCCACGTCTGGTTTGACGATATTAAAAAGTTTAGCCACAACTGTCGCAACACCCCTGAAGTGTCCTGGCCTGAAATCACCGCAAAGTCCTTTTGAAACTTCTGTTACATCAACATACGTCTGATATCCTGAAGGATACATATCACTTGCCTCCGGTATAAAGAGGAGGTCCACGGCCTCTCCCTCCAGTTTGGCCTTATCTCCCTCTTCATCACGAGGATATCTTTTGAAATCCTCCCCAGGTCCAAATTGGGTGGGATTGACAAATATGGAAACGACAATCACATCACATAAGTCCTTTACCTTCCTGACCAAAGAGAGGTGTCCGTCATGCAGGTATCCCATTGTGGGAACAAGTCCAATTTTTTTTCCCTCCTGCTTTAGTTGATCCGATATCTTCTGCATCTCTTTTATCTTCACGAACCACCTTCATCATTTCTTCTCCTTATTGAACAATTTTTAACATCTTAAGATCTGTATTTTGGTATCAAATAAACTATCCCTCCACCCTCTCGCTCCCCCTCTGAGATGGGAGGGCGGGATGGTGTGATCAGTCTTGTTTTCGTCACTCTTGGTACCCTTGTTGGGTATGAGGATTTTCGACAACAAATACCTGATTTCTTTCCCGACATCAAGTTGCTACGGCCACACGCAAACATCTTTTTTCCCTATGATAGGGATCAAGCAGTCCATTGTTAATACCTTTGGGATCTTTCTCAGGCAGAATCGGGTCAAAGTTGCGATTCTAAACTCCTCTTACGACTTCAATGCCTTGGCTAAAGAAGAGACGAAATCCCCTACTCTATCGATCATATCCGGACTTTTTAGGTTCTCTCCAATGATCTTTACGATGGCGCTTCCGACAATGACTCCATCCGCAAAACGGCTGACCGTCTTTGCCTGCTCCGGTGTAGAGATGCCGAAACCAACAGCCACTGGCTTTTGGCTTATCTCTTTTATTCGTTTGACAGCCACTCCAATCTCTTCAGACAAATTCTCTCTGGTTCCGGTGACACCTGTTACGGAAACATAGTAAATGAACCCGCGACTGCACCGGCTCACCAATTTATCCGCTCTGGCGGACTGGTTGGGGCTATAAGAAAAATAGTGTCTATATTCCGTTCTCCGGGCTTCCTGAATCCAAGATCCTGCTTCTTCCGGAGGGAGATCAGGGATGATTACCCCATCCACTCCGCTCTTTTGGCAACCCTCAGCAAACTCTTTCAGGCCATACCTGAGAATGGGATTGAAATAGGTCATGAGGACCAGAGGAATATCGATCCCCTTCAATCTTTCTGTGAGGCGAAATATATCTCTTAAGTTCACGCCATTTTGCAAAGCCCGCTGGGAGGCAGCTTGAATGATCGGGCCATCTGCAATGGGATCAGAAAAAGGTACTCCCAGTTCAATGATATCTGCTCCGCTCTCAGCCATTTTGAGGACCAGAGCCTCTGTCGTCTCGAGATCAGGGTCACCGGCAACGATAAAAGGAATCAAGGCGACCTGACCCCTATTTTTTAATATTTTGAACGTTCGATCGATCCTGCTCATCGCTCCACCCCCATCCTAAAGGCCACGGATTGAACATCTTTATCGCCACGCCCCGATAGATTGATGACCATGATTTGATCTCTTCCCAAGGAAGGGGCTATTTTCTTGGCGTAGGCAATGGCATGGGCACTTTCCAAAGCCGGAAGGATCCCCTCGGTTTTCGATAGAAGGGAAAAAGCCTCAAGCGCCTCCTCATCTGTAACAGTCACGTATTGAGCCCTTCCACATTCTTTGTAATAGGAATGTTCTGGCCCTACCCCCGGGTAATCTAAACCAGGGGCAAAGGAGTGGGTCTCCAGGATATTGCCAAAATTACTTTGTAAGATATAACTCATGGTTCCGTGGAGTGCCCCTATCGAACCAGCACTCAGCGAAGCCGAATGCCTTTCGGTGCTTCATTCCTAAACCTCCTGCTTCTACTCCGATCATGCGTACGTGATCTTTGAAGAATGGGTGAAAGAGGCCCATGGCATTGCTTCCACCTCCTACGCAGGCCACCAGATAATCGGGAAGACGCCCCTCTTTCTCCATCACCTGCTTTTTCGTCTCCTTTCCGATCACCGATTGAAAATCTCTGACCATCATGGGATAGGGATGAGGACCAACGACAGAACCGATGAGGTAATAAGTATCCCGGACATGGGTCACCCAATCCCGTATGGCCTCGTTGATGGCATCTTTCAAAGTCTTGGTTCCGGACGAAACAGGGATGACTTCAGCTCCAAGGAGTTTCATCCTGAAGACATTGAGAGATTGTCGCTGGATATCTTCCTCTCCCATATAAACGGTACATTCCAATCCTAAGAGGCTTGCTGCAGTGGCAGTGGCCACTCCATGCTGGCCTGCTCCCGTCTCTGCAATAATCCTTTTCTTCCCCATTTTCTTAGCCAGCATCGCCTGTCCCAGCGTATTATTGATCTTATGAGAACCGGTATGCGTCAGATCTTCCCGTTTCAAGTAGATCCTGGGTCCTTTCAACTCCTCAGTCAATCTCTTTGCAAAATAAAGAGGTGTAGGTCTACCTGCATAAGATCTTCAAATAGGAATTTAATTCTTTTTTAAAAAGAGAGTCCTTTTTTGATAGAAAGGTAAGCCCTCTCCAACTCCTCGAGCGGAGCCATGAGTGTTTCAGGAACATACCTTCCTCCAAAAATTCCGAAATGTCCCTTTTTATCGGGTCTTCTCATCCGCTTTTCTTGACCTCCTTTACGAATTCCTCCATTTTTAATAAATCTTTCTTTCCCGGGATTGTCTCCACACCCGAGCAGACATCCACTCCAAAAGGCCTCACTTTTTTAATGGCTTCTCCAACATTATCCTGGATTTAGTCCTCCTGAGAGGATAAAGTCTCTCTTTTCTTTTGCTTTTAATGCAATCTCCCATGAAAAAGAATTCCCTGTCCCACCCGCTTTACAGGACTGTAAGTGTCGAGCAGGAGGGTGGTATCAGGATATCTTTCCATGTCGTTCAGGCTTTCCAGATCCTTTATTCGAATGGTTTTGATGACCAACAGGAAAATTTTTGACAATAATCTGGCGACTCCTCCCCATGAAATTGAAGGGCATTGAGGCCACAATATTCAGCCACTCGCTAGAACTTCTTCTGGATCTTCGTCCACGAATACTCCTACTTTTAAAAGAGTGGTAGGAAGGGCCTGAATGATCTTCTGCGCTGTGTCAGGCTCAACCCTTCTCATACTGGGGGCAAAGATGAAACCCAATGCATCCACACCCAGAGAGGCAGCCTTCAAACCATCTTCGATATTGGTGATCCCGCAGATCTTGATCCAGGTCATTTTTTTGTATAAATTGGGGAGGTAGGGTGTTAGGGGGTTGGGGAAAAATCCTTTATTTCTCCCTACCTCCCTATCTCCCTAATTCCCCATCAGCCTTATAGACACATGTCTAAATCCCAGAAAGCAGCTCCCTGATCTTTGAGGCTGGATCGGAGCTTCGCATCAGGATCTCCCCTACCAGAATTCCATCCACTCCTGCTTCTCTAAGAAGTCTCACGTCTTCTGAACTCTTTATCCCACTCTCGCTGATCACTTTTGTCTCTCGAAGGAATTTCTCTTTTCAGGCGAAGGGTTGTTCTTAAATCAACCTCAAACGTTCTCAGGTCCCGATTATTAATCCCAATGAGAGGGAGATTGAGGGATGAAGTTTTTTCCAGATCGTCCTCATTGTGTATTTCTACCAGAGGAACCATATGGAGGTTTTGTGTCAGATCCACAAATTCTTTGAGTTGCTCTCGTTCCAGAAGAGAGGCAATGAGAAGAATGGCATCCGCACCTGAAACCCGGCCTTCATAAATCTGAAAGGGATCAAGGATGAAATCTTTCTGAAGAACAGGTAAAGAAGTTCTTTCTTTTATCAAGCGGAGATAAGAAAGATCCCCTTTAAAAAAATGGGCCTCTGTGAGAACCGAGATGGCACAGGCCCCTCCTGTCTGATATTCGTGGGCGATCCGGCAAAGATCGACATCTTCCTTGATCACTCCTACAGAAGGTGAAGCCCGCTTGATCTCAGCGATGAGTGCCATCGGAGCATGTTGAGAGATCGCATCCATAAAATCCCGTGGGGGAGGAAGGTGAGAAATAGTTTCCTCCATCTCTTTCTGCCGGGATCGGAGTTTTCCTTCTTTGAATCTCCTCCTTTTTTATCTCAACAATCTTTTCCAAAAACATAATTCATTCTTGGTAAATTCTGAATCTCTTGTCATGCGAGGGTTCAGCATCTACAAAACGAGACAGCTCTGAAAAAGTTCAAGGTGACAGATTGGTCTTTTCAAGATCATTGTACCCTCACATTTTGAAAACCGAATCATCTCTTCGAGTTTTTTCATCGCCCTCCCGAGTCAATGGATTCCCTGGCCATTTCAACTCCATCTCGGAGGTTTGAAACCTTTTCTGCAGCTACAAAGACAGCTGAAGCATTCAAAAGGACGACATCCCGTGGGGGGCCAGGTTCTCCTCTTAATACCCGAAGCAAAATATTGGCATTTTTCTCCGGTGCCCCACCCTGGATCTCTTCCAGGGAGGCTTTCTTTAAGCCCACCATTTCCGGCTCGATCTGGTAAGTTTCAATCTTTCCATCCTTGAGCTGGCAAACAGTCGTTTTCCCAGTGATGCTGATCTCATCGCAATGGTCTTCACTGTGCACAACGAACGCTGCCTTGCTTCCGAGGTTTCTTAGCACTTTAGTGATTGGTTGCAACAAATCTTCTCGGTAGAGACCTGCAAGATGGATCGTGGCTCCAGCAGGATTGGTCAGGGGCCCGAGAAGATTGAAGGCCGTGCGAATTCCGATCTCTCTGCGCGGAACCAGGGCATGCCTCGTTGCCGGATGGAAGGACGGGGCAAACAGGAAGGCTAATCCAAACTCCTGCAAACATATTTCTGCCCTTTCCGGAGGGAGAGCATAGTTCAACCCTAAGGCCTCCAGGACATCAGCGCTTCCGCATTGGCTGGATACGGAGCGGTTGTGATGTTTGGCGACAGTACACCCACCACCAGCAGCCACGAAAGCGACAGCAGTGGAAATGTTAAACGTTCCCTTTCCATCTCCGCCTGTCCCACAGGTGTCCACAACACATTCTCCATCCTTTGCCTGGATTCGCACAGCCTTGTCCCGCATGGTCCGGGCGAATCCAGTGATCTCCTGGATTGTTTCGCCCTTCATTCGTAAGGCAGTCAGGAATGAAGCAATCTGTGTGGGAGGTGCATTGCCTTCCATAATGATGTCCATGGCCTCCTTAGATTCTGCTTCACTCAGGTTTACTCCATCCACGACTTTGGCAATAAATCTTTTAAGCATGGCCGTTCTCCTCTATATTTAAGAAATTTTTCAGCAGGATCTTTCCTCCCTGGGTCATGATCGATTCAGGATGGAATTGGACCCCTTCGATAGCAAACCTTCTGTGTCTTACGCCCATAATTTCCTTTTCCTCAGTCTCCGCAGTAATCTCTAAGCAGTCTGGTAAACTCTCCCTCTCAATGAGAAGGGAGTGGTAACGAATGGCCTGGAAGGGGTTGGGAAGCCCTTTGTAAATAGTCTTTCCATCATGGTAAATAGGAGAGCTCTTCCCATGCATCAGGCGGCCCGCCCTGATAATCCTTCCTCCGAAGGCGGATCCGATACATTGATGGCCCAGGCATACCCCAAGGATTGGAATCCTTCCGGCCATCCTTAGGATAGCTTTCTCTGAAATCCCTGCCTCCCTTGGAGTACAAGGACCTGGAGAAATGACCATCCTCTCGGGTTCCAATCGTTCAAGCTCTGAAAGATCAATCTGAGTCGTTTCGATAGGTCTGGCAGTCTCCTCCAAGCTCTCCAAGATACTGTACGAGGTTATAGGTAAAAGAGTCATAGTTATCGATCAGCAAAATCATCTTAATCCTTCCTCGGCAAGTTGAATGGCCCTGAAAATGGCCTGGGCCTTGTTCAGAGTCTCTTCATATTCTTTCTCTGGCTCAGAATCAGCGACAATTCCTGCCCCTGCTTGGACGTAAGCCTTACCGTCCTTGATGAGAATAGAACGAATGGTGATGCAGGTGTCCATGTTCCCAGAAAAACTGAAGTAGCCCACTGCTCCGGCGTAAGGCCCCCGTCGCACGGGTTCCAACTCCTCAATAATCTGCATGGCTCGAATCTTAGGAGCTCCCGAAACGGTTCCGGCGGGAAAGGCTGCCCTGAAGACGTCAAAGGCATTTTTACCTGAAGCCAGAGATCCCTGAATATTGGAGACAATATGCATGACGTGGGAATAGCGTTCCACACCCATCAACTCCGTGACTTTGACCGATCCGATCTCTGCCACCCTGCCCACATCATTTCGGCCAAGGTCAACCAGCATGATGTGTTCAGCCCTTTCCTTCTCATCTGCCAATAGATCCCTTTCCATCATCAGGTCTTCCTCTTTTGTCCTTCCCCGCTTGCGAGTACCAGCGAGTGGTCGAAGTCCAATCCGCCTCCCTTCAAGACGAACCATCACTTCGGGCGAAGCCCCCATAAGCACCATGTCGTTCATCTTTAAATAAAAGAGATAAGGGGAAGGATTGATGGACCGCAGGGCGCGATAGATATCAAAGGGTTGACAATGAATCTCTGTAGAAAACCTTTGGGAAAGGACCACCTGAATGACATCTCCTGCTCTGATATATTCCTTGGCCTTTTCCACTGCTTTTAAAAAATCTTCTCGGCTGAAGTTTGAGCGCAGAGGAGATGGAGAGAAGGATTCTTTTGAGGAAGAAGGAGATATTGGATCTTCGAAGCTTGGCGACGATCCTCTCAATCTTCTCTTGGGCCTCTTGATAAACCTCTTTTAGGGATTTCTGTCCATCTAAGAATACATTGGAGATCACCTTAACCTTCTGCTTGAGGTTATCGAAGGCAAGCATGGTATCGGTGATCATGAAGTGGCACTCATAAAGATCGTGGTCTGGCGGAAGAAGTTCTGGCATCCTCTCGAAAGATCGGATGACGTCATAATTGATATAACCTACAGCCCCACCAAAAAAACGTGGAAGAGAATCAAACAGGACAGGACGGTAATTCCCTAAGAAACCTTCCAGCGCCCGGAGTGGATCCCTTTCCTTTCCCTTTAGAAGAATCTCTCCATCCTTAACGATTTCGAACTTCTCCCCCTTGCTTCTAAAGAGATAGGCAGGCGAGGAACCCAGGAAGCTATAGCGGCCCCATTGCTCCCCTCCCTCCACACTTTCGAGGAGGAATGAAAACTTTCCATTGTCGATCTTCCGGAAGGCGGAAAGAGGTGTCTCCCAGTCAAAGTGGACTTCTTCAAAAATGGGGATGAGGTTACCCTGGGTAGCCAATTGTTTGAAATCTGAAAAAGATGGAACAACCATTTTTAAAACTCCTGATTCTTTAATGACCTTCTGGGTATTTTCCCATTTCACCTTCACTTGGATTTCTTAAAAACCTGCGCTCAGTATTTGTGAATCCGATGAGTCTCTCCAGTTTCTTGAAAGCCTCTCCTGAATCGATGGATTGATTGGCCAACGCAATACCTTCGTTGAAATCTTTTGCCCTCCCGGCTATCATAAAAGCTGAAGCCGCATTCAAAACAGTGATATCTCGCTTTGTCCCTCGAGTCCCCTTTAGAATTTTCAAGATGATCTCAGCATTTTTTTTCTTCTCCCCACCTTCAATCTCAACGAGCGTTCCTCTTTTCAATCCAAAATCCTCAGGTTGGATGAAGTAGGTCTTTATCCCTCCATCTTTAAACTCCGTCACCTTCGTCTTTCCAGTGATACTCATCTCATCCAGGGTATCTTCTCCGTGCACAACGAGACCCTTCTTGATTCCAAGACTCTTCAAAACCGTGGCCATCGTTTCTGTCAAACTTGGCTCATAAACGCCCAACACCTGGACCTTGGCACCTGCAGGGTTGATCAGAGGCTCCAAAAGGTTGAATATCGTCCTGATACCAATTTTCTCCCGGAGTGCCATTATGTGTCCCAAGCCATTTTGAGCCAAAGGTTCATAAAGCAAACAGATACCTATCTCTTTAATGCATCTCTCCAGTTGAGTTGATGTCATATCAAGGTTGATCCCCAATGCCTCAATCACATCGGCACATCCACAAAGAGGGAAAACAGATCTTCTTCCGTATTTAGCTACTTTAAGACCCCCTCCTGCCAGCACGAAGGCTGTGGCTGTCGAGATATTAAATATCTTTGTCCCCTCCGTTAATCCCTTTGCCGTGCTAAGAATCGTCTCCCTTTCGACCGTGATTTCTTCACGGTCCACACATACAACATCATCTCCGGCATGGATCTTTGAGACCTTATCCTTGATGACTTTCGCCGCTCCAGTGATCTCCTCCGGCGTCTCTCCCTTCATCCTTAATGCCGTAATAAATGAAGTGATTTGTGCATCGGAGGCACTTCTTTTCGTAATCTCCTCCATCACCTCTTCCATTTCTCCTTCTGTCAAATCTCTTTTTAAAACCACCTTGCCAATAGCCTCTTTAATCATCGCTTTTCTCCTTTCAGTCAGTAATCAATTTCCTCTAAAACAAAAAAGGCTATGAATAGCATCCATAGCCTTTTTTCAATTCCATCTGCCCGAGAATGGGCAGAAATAAAAAAGGCCATGGGCAGGGAAGCCGCCCATGGCCTTTCATTTCAATTCAAATTTTATAATGGCACTGGGCAGACCTCCACCACTTTTTTCTCCCAGCACCACCAATTACCTTGTTTTACTCTGAAAATATTCTCCACTCCGATCCTCTTCTTTCAATATTGGAATTATTTAACAAATTCCCAATGACTTGTCAAGTTTTTTAAAGAAATTTCTGAAGAATTCCAGAAATCTCTGATTACACCAATTATGGGACGATTACACAGATATCAAATGCATTGCTCTCCGGAGCTTTCATCAAGCGTTTGAAGGGATTCCGACCACCCGTATATCGCCTGCGTTCCGGGGATTTCAGGGTCTTGTATCATATGCAAGGAGATAATGTTACGATCCTGCGGGTCATCGACAGGCTCCCTGCCCTACCCTTATCATCAGGTCTCATTCTTTGGGTAAATTACTAACTGAAAACTTTCAACGACGCCCCTCAAGTGCTCCTCCGACGTCCCTCAGGTGCCCCTCCAATATCAAATAGTTACCTTGGTCAGCCCCCGGAATGAGATAACAAAACACCTTGACGAGCGTATCCCTTTTTGATAATGTTCTGTCATAGCAGGAAGACCGAGGCTGGATGCTCCCGGGAGCCCGTACCATGTCATTATTCGGGGAAAGGTTTTTCAGGCAGGAAATTTGCAAAGTCTCTCGCCCAGCTCACATAAAATGGGGAACGATCCGGCCGTACCCTGTTCTCCTCCGTGCACACCCGGTAGGCTTCCCAAAAAGAGCCGTGCCCTCTGGGATCGGGGATATCCATGATTTTCACCATAGAAACCCTTTAAATGTTAGCAGCTTAGTCCAAAAAAAAGCATTCTATAATAGGCGGAATTATCATATCATAATATAATTTTTCTGTCTAATATCTGTTCGGTGCGAGAAAAGATTATGAAAAAAGACATAATTGCAGCGCATCGTTACTCTTCAAACCATCGTGAATCGGTTCTTGCTAGCGACGTCTGTGGGTGCTTTTACTGCCTCTCAATCTTCTCACCGTCGGAAATCGAAGACTGGGTTGATGCCAGGAAAGACGAGACAGACATAAACGAATCGGGACAGACGGCTTTTTGTCCCCGGTGCGGAATTGATTCAGTCCTTGGATCTGCATCGGGATATCCGATCACTCGAGAATTCCTTCAAAAAATGAACGACTACTGGTTTCAAAGGACGGTACCACCGACGACCCGGTGATCGGACGCAACGAGGAAATCCGCCGGGTCATGAAAGTCCTCAGCCGGAGGACGAAGAACAACCCCGTTCTCATCGGCGAGCCGGGTGTAGGCAAAACCGCTGTAGTCGAGGGTCTCGCCCAGAAAATCGTGCAGGGCGATGTCCCTGAATCGCTGCGGAATCGCCGGCTCCTCATACTCGATCTCGCCGCCATGATTGCGGGGAGCAAGTTCCGTGGTGAATTCGAAGAGCGCATGAAAGCGGTGATCCATGATGTGGAGGAATCGGACGGCGCCGTCATCCTTTTCATCGACGAACTCCATACCCTGGTGGGCGCCGGAGCGGTCGGCGGGGCAATGGACGCCTCCAACATGCTGAAACCGGCTCTGGCGCGGGGGAAACTCCGTACGATCGGCGCCACCACGATCAAGGAATACCGTCAGAACATCGAGAAAGACGCCGCCCTGGAGCGGCGCTTCCAGCCGATACTGGTGAAAGAGCCGACGGCGGAGGAAACTGTCTCCATCCTGCGCGGATTGAAAGAGCGGTATGAGATGCACCACGCCGTCCGGATTTCCGATTCGGCCATTGTGGCGGCGGCGACGCTCTCGGAGCGCTACATCACCGACCGATTCCTC
>CAVTZZ010000075.1:0-22558 GCA_963739325.1 uncultured delta proteobacterium | reverse complement strand
GGTACACAGAAGCCAACTCCTACTGCGAGTAAGAAACAGGACGTCCCCATCACCGTTACTGCCCACGGTCCACCAAGAAAAGTGGCCAGTACCCCTGCGAAGAGACTTCCGATGGGCATCAGTCCATAGTTGAGCATGTAAATTCCAAGCACTCTACCGAGAAACGGGGCGGGAGTAAGTAACTGGATGATTGTCTGGTCCTGGGAAGTATAGCTGCTGTTGAAAAACCCGGCCAGAAGGATAAAGAATCCGGCTACCAGCACAACTGGAGATTGTGAAAAGAGCATTAGGCACAGCCCAAAGCCAGCGGCGCCAGCAATGAGCACTTTCCCGCTGGTCTGCCTCCGGCCCAACGAGGCAATAGTCAACGCTCCCAGAATGGCTCCTACCCCTAACATGGTTAGCAGCAGTCCTTGGGTCGCGGCCCCGCCGTGAAAGACGTCGATGGCAAAGATAGGCATGAGGCTGACGAAAGGCATACCCATGGCCACCGGTGCGAGGCCCAACACCATGAGTGCCAGAATGAGCCGGTTTGAAATAATATATGCCAATCCCTCCCTTGTGCTACTCAGCAGAGATTGGTTGGCCAAATGCTTTAAGTCTTCAGGAGACCCGTGGGATTCTGGGACCCTGATTTGTATGGTCCATACGGTGGCTAAAGCGAATAAGCCTGCCTGAATAAAATAGGACATGTCTACGCCTAGAGCTTGAATGAGTACGCCGCTCAGGGCTGGCCCCACACTGCGGCTCAAATTCACAGCGGCGGAGTTGAGGGCAATAGCATTTAGCAAATGCTCTCTTCCAACCAAGTCATTAATGAGTGCTTGCCGTCCTGGCGCCTGAAATGCCTGCGCCGTTCCGTTTAAGAAGGCAGTTACATAGACATGCCAGGGCTGCACGTGGCCAGTGAGTACCAGAGTGGCAAGTATTATGTTTAAGATGGCGTTAACAACCTGAGCGATGATGAGCTGTGACTTTCGGCCGTATCGGTCGGCGACTGCCCCGGCTATGGCTCCGAAGACAATGAGCGGTATGCCTCGAACCGCACTCACCAGTCCTAACTGCAGTGCGGAATGAGTAAGATCATAGATGAGCCAGGTTCTTGTTACTTGATCCATCCATTTCCCCATGGAGGTGCTTAACTGGCCAAGCCACAATAAGCGATAATCTCTCAGCCCGAGAGACTCGAAGGTATGAATGTTGCGTATCAGGCTCATGTTCAATATTCTGGTGTTTTCTATGCCTTTGGTTAACGAAGCGCAGTGTCTTTCTAGCTACTGGATGAAGAACGGGTAACCAGCCAACTGTTCTCACTGGGGTTGGCCCCATCACTGCCTTTGTCAATAACAGCTATACCCTTCTTCTTTTTTTCTATATAAGACATCGAATCTTCCTGATCAATATTTTTAAAACATGGATAGAAAGGAGCGATACCTAAATCATCCAAGGCGGAATAAAGAAGGCCCAGCTGTGGACATAATAAGCCAAAAGGAAAACAATATAATTGAAAAATACTTAGGCGCCTGGAAGACCTTTTTCACAAGGATTTCTGGAAAGATGGAATTTAAACTAATTCTACAGAGAGTTTTTCAAGAAAGTCAATTATTAAAAATGGGATTGTGAAAATTATCTTATTATTGATTACCCTTTGAAAGCTTGTATGGACGGGTAAATTTTAGGGATCACGACTTCAGGAAGTAATGTTTTGGGGACAATGCGAGTTTTCTTACCCCAATACTTCATTTTATAGAAAGGAAGTTGGGGGCTGTATTATTTTTCTTCGGGTGGTTTTATCGCCTTAAAGCTGCGATAGAGCATCAAGTCGTAAACGATTTTAAGCCCGCCAGACAGGAAGAAGGGAACACTCAAAAGAGCGGTATTTGCAATCAATGGTCCTGTGAAAACAGGTGACAGAGATGGGCCAAGGTAATCTACATTCAGGCTTTTCTCAAGAGACAGGAGGGTGAGGAGAAAAAAGAGGGTTCATTCTGTTTGGGTCTTTTGATCCCACAATTTGGGTGAGTTCTTTGAGATTTATTAATATCCGCCTCGGTTTTTTCTGTGAGAGTTCCATTTTGGAATGGAATCCTGTAGGGAGGACATATACGTCAACACCTCCTTGTTTGCCAGTATCGATGTCGGTGAGTGTATCTCCGACAAAGACCACATCCTCTGAGGGAAGACGCATCTCTTCTAAGGCGGAATGGATCATATCCGGGAAAGGTTTGTTTCGGGGCACATCCCCAGCACCGATCACAGATTTAAAAAGATTTGAAACCCCCAGATGCTTGAGCGCTCCTCTTGAAAAACGGCCAAATTTATTGGAAGCCACACCCATAAGGATCCCCTTTGAATGGAGTATTTCTAAGGCTTCTTTCGCCCCATCTAAAAAATGAGTCTTATCGAGGTAGACCTCTTCATACTTCCTTCTCATGATGGGGATGCCCTTTAACACTTCCTCTTGTGAGAGAAACTGCTCGAGCGTTGTTTCTAAATCTACCTTCAGATATTTCTTTAGATCACTAAAGGGAAATATCTTCCTCCTGAAATGGTGAAGCGCCTCCTTTAATCCTTCATAGATAGCCTCATAGGCTTCGATGAGTGTTCCATCCAGATCGAAGATGATCCCACGGATCTGTTTTTTCAGGTCGCCGAGGATGTCACGAAAGTTCTCAAAAGAATGGCATGTGATATCTTGATCGATGCAATAAGTATAGAGAACATCTTTGGCGAAGACAAAATCTGCCTCACGGGCCGCACACCTGTCGGAGATACCATTGCCAATGAAGAGGATGGAATCGTAAGCATTCCTGTGAATTTGGACGGCTCTCTTTTTGCATGTCCCACAGAGACCGCACTCCTCATTGGAGTGAAGGAAAGAAACATCCATCCTTTTTCCTTTAAGAAAATGACCACAGTTGGCATAGAAGGGGATTTTCGAGAGATGGTGGATTTCGAGAATGGTCCTGATATAGAAATCGAGACCATCGCTGATGATTTTGACATCGATATTCCTATCCCGACAATATTGGTAGAATGAGGTGAAATAGGGATCGATATCCGAATGCTTCTGAATAAAACCGAGGATTTCCTTTTTATCCCCTTTAAGGATTTTTGCGATTCTGGAATAGGCCTCTTTCGACCCGATCTTTCCCTCGCGGAAATCCTGATCGATCGCCTCCCAATCCCCTGATGAGAATCGATTGAAGAGGTCGTAGCCCAAATCCCGAATGCTGATCGTTCCGTCAAAATCGCAAAGGGCCAATGTTTTCATAAAATAGGGTCCTAGGATTTAAGGGTAATATATAGGGTTCGAGGATTCCAGGGTTCAAGGGTTTAAGCATACGATAAGGGGTTATAGGATTCATGGGTTCGAGGGGTCAAGGGATTATTTCCATTTGCACTTGGCCCCTTGAACCCGAGATCACTGGAACCCTTTCTTTTCAATCGTCCCACCCGATCTGTTTCTTTTTTGTGACAGGGAGTTTGAACTTTTCTTTTAACCGTGTCACGACGAGGTCCGGGACCAATCCATCGACCGCTCCACCCAGGCTGGCTACTTCTTTGATCGTTCTGGAGGAAACGAAGAAATAGTCTTTACTCGTCATCATAAAAAGGGTGTCCAGATGAGTATTGAGGCTTCGATTCATGGAGGCCATGTGGAATTCATACTCAAAGTCAGAGGTTGCGCGAAGACCTCTCAGAATCACCTTTGCATTGGTCTTTGCCACATAATCGACGAGGAGTCCCTTAAAACTATCCACGATGACATTGGGAATGTCCTTGAAAATGGCCTTCGCCATCTCAAGCCGTTCCTCAATGGTGAAAAGGGAACGCTTCTCCGCATTATTGGCAATGGCCAAAATCACTTTGTCAAAGATTTCGAGACCTCTCTCGATGATATCGATATGACCATAGGTGATGGGGTCAAATGAACCTGGATAGATCGCAACTTTTCCCATATCCTTTACCCCTCCTTTCGTCCTTTCGTTTTTAACCATGGGACTCCATGTTTGAAGGCGATAAGAATGAAATTAAAGTGTCTCCAATCCTTCGTTGGCGAATGAGAGTCCATCCTTCAACCGTTGTGGGGATAGGTTCCCTCCGATCATGTTCAATGACCAGGATTGAATCCCCGTGGTAAATCCTGTTCGAATGGAGTTTTGTCAACGTTTCTTGAATCAATCCTTTCTCATAAGGAGGATCCATTAGGATCAGGTCGAAGGATTCGCCTCTCTGTTTAAGAATTCCGATTGCCCGGGCTGCATCCTTTGGAAGAATTTCAGATCGCCCATTCATCCCAACTTGAAAGAGATTTCTCTGAATGAGCCTTAAGGCTTGCCTTCCTTTTTCAACAAAGAGGGCTTTCTTCGCCCCCCGGCTCAAGGCCTCAATCCCTAAATTTCCAGTTCCAGCGAAGAGATCCAGAACGACCTTTCCTTCCACCTCCTTTCCGAGGATGTTAAAAATCGATTCTTTCACTCGGTCGGAAGTAGGGCGAATGGCCTGACTCTTCGGTGTCGCTAACCTTCTCCCTTTAGATGTACCACTGATAATACGCATCAATTACCGTTTCTCTCGTTTCTTTAGTTTATTTAGTCTGTCTGGTCAACCAAATAGACAAGATAGACGAAATAGACCAGATCAACCAAAGAGTTCTTTCACCCTTTTTGCATATTCCCTTGATGAGATCCCTGCCAATAGATTCTCCCACACTGTGAGCATCTGTAGAATGCTTGCTGCTGATAAAAGATGAAGTCCGGAACCTTTCCTTCTGCCTCCCCCTTTGGGATTTCATCAATGAGAACATTACAGAGGAGGCACCTAGAAAAGAGGTTCTCCGCATTCAGTGAGATATGTCCTTTTTGAATAAGTTCCTTTAACTGAAGAAGAGGATTGTCCTCCATCACCCTGATAATATGATCCTCTGGTCTTTTGGGAATGAGTTTGGTATTTCGGGTCAGAATCGCACGGCCTTCCTGACGGGCCAATTGAATCATTTGATGAGCATCTTCTCCTCGGTAATAAATGGTGTCGTAACCCAGCATTCTCAACCCTTTGGCCAGTTTCCCCAACATGCGATCAGCCAGAAATTTCATTTTGTAAATAAGAGTTCAAAGGTTCAAGGATTCATGGGTTCAAGTGTATGTAGCTCATAGTCTAATAAGAACCTTAAGCATTTCATCTAGAACCCTTGCCCCCTTGAATCCTTTTAATTCCATATATGTCATTGTTCATGAGAGTTTATAGATACTTCCCAATGATCGGCTCTAAATCCTTCTTTGTCTTTTCGGGGATAAACTTTTTACCTGTGATCAGTCCATATTTCAAGGCAGTGGCGCAAACACATTCCCTCTTCTCCGGAAGATGCTTCACTGCGTTTCGTATGGCACTTTTTGCTATTTTGGTGCTTTGGGCAAGGATTCTCAATACTTCACCGATCGAAACGTCTCCTGCTTCTTGGTGCCAGCAATCATAGTCGGTTGCAAAGGCAATGGTGGCGTAACAAATTTCGGCCTCCCGAGCAAGTTTTGCCTCGGGAATGTTGGTCATTCCAATGATATCCACTCCCCATGTCCGGTAAAGCCTTGATTCGGCCCTTGTTGAAAATTGAGGGCCTTCGATACAGAGGTAAGTTCCATCCTTCTGAACAGTGGCACCGACCTCTTTCCCCGCTTCAAAAAGAATCTGACAGAGAACAGGGCAAACAGGATCAGCAAAACTAATATGGCCAACGATCCCATCATTGAAGAAGGTATTCGGCCGGCCAGTCGTTCGATCGATGAATTGGTTCGGAATCACCATATCCCCTGGATGGATGGTTTCTTTCATCGATCCCACTGCACTGACGCCAATGATCCATTGGGCCCCTAATAGTTTCATGGCGTAGATATTTGCCCTGAAGTTAAGAGAAGAGGGTGAGATGCGGTGACCCCTTCCATGTCGGGGTAAAAAGGCGATCTTCACTCCTTCAAGACGACCGATGACAAAGGAGTCCGATGGGTCGCCAAATGGGGTGGTCAAGGAGATCGTTTGAACATCTTCAAGCCCTTCCATTTCATAAAGACCCGACCCACCAATCACCCCCACTATCTTTTCAACCATGCTCAACCTCCTTTTTTATCCGAATTGATGTTACATTTGTTATGATGAAAAATCAATGGTCGAATGTTTGACTAGGAACTCCGTACGGGCAATTCATGCTTGCACGCCGAAGTGCGGCGTTTCAGCACGCAGGCATGAATTGCCCGTAAATATTAAGAACTTTTACCCTGGAGTTGGCCACAGGCGGCTGATATTTCTGCTCCTTTGCTTGCCCGTATGATTGCGGTCAAACCGCCCTCCATCAAAATCTCTTGAAATTCTCTGATCTTTATTTCTGAAGGTCTTTTAAATGGGATTCCAGGGGCTTCGTTGAGAGGGATGAGGTTTAACTTGGAGGGGATGCCTCTCAATATTTTTAACAATCTTTTTGCATCCTGAGAAGAGTCATTAACGCCTTCCAGCAAAACATATTCAAAAGTGATCCGTGTTCTTGGCCGCAAGGGGAAATTTCGAAAGACCTCTAATACTTTTTTGAGAGGATAACGACGATTGATTGGCATCAGATGGCTTCGGGTCTCATCATCGGAGGCATTCAGAGAGATGGCCAACTGAAAGGAGATCTTCTCTTTTGCCAGTTCCTCTAACCCGGGAAGAAGGCCGACTGTAGAGAGGGTAATTCTCCTTGAAGAAAATTTGAAGGCCTCAGAGTTTGTCATCAATTCGATAGCCTTCATTGTATTTTTATAATTGGCCAGAGGTTCTCCCATTCCCATCAGGACGATATTGGTAATGGAATTTTTATCTGTTAGTGTTTCTCTGACTGCCAGGATTTGATTGAGGATCTCTGAAACCATGAGATCCCTTTTCCACCCCATTTTTCCAGTGAGACAGAATCGGCATCCCAAGGCACATCCCACCTGGGTGGAAAGACAAAGGGTCAAGCGTTTCTTATCAGGAATCAAGACACTTTCGATTCGATTTCCATCCTCGAGTTCAAAAAGAAATTTTTTCGTCCCATCTTTCGCTTGTTCCACATGCAGAGGATAGAGGGTAGAGATGAAACTGATTTTATTTAAATCCTGACGGAAATTTTTGGAGAGGTTGGTCATCTCATCGATCGAATGGACACCTTTCTGATAGAGCCATCTCATCATCTGAATGCTTCGATAGCGTTCTTTTCCAAATGAAGTAATGAAGTCTTTTAGTTCTTGGAAAGACAAATTCTTAAGATCGATTTTTTCTGAAGAATGGTTCAACTTAGATTCCCTCTCCTCACCCCTCCCTCTCCCCTTGGGGGAGGGGGTAAAGGTGAGGGGGCAGAGGGCGTTCAATATTTGAAAATCTCCAAGGCATTAAAGAAATATCCAATCTCAAAGGCTGCTGTCTCAGGCCCATCAGACCCGTGGACGATATTTCTCTCAATATTGGTAGCAAATTGACGCCTCAATGTTCCTTCCTTAGCTTGCTTAGGATCGGTAGCACCCATGAGGTCTCGTGTCTTTGAAATCGCCTTCTCCCCTTCAAGGACCATAACCACGGAAGGTCCGGAAGACATGAAGGTCGTAAGACTTTTGAAAAAAGGTTTACCCCGATGGACCGCATAAAACCCCTCTGCCTCTTTTTTATCCATCGAGATCATCTTCATACCGATGACTTTTAACCCGTTATTCTCAAACCGTTTAATCACCTCACCGATCAGATTCTTTGCTACTCCATCCGGTTTCACAATCGAAAGCGTCTTCTCCATAATCTCCTCCTTTACCCCGTTAGAAAATCCCCCTTGGGACAATAATAGCAAAAAAGATTTTTATCTCCTTGCTAAGGAAAGGCTTCAAAACCCCACCCTTTCTAATGGGGTTGTCACGAATTATAAGTTTTTAATCTATCTTTCTCAAATTGGACTTGTCAAGTTTATGATTCCACACCTCCCCTCGACCATCCTTCGACATGGTCAGGATGAATATTAAATATTTTCGTCAAAAATAATGGCGAGACTTCGGCGTGAGCTCTGTCGAACGCCTGTCGAACCATTTACATTGACAAGAAGAGTATATTTATCATATAGAAAAAGATAATATTTGGAAGGGGGAGGCAATGAATAGACAAGAAACGAAACGTTATGAGGTCATTATTATCGGAGGAGGGCCTGCAGGGTTGACTGCGAGTCTTTATACATCGAGAGCAAGACTCCAGACCCTCTTGATCCAAAACGCGCTTTTTGGAGGGCAGATGACCACCACTGAACTGATTGAAAACTATCCTGGCTTTCCGCAGGGAGTCACCGGCGATAAATTAAGCCGTTTGATGGAGGAGCAGGCGAAACGATTTGGTTTGGAAACCGTCAATCAAGAGGTAGTCGAAGTTAAATTGGAAGGGGACTTGAAGAAAATTCGAACCTATGAATCAAGTTACCTTTGCGAAGTTCTGATCATATGTACGGGAGCAGAATATCGAAAATTAGGAGTTCCTGGAGAAAAAGAATTCACGGGGAAGGGAATTTCCTATTGTGCCACCTGTGATGGGGCTTTTTTCAAAGACAGCCAGATTTTCCTTGTAGGAGGGGGCGATTCTGCACTCACAGAAGCACTCTTTCTTACAAAATTTGTCAAAGAGTTGACCATTATCCATCGAAGGGATGAACTTCGGGCGACAAAAATCTATCAGGAGAGGGCCCTTGCTAACTCCAAGATTAAGTTTCTCTGGAATTCTGTGGTACAGGAGATTAAAGGAGATCAGATCGTTCGGTCTGTCCTGGTAAAAAATGTAAAAACAGGAGAGGTGAAAGAGTTCGATACGGAAGGGATCTTCCTTTTCGTGGGTCTGATGCCCCGGACCCAATTTTTTAAAGGCTTAATCGATATGGATGAGGAAGGTTATATTCTTACAGACGAGAATTGTGAAACCTCCGTCAAAGGCATTTTGGCTGCTGGAGATTGCCGGAAAAAGTTACTCCGGCAAATCGCAACCGCTGTTGGCGAAGGGGCAACGGCTGCATTTGCGGCTGAGAAATATTTAGAAGGGAAGAGGTAAGTTCATAAGCTCAAAGTTAAAAGCTCAAAGGATAAAGTTCAAAAGAGAAGAGAAATTTATTCTCATTCTTCTTTTCTGCTTCGGAATGGTTATCCGTCCAATTGTTTCTGTTGGTCAGGAGATCAAGAGAGAAGGTTGGCATATTCCAGACCTAAAGGGTCTTACTCCTTATTCCATTACGATTCAATATGTGGATGGTGTTGAGAAGATTGTTGAGAAGTTCTATACCCCCCGCGGAGGACATGTCGCAAGGGTGAGTGGAAATGGAAAGGTCTTTGCTTATGCCGTGGACATGGATCAAGAACCTCCCATGGACTACCTCCTGATCGACCCGGATGGTTCAGGAGAATTCACACAAAAATTAAACGCTGAGGATTCTTACTTCATTCCTGAATGGGTTTCCCATTAATTTTCCTTCACTGACCAAGAAGAAGCTTTTTTATTTGAGGGGGGCCTTTATGGTTGACAAATCTCTTTTTTGTAGTTATTTTAAGATTAAAAAGACCTGATTTATCCTTTTTATGCAAATTACACGAACGGGAGAATATGGATTAAGAGGGTTACTCTTCCTGGCGAAGCAGCCGCCAGAGAAAGTGACCCTGATCAGTGAGATCTCAAGGGTCCAAAATATCCCGGAGGCTTTTTTGGCTAAAATATTTCAGCGTCTTTCTAAAGCAGGATTACTGCGATCCATACGGGGAGCTAACGGAGGTTTTTCACTTGGCAAACCTGCTTATAAAATTACCATGAGAGAGATTATTGAGGTTTTGGAAGGACCGATTGCATTAAATCGATGTCTTCTCAGGGAAGGGGAGTGTAAGGAAGAAAGGATTTGTCCGTTCCATCCCGTTTGGGAGGAATTGCAGCAGGGTGTACTGGAGATTTTAAATAGAACGACCATGGAAGATTTAGTGAAGCGGATGATTCGAAACAAAAGAAAGGGGAGGAGGTGAGCATGGGATGAGAGAGAATGTGGAGAAGGCGTTGGAGAAGATTCGGCCTACCCTTCAAGCGGATGGAGGGGATATTGAGTTGGTCGATGTGATTGATGGGATCGTCAAGGTCAGATTGACAGGTGCCTGCGGGGGCTGCCCAATGTCCCAAATGACCTTGAAAATGGGTGTTGAAAAAGTCCTCAAGCAACAAGTTCCAGAGGTGAAGAGCGTTGAGACTGTTTAAATACGATGGAGGGGGTCTGTCTGAGGCAGACCCCCCAGGGAGTTTAGGATGGAAATTCTTAGTCTCACGCCACAAGCGATCACGATTTTAGAAAAGAGGTATTTAAAGAAGGATGCCCAGGGGAAGGTCATTGAGTCTCCGGAAGAAATGTTCTGGCGGGTTGCCCGGAATGTTGCTGAGGCAGAGCGTTTCTATGGAAATCGGACTTCTCCTGAAGAACTTTCAGAGATTTTATTTCGGATGATGGCGTCCTTAGATTTTCTCCCCAACTCACCCTGCCTGATGAATGCAGGAAGGGACCTTCAGCAATTAGCTGCCTGCTTTGTCCTTCCCGTCGAAGATTCGCTCGATTCCATCTTTGAAACTGTCAAACAAACGGCTCTCATTCATCAAAGCGGAGGAGGAACAGGCTTCTCCTTCACCCATCTTAGGCCAAAAGATGATACCGTTCAATCCACAGGCGGAATGGCAAGTGGACCTCTCTCTTTCATGAGAGTCTTTAATATGGCGACGGAGGTGATTAAACAAGGAGGGACGAGAAGAGGGGCTAATATGGGAGTGTTAAGAGTTGATCACCCCGATATTATGGAATTTATCACGGTCAAACAGCAGCCGAATGAGATGTCGAACTTTAATTTGTCTGTGGGAATTACAAAGGCCTTTATGGAGGCTCTGGAGAAAGATGATCCATACGGTTTAATCAATCCGAGGACGAAGAAGGAAGTGAGCCGTATTAGGGCAAAAAAAGTATTGGAGACGATTGTGAGTGCGGCCTGGGAAACAGGAGACCCAGGGATTCTCTTTTTAGATCGGATCAATGAGGCGAACCCCACCCCTGAATTGGGCGAAATGGAGAGCACAAATCCTTGTGGCGAAGTCCCTCTTCTTCCTTATGAACCCTGCGTGCTGGGATCAATCAACCTTTCTCAAATGGTCAAGAGGGGGGAGAAAGGATGGGAGACCGATTTTGAGAAGATCAGAAGGACGGTGAGGGATGCGGTCCATTTTTTGGATAATGTGATTGATGTGAATCAATACCCTTTACCACAGATCGGCCAGATGGCCAAAGGGAACCGTAAGATTGGCTTAGGAGTGATGGGATTAGCTCATTTCTTCATCCGCCTGGGCATCCCCTACAACTCACAGAAGGCCTTGGAGGTGGGGAAGGGGGTTATGAGTTTTATTCAATATCAGGCACGCGAACGTTCCATCGAACTGGCAGAGGAGAGAGGAGTCTTCCCAAATTATAAAGGTTCTATCTATGACAGACCAGGGGGGATGAGACTGAGAAATGCTACGGTCACTACCATTGCTCCGACAGGGACACTCAGCCTATTGGCCAATTGCTCAAGCGGCATTGAACCTCTTTTTGCCATTCAATATACTCGGAAGGCTTTAGAGGACATGGAATTTCAAATTACGGATCCACTCTTTATCGAATGGGGGGAGAAAGAAGGGTTTCTCAAACAAGAGTTAATTCAATCAATCACTGAAGGGGCAAGCCTCAAAGACCTCTCTCAGGTTCCCAAGGATGTAAAAGAACTTTTCGTCACTACCTTTGAGATTTCGCCGGTTTGGCATATAAAAATTCAAGCTACTTTTCAGGAATATACCGATAATGCGGTATCCAAAACCATCAACTTCCCTCGAGATGCTACGGAAGAAGAAGTGAGGGAAGCCTTTCTGATGTCTTATCAAGAGCGATGCAAAGGCATTACCATCTATCGAAGCGGAAGTAAGGGGGAGCAGGTTTTAACCTGTGGAACAAGGCAGGTTTGTTAATAAAAAGCAGAGGGCAAAGGGCATAGAGCATGGAGTTTTTATAATAAGAGTTTTTTTACTCTATGCACCATGCTCTATGCGATTTTAAACGATGTATCCAATTGTGATTCGAGAGACATGTTTCACCCCATCATGAGTTTCTTTTCGACCCTTAAAAACTGGAACCCTCGATACAAGTAGTTCGATCTTCTGGCAAAGGATAATAAAAATTTCTTGAAAAAAAAGGTTTCTTTCCGTATGATAAATTGAAAAGATCGATTGGGAGGAAAAAAATGGGAAAAAAAGGATGGCAGAGAGCATTGGGTGTGGGAATGGTTATTGTCTTGTTATTTGGAGGGATTTATGGATGTAAGAATCTGTTGTCCTCCCGTACTGTAAGGGAGCGAGAAACGGAAGTGAAACAACCCATCTTAACCTCTTATCGTTTTGAGGATATACCTCTTCCCCCTGGGATGACACTCAATCGGAAAGAGTCCTTTCTTTACGAAACCAGGGCGATTAAGGCAGGGCTTCTTATCTATGAAGGGAAAGGGGAGATGGAGAAATTGTCCAACTTCTTCAAACAAGAGATGCCGAAAAATGAATGGAGGTTGGTGAGCAATTTTGAACTTCACAATGTGATGCTTACCTTTATTAAAGAGGGATGGAGTAGTATCATCTACATCCTCCCTCAAGATGGAGAAATGAAAAGGCTTGAGATCCGGGTGGGACCCATTGAGATCAAAATCCTTCCCCCCTCAAAATAGTAGGGATTTAGTTCGAAACCCTCTTTGATCGAATGATGGAGACACTTCATTTAGAATCTCCCGCAAAGGTCAATCTGAGACTGGAGATCCTGAAGAAACGAGAAGACGGATACCATGAGTTGAGGACTGTCCTCCAAAAGATCAACCTCCATGACTTACTTCATTTCTCTTTGAAGAAGGAAAAGGGCCTGTCGATCACCACAGACCATCCCAACCTCCCTGTTGGAAAAAGGAATCTGGTTTACCAGGCTGTTCAATCCATCTTAAAGAAATCAGACTATCAGGGAGGTGTCCTTATCAAAATCGAAAAAAGAATTCCACTCGGAGCAGGACTGGGAGGAGGGAGCAGCAATGCCGCTAACGCATTGAAAGCAATGAATCAACTTCTAAAGCTCAACCTCCCTAAAAGAGAGTTGATGAGGATGGGGTTGGAGATTGGAGCAGATGTTCCCTTCTTCTTTTTTAACGGGGCTGCCATTGCCTCAGGGATCGGCGAACAGTTAAAAAAGATAGAACTTCCAGAACTATGGTATGTTCTTATTTATCCAAATTTTGAGGTTTCAACACGTTGGGTTTACCAAAATTTTTTATTGACAAAAAAGCAATTTCATTTTAATCTTCACAAGTTATTGAGAACTCCTCAGGAGATTTCACGCATTCTTTGGAATGATTTGGAGGAAGTGGTTTTGCGAGAATATCCCCAAATTGGCATGATGAAAAAGATGCTTTATGCTGCTGGGGCGTTGGGGACATCGATGACAGGGAGTGGCCCTACAGTCTTTGGAGTCTTTTCGGAGGAAGGGGGTGCATCAGAGGCTTACAAAAAGATAAAAAAAATGGTGAGAGGTAAAGGATGGGTTGCTCTCAATGTGCACAGTATTTCAACCTGAAAGGCGGAGAAAGGTGAGTGACAAGGCCAACCATCTAATATAGGACAGGCCAAGGGGGAGTTATGGAAGTGACAGAAGTGAAGGTATTTCCTGTGCAGGAAGATCGGCTCAAGGCCTATGTGACGATTACATTCGACGATTGTTTCGTGGTTAGAGATTTGAAAGTGATCAGTGGGAATAATGGATTGTTCGTTGCAATGCCAAGCAAGAAAAGGAAAGACGGAACCTATAGGGATACAGCTCACCCCCTCAACAATCAAACCCGCCAAATGATCGAATCAAAAGTATTAGATGAGTATAATAAGGAGATACTGAAGAACAAGTTAAATGACAGAGTTCAAATTTAGTCATTAAGTTATTCAGTCATTGGGTCATTAAATGACTTAATGACTAAGGACTCAATGACTGTGTTGCTATAGATGAGAAATTTGACATTGCTTTTTTTTAGATTGGGGTGTCGTCAAGCGGTAAGACACAGGTCTTTGGAACCTGGATTCGGAGGTTCGAATCCTCCCACCCCAGCCAAATTATTTTGTAATTCCAACAAGCCATCCATGTGAGTAAACTGTAACCCAGGCTTTGGAAGAGAACTTTTTGCTCTTATTACACCCACCCCTCTTTTTGACATCAGAATATATATTTGTATCAAATCAGATGAGAAAATAAGGGTTTCAATAACCTCCTTGAGAAGAGACTAAAAAAAGGGAAACCTATGCAAGAACCACGAGAACTCACTATTGCTGCTGCTATCCATCTTATGGGAAGGGGCGATTTAACAGCACAAGAGTTAGTCAAATCCTGTCTGGAAAGGATCCATCAACGGGAGGGGACGATCCATGCTTGGGTGGAAGTTGATGAGGATAAGGCGCTTGAGGAAGCACGGCGTTGCGATAACGAATTTAACAAAGGGCAATGGCGGGGGAAATTACATGGTATTCCCATCGGAGTAAAAGACATCATTGAGGTTAAAGGAATGTGGACGAGGGCTGGCTGCACTATCTATCCAGCCTGTGTGGCGGAAGTGGATGCTCAAGCCGTGCAACAACTGAGAGCAGAAGGTGCGATCATTTTAGGAAAAACCGAGA
Organism: uncultured delta proteobacterium; assembly: GCA_963739325.1. Lineage (GTDB taxonomy): Bacteria > Desulfobacterota > BSN033 > BSN033 > UBA1163 > CAVTZZ01. Next base: position 7,801 of record CAVTZZ010000075.1, on the reverse strand, counting down.
CAACCCCTTTTGCCAACCTCGATCCCACGATTACACGTAACCCGTGGAATCCAGAACACACACCTGGGGGTTCGAGCAGTGGATCTGGAGCTGCGGTAGCAGACCGGATGTGCTTGGCAGCACTGGGCACACAGACTGGAGGATCTGTGCTACGACCGGCTGCATATAACGGCATCGTTGGTTTCAAGCCAACCTATGGCTATATTAGTTTAATTGGGGTGATACCGGTAGCATGGAGTTTGGATCATATGGGGTCGCACACCCGGTGTGTGGAGGATGCCAACATTTTGTGTCAGATCATGAAAAACGATCACCCATCCCCTTTTGCCCGCATGCCCATGCCAATAAACAACCTTGAAAAACGAAGTCTTAATTCTTTTCGATCTAATCCCCGGTTAGGTTATCTGAAGGGATTTTTTGAGAAAGAGGCTTCGCCTGAAATGGTGGAACATATTACCTCTATACGAGACAAATTCGAGCAGGCAGGTGCGATCGTAGTAGATATGGAGTTGCCAAAATCCTTTGTTCAGGTGGATAGCGCCTATCGCACCATCCATCATACAGAACTGGCTTGTTATCATCGTTTTCTCTTTGGATCTCACCGCGATCAGTATCCTCCTAAGATTAAAGCCGGCATCAAAGAGGGAATGACAATCCCTGGTTATCAATATGTAGAGGCTCTTCATCATAGACTCGTCTTTCAGAATGAAATGAGGAAAGGATGGTCATCATTGGATGCTGCATTGATGCCTACTGCACCTTCTACAGCACCTAAAGGGCTCGCCTCCACGGGCAGCCCTGCCTTTTGCCAACCTTGGAGTTTCTCCGGTTTCCCGGCAATCTCTATTCCTTCAGGAATGGATCATCAAGGCCTTCCTTTTGCTATACAACTGGTGGGACTCCCCATGAAGGAGCAAAAGTTAATAGAGGTGGCATCTTGGTGCGAGCAGATCATAGCGTTTAACTTCAGTCCGCTATCCTAACCTGAAAGAGTTTCTCATTTGACAAATCGTTCTTGATCGCTTATTCTTATTTTTCAATATAGGTTATTGAAAAGTGGTCCTGGGTGTGAACATCGAGACTGTAAGCTTTTAAGGGCGTACACTTTAAACTGTCCAATCGGGGGTCTCATGGCTAAGAGGAAGATCGGATCTGTTGTGAATAAAGATTTCAGTTGGTTAAGGATATTCACCGGTAACTCGAATATAGAATTAGTAAGAAAGATATCCAGAAAACTGAATATCCCAATTGGAAAATCGTTGGTAAAGAATTTCAGTGACGGAGAGATCAATGTCGAGATTGATGAGAGTGTTCGCGGGATGGATGTCTTCGTTATTCAGTCGATCTGTGCTCCTGTCAATAACAATTTGATGGAACTGCTCATTTTGATCGATGCTCTAAAAAGGGCTTCTGCAAGAAGGATCACAGCTGTTCTGCCTTACTACGGATATGCAAGACAGGATCGTAAGGTTTCCCCCAGGGCTCCCATCTCCGCCAAACTGGTGGCTGACTTGATCACCACGGCGGGGGCCTCTCGAATCCTTACGGTTGACCTCCATGCCGGTCAGATTCAGGGTTTTTTTAATATTCCGGTAGACCACTTATTTGCTGCACCCGTGCTTTTGGATTACCTGAAGCAGTTGAAAAACGATATTGTCATCGTCTCACCCGATGCAGGGGGTGTTGAAAGAGCCCGAGCGTATGCGAAACGGTTAAACTCCTCTTTGGCGATTATCGATAAGCGAAGAGAAGGACCGAACGTCTCACAGGTGATGAATATTATCGGTGACGTCAGCGGAATGGTTGCGGTGCTGGTTGATGACATGGTGGACACAGGGGGAACTTTAGTTCGAGGGGCCTATGCTTTGATGGAAAAGGGGGCTAAGACAGTCTATGCTTGTTGTACTCATCCTGTCCTTTCAGGCCAGGCTGTAAAATTACTCATGGAATCCCCCATAGAGGAGATGATTATTACGGACACGATTCCACTCAATGAAAAGGCCAAAGCCTGTCCCAAGATCAAAGTCTTCTCTATATCGAGTCTCTTGGCCGAAGCCATCCGAAGAATTTATGAGGATGAATCGGTAAGTTACTTGTTTGTTTAAAGTCACGAAAAGGGGAGGAGGGGATCATGACTATGGAAAGACCTGTATTGTCAGCCGAGATCCGAGAAGGAGTTGGGAAAGGGAGGGCCAAAAAACTTAGGGCAAAAGGCCTGATCCCAGCCATTTTTTATAGTCCTAAATCTCAATCGATCCCTTTGGTCATCAATTCCAAAGAATTTGTAAAAACCCTTCAAACCGAAGCAGGAGAGAATGTCTTGATTGACCTTAATATCCAGAAAGGTAATCAGGCAGACCGAAAGGTTGTCATGGTGAAGGAAATTCAAATCGACCATCTTCAAGGGACGACCCTTCATACCGATTTTTATGAAGTCGCCATGGATGAGATAGTCACCGTGGAAGTTCCCATTCATCTGGTTGGGAAACCCGAAGGGATTAAGGTGGGGGGTATCCTGGAACAGATCCGAAGAGCCATTCAAATTCAATGCCTTCCTGGAGATATTCCCAAGAAAATTGATGTCGATGTCAGTTCTTTAAAAATTGGTGATTCGATTCACGTCCAAAATATCCAAGTGGAGAAGGGAAAGATCTTATTCGATACAAACTTTACCATCGCCACGGTCGTACCCCCTGTGGTAGAAGAGAAGAAAGTCGTGGAAGAGGTAGTTGCGGAAGCAGTTGAAGGGGAAGAGGTGAAGGAGAAGGAGAAAGAGGAGGAAAAATAATCGAGTGTGAAAGTCATTGTTGGACTGGGGAATCCCGGGGTCCACTATAAAAGGACCCGACATAATATCGGGTTCCAGGTAGTGGATCGGCTCGCCGAAATACACCACATTCTTATTTCCACTAAACGTTTCAAATCCTTCTATGGAACAGGATGGATCGATGCTGAGAGGGTCATCCTTGTCAAGCCGATGACCTTTATGAATCGGAGTGGAGAGGCAGTAAAAAAAACGATCCATTTTTTCCAGGTTGGGATAGAAGATTTAATCGTCATTCATGACGATTTGGATCTTTCATTTGGAAGGCTTCGCTTTAAACGGAGAGGAAGCGACGGAGGACATCAAGGGGTCCGATCCATTATTGAGTCGATGGGTAAAAATACCTTTTTGAGGTTGAAGGTTGGCATTGGCAGACCCCCTCAAGGGATGGATCCGGCAGACTATGTCCTGACCTCCTTTGATGAAATTCAACAATCTCAATTGGATGGGGTCCTCTCCAGGGCAGCGGAATCTCTTAAGGTCATGCTTTTAGAAGGAATTGAAACGGCAATGAATCGATATCAAAAAAAAATTACCCTCCCTTTTCAATCTCCATAAAGATACTTCCATGATGAACGATACGGACTTCTCCTGTCTCTTCTGACACGACAATGGCAAAAGCAAGGACTTTATTTTACCTTTAATTTATTATACAAATATGTTTATAGAAATCCACTTAAAAATTAGGCAAAGAGCATAGAGCGAAGAGCATAGAGTAAGGATGAAAATATATACGATTTGTTTTTTTAATCTCTATGTTCCGTGCCCTCTGCTCCATGCCCTCTATTGGGGGGAAGCATGGGATTTCGATGTGGCATCGTCGGCCTTCCAAACGTTGGGAAATCGACGATTTTTAATGCCTTGACCGCAGCCGGAGCAGAAGTGGCAAGCTACCGCTTCTGCACGATTCAACCGAATATAGGTGTGGTCCCTGTCTCCGATCAGAGATTAGAAAATATTGCGAAGCTGATCCATCCCAAAAAAATGATCCCTACCACCCTCGAGTTTTTCGATATTGCCGGATTGGTAAAAGGGGCGAGTAAGGGGGAGGGTCTGGGGAATCAATTTCTCGATCACATTCGAAATGTGGATGCAATCGCCCACACCGTTCGCTGTTTTGATAACAAAAACGTAGCCCACGACTTCGGTTCCCTCGATCCGGTGAGAGATATCGAAGTGGTCAATACTGAATTAATCCTATCGGACCTTCAGGTATTGGAGAAGAGAATGGCAAAGGCAGAGAAACTCCACCGGGTGGGTGGAAAGGAAGCTGCCTTGGAATTGGAGGTATATCGAGAAGTTCAGCATGTCCTGAACCAGGGGAAGATGGCAGGGACCCTCCACCTGAAAGGGGAACGGGAAATGATCTTTTCGGATCTCCATCTTCTGACAGCCAAACCTGTTTTTTATGGTGCCAATGCCGACCAGAAAGAATTAAGAGGTGAAGGTCTCTGTTTGAAGGCGATGATGGAATGGGTTGAGAGAGAAGGAAGCAAGGTGGTTATCATCTGCGGCGATTTGGAGGCAGAACTTTCGGAATTAAAAGAAGAGGAAAGGGAGGAGTTCAGAAAAGAGCTGGGTCTGGAAGGTTCGAGCTTAGACCGATTAATACAGGTGGGGTATGAGATCTTGGATCTCGTCACCTTTTATACGACGGTCAGCTTGGAACTCAGGGCCTGGACCGTCTCAAAAGGAACTCCAGCTCCCAAGGCCGCAGGAAAGATCCACAGCGATATGGAGAGAGGATTTATCCGTGCAGAGGTCATCTCCTACTCCGATTTTATGGCCTGTGGTTCTGAGCATTCAGCAAGAGAGAAGGGGCTCCTTCGTTCAGAAGGGAAAGACTATTTGATACAGGACGGAGATATCGTCCACTTCCGATTTCATGTATAGGTGAATGAAGGAATGGTTTGGCGAAGATTGCAATACATTTTTTATATGATTCCTATCCTCTGGTCTTTACTCAAAGATCTGATATGGGAAGATCTTTCCTTGGGAGAAATCCGGACCAACTATCTCTTTGGAAAGGCCAATGCCTATGATCATATCAATTTTTTAGAGAAATCAGTTAAGGTCTACGAAGAGATATTGAGAAGGGATCCGAACAGCATTCCAGTCTTTTTAAACTTGGGAGGGCTTTATTATCGCAGGGGGATGTTTGAAGCGGCTATCCCTTATTATGAAAAGGTGATTCGAACAAATCCAAAACATTACCAGGGGCACTATTGGTTGGCTATGTGCTGTTGGAAATTACAACGTTATTATGCGGCGATCAATACTTTAGAAGAGGTCATTGAATTTTTGCCTACCTTTAAAGATGCGCTCAATCTGATGGGAGAATGTTACGAACGGATTGGAGAAGGGGCGAAGGCGGAACATTACTACCTCAAAGCCATCAGTTCGGATCCTGATGGAATCATTATCCATGGAGGGGTTTTAAGTGGAGCGGTTCGTGAGAAGAGGAGAGAGGAGAGGATAAAACATTGACCCGTAAGGTCCCTGTAAGGTCCACTGTATGGGCAAGAAGTTTCACAGGAAATTACAAAATATGTTTTTTGCTAAAAATGGGGTGAGCCTTGGAAGAGAAGAGAGAGAAGGAATGGAAAACGATCCTCTGTCCTGGGGGGAAGGGCAGAAACTGGGTGATGTGTGAATGGGATATTGTTTCAGAGAAAGGCCGAATTTTAAAGAGAACTCTGAAACAGATCGATTGCCATCATCCGCAGTTGACTCTATTTGGAGGGACCGATTGCAATTGGGAGTGCGAGGGAGTGATTGGGAAGAGGGAAAGTTGATTGGCAAATGGACCGCAGGGACGCCCCGCTTTAATCCTTTTTCACCTCTGCCTTCTTTTTTGCAGAAAGGAATTTCTCTTCATTCATGACCCTTGGTGAGATGCCTTGAAATCCTCCCAGGTTTTCATCAGGTGGAAGCAGGATCCAAGCGATCCCTAATTCCTCATCAATCTTGACGATTTGATCATCGGGTTGCAGTTTTCTCATGGTATCAAGTCTAATGAAATAGCAGAGCCCATTTCAAGGGGCAGAGAAATAGTAAAGAGAGTAAACCCCGTTAGAAAGGACGGGGATTCGCCCCAGCCCTCAATAAGGAGCTAATGCCTTCTATTTATACCATCCACAGCATAAATACTGGGGCTTTCTAACGGGGTAAAATAAAAGGCGGACATGATTTCATCTTCACATCCGCCCTGCCGAGTGATTTTATTTCAATCTTATTTCTATTCGGTCTTTTTCTCTTCCATAGTGGGTGTTTTCTCCTTTTCGATCCCCAATCTCGATTTGATCTCGCTCACGAAATAGACGAGAGCTCCGGCACCGATTAAGATGAGGATGAGAGGGATAGTTGCCATTAATCCTTTGACAAACATCGACCACCAAGTGACCATAAGGATGAGCCCGACAATGATGACGATGACCCCGATAATGATCCCTAATACATTAAACATCCTTATCACCTCCTCCGTGGAAATTTCATTTATGGTGAAAATTACCAAATCATTTAGCAGAAGTCAAGGTTTATTTCAATGGGTGTCAAGCCAATTTAGAAATGTCCTATTCTTACCAAAGTAGAAATGTCCTGTTTTCAGGGTTGAGATTCAATGGGTCTTCCCCGTTCATAACGATGTTTACCAAACTTGAATTTCCTCCAGGGATGGTTCGTTGGAGGAGTGTAAGAGCTGGTCTTTTTTGTAAGAGCTAAAGGCTTCTTATCTCTTAGAGGTCTCTCGGTGATCTCTCTAAATCTTAGGGTTCGATCTTTGTAAGAGATGCGCAGTGAACCGTCGATTCGATCTTGGACCATCACTTTGGATGCCTGAATGGCATCCTCCACCTGATAAAGTTTGCTGTTATGAGCCACGGTAAAGTCATTCCGGAGAGTTCTCTCCGTCCTCTTGCATAAGATCGCCTCCAGATCCAGTCCTCTCCCCAAGGGCCTGTGTAAGTTGCCCCTTTCTTTTGGACTCACAGAGAACCTTCGGTTGTAGATGGGAAGATATTCCTCTAAGAAGATATTTGCTTCTTCAAAAGTCCTGATTCCTCTTAAGCGCATCTCTTTGACCAGCCTGTCTTGAAGCGTCCCGAAAAGTCGCTCAATCCGCCCCTTGGCCTGTGGCGAGTTGGCATGCTTCACCTCCACCCCAAGCTCTCTTAAGGCTCTCTCAAAGTCGCTTAAAGGCTCCCGGTCATTCAACTCGTCCTCAATGGTAGGCTTCGCCGTCGATTTATAGGTTTTATACTTGTCCAAATAGACACACAGCGGTAACCCGTGACTCTTGATATACCGCTTGAAACTGTCCATCGCCGGAAGGGTCCCCTCATACCCATAAAACCTCCCAAACACAGCCCCCGTCGCATCGTCGATATAGCCCATCAACACACACCCCGGTCCTCTCCCTTCGAACCAATCGTGATGAGATCCGTCCATCTGCACCATTTCCCCGTAATGATGCTTCCGTTCTCTCCATTGACGATGCCCTCTTCTCTTGCGGGTCTTCTTCCAATCTCCCGCCTCAATAAGCCACATCCGTAAGGTTTCATCATTGACTCGAATCCCATCTCTTTCTAATAACTTCTCCGAAGCAAGTGTCGGACCAAAATCCCCATAATGCTTCCGATAGAGCTGGATTACTTTGTCTCTGATCTTACCCGGAATCCGGCGGTTTGAAGGCCTCCCCCTCGATTTATGGATGATGCCTTTATCCCCTTCGATTCTTATTCTCTTGACGATCCTTCGGATTTGCCTCGAACTGAGCGAAAGTATCTCTACCGCCTCTACCTGTTTGATGACCCTCTCCAGAACCTTCTGGATGACATGTAACCGCCTCAATTCTCCCTGACGTGCCATGATCATGTCCTCTTCTGCCATCATGCCCTCCTCCCAAAAAAAGAGCATTGTAGCATGTCACAAAGAGGACATTTCTATTTTGGCCAATTAGGACATTATCATTTTGGGATG
>CAVTZZ010000074.1:0-12271 GCA_963739325.1 uncultured delta proteobacterium | reverse complement strand
CATGAAGGGAAATTTCAATGTTGGGAGGATTTGAAGAAGACTTTTCAAGGAGTTTTTCAAATGGCTCTGCATAACTTGGAATCTCTTTTCCAACAAAGATGTAGTTTTTCACTGTTGGAAGATGATCCTTGACCCCGCTGACCCTGTCGATAAACTCTTCACCAAAAACGATACATTGAGGCTCTGCCACATCACAACAGTATTTAATATCATTACCCGTAAAACGGAAATTGAGGGGTACTGTCCATGCCCCTGTGCGGACGATACCGAAATAGGCAATCAACCAATCGATGGAGTTCATCATGAGGTGGATGACCTTATCGCCCTTTTTTATCCTTTTTGTAATAAGAACATTTGCAAATCGATTCACCTTCTCATCAAACTGCTTCCATGTGATTTCACTCCTCTTCTTTTCAGCAGGGATTCTTTCAATTAAAGCCACATCGTTTGGATACAGCCTTGCATTTCTCGCTAACATTTCACCTATATGGATGTCTAAGCTTCCCATAGATCCCTCAAGGTAATATTGGAATAATGGAATGGTGGACTTTGAATGTACTAACGAGAATATACCAAGTTTCAAGCATCAAAATCAATAATGACGCGAATCATTAGTGAATAAGTCAATACTCATTGATATGACTTCAATTACTCCTCACTTAATGATCTTTAGGAAGTGATTTATTATTTGGCAGAATTTTGTTATTCATTGTTCCAACATTCCATCATTCCGATTTTCTATTTCCAGGTCCGCCGGTCGACAATCAAACTGTCCTTGTCAGAGAGGGTTCCCTTTTGGATGAACTCAAGTTTATCCATCTTAACTGTGCAGATTTCCTTAAAAACATTTTCAAACTCACGCTCGAGTCTGGCTTGATCTTCTACCCCCGCTTCGATCCTGATCGTAAGATAGTCTTTAAAGTCGACCCGATCTACAAGGGCCTGCAATTTAAGCTCTCCAAATCTGGATGAAACGAGTTTCAATTGACTAGGGGCGATAAACATCCCCCTTACTTTGGTTGCTTCACCCACCCTTCCTGATATGCCCATGAGGCGGAACGAAGTCCTTCCGCAGGGACAACGTTCTTTGATATAACGTGAAAGGTCCCCTGTTCCAAATCGGAAAAGGAAGAAGATGTGATTCAGTCGGGTAACAACCACTTCACCCAATTCTCCAGGGCCAAGTTGCTTACCCGTTGTGGGATCAACAATTTCTGCAATCACCTCTTCACAGATATGCCATCCATTTTTTTGGTTGCACTCATAGGCAATGTCCCCTACTTCCGTGGCCCCGTACATCTGATAGGTGTCGATGTTGTATTCTTTCTCAAACTTTTCTCTCAAGGAAGGCTGAAGCGGTTCAGCGACGAAGCTTGCCCGCCTTATCCTGAAATCATCTTTGAAGCGATAACCCATCTCCTCAGCCTTCTTGATAATCGCCATCAAAAAGCTGGGAGTACCTGTATAAGCGGTCGCACCCAAGTCGCGAATGAGTTGAACCTGGTTTTCAGTGCTGGAAGCACCTGAAGGTATAACCGTAGCACCCACTCTTCTCAGGCCACTGTGGAAGGTCAATCCAGCAGCCACCATGTGGTAAGAAAAGGCATTCAGAACGACATCCTCTTTTCTAAAACCCGCTGCATAATAACCCCTACCCCAGATCGGATCTTTTTCCGTAAGATGGGGTTCGTAAACCGGGCCAGGGGAAGTAAAGATTCTATCCGTTTTCATATCCTTAGCACAGAAGCCACCGAAGGAAGGTTCTTCCTTCTCAAGTTTAACCAGTTCCTCCCTGGAGATGACAGGCAGCTTTTCCAAGTCTTTGAGGGATTTTATCTCTGTGGGTTTGACGTTCCGTTCATCGAAGATCTTTTTGACTCTACTCGATTTTTGGTATCCCAGACGAACCATTTTGGCAAGACTCTGATTATAGTAACCCTGCTTTTTCGTCAGACCCATATTCTCTTTTGCATCAAAATAACGGGATTCTTTTTTGACTGCCATATTGCCTCCCGATGCAGATGGCATAGAGCATAGGGCATAGTGTAACTTAAATCTAGGGGTTAAACTCTATGCTCTCTGCTCTTTGCGCTTTGCTTGTTAGAGCCAGCGTTTACGACGTTTGTAGGACTTAACATCTTTATATGATTTGAGGGCACCTGAGGATGCCGTGCCCAGATAAAATTCCTTGACATCCGGATTTTCCCTCAGATTGGCAGCAACCTCCTCCATCACAATCTTTCCATTCTCCATGACATACCCATAGTGAGCAATCAGGAGAGCCATATTGGCATTCTGTTCCACCAGGACAATGGTCGTTCTCTGCTCTTCATTGATTCTTTTCACAATCTCAAAAATCTCTCTGACCAGAAAAGGAGCCAATCCTAAGGAGGGTTCATCCAACAATAGAAGTTGGGGTTGTGCCATCAATGCCCTACCCATGACGAGCATCTGCAACTCCCCACCACTGCAGTATCCAGCCAACCTGTTCTTTCGAGCTACTAAGGGTTGAAAGTAATGGTAAACCAATTCAAGATTTTTCTTATAGGGTTTACCCCAACGGGTGGCTGTCCCCACCCTGAGATTTTCTTCAACGGTCAGGTATTTAAAAGGTTGACGACCCTCCAGGACCTGAATGATCCCCAATCGGGTAATCTGTTCGGGGGATGAATTGTGAATATTGTGACCTTCATAAATAATGTTACCCTCCGTCACCTTCCCATTCTCTGGTTTGAGCAATCCCGAAATGGCCTTTAACGTGGTCGTCTTCCCTGCCCCATTGCTGCCGAGAAGTGATACGATCTGTTGCTTCTTAACGACGAGAGAAACTCCTTTAAGGACTTGGATGACATCGGAGTAAACAACGCTGATATTGTTGAGTTGAAGTAATATATTGTCTTCCATGACTCTCCTTAATAAGAGAATGGCCACAGCCTAAAGCTTGACCGAACAATTCGCCACACTTCTGCCAACCCTTTGGGCTCAAAAATGATGAAGAGCACAATGGCCAATCCAAAGATGAATTCACGAAGAGGTGCGATCTGGAGAGCAATCTTGCTGAGTGAACCGATATTCATGAAGAATTCTGTAGCATGGCTCAATAGTTCATTTAAAACAGTGATGAATATGGCTCCGAACACAGCGCCAGGGATACTCCCAAGGCCTCCGATGATAATCATCGCAATATATTCTACCGAAAGAAGGAGGGTATAGGGCTCTGGTGTGATACTGCCGATATAGTAAGCCGCTAAACCTCCGGCAAATCCAGCATAGAAAGAACTGATGGCAAAAGAGAGGAGTTTGTATTTAAAAATGGGGATGCCCATGCCCTCTGCTGCCCGGTCATTATCACGAATGGCGATAAATGCACGGCCATACCTTGTGCGAATCAGGTTGACCGCCATCCAGGTCATCACGACGAAACAGATAAAGATCACATAGAAGAAGGCGCGATCGCCCTTCAGATTGAGTCCAAAGAGGGTTGGACGAGGAAGGAAGATGCCTTGCGCTCCCTTTGTAAGGCTCTCCCAATTCAAAAGGAGGTATTGAATAATGAATTGGCCTGCCAGCGTGGCAATGGTGAGATAGAGATGTTTGAGACGAATCGAGGGAATTCCAAAAACGATGCCTACCAATGCGGTAATGACTCCTGCCCCAGGAATGGAAAGCCAGAAAGGCAACCCTACAGCAGTTGCCAGAATGCCAGCGGAATAGGCCCCTACCCCGAAAAAGGCTCCGTGGCCAAGGGAAATTTGACCCGTGTATCCAATGAGGAGATTGAGCCCAATGGCAGCAATCGCCGCAATGCCGATGTGGTTGATGATATACAGAGTATAATGACTGCTCATGGAAGGGATAATGGCAAAAAGGAGGAAAAGTCCGATCCACATCCATAGCCTACCAAAATCTGTCCCAAAAATGGTCAGCTCTTCTTCGTATCGTTCATTAAATTTTCCGCAAGGATGTAATTTCAGCTTTCGCATTCTTCCTCCGACCTTGTCACGTGTACAATGTACGATGAGACTATGAACGTTCCTAGTTATATTGTTTATCGTCTATTCTCCACTGTCTCCCTATCGCTCCATCTGATTCTTTACACTCGCTCAATTTCTACCAAGCCAAAGAGCCCATAGGGTTTCACCAAAAGGATTAAGACGAGGATGATATAAGGAACAATTTCCCTCAGCGAGGTGGAAATATAGCCTCCAGTGAAGGTCTCAAGCAATCCAATGATGACTCCACCGATAATAGCTCCCCCAATACTTTCCAATCCTCCAAGAATAACCACCGGAAAGACCTTGAGGCCCACATGGCTGAGTTCGTGGACATTGATGCCATTGATAATACCAAGAATAATCCCACTCATCCCACAAACCAGGGCGGCAATGGCCCAAGAAAGGGCAAAGACCCTTCTTACGTGTACTCCCAAGGAGAGGGCAGCAGGTTGGTTATCCGCAACAGATCTCATATAAATTCCTTGAGAGGAATATTTGAAGAATAATCCGAAGATCACCAGAAAAATCAAACCAATAATAAACGTGGCGACATAGACCGGTGGAATATTAATGTTACCCCACTGGATACCAAGATTCTTAGGCAGAAAATCTGGATAGTTGTGCAAATTGCCACCGAAGATGAAGAGCATGACTCCCTTGAACATGGCGGCTAACCCAACCGTCAGCATGATGACCTCGATGAGGGCTTCCCCAATCAGAGGACGTAAGAAGAGGCGTTCGATGATAAACCCGAGAACGAAACTTCCCACGATCGTTATCGAAAAGGCAATCCATATGGGTAGCTTAGCCCATGCCGCCAAGACCAGAAAGATAAAGGCTCCGATGGCCATTAATTCACCGTGGGCGAAATTGAGGACGCTCGACGACTTAAAAATCATGACAAAGCCAAGTGCAGCTAAGGCATAGAGAAATCCAATGGATAGTCCCTGGAAAAAAAGCTGAAGAAAAAATTCCATAAAAGAAAACCTCCCTGTTAAAGATCAATTGAAAATTAGCAAAATGAAAAATTAGACAGTTAGCAAGTCAATGAAACAGAAATATTGAATGACTTAATTCCATTGATTAATAACTAATTGGTTTATTTTGACAATGATGTTATGATACTTTTATTCGACCGTTAATATCTTCACTTTCGTCTCAATGGTACCAACCTGTCCATCGCGATAACGGACTTTGCCGGTAACTTCCAATTCATTCGTGTCGCTATACATCGCCTCAATCAATTTGATGTATTGTTCATAAACGAACTTCCTTCGCACCTTTCCTGTCCTTGTCAGCTCTTCGTCATCCGCATCGAGGAGTTTGTATAATAAAATAATCTTGCGAAGTCTCATTGGCTTTGGTAATTGGGTATTCACTATCCGCACTTCACCAAGAATCAGTTCTTCGACAGGAGGTTGTTGAGAAAGATCGTTATACGTAGTATAAGGAATCATTCGATCCTCTGCCCAACTGCCCACATTCCCAAAATCAATGTTGATAAAACCTGTGATATACTCGCGGCCTTCACCAAAGACCACAGCTTCTTTGATATAGGGGCTGAATTTTAGCCTCGTCTCAATAAAGTCTGGAGAAATGGCTTCGCCTCCTTTGGTGCGCATGATCTCTTCTTTACGCCCGATAATCAATAGGTGACCATCATCATCGATATAGCCTGCATCACCCGTATGAAGCCAGCCATCGCGAAGGGCCTTCTTGGTCGCCTCTGGATCTTGGTAATAACCGACAAAGCAGGAGGGTGTTTTAACAAGCACCTCCTGATCTTCTGCAATTTTGATCTCCGTCCTTGGCAAGGGTTTACCAACAGACTCTGGCTTCACCTCGCCGTCAGGCTGAACCTGAAATACTCCACCGCCCTCGGTGAGACCATAAGCATGCTTGAGATTTAATCCTTTTGCCCGGAAGAATCGTATGACATCTGGGCTGATAGGATGTCCACCTGTGATAGCAGCCCGGATTTGTGCGCAGCCCACTCGACCGAGCAGGGGACGATAGACGATTCTTGCAGCAAGTTGATGAAGCAATTGCAAGTAGGAAGGGACAGGTTCCTTCTTTGACTGTCGGTCCACCACAGCCTCTCCAATCTTTTCACCTAAGATAAAAAGTTTGCGTTTCACCCAACCCGCATCCGCAATTTTCACTCTGATTTTGGAGGCGAGATCTTCCCAAAAACGTGAAGAAGTGATGATAACTGCAGGTCCGATTTCCTTGAAATCCTCCGTAGCTGTCTCTGGAGTTTCAGGGAAGTTCATGGCCATTCCTGTGAGTGGGGAGACACCCATCCCCCACATCTGATCGACAATCCATGCCGTTGGGGTGATCGAAATCCAATTATCCCCGATACCAATGGGTGCCGTCTCAACCCATTTCCTGGCAATTTCAGTAAAACTCTGATGGGAGATCATGGCCAATTTAGGGATCCCTGTTGTCCCGGAAGTCATGATCATGAGGGCAACCTCATCCGGTTTCCCTTTCCACAATTCTTCTTCGAACAGATTGGATTGTTTGGTATCTGTCTCTACGCCTAAGTCCAAGAGTTCTTTAAAACTCATCAACCATGGATTATTGGTATAAGTTCTCATGCCAGTCGGATCAACGTAGATGACTTTCCGTACATGAGACAGTTGCTCTTTCATCTCTAATAGCTTATCCACCTGCTCCTGGTCCTGAGCGACCACAAAGGCAGCTTGAATTCGATTCAGCATGGTCGTCAACTCTTTGGCAATGGAAGAGGTAAACAGATTCACTGTGATGGCACCCATGGCCTGAGCTCCCATTTCACTGAAAAGCCATTCTGGATGGTTGTCGGTGATGATGCTAATATTTTCACCCCGTTTGAGACCGAGGGCGAAAAAACCTAAAGCCACATGTTTGGTATAGCGGAAGTAATCCTGCCAATGATAGGCTTGCCATATCCCAAACATCTTTTCGCGAATGGCAATTTTTTTTGTCCCTAACTCTTTTGCCTGTTTGAATAAAATCTGGGGCAATGTATATTGGCTCAGTGATAATACGCTTTCTTGATCGGGACGTTCTATTTTTCTGAACTCCATAGAGACTTCACTCCGCGATTGGAATAATGGAATGTTGGAATATTGGATTTATGGGTTTTAACCATTATTCCATCATTCCAGCATTCCAATAAATCCCCCAACCCCCCTTTGCTAAAGGGGGGAAAGGGGGGATTAAAACTTGGTCGCTTCACCCAAATAGGCCTTGATCACCTCAGGATGATTTTGTATCACCTCTGGGGTTCCTTCTGCGATCTTTTCTCCAAAATTTAGAACCATGATCCGCTGTGAGATACTCATCACAATGGACATATCATGTTCCACCAGGATCATGGTCTGGTTCCATGCAGAATTCAACTCAAGTAAAAACCGAACCATATCTTCCTTTTCCTCAAGCGTCATTCCGGCAAAGGGTTCATCGAGCACCAAAAGTTTTGGCTCTAAGGCTAAGGCGCGGCCCAGTTCGACCCTTTTTCTTAATCCGTAAGGCAAAGACCCAACCGGTTTTTTACGAATGGGTTGCATCTCAAGAAAATCGATCAGTTCCTCCAAAACCTGACGGTGAAGAACTTCCTGCTTTCGAACCGATGAAGAGAAAAGGGCAGCTTTACCAATGCTGTAGTTGCAATAAAGGTGTCGCGCTAAAAGCATGTTTGCCAATACTGTCATCCCTGGAAAGAGTTCAATATTCTGATAGGTCCTTCCAATCCCTCTTTTTGTAATTTCATGGGGGTGGTGGCCTGTGACCTCTTCTCCGATTGAACAGAATCTCTCCCTTTTGTGGATGATAATAACCTGTGATACAGTTCAAGAGACTCGTTTTTCCTGCACCGTTTGGCCCAATAATACTTATAAGCTCTCCTGTGTGCACGGTGAGATCAACATCATGGAGCGCCATGACACCCCCAAAGTTTAGAAAAATTTTCTTCACCTCCAACTCAGCCTGACGATCCTCAGGCTGAGTGGAGGCGAAGATACTGGGTTGACCTCGAAATGCCTTCATCTATTTCCCTTCAAAGCAACATCGAGTTTATTTTTTTATTTCGGGAACTTTCAAAACTTGAATCTGCCCTTTTCCAGGAACGAAGAAATTGGTCATCGGCGTATAGGACGCATCTTCATTAATTTTAACAATCCTTCCCAAGAAGGAACCCTCATGGTTGTCCTTCGTATAAGTCGTATTGGGAACCAGGCCTCCGAAATCTTCATTCTGGAAGGTTTCCATCGCCTTGTTGATACTCTCCGCATCAGCTCTTTTTATACAAACCAGAGGCTCGATGGATGGCTCTCTCCTCGATCATGGCCACGACCACCCCTTCCCAGTAAGAGGTTTCAAAATGAACCCACTGTCTTGTACCTCGCCCATAACTTCTCCATTAATTCGATCCCGGGCATTTCGCACCTTTGGACGTCTTATCCCCGGGAGACCCCGCAGAATTGCATGAAGAGTCGACCGCCGATCAAACCTTGTCCAATTTTAAAGAAGTCTGGATTGGTGGCTGTCCATGTTCCGAAGAAGGGAACGTTATAGTTATTTCGATCAGCCGCTTTGAGAGCAGTAATAATACCTGCTGGAAGGATCTGTACAAAGATATATTCGGCTCCCTTCTGTTTCAGGCGGAGCAATTCGGTGCTCAAATCCACTGTTGCTGGTGGGAATTCTTCGATGCTGACGATATTAATGTTATTCTTAGCAGCATATTCCTTACTCGGGTCGTGAATCGATTTCCCGTAAACATTATTATAGGTTAACAGACCTACCTTTGGAGCCTCTTTCCCCTTATGGATGGATTTAATGTACTCCAAGACAGCATAGGAATCCAACACATAACTACCAAAGGGAAGATAAATATAACCGATTGGAGGAGTGAGAATTCCTTGATAGGTAGAGTAATTAATCGTAGGTATTTTGTATTCTTGAATAATGGGTTTTATCTGAATTCCCGTGCCTGCATCCCAGGTGGCAATCGTATCCATCTTGTCTTCACAGAACTTCTTAACATATTTAACTCCCTCAGGAACTTTGTAGGCATGATCAACAATGGTTAACTCGATCTTCCTTCCAGCAATCCCTCCCCCTACTTCATTGACATACTTAATATAATCTTGATGACCTTTGGCATGGTATTGCCCCCATGAGGAAGCTGGGCCGGTCAGATTGATTACCGCCCCTACTTTTATGGGTTGAGCCGATCCACTAACCACCAAACCAAAACATATCACTCCAACAATTATTGCGAAAATAAATATCTTTTTCATAACTTTCCCCTCCCAATTTTTTGTTAGACACTTTAACTCCCTCCATTTCTACCAATCGCTTAACTGCTCTAACCCAGCACGGTTCGAGGGGCTGTCTATAGACAGGCATCCCCCTTTATCTCCTCAATCATGCTCTTGAATTCCACCTCCTTTCTAAGAAGTTTTAAAAGATCAAAATTAAAAACCTAACCTGTTGTATCCTGTATATTGTATACAAGCAAAATATTATTGCAAGTAAAAAATTCCTTACAAACTCAATTTAAACTATATAAATTAAAACTTAGATAACCCATTAAAATCAAAGAGTTAATTGTGATATTTCTTAGAGGACTCTAAATTTATTCTATCTCTTTAAAAAATTGCAAATAAAAACTTTCTCCCATAAAAATAGATGTAATTCAGCCGAACAGAGACGACTTTTGAAACCCCAGGGGTTTCCATGGTGATCCCGTAGAGGGTATTGGCGGTCTCCATCGTCCTCTTATTGTGGGTGATGAGAAGGAACTGAGAAGTTTTTGAAAAATCTTTGACCAGTTCGATGAATCGATTGATATTCGCATCATCTAAGGGAGCATCGACCTCATCGAGCAAACAAAAAGGGATGGGTTTGATCATGAAGAGCCCAAAGAGCAGAGCAATGGCTACGAGGGCTTTCTCCCCGCCAGAGAGAAGGTCGATATTTTGAAGTCTCTTTCCCGGGGGTTGGGCGATGATATCGACTCCAGTGGTAGAGGGTTCCTGTTCATCCAAGAGAAGAAGGCTTGCCTGGCCACCCTTAAAGAGCCTCATAAAAACCTCTTTAAACTTCTCATTGACGAGATGGAAGGTCTCCAAAAATCGCTTCGTGGTTGTCCGATTGATCCGAATGATCGCCTTTCTCAGAGAATCGAGGGCCTGCTGAAGATCGGCCTGTTGCTCCGTGAGGAAATCGTGTCGCTGTTTCAACTCCTGATACTCCTCAAGAGCCATGAGATTGACCTCGCCAAATCCTTCTAAGGCAGTTTTTAGTTCACTCAAGCGTTTTGACATTTCTTCCTTTGGAAATTCTGAGAAACCTATTCCTAAAGAAGGGGAAAGGGTTGTCCCGTAACGGTCTCTCATTGATTCCTGAAGGTGTGAGAGTTTTAATTGAATCTCCGAGGTTCGGATCTCTTCCTCATGGATTTTCTGTCGGACATCCTCAAGCTCCCGGCGAAGGTATTTCGAGGAGGCCTCCATCTCTTTCCACTCATTCAAGAGAACCTCTACCTTCTCCTTCTGAGTGGAGAGGGCTTCTTCTTTAAGGCGGTGTTCTTTAAGGGAGCGATCTAACTCCTCTTCCCATTGAAGGATTTTCTCGCGATGGGAAACTCTTTCCTTTCTACATTCTCGGATCCCATTCACTTTTTTGATCATCAGTTCGTGCAATGTCTTGAGATGTTCGGAGAGATTAAGAATCTGCCCCTCCATCCCTCTCTGTTTTTCCTCGATGGAAGCCAATAACACTTTCCTCTCCGTAAGCTTCCCTCCAAGTTCTTCTGTCCCCTCTTGAACCTCCTCTACGGTTTTCTTCAATAATTGAAGCTCTCCCTCCTTATCCTGTTTCACCCTCTCCTCTTGGGCCATGTTAGCCAAGACGGATTTCATCTCCTCGATCGATCTCTATTTCCTCTTCTCTGAGTTCCTGTCCTTCAAATTGGAGGATCTCCATTTTTTGGTGGATTTGAGAAATCTCTTTTTTCAGCTCTTCCAAATCTCTTTCTTGATGGAGGAGCTCTATTTCTTTTTCCTGAATCTCCTTCTTTCTATTTTCCAGCTGGGCCTCTCTCACAAGGATCTCCTGCTGGAGGCATTCCTCCTCTTGCAAGAGCTTTCTGGCACTTTTCCTCCTCTTCTTTGATCTTGCTTTCGAGCTCCCGAATCACCCTCCTTCTTTCCAGAATGGTGAGTCCTTGATCAAAGCTTCCTCCTGAAACGACTCCGGAGCGCTCCACCACCTCTCCTTCCAAAGTGACAAGGGTCCCAAATTCTCTCTCCTCCTTCATCCAGTGGAGTGCCTCCTCCAAATGGTCGACTACACCCACATCCCCAATGAGAAATTCTGCGATGGGAGCAAAGCCTTCTTTCACCTTGACGAACTGGAGGAGAGGCAATGGTCTTCCTCCGTCTCTGATCTGTGAAGAAGGATCACGATTTCCATTTCCTCTCACACCTATTGGAATGAAACTTCCTCGGCCGAGAGACTCTCGCTTAAGGAGGGAAATCGCTTCCATCACCTCTTTTTCGCCTTCCACCATCAGGTATTGCAATCGCTGCCCTAAAACAGCTTCGAGAGGAATCTCATACCTCAGGTCCGGTTCCAAGATATCTGCTACTGTCCCCAAGATCCCCACCCACTGCTCCTGGTCCTCCCTTTTTCGTAGGAGAAGAGATCTCACTCCTTTCTCATATCCCTCATAATTTTCCTGAAGTTCTTTTAAGGAAAGGTAACGGGATCGGTCCTGTCTCAAGACCTCCTCTCCTTCCCTTCTTTCTTTCTGTTTCTGAAAGAAGACCTCTTTTAACCCCTCTGTTTCCCTTTCCAACCGGAGCTTCTCTTCCTGATGGGCGGACTGGATGGAGAGGTTAAGCTCTTTTTCTTTATTTTTCTCGAAATAGGCCTTCTCCAATCCCTCAAGTTTTGCTTTCGCCTCTGCAGACTCTCCTAAATTGGATCGAATCCTTTTATGTAAATCCTCTAACCTCTCTTCAAGGTGGGATTGGCGATTTTTAAGAGAGGTCAATTGGGTGAGGATGTCAATGAATCGACCCTTTTCAGTTTCTAATTGTTCTGAAACCTCTTGATAGGTTGTCCTGAATTCGTTAAAAAGGACCTCCCATTCTCTCAGTATTTCTTGATTCTCGCGGCGCTCTCCCTCCAATGCCCGATAAGCCTTTTCCGTTTTCTTCCTTTCTCTTCTTGCTCCTCTCCAAGCCTGCAGAGACTCTCTAACTTCTTCAAGGAGC
>CAVTZZ010000073.1:0-32689 GCA_963739325.1 uncultured delta proteobacterium | reverse complement strand
TGCAAAACGTGGCGCCCACGATCGCTGTTACGGGCGCAGATAATGTCAATGAGGGAGCGGTATACACGCTTACCCTGGGCACGGTGACCGATCCGGGAGTTGATACGGTGATAGGATACACGGTCAACTGGGGCGACGGCCACTTCAATACCTACACGGCGGCCGAAATTGTGGCCAACTCCGATGTCACTCACACCTACGCTGACGGCCTGAACACTTACGGTATTTCAGTGTCGGTGAGCGATGAGGACGGTACACACGCCGGCGCAGGCAGCAAGCAGGTAACGGTGCAAAACGTGGTGCCCACGATCGCTGTTACGGGCGCAGATAATGTCAATGAGGGAGCGGTATACACGCTTACCCTGGGCACGGTGACCGATCCGGGAGTTGATACGGTGATAGGATACACGGTCAACTGGGGCGACGGCCACTTCAATACCTACACGGCGGCCGAAATTGTGGCCAACTCCGATGTCACTCACACCTACGCTGACGGCCTGAACACTTACGGTATTTCAGTGTCGGTGAGCGATGAGGACGGTACACACGCCGGCGCAGGCAGCAAGCAGGTAACGGTGCAAAACGTGGCGCCCACGATCGCTGTTACGGGCGCAGATAATGTCAATGAGGGAGCGGTATACACGCTTACCCTGGGCACGGTGACCGATCCGGGAGTTGATACGGTGATAGGATACACGGTCAACTGGGGCGATGGCCACTTCAATACCTACACGGCGGCCGAAATTGTGGCCAACTCCGATGTCACTCACACCTACGCTGACGGCCTGAACACTTACGGTATTTCAGTGTCGGTGAGCGATGAGGACGGTACACACGCCGGCGCAGGCAGCAAGCAGGTAACGGTGCAAAACGTGGCGCCCACGATCGCTGTTACGGGCGCAGATAATGTCAATGAGGGAGCGGTGTACACGCTTACCCTGGGCACGGTGACCGATCCGGGAGTTGATACGGTGATAGGATACACGGTCAACTGGGGCGATGGCCACTTCAATACCTACACGGCGGCCGAAATTGTGGCCAACTCCGATGTCACTCACACCTACGCTGACGGCCTGAACACTTACGGTATTTCAGTGTCGGTGAGCGATGAGGACAGTACACACGCCGGCGCAGGCAGCAAGCAGGTAACGGTGCAAAACGTGGCGCCCACGATCGCTGTTACGGGCGCAGATAATGTCAATGAGGGAGCGGTGTACACGCTTACCCTGGGCACGGTGACCGATCCGGGAGTTGATACGGTGATAGGATACACGGTCAACTGGGGCGATGGCCACTTCAATACCTACACGGCGGCCGAAATTGTGGCCAACTCCGATGTCACTCACACCTACGCTGACGGCCTGAACACTTACGGTATTTCAGTGTCGGTGAGCGATGAGGACAGTACACACGCCGGCGCAGGCAGCAAGCAGGTAACGGTGCAAAACGTGGCGCCCACGATCGCTGTTACGGGCGCAGATAATGTCAATGAGGGAGCGGTATACACGCTTACCCTGGGCACGGTGACCGATCCGGGAGTTGATACGGTGATAGGATACACGGTCAACTGGGGCGATGGCCACTTCAATACCTACACGGCGGCCGAAATTGTGGCCAACTCCGATGTCACTCACACCTACGCTGACGGCCTGAACACTTACGGTATTTCAGTGTCGGTGAGCGATGAGGACGGTACACACGCCGGCGCAGGCAGCAAGCAGGTAACGGTGCAAAACGTGGCGCCCACGATCGCTGTTACGGGCGCAGATAATGTCAATGAGGGAGCGGTGTACACGCTTACCCTGGGCACGGTGACCGATCCGGGAGTTGATACGGTGATAGGATACACGGTCAACTGGGGCGATGGCCACTTCAATACCTACACGGCGGCCGAAATTGTGGCCAACTCCGATGTCACTCACACCTACGCTGACGGCCTGAACACTTACGGTATTTCAGTGTCGGTGAGCGATGAGGACGGTACACACGCCGGCGCAGGCAGCAAGCAGGTAACGGTGCAAAACGTGGCGCCCACGATCGCTGTTACGGGCGCAGATAATGTCAATGAGGGAGCGGTATACACGCTTACCCTGGGCACGGTGACCGATCCGGGAGTTGATACGGTGATAGGATACACGGTCAACTGGGGCGACGGCCACTTCAATACCTACACGGCGGCCGAAATTGTGGCCAACTCCGATGTCACTCACACCTACGCTGACGGCCTGAACACTTACGGTATTTCAGTGTCGGTGAGCGATGAGGACGGTACACACGCCGGCGCAGGCAGCAAGCAGGTAACGGTGCAAAACGTGGCACCGACAGTTGACGCAGGGTCGGATAAATCCGCAAACGAGGGAGATACAATCTCCTTCAACGGTTCTTTTACTGATCCCGGGACCTTGGACACCTATACGATCGTGTGGAATTTTGGGGATGGGACGACTGTCAGCGGCACACTCAATCCGACACATGTATATGTGAATAATGGGACCTACACGGCGACCTTGACGGTAACCGATGATGACGGTGGTGTTGGGACAGACTCATTGAAGGTCACAGTGGCCAATGTAGCTCCGGTGACACCAGGCGCAAAGATCGTCGGCCGGGTCCTGCAGATCGTCGGGACCGCAGGCAACGATAATGTGGAAGTCAATGCTAAGGGCAAGAAGAACGAGTCGGTTGAGGTGAAGGCCGGCTTCATATCGAATAAAGACCATACCTTGACATTCAGTGCATCCGCTTTCGATAGTATTGACATCATGGTTGGCAACGGCAATGACAACGTGACAGTTGACCAGAAGATTACCAAGCCGGTGACCATTGACGGGGGAGCAGGGGACGATTACCTGCAGGCGGGTGGTGGTAAAGCAACGCTACTGGGTGGTGATGGCAACGACAAACTCATTGGCAGCAGTGTTAATGATAAAATCTTTGGTGGTAATGGCAATGATGTGATTCTCGGTAATGGTGGTAATGATCTTCTGGATGGCGGTAGTGGAAACGACCGGATATTTGGTTCATGCGGAAATGACACGATCCTGGGTGGTGATGGTAACGATGTAATTTTTGGTGGCAACGGGAATGACATAATTGACGGAGGTAACGGCAACGACAAACTTTATGGCGGTTCTGGCAATGACCAGCTCATAGGTGGTTCTGGCGACGATGTTTTGATAGGTGGAAGTGGCAATGATATACTTGATGGCGGTGCGGGCAACGACAACTTTATGGCGGCTCTGGCAATGACAAGCTTGCAGGCGGTGATGGTAACGATGTAATTTTTGGTGGCAGCGGGAATGATGAACTTGAGGGTGGCGACGGTAACGACAAGCTTTATGGGGGCTCGGGCAATGACAAGTCTTACAGGCGGTAATGGGGATGACAAGCTGTTTGGAGGCAGCGGTAACGACAATAATCTTGGGTGGTGCAGGTAATGATCTCCTTGTTGGAGGCCCCGGTAAAGACACCTTAATTGATAACGAAGGGAAAAATAAGCTTGTCGATACGCAGGTTTCTCCATGTGGCTCATGGGTAAAGGATTTTGTCGTTAGCCTTGCTGGAAAAAATAATACCATAACCTAAACAGCGGTATCCAAATAGTATTTCCCAATGCTAACGACTATAAACCAAAGGTCGGTTCGAAAGGGTGCAAGGGATAGCTTGATTTTCAGAGGAGGTGAGTTTCCTCTATTTAATTCTCATTAACATCTAAAATCACACTTAAAAGCCCCGCCCTTAGGGCGGGGTTTACTTTATTAATCCTCTAATTTTAACATTTCCTTCTGACCGCTACCTTTCGTTCTCCTACTCTCATTTAGTGCATTGCATAGTGGAGGGATTGACATTTCTTTCAAAAAATGTATAAGATAAGGGCAAATTATATGAAATCATAGAAGCTTATAAAGCTTATGGGATATAGACAGGAAAAAAGATCAAAGATACGAATGGCCTTCAGAAGATCTATCCTTTTTGAACAGATCGCTACGGAATTAAATCGAATGAAGAATATTCAACGAAATGGAGTCTGCTTTGACATAAGCGAAGGTGGATTGGGAATGGCTGCAGATTATCCTTTAATAACAGGCGAGGTGATAAAACTATTTCTTCCGGCCTCCAAAGTTGATACACCCCTACCTGTGTTCGCAGAAGTAATGTGGGCACACCCCTCTGAAGATCGTTTCAGAGCAGGATTGAGGTTTTTGCAATAACTCCCTTCCTTTCTTAAATAGTCTTCAATATGATGTCATCATTACTTAATGAGGTATTTAGGATAGTTAACACAATTTTATAAGAATTTGCAGCAATTTACAGGATTCACAAAAATAAGTATGTATTTCTTGACAAAGAACTATAAGTAATGTAATTTATTAAACAATTCAATTTGAGGAGGTAATATGGCAAAGAAAGAAGATCGTGGCAGTGAAGTGACTGGAGCGAGTGGACCCCCAACTTCAGAAAGCACTCAGGTGAAAATTCGCTGGGACAACTCCAACATGCGCAGTGCGTACGCCAACGTATTCAATGTAGCCGGTACGCGCGAAGAGGTCGTTCTCCTGTTTGGGATGAACCAGGCCTGGGATGCCACCCAGAAGGAGCTGACGGTTCAGCTTTCAGACCGCATCGTTTTGAGTCCTTTCGTGGCGAAACGGCTGTCCATTGTATTGAATAACGTCATTCGAGATTATGAGTCCCGGTATGGCACACTGGATGTTGAAGCGCGGCGTCCAACCGATGCTCCCATTTCATAAACGAAATGGAATCCAGGTAAGTGGTTTTACCTGACTACTGGATAGAGTCCTTCATTCAAAGGGTTGATTTACCATTACTATGGTCAAAATCCCATCTGACCTTGGAGAAGAACCTCGCAAAAATCCCGTATTAAACGAGCAGGCAGATAAACAGGGATCTGATTTCGAACAGGATCTTTGGCGCCAATTCGCCGAGGCCACCACCCTCAAAGCTTTCTGCCAGAGCTGGCTCTCTCTCCAGTGCCACATGCTTAAAGGGTATCCGGAGCGCATTGGTGTTGCTCGGGACTCCTGACCGAGGTCCCTTCACCCCTGCTGCAGTATGGCCAAGCCCCAATTTCAGTGTGAAACATCTCACCGGAGCAGCGGAGCGTGCCTCTGAAGAGAGCGCCGCGGTCTCCTTATCAAAGCCGACTCTACCCATTCTCCTGAGAATTTAGTCATCGAAAGCCATCATATTGCCTATCCCATTGAGGTTTCTGGGAAGGTCCATGGGGTGGTCGTCCTGGAAGTAGACCAGCGTCCTGCGCATGAAGTCCAAGAGATCATGAGACAGCTTCACTGGGGGTCTTGCCTGGCTCGAGGTCATTCTTCGGCGGGCGGATGCCTTAAAGGCGACAGAGACAAATGAGCGTCTGCAAGATAGTCCTCGATCTTCTTGCAAGCGCAGTAGAGCACGAACGCTTTCAACAGGCGGCCATGGCATTTGTGACCAGGTTGGCGACGAAGCTGGAATGCGACCGGGTGAGCCTTGGGTTTCAAGGACCATAAGCAATTGCAGGTCAGTGCATTATCACACAGCGCCGAGTTTGGCAAACAGATGAATCTGGTCCGTGCCATTGGATCGGCCATGGATGAAGCCATCGACCAACAGGCTGTCATTGTTTATCCGTTGCCATCTGATGCTGCCCCCACTGGTGACTCGCGCACATGCAGAACTGGCACGGCAACACGGGGCAGGTACGATCTGCACCATACCTTTAGAATCAGACGGAAAGTTCTTCGGAGGGCTGACGCTTGAACGTCCGGCGGACAGGGCCTTCGATCAAGACACGGTGGAACTCTGTGAGACTGTAGCGGCTCTGATAGGCCCGATCCTTGATGCCAAACGAAAAGAGGAACGTTGGCTGATCACAAAGGCAGGAGAGTCATTTACCGACGCAATTGAAAAAGCTCTTCGGGCCTGGGCATCTGGTCGTCAAGATGGGTGCTATTGGTGTGGCCGCGCTTGTCATCTTCTTTGCGTTCGCTAAGGGCGACTATCGGGTCTCTGCAACGACCACCCTTGAGGGAACCATCCAGCGTGTGGTGAGTGCTCCTTTCAATGGCTACATTGCGGAAGCACGAGCGCGCGCTGGTGATATCGTGAAGCAGGGAGATTTGCTCTGTCTCCTTGACGACAGGGATCTCAAACTTGAGCGTCTCAAGTGGTCGACCCAGAGAGAACAACTTCTCAAAGCAGTACCGTGAGGCCATGGCAAAACACGACCGGCCCAGGTCCAGATCATCAAGGCCAAGATCGACCAGGCCGAGGCTCAGCTTTCTCTGCTCGATGAGCAATTAGCGCGGACAAAGGTTGTCGCCCCTTTCAATGGAGTGGTCATGAAGGGCGACTTGAGTCAGTCGTTAGGTGCCCCTGTGGAGCGGGGCCAGGTATTGTTTGAAGTGGCGCCTCTTGAATCCTACCGGGTGATCGTAGAAGTTGACGAGCGTGACATTGCCGATATAGCGGTTGGCCAGCGAGGTGAACTCGTGCTTCCGTCCATGCCTGGTGATACGTTTCCACTTGTCGTCGATAAGATCACGCCGGTTTCGACAGCGAAAGAGGGCCGAAACTACTTTCGTGTGGAAGCCCATCTGGAAAATACTTCAGAACGACTCCGTCCGGGGATGGAAGGGGTTGGCAAGATCACCATCGATCGTCGCAAACTGATCTGGATCTGGACGCACGAGCTGATCGACTGGCTGCGCCTCAAGCTCTGGGCGTGGATACCCTAAGATTAAGTGCAAATTTCAAGATCCAAATGTCAAATGAATGTCATAAGTTCAAAAGTTTTAAGTCTTTGACATTTGAGCTTTGACACTTGTAACTTATGACTCGTAACATTTGACATTTGAGTTTACTAATTAGATATGACTACTTCTCTTTACAGTCCATCCTGGTACCGTGTGGCTGCACTGAAACCGCGCCTTCGCAGCCATGTGGAGATTCATCGCCACAACTATCGCGGAGAGCTCTGGTATGTTCTTCAAGATCATGCCACAGGACGATTCCAACGCTTCACTCCAGCTGCCTATCTTCTGATCGGGCTGATGGATGGGAAACGCACTGTCCAAGAGATCTGGGAGGAGGCGAGGTCACGCCTCGAAGATGACGCCCCGACTCAGGAGGAGATGATTCGTCTCCTCAGTCAGCTTCATGCTGTGGACGTCTTGCAGTGTGACGTACCACCAGACACGGCGGAGTTGCTGAAGCGCTTCGAAAAAAGGCAGTCCAGCAAGTGGAAGCAAAATATACGCAACCCACTTTCCATGCGTTTTTCGCTTCTTGACCCAGAACGGTTCTTGATTCGATTCCAGCCGCTCGGCGCGTCCGTTCTTCAGTTGGCTTGGAGCTATTCTCTGGCTCGCTGTCGTGGGTACTGGAATTTTTCTGGCGGGTGTTCACTGGCCTGAGCTTACCGAAAATATCACGGATCGAGTCCTAGCCCCGCAAAAACCTCGTGCTCCTCTGGCTGACCTTCCCCTTCCTGAAAGTCTTTCATGAATTCGGACATGCCTTTGCCATAAAAGTAATGGGAGGAGAGGTCCATGAAATGGGTATTATGATGCTGGTTTTAACTCCCATTCCCTACGTGGATGCCTCTTCTGCTTCGGCCTTCCGTAATAAGTGGGAACGCATTGTGGTCGGTGCAGCTGGCATGGCTGTGGAATTATTTATCGCGGCTCTCGCACTCTTTGTTTGGATCAATATTGAACCTGGAACGATCCGAGCAGTACTTTACAATGTGATATTTTATAGCAGGAGTGTCTTCGCTGCTCTTTAACGGTAACCCGCTCCTCCGCTATGATGCGTATTATATGCTGGGGGATCTGCTTGAAATTCCCAATCTCGGCCAACGCGGAATCCAGTATTTCGTTTACCTGGCACAACGGTATCTGTTTGGGCTCCGTGATGTGGAACCACCCTTATCCGCCTCGGGTGAGCGTGTCTGGTTCGTCATCTATACTGCTGTCGTCCTTTATCTATCGAATCTTCATCTATGCTGCGATCATCCTCTTTATTGCCAGCAAATTCTTTGTGGCGGGGGTGATGATCGCAGGCTGGGCAGTGGTGAGCATGTTCATCTGTGCCAGGAGCCAAGGGCATAAGGTTCCTTTTTTCTTCTCCAAGGCTCGGACGCAAACGAGCAAGGGCAATCTTGGCGAGCAGTTTCACCTTGGCCAGCATAGCGGCGATCGTCTCTATTCGTGCCTGTCCCTTTGAGTACCCTGGCTGAAGGAGTCATATGGGTACCTGAACAATCGTTCGTGCGTGCCGGGACAGATGGATTTGTTAACCGAATCATTGCGACGCCAGGAAACCAGGTCAGACCTGGCGATCCCCTCATTGAGTGCTCTGACCCGCTTTTGCCCGCCAATATCCGGGTGCTGGAGTCGCAGGCTGAGAGAACTAAAAGCACTTTATGAAACTCAAATGCTTTCGGATCGCGTCAAGGCAGCAATCACGAACGAAGAGATGAAACATGTCAAAGGCCAACTTGAAGATGCCCGCAGACGGGCTGATGAACTGACGATTCGTAGTTCCACTGACGGATTCTTTCTAATACCGATGGCCCAAGATCTTCCGGGTCGGTTCGTCCGGCGAGGAGAATTGTTGGGCTATGTGATAGACCGTTCCACCATCACTGCTCGGGTCGTCGTCTCTCAATCCGATGTTGACTTTGTGCGCCAACGGACTTCAGGAGTGAAGATTCGGCTCCCGGAGAAGATTTCTGAAACTCTACCTGCTGTGATCAAGCGGGAAGTGCCAGCAGCCACTGACCAATTGCCGAGCAGAGTCCTCAGTCAGCAAGGGGGTGGGGAGATTGCCATCGACCCGCGCGATATGCAGGGGGTGAAGGCCTTTCAAAAGTTATTTCTCTTTGATATTGAATTGCCGGATCTTGGAGGTCTGTACAATGTTGGGGGCCGTGTCCATGTTCGCTTTGATCATGGATAGGAGCCGCTCATCTGGCGGTGGTACAGAAGTATAAGACAACTGTTTTTGAGGAGATTCAATGTATAACGTCTCCGTCCAAACCGCCATCGCTGCTGGAATCTATCCTGAGCGCCAAGAGCCGCGTGTCGAATGGCTTGACCGGATGGAAGCTTACGCCGTGGGAATGCTTGCACCCTGGTTTCGACCCAGCGCCTCCCGTTTTGAGTGGGTCGTTGATCTCGTCAATGCCCATGCTCCGCTCGATGGAAAGTTTGAGTGACCGCGAGATCCTGGAATTGAGTCGAAGCCTTGGTCAACGTCTCCGGATGGAGGGTTACAAGGAGGAACTGGTCGCTCAAGTCTTTGCCCTCGTTCGTGAAGTTGCAGGCCGCACAATTGGCATGCGTCATTTCGATGTCCAACTGATCGGTGGCTTGGTGTTGCTCAATGGGATGGTAGCAGAGATGGAGACGGGCGAGGGCAAGACACTCACTGCAACGCTGCCAGCCTGCACGGCTGCCCTTGCGGGTGTTCCTGTTCACATCATCACTGTAAATGACTATCTTGCTGACCGTGATGCCAACTGGATGGGACCGGTTTATCGGGCGCTGGGGCTAACGGTTGGAACGATCAAACATGGTATGGATCCAGAGGCCAGGCGCGCTGCGTATCGGTGTGATATCACCTATTGCACCAATAAGGAAGTGACCTTCGATTACCTCAGGGACAGAATCGTCCTCTGGGACAGACCCAGTCAGATTCGACTCCAGGTCGAACGTCTTTACGGTGAACGATCCCGTGTGCACCATCTTCTGTTGCGCGGGCTTCATTTTGGTATTGTAGACGAAGCCGATAGCGTACTGATCGATGAGGCGCGCACTCCTCTGATTATTTCTGCAGAGGGGGATAGTTATGATGAGCAAAGTGTTTACCAGCAGGCGCTTGGTCTTGCGAGAGAACTCGTACCGGGAAAAGATTTCTCGATTTTAGAGAGTGAGCGTTCCCTGGAAATCACGGATCAGGGCAAGGCTCGAATCGAAGAGATCGGCACATGGGATGGAAAAATGGCCATCAACCGGACAGCAGCGTGAAGAACTGGTGCGTCAGGCTTTGGTGGCACTCAATCTATTCTCGCGTGATAAGCACTATCTGGTCAAAGATGGAAAGGTACAGATCGTTGATGAATATACGGGTCGTTTGATGCCCGATCGGTCGTGGGAGAGAGGTTTGCACCAGCTCATTGAGATCAAGGAAAACTGTGAAGTGACCAAGCGGAAAGAGACACAAGCTCGGATCAGCTACCAGCGCTTTTTTCGTCGTTACCTTCGACTGGCTGGAATGACGGGTACGGCCAGAGAGGTAGCAGGAGAGCTATGGTCGATCTACCGCTTGCGTGTGGTTACTGTACCTACGAATAGACCCTTACACCGAAACTATCTGCCCGATCGTGTTTATCCTGCAGCAGGGCAAAGATGGGAGGCTGTGGTCAAGTCGAATTTCGGAAATGCACAACGAAGGCCGACCCGTCCTTGTGGGCACTCGCTCTGTTGAAGCTTCGGAGCACTTAAGCCGCCTCCTAATGGATGCGGGTCTGCCCCATAAGGTATTGAATGCACGGCAGGATCAGGAAGAAGCAGAAATTATTGCACGGGCTGGCGAACAGGCCCGTATCACAGTGGCCACAAACATGGCGGGCCGAGGAACGGATATCCGCCTCGCTCCGGGTGTGGCTGAACTGGGAGGGCTTCACGTCATTGCCACCGAACGGCACGAAGCGCGGCGAATTGACCGTCAGCTTTTTGGGCGTTGTGGCAGGCAAGGCGATCCTGGAACAAGTGAGGCAATTGTTTCGTTGGAGGACGAATTGGTGACAGTCTATGTGGGCAAGGCTACTTCAGTGGTTGGCGGCCATGGTTCTGAAAAGGCCTAATGCTGTCATCGCCCGGTGGATCGGAAAGATTCTATTTCTCAGGGCGCAGGGCAAGGCGGAGCGCCTGCATGCCCGGATGCGGCATGACCTTCTGAAAATGGATGAACAATTGGGTGATGCGCTGGCATTCTCCGGGCGTCCAGAATAATTAAAATCCTTTTATAGAGGTGTGCATCGATGCTATTCGTAAGATTCTTCATTTTTCTGGCCCTTGTTGGATTGGTATCTACGACCGCTGGTGCTGTCGAGCTGGATGGTGTCATTGAACCTTACATGACTGTCAAGGTCGGCAGTGGAGTATATGGGATCCTTGAGACCGTGGATGTGGATCGGGGTGACTTTGTGAAAAAGGGTCAGGTACTGGCGACACTCCAATCTGGCGTTGAAAAGGCAACGATGGAGACCGCACGAGCTCGGGCAGAAATGGAAGCAACTATAAAATTAAAACAGGCGCAGCTGGATTTCCTTATACGGAAGCAGCAACGGAATGAGGAACTCTTTAAAAAAGGAGCTGTCCCTTTTAGCCAAATGGACGAGGCAGAGACCAATAGAATCCTTGCCGAATCAGAGCTGAAGGATGCGTTAGAGAATAAGCGGCTCGCCGAGTTAGAATTTAAACGGACCGTTGAAGTGTTCAACCGGCTGACCATTCGCAGTCCTATCAATGGCGTTGTGGTGGAACGGCTCCTTTCCCCAGGAGAGTACATTGAGAACCAATCGGTAATAAAACTTGCCCAGATCGATCCCCTCTATGTTGAAGTCATTCTACCGGTGACCCTTTTTACTTCCATTAGGGTAGGGGAGAAGGTCAAGGTGATCCCAGAAGCCCCCATCGGAGGCCAATATATCGCTGAGGTAAAGATCGTCGATAGAGTGATTGACGCCGCAAGTGGTACATTTGGCGTACGCCTGGAACTGCCCAATCCAAACTATAAGCTAGCCGCTGGCTTGAAGTGTAAAGTAATTTTTCCTATTAAGTGAGCAAAGACTCGACCGGAACGTGCCCCGCAAACCCCGCCTTTTAAGTGGGGTCAAGGGGCACAATATGAAACGGAATTACCTTACCGGGAAGCCCCGGTCTGTGGCCGGGGAGCTTCACAATGCGATTGGCCTACCGAGGGAATGATGCAAGGTGAAGGTTACCTTTGGGGTTCTGACTACGTTGGTTCGGAGTCTTCTTCTTGATTCAATCCATATTTCTCTAATCGATATCTCATGGAACGAAAATTAATATGTAAAAGCTCCGCCGCCCTCTTTTTTATTCCCCTTGTTTTATCCAAGGCCTTCAGCAAGAGGGTTTTTTCGAGATCTTCGACTATTTTTTCAAGGTCAATTCCTTCGTTCGGAATTTCGAGATCAATCGCCCCTTTTTCCATAGGAAGTTGTTCATTAAGATAGGAAGTCAGATGTTGTGCGGTCAGTTCTTGAGAACTTTCTAAGGCAACGGCCCTTTCGATAATATTTTGTAGCTCCCTGACATTACCCGGGAAATCATAATGAAGTAAGGTACGAACCGCATCAGGGGAAATGCTCAAAATATTTTTATTCAACTCTTCCGAATATTTATTCAAAAAGTGTGTGAGCAGAAGAGGGATATCTTCTCTTCTCTCTCTCAACGGAGGAAGCTTGATCTGAATGACATTGAGTCGATAAAATAGGTCTTCTCGAAATCGCTTTTCTCTCACAGCCTCTTCTAAATCTCTGTTCGTTGCCGAAATAATTCGGACATCCACCCGGATATCCTCTGTACCTCCTACCCTCTTAAATTCTCGATCCTGCAATACACGAAGTAATTTTACTTGCATCAGGAGAGGAAGTTCGCTGATCTCGTCTAAAAAGAGGGTCCCTTCGTCTGCCACCTCGAACAATCCCTTTTTAGTCGCGATGGCATCTGTGAACGCTCCTTTCATATGACCAAAAAGTTCACTTTCGATGAGGGATTCAGGGATCGCCCCACAATTTAATGTCACGAAAGGTTTCTCCTTCCGGGGACTATTATAATGGATCGCCTTCGCCGCTAATTCCTTCCCCGTTCCACTCTCTCCGGTGATTAGGATGTTGGTTTTGGTAGGGGCGACCTTCTCCAATAGTTTGTATAGGTCTAACATTTTTGAACTTTGGCCGAGAATATTCTCAAAATGATAACGTTCCCTAACCACCTGTTTTAGAAGGATATTTTCCTTTTGGAGATTTTTCTTTTCCAAAGCATTTTTGATAATCAGCTTGATCTCTTCAATCTTAAATGGTTTGGTAATATAGTCATAGGCCCCTTCTTTCATTGCCTTAATGGCCGTATCAGCAGAAGCATAGGCG
Organism: uncultured delta proteobacterium; assembly: GCA_963739325.1. Taxonomy (GTDB): domain Bacteria; phylum Desulfobacterota; class BSN033; order BSN033; family UBA1163; genus CAVTZZ01. The sequence continues at coordinate 19,494 of CAVTZZ010000073.1, read as the reverse complement.
GTGATCATGATGACAACCGTTTCAGGTGAAATCGCCTTAATCTTTTTTAATGTTGAAATCCCATCCAGCCTTGGCATCCGAATATCCATGAGGATCAAATCGAAAATATCTTTCTCGACCAGTTTGATGACCTCTTCTCCATTGGGGGCCAATGAGACTTTATAGCCTTCTTTTCTCAGCATAATGTCTAAGAATTCTCTCATGCTTTGTTCATCGTCAGCTACTAATATTTTGTCCTTCAACATTTTTTCCCTCAATTTAATCGGTGGGCAAAAAGATGGTAAACGTGGAGCCCTTTCCCACCTCACTATCCACTTTGATGACTCCGTTGTGATTTTCAATGATTTTATGAACGATCGACAGACCCAGCCCCGTCCCGGTTTCCTTGGTTGTAAAAAAAGGCTCGAAAATATTCTCTTTTTCTTGTGAGGAGATCCCACTCCCAGAATCAGAGATTGAGATTTTGAGCCATTCTTTCCCTCTCCGCTGGGTAAAGGGAAGGGGAAATCTCATTTCCCCAAAGGTCCCATTTTGTTGCTCCAATTCAATACGAATCTCTCCTCCATTAGACATCGCTTGGACTGCATTGATCAGAAGATTCCAAAAGACTTGTTTCATTTGATCTACATCGATCATCGCCTGGATGTTTTTTGGGGAGGCCAGGCGATGAATGCGAATCCCCTCATGGAAGGAGGGAGAATGGATAAGCAGATCGATCGTTTCCTCAATAACCTTCTGGATCTCATAAGACTTCTTCGTACTTTGAGGGGGTGTCGCAAATAGCAAAAAATCCGTAATGAGGGCATTGAGTCTTTCCGATTCCCTCAATATGATTGCCATGAGTTTTTGTTGAGGGCGCTTCAATCGGAGATCAGCCTTCAACATTTGAATCGATCCGCTTAAAGAAGCTAAAGGGTTTCTGATCTCGTGTGCCATCCCTGCAGCCAATAAACCAATGGCTCCCATCTTATCGAGCCGCTTCATCTGTTCTTCCATCTCTTTAAATTTTGTAATGTCCTGGAAAATTAAGGTATGGCCGATGAGTGATCCCTCTGGATCGGTCAGTGGAGAGATTGAAAAACCAAGATAGATGTTTTTCCCACCCTCATTTGTAAGGAGCGTTTGATACCGTTGATAATCGGGGGAGGGATCCGATGTCTTCTTTTTGAATTCATCGATCGTCTCATCGATTTTTGGAAAGAGATCATAGATGGAGGTATCTTTCAACTGATCGTTATTTTGATTTAAGATTTTTTCTGCAGTTCGATTTAAAAAAATAATTTTACCAGAGAGATTAATGGTCATCAGACCGCTGTCCAGACTCTGGATAATATTTCGATTAAAGGTCTCCAATTGATTATAATCAAACTGCTTCTGTATGAGTTCTCCCTTCTTCTTCTCCAGTTCTTCAGAAATGATACTGCTCAAAAAGGCAACAATATAAAAAGTCGCCATATAAAGAATCAGGGAATAAAATATTTGACTGGGATCGTAAAAAGGAGGCCGACCTAAAGGATTGATCCAGTGGTAGAGTTGGAACACCAGAATCAGTCCGTAAAGAAAAGTAGAGAGGGAAGCTGAAAAAAAGGCCCCCCGTTTATAGAAGATAAAACTGCTCCCAATAATAGAGAAGATGTAGGTGATGGGGAAAAAACTTTCTTTTCCACCGGTAAAATAGATTAAACCTGTGATGAAAAGGTGATCGATGACGATTTGAATAAAAATAAATTGCCGGAGGTCTTTAACTTTTTTTAAAAAAATGGCATAAAAGATGGTCACGAGATAAAAAAAGCTTAAAAAATAATAGAAGCTATTGGTCAAGGGGATGAAAAAGTATTGCTTCTTAGAAAACTGGAAAAGGAATGTGATGGCGAGAAGAAGGGTGAGGATGATGATGCGACACAGCATCAAATCCTTTACATTTTTTAACTTTAACCCTGTTTGATGAGTATTAAGAGATAAATTTGAAACCGGATCCATCCAATTCGACACCCTCAAAAGATTTCCATTAGACAGAGAGAAAGTTAACCCCCTCCAACAGCAGATGCCATATTGAATATAGGGAGATACATCGAGATGACCACGCCTCCAATCACGACTCCTAAAAAGACCATCAGGAGCGGTTCGAGGAGGGCTGTCAAATTTCCCACAGCGACATCTACTTCATCTTCATAGAAATCTGCTATTTTGGACAACATGGAGTCCAAGGCGCCAGTCGATTCCCCAACCGAGATCATTTGGATCACCATGGGAGGAAAATGACCACTACGGCCTAACGGTTCTGAAATGGTCTCCCCTTCTCGGATACTCGCCCTTGCATTGAGGACGGCTATTTCAATCCTCTTATTTCCGGCGGCTTTTGAAACAATATTTAATCCGTCCAGGATAGGGACCCCGCTGCTGACAAGCGTCCCCAAGGTTCGAGAGAATCGGGCGACAGCAATTTTTTGGAAGAGCGGTCCAAAGACAGGTGATTTTAAAAGCAGACTGTCCATTACGGTCTTCCCTTTTTCGGTTTGATAATATTTTTTTAACAGGTAAATAGAAAGGATAAGTCCAGGGATAATGATGATGATATATTTCTGTATAAGCTTACTAATCGTGAGAGTGATGAGGGTGGGAAGAGGTAATGTTTGACCTGCCGATTTAAACATGGTTTCAAAGACGGGGATGACGAAGATCATCAATATCATCACGACGATGACGGCCACACCCACAATGGTGGCTGGATAGACGAGGGCCGATTTGACCTTTTTTTTCAGAGCCTCTGCCTTTTCAATGTAGTTGGCCAAACGGGTTAAAATCGTGTCTAAAATCCCTCCCTCCTCACCCGCTACGACTAAGTTCGTGTACAATTCGTTAAAGGTAACAGAATGTTTTTTAAGGGCCCCTGCAAAGGTGGCCCCTCCCTCGACATCCTCCCGGATCTGCCGGATAATATTTTGGAAAACCTTGTCATCTTGTTGGGAAGCTAAAATTTCCAATGATTGAACCAAAGGCAATCCGGCATCAATCATGGTCGCAAGTTGTCGGGTAAAAATAGCGATGGATCGCTGTTTTACTTTCTTTTTAAAGGGCAGAGAAAATTTAAACTCTTTTCCCTTCAAAGAGATTTTGGTAGGAGCGATATTCTGTTGCCTGAGATGGGTTCGAATGGCTGCTTCGTTGGGAGCTTCCATCTCTCCCTTTTTGATCACTCCCTTACCTACGTTCCCTTCCCATTTATAGATTGGCATAACGTATCCCTTCCTTGTCGGTTCACCCCATTAGAAAATCCCGTTATTTATGCCGAAGATATAGATAAAAATGTTCATTCCTCATTTACCCCGTAGAGTAACGTATGGATTAATCCTTGTTTTTACACGCCCCTTGGTTTTCCGATCGGCTTCAAAGGCCCGGGATCCTTAACCTCACGGGGTGAAGGCCGGGGTTGAAGCCCCCTCCTTTCTAACAGGGTTCACGCTGTCCTTAGCGGTCTTTCCTTTCTCACTGCAGAGGTATTCGAGGTGGAAAGCATTTGTTTAAATTCGTCCAGATTATGGCTCCGAGTCATGGCATCCTCTAAGGAGATGAGATGGCGCTCCAGAAGTGAAAGGAGGGCTTGATTCATTGTCTGCATTCCAAATTTCGACTGCCCCACCTGCATCGTTGAGTAGATCTGTTGAAGTTTATCCTCTCGAATCAGGTTCCGAATGGCAGGGTTTGGCACCATCACCTCCATGGCTAAAACCCGTCCTTTTCCGCCGATCTTCGGAATGAGTTGTTGAGAAAGAACCCCTTCCAAGACAAAGGAAAGTTGTGCCCGTATTTGTGGTTGCTGGTGAGGGGGGAAGACGTCGATGATACGATTGATCGTTTCCACACAGGAGTTTGTGTGCAATGTGGCGAAGGTCAAATGCCCTGTTTCGGCTGTGACGAGGGTTGCCTCAATCGTTTCTAAATCCCTCATTTCGCCAATGAGAATAATATCCGGATCTTGTCTGAGGATATGTCGAAGAGCGGCGCCGAAACTTTTCGTATCAGCGCCCACCTCCCTTTGATTGATCATGCAATTTTTATGGTAGTGGAGGAATTCAATCGGATCTTCGACAGTCATGATATGGCCGTTCTGCTCCCTATTGATCTTATCGACCATTGCTGCCAATGTGGTCGATTTTCCTGTTCCGGTCGGCCCGGTGACCAAAACAAGGCCCTTCGGTTTTTTAATCAATTCGTTGACAATGGGAGGAACTCCCAAATCAGCAAAATTGAGGATATCAAAAGAAATGGCCCGAAATGCCCCAGCGACCGCTCCCTTTTGAATATAGATATTGCCTCTGAATCGGCTCAGCCCTTTAAGTCCAAAGGAGAAGTCCAATTCCCATTCTTCCTCAAATTTATGTCGCTGGGCATCGGTCAATACACTATAACAGAGCCTTTTGGTATCGGGTGGAGTCATAACGGTTGTATCAAAACTCATCAACTTTCCATCGATCCGAAATTGGGGGGGGGCTCCTGTAGTAATATGCAAATCGGAGGCTTTTTTCTCAACCACGATTTCGAGTAATTTTTGTAATTCAATCATCTTTTCCTCCAACATTTTCTATTGCAATCGATTATCGATCATCCATGGTGCTCCGGAGTATTTCCTCAATGGTCGTCATGCCACTTTTAATTTTGGTGATGCCACTTTGTCTTAGGGTCTTCATCCCTAAACGGATGGCCTCCTTCTTTATTTCAGAAGCTGAAGCACGAGCCAATACAAGCTCTTTGATCTCTTCTCTCATGTACATGACTTCATAGAGACCCAGGCGGCCTTTATAACCCGTGCCATTACAAATGGTACATCCTTTCCCTTTCGAAACCGTGAAGGATTTGACCTCATCCGGAGGAACTCCCACATCGATCAAAAGCTGAGCATGGGGTTTGATAGGTTCCGTGCAATCCATACAGATCTTCCGGATCAAGCGTTGAGCGAGTATCAGAAGAATCGCCGATGAGATTAAGAATGGCTCAATCCCCATATCGATCAATCTTGTGATGGTTCCTGCAGCGTCATTGGTGTGAACAGTGCTCAAGACAAGATGCCCAGTGAGCGCGGCCTGGACAGCGATCTGGGCTGTTTCGAAGTCTCGAATCTCTCCCACCATGATGATATCGGGATCTTGGCGAAGAAAGGAACGGAGGGAAGAAGCAAAAGTGAGTCCAATTTCTTCATGCATCTGGACCTGATTGATCCCCATAAAATTGTATTCAATCGGATCCTCAGCCGTCATAATATTTTCACTCTCTTTATTTAATTCAGATAAGGCGGAGTATAAGGTGGTTGTCTTTCCACTTCCTGTTGGACCTGTCACCAGAATCATTCCGACAGGTCTATGAATGGCACCTTGGAATTCGGCTAAGGACTCTTCCTCAAACCCAAGCTTGGTCATATCCAATTGTAAAGCAGATTTATCTAATAATCGGAGAACAACCTTTTCACCAAAAAGGACAGGGAGGGAAGAGACCCGGAAATCCATTTCCCGTCCCTTGGCCATTCGTAACTTGATCCTTCCATCTTGGGGGAGTCGCTTTTCGGCGATATCTAACCTCGCCATAATTTTCAATCGGGAGGTGATAGCATTTCTTATCTGGTTGGGGAGTATCATATCCCGCCTTAACACGCCATCCACCCTATATCTGACTCGAAACGTCTTTTCGTAAGGTTCAAAATGGATATCACTTGCCCCTAATTTTATGGCTTTGATCAGAATTCCATTGACGATTTTGATGATGGGACCTTCGATATCCCCTGTTTCATCTAATGCTAATTGCGTATCGACGACTTCAACATTATCCACTGCTCCATGGACAAGGGCATCAAAGTCATCCACATCGACGAAGTCATCGTCGAGCATGACACCACCGTCTAAGGGAGCTGTCTTCTCCTCGTCATCCATGGTGTAATCGGCAGCTTCAAACGAAACCGTGCCCTTTCCAGCAACACCTCCGCCGCCTCCATAATATTTTTTAATGGCATCGATGATCTCCGTTTCCGAAGCCACCACCGGTTCAACATTGAAGCCGGTCATAAATTTAATTTCATCGATCACGATAATATTGCTGGGATCAGCCATTGCCAGCGTCAATTTAGGGCCAATCCGATTAATGGGGATGATGAAATACTTTTTTGAAGTGCTGGATGGAATCAATTTAATCACATTCGGATTGATTTCAATTTTAGAAATTTTAATGGAAGGAACTCTAAATTGGGCGCTTAAAAAAGAGAGAATCTCATCTTCTTTGATATATCCCAATCGAATGAGGGCGGATTCTAAACGGCCTCCCTTTAGTCTTTGTTCCTCTATCGCTTTTTTAAGTTGATCGGCAGTAATATAATTCTTTTTGACGAGTAATTCGCCCAGGCGTTCCGACAATTTTTGTAGCCTCCTAAATTAGGAATAAGAAGTTATAAATAATAAATTATATGATACTTTAGCAAAATAAGTGCCAATTTTTGCCTATTGTTAATTATTTGAATTTACAGAAATATTTTTTTATTTTAGTTTTTTAAATTACAAAAAGGTGCAAAAAAGTGCTTCAACTGTTTAATAATTATCCAATCTCTGAAAGAAATTTAACCCATTCAAGGGCTTTTTTCATCAAAAATTTATGAAGAATCGATGGGTAATTTAACGATAAAAGAGCTTCCTTTTCCTAATTCGCTTTCCACTTTAATTTCTCCCCGGTGAGCTTCGACAATCCATTTGCAAATGCTGAGCCCGAGACCACTCCCTCCTTGTTCTCTCGACCGGGCTTTATCGACTCTAAAAAATCGATCAAATATTCTTTCCTGATCCTCTTTTGCAATGCCAATTCCAGTATCGGAAACAATAATTCTTGCAAATTCCGCTTGCTCTGCTTTGGGTCCACCTGCCGGGGTTCCATCTCGGAGAAAGTCATCTTTCGTGAGATGGATATGAATGGAACCCCCTTCCTCAGTGTATTTAATCCCATTCTCAATCAAATTCAAAAATAATTCTCTGATTCGCAAAGGATCTCCAAAGATGTGGATCTCTTCGTGATGATTCGATGTTTCGATATGGAGGTTCTTTGATTGAGCTAAGATGTTTACTTGTGCAACCACTTCGTTTAATATCTCGGTCAAATTCATATCTTCTTTATTTAACCGGATCTCCCCGCTATCCCCTTTGGAAAGCAGTAGGAGATCCTCTACAATTTGTGACATCCGATTGATCTCTTCTAAATTGCTCTTTAAGATTTGCTCATATTCCTGGGACTCACGTTCCTTACGGAGGGCGACTTCCACTTCTCCCTTGAGAATGGTTAAGGGAGTTTTTAATTCATGAGAAGCGTCTGTACTAAACTGTTTAACTTGACGGAAAGATCGATCCAGTCGGGAAATCATCTCATTGAATGTCTCAATCAATCTTGATATTTCATCTTTTACCTTGAGTGGCTTAATTCTTTGATTTAAGTTTTGGGAAGTAATCATACGGGCTGTCTGGGTAATTTGATCAACAGGCTTGAGTGCTTTGTTCGCAAGAAATTGTCCCCCCAGACTGGCGATGAGAAGGACCAAGGGAACAGCAATGATTAAGATGATGAACAAGGTATTGAGGGCATCCTCCACATCTTCTAAAGAGGAAGCCACTTGGACGATTTGGGTGATATGATTATCCCCTAAAACAGGGAAGGTTACGATTCGTAACGGAGTGTTCCCGAAAGAACGATTGGTCTCAAACGTGATCAGACCCTTTGAAGCATTCTTGAGTGCACTGAGACTGATCGGAAGCTGAACGTTTTTCAAATTATCAGATTTTCGACCAATGTTGCCTGATTCGTCTAAAACTTGTATGAATTTTCCTATCGGTTTTAGATTCATCGATGTTTCAAGGGTTTGGTCGATATTTCCAAAGCCAAATTTAGATAATGGGGAAGCAGATTCTGAAGCGATCAGTTCTGCCAGCGCCCTCAATTTATTATCTACATCGCGATAAAGACTTTTTGAAAGGGTGAAATATAAAAAACTGCTAAAGGAAATCAAAAGAATTCCTAAAATAAGGACATACCATAAGGTGAGCTTAATTCGGAGACTGCCGAGATGCATTTATCCCCTTTTTATGTCCTGCCTGCCCTGTACCATAGGTGGTTCAAGCCCTGTTATTGGACAGGATGTAACCGACACCTCGAATCGTATGAATCAATTTGGGTTCGAAATCCTTATCAATTTTTTTTCGAAGATAATTGACATAGACATCGATCACATTAGTCAAAGAATCAAAATGGTAATCCCAGACATGTTCAGAGATCATGGTCCTTGTAAGCACCCGATCTGGGTTCCTCATAAAATATTCTAACAAGGCGTATTCCTTACTGGTGAGTTCTATCTCCATCCCTCTCCTCGTCACTTTATGGGTGACCGGGGAGAGGATCACGTCAGCTATTTTTATAAGGGGTTCTTTCTCGATTTTTTCACGGCGCAGCAAGGCGCGTATTCTTGCCAAAAAAACCATAAAATTGAAAGGCTTAGTTAAATAGTCGTCACAACCAGAATCTAATCCCTTTACAATATCCTCCACAGTATTTTTTGCAGTCAGAATCAATATGGGGACATTGTTTTTACTGCTCCTAATTCTTTTTAAAACCTCTAATCCATCGATCTTGGGAATCATCAGATCAAGAACAATTAAATCGTACTCATTAACATCAGCCATATAGAGGCCAATTTCACCATCATAGGCTGTATCCACAGCATAATGCTCTTCTTCCAGCCCTTTTTTAATAAAACTGGCAACCTTTTTCTCGTCTTCAATGACTAAAATTCTCATCTCTTTTTTCGGAATCTTTTGTTAAGAGATTCGTCATCCCTCCACTCTTAAGGGATAAGCAAAAAATAACTAATGATATTATAAATTTAACCAAAAAAAATGCAATAGCTAAATATTTACCCCGTTAGAAAGCCTCGCCGGTTACTTCGTTGAATAATAAATATCCTACAGGGTTTATGGCGGAGGTGTTGAAAAAATGTTAATTCTTTATTGAGGACATGGTTAAAGCCCCATCCTTTCTAACGGGGTTTACCTCAAAATCTTGACACCTCCCCCTTACTTTGTTAGCATTTTATTGTTTTTAATTTATAGGATAAGGTAACTCATTGATGAAATTGGCAGGAATTCAGATATCTTGTAGTGAAGATAAAGAAAAAAATCTCGAGAAAGCAATAAAATTTGCTCAAATTGCTTCAGAGAAGGGGGCTAAAATCATCTGTTTCCAAGAATTATTTGCGACCCATTGGTTCCCAAAAGAAATGGATAAAAGTCATTTTTCCTTAGCCGAAAAGATCGACGGCCCCTCCATGAGGAGGATGCAAAAATTGGCAAAAGAGAATGAGGTGGTTTTGGTATGCCCAATGTTTGAGAAAGAAGGAGAAAGTTCTTTTTATAATTCAGCAGTCGTCATCGATGCAGGCGGAGAGATTTTGGGGAGTTATCGAAAGATTCATGTTCCACAAATTCCTCTTTGGGAAGAGAAATATTATTTCTCTCCTGGAAACCTTGGATTCCCTATTTTTGAAACGAGATTTGCCGTTATTGGTGTCCAAATTTGTTGGGATAACTTCTTTCCAGAGGGTTCAAGAATATTAGCCTTGAAAGGGGCTCAGATTATTTTTTCTCCTACAGCGGCTGCCTTTGCATCCCAAAAAAAATGGGAAACAGTGATCTCGGGCAATGCCATTTCAAATGGCGTCTACCTCTTTCGAGTGAACCGTGTAGGGAGTGAAGAAAAGCAAGATTTTTATGGAAAGTCCTTCTGTATGTCCCCGGAGGGGGAATTGCTCGATGAACCAACGGGAATGAAAGAGGGTATTGCTCTCATCGATATTGATCTAAGAAATATTGATAAGGTCAGGAAGGAATGGCCGTTTTTCAAAGACCGGAGGCCGCAAACCTATAAAGAGATTGTGAACGAATAATACCGCATGGAGCATAGGGCATAGCGTTAAAGGCTGAAGGCTGGATGCTCAAAGCCTGCCTGCCGCAGGGGGAGATTTAGCTTTCAGCTTTGAACTTTAAGCTTTGAGCTTATGCGCCATGTCCTGCGATTTTTATGGAAAGAGGAGAAAATGGAAAAGAAGAAGTTTATTAAAGAATATTTAGAGCCGATCGTCATCGCCGTCCTGATCGCCCTTTTCATTCGGACATTTATTGTTCAAGCCTTTAAGATTCCATCGAGCTCTATGGAGCCGACATTACAGGTGGGGGATCATATTCTTGTTAATAAATTTATTTATGGAGTAAAAATCCCCTTAACCGATATTAAACTTTTTAAATTTAAGAAACCAAAAAGAGGGGATGTCATCGTATTTATTTATCCAAGAGATCACTCGAAGGATTTCATTAAAAGAGTCATTGGAATGGAAGGAGAAAAGGTGGAGATCATCCGCAACAAAATCTATATCAATGATAAATTGATCAATGATCCATGGGGACAATATAATGAAAAGAGTCATTGGATAAGATACCTTCAACCGATGGAGAAGTATGGCCCTGAGATCGTTCCCAAAAATTCCTTGTTTGTTTTAGGGGATAATCGTGATAATAGTCAGGACAGTCGTTTCTGGGGTTTTGTTAATATCAATGCAGTGAAAGGAAAAGCCTTCATTATCTATTTTTCTTTAGATTGGTATGCACAAAACCTGCTTGATAAGATTAGGTGGATAAGGTTGGGTAAATTGCTTCATTGAGCGAGGTAAGACCCATTCTCAAAATACATTGTCTTGAGCCCATTGGATATCTTTTCGGATCTGATCCATCAGATGGGAAGGAGAATCAAAGCGAATTTCGTCTCGTATTCTTTTTTTAAAATTGATTTGAATTTTTTCACCATAAATTTCTTCGTTGAAATTTAAGAGATGTACCTCTAAAGAAAAATCCCCTCTTTCCCCTCCCTGCACGGGGGCAAAAGTAGGATTAAATCCCACGTTGGCAAGGCCTTTGAAGGATTGATTCTTCCATAACACCTCAACGGCATAGACTCCGCTCTTAGGATATAATTCATCTGAAATCTCTAAATTTGCCGTGGGAAAACCTAGCGCATGTCCTCTCTTCGCCCCTCCCACCACCTTCCCAATGATCAGGTAATCCCGACCTAATAATTTTGAAGCGCTTTCGACCTCTCCTCCACTGATGAGTTCTCTTATCTTTGAACTGCTGACGACAGTGTGGTCGATGGTTAAGGCTTCCGTCACCTCCACTCCAATATTAAAAAGGTAACAAATATTTTTCAGAATATTGACATCTCCGCTTTTTCCTTTACCAAAATGGTAATTATATCCAACAATGATCTTTTTAGCATTTACCTTTTCCACTAAGATATCTTTGACAAATTCAGTGGGAGAAATCTCTGCAAAGGTCAACGAAAATTGGATACAAAGCACTTTGTCTATTCCTGACTTCTCAATCAGCATCATTTTTTTCCCAAAGGGTGTCAATAGGGGCAAGAAATTGTCAGGAGAGAGAACTTTAAGCGGATGGGGTTCAAATGTGATAACGACGGCTTCTCCATGAATCTTTCTTGCTTCCTCTTTCAACCTTTCAAAGATTCGTTGGTGACCTAAATGGACCCCATCAAAATTACCCAATGTAATAACAGGGTTGGAAAAAGGTTTTTTTAGGTGATCGATTCCAAATATAATTTCCATTTAAATTCTCAAGGCTTGACTTTATAATTTAAAAATATAAAATAATATAAATTTAAATTCAATCAACCACTCTTTAACTCATGACTATCTTTTTTCATGCTATGCGCTATGCTTCATGCACTTTGCTATTTTCAAGGTATGCCGAAGTGGCGGAATTGGTAGACGCGCTAGATTCAGGGTCTAGTGGGGAGTAGTCCCTGTGGGGGTTCAAATCCCCCCTTCGGCACCATTGACATTACATCAAATGGGGTTCGTAGTCCTAACCGAAAGACCATCTCTTATGGGGTTTTTGTTAAAAGATTAAGATCAAATTTGAAGAAGTCTGTGTTTGATGGGAAAGAAAGTTTTTGAGTCGGCCCTGTTCCCTCTTTAAAACATTCAAGAATTCCCTCCTTTTCTAAACTGATCTGGCCTGTCTTTGGATCAATCTTCATAAACTCGATCCCTTCTGGTGGGGGAAAGTCCTTGACTGGCCTGTCCTTCAATATCCCCGACATGAAGGTAACCCAAATCGGAGAGGCAGCACGGGAACCTGTTTCGTTTTCACCGAGAGATCTTTCTTCATCAAATCCCACCCAGACTCCGGTAATGCATTCTGGGGTATAGCCGATAAACCAGGCGTCTAAAAATTGGTCAGTCGTCCCGGTTTTTGCTGCAACAGGTCTTCCGAGGGCCTTCGCTTTCCAGCCTGTCCCATTTTGAACAACCCCTTCTAAGAGGTTTGTCATAATATAGGCCGTTTGAGGGCTAATGATACGATCTTCACTCAAGACCTCCTTAGGATAAAACAGTGGAAGGTTTTCTTCTAAGAGATTCCCATCCTTATCTAAGATCTTTTTAATAAAAATAGGTCGAAAGTCATTCCCTTGGTTCGCAAATACCGCATAGGCTTTTGTTAATTCATAAAGTGAGATACTCGAAGAACCAAGAGCCATTGAAAGGTCATTTTGAAGAGGATAGGAAATTCCCATTTTTTGAGCATAGTCTTTGATGTAATCAATGCCAATATCTTTGGCAATCTTCACTGTCACGATATTCACGGAATGGGTGATGGCATTTCTTAGTGTCGTTGGGCCCCCAAATTTTTCTTCGAAATTTTTGGGCTTCCATTTCTTCTCTCCCCATTCGAAAATGATAGGGGCATCCACAATGACGGACGAAGGGGTGTAGCCTTTATCGAGTGCGGATGCATAGACAATTGGCTTAAAGGCCGAGCCAGTTTGCCTGCGGGCCTGTGTCACTCGATTAAACTGACTTTTCTTAAAATCCCTACCTCCCAGCATAGCCTTGACATACCCTGTTTCTAAATCGAAGCAGACCAAGGATCCTTCCAGAGAGAAAGGGATATGAGAAGGTAGATACTTTTGTCTTTTTTCAATCTCTTTTAATCCAGATTCGACCGCCTCTTGCGCCATTCTCTGAAAATGGATATCAAGGGTCGTGTAAACCTGAAGTCCCTTTTTATATAAGACCTCTTTCCCGTACTTCTCCTCGATATACCTTCGGACATGTTCCACAAAATAAGGTGCCTTTTCAATAAACGAATCTTGTTTCTCCTTTATCTTTAAAGGAGTCTGTAATGCTCTCATGACTTCACTCTCAGAGATAAGCCCTTCCTCAAGCATTCGATTGAGAATATAGGTCTGCCTTCTTTTAGCTTGCTCAAGATGATGATAGGGGGAATACTTACTGGGGGCTTGAGACAGACCTGCGAGTAAGGTGGACTCTGCTAAGTTCATTTCCTCAATGGGCTTTCCAAAATAATTCTCTGCTGCAGTAGCAACTCCATAGGCTCCGTGTCCCAAATAGATTTGGTTCAGATATAAAAAAAGAATTTCCTCTTTGGACAAGTATTTTTCGATTTTAAAGGCTAATATCGCTTCACGGATTTTTCTTGTAAAAGTCTTTTCTGGCGAAAGGAGAATGGATTTTACTACCTGTTGGGTGATGGTACTTCCCCCTTGAACAATCCCTCCAGAAAAAATATTCGTGAAAAGAGCTCTTAAAATGGCTAGATAATCTAATCCTTTATGATGGAAAAATCTTGCATCTTCACCTGCGATAAAAGCTAAAACCAAGTGATGAGGGATTCTATCCAGTGAGACGATTTCCCTCTTTTCCACGGAAAACTCGCCAATGATTTCTCCCTCTTCTGAAAAGAATTTTGTAATCGTAGGTGGCCCATAATTCTTTAGAGTTTCAATACTTGGAAGACCATGAGTGAAGTAAAAAAAAGATACGATCCCTAATACCATAAAGGCAATAACAGAGGCCATCGCGATGGCAATTGAAATTTTAATGATCTTTTCCAAACGATTGGATTTCATCCTTATGACTATCCGTTAAAAATAGAATGATGATAAAATTCTTGACTTCCCCTATAGAAGGATATAATAATAAGACAAATTTTTCAATCAAGGGTGGAGCATTTAGAAAGGTTGCATTTTTTTTTAGGATCTGTATCATCCATGGCCCGAGCAGTCAAAGAGATGATTTCGGTTCTTATTCCGGTCTTTAATGAGGAAGAGAACATCTTGCCTCTTTATGAAAAATTGACCTCTGTATTAACTCGTGTGGGTAAGGATTATGAGGTGATTTTTATTGACGATGGAAGTTCCGATGGCACCTTGAGCTTGTTAAGACCTCTTTGTAAAAAAGATCCCCACATAAAATTCATCTCCTTTTCACGAAATTTCGGACAGACCTCTGCCCTGAGTGCAGGTATCGATTTCTCAAAAGGGAGAATTATTATCCCCATGGATGGCGATCTTCAAAATGATCCAGAAGACATCCCCTCTCTTCTTCAGAAGATCGAAGAAGGATACGATGTGGTAAGCGGATGGCGAAAAGACCGGAAGGATACCTTCCTGAGACGGCGATTGCCATCCATCATCGCAAATAAAATGATCTCCTTCATTGGAGGTGTTCGTCTCCATGATTATGGATGTACACTAAAAGCCTATCGAAGGGATATCCTGAAAAACATTCGGCTTTATGGGGAGATGCACCGATTTATTCCGATTTATGCAAAGTGGGTTGGAGCGCGTGTATCGGAGATTCCTGTCCACCATTTCCAAAGGAAATTCGGATCATCGAAATACGGAGTCAACAGGGTCTTCAAAGTTATTTTGGATCTTATGGTGGTCAAATTCCTTATATCCTATTCCCAAAAACCCATCTACGTTTTTGGAGGGGCGGGTTTTTTGATGATTTTAGGAGCTATTCTTTCGGGAGGGTATGCGGTTTACTTAAAACTCTTTAAGGGAGTATCGTTCATTTTGACCCCGATACCTATCCTGTCTGTCTTCCTTACAGTGTTGGGTTTTCTTTCAATTCTGATGGGTTTCCTTGCTGAGATTCTGATCCGAACGTATTATGAATCTCAAGGAAAACCCACCTATCAAATAAAAGAAATGCTTTCTTGATCACCCATGTGCGGCATTGTAGGTTTTCTCACCCAAAAGGCTTCTAATATTCCAGACTATGAAATTCTGAGCAGAATGAGGGAGATTCTCGTCCATCGAGGTCCAGATGATAGGGGAGAATATATTCGGCCTTTAAATGATCAGGGACCCTTCGTCTTTTTGGGGCATCGTCGTCTGAGCATTATTGATTTGGCAGGCGGCCATCAACCGTTGTCCAATGAGAATGGAACGGTTTGGGTGACTTTTAATGGAGAGATCTACAACTTCAAAGAGTTGAAAAGTGAATTAGAAAGCCTCGGACATCAATTTAAAACACGCTCGGATACAGAAGTCATTGCTCATGCTTATGAAGAATATCGGGAGGAATGTTTCAAACACTTTAATGGGATGTTTGCCATTGGAATCTGGGATGAATTAAACCATCGATTGATTCTTGCAAGAGACCGTTTGGGGAAAAAACCTCTTTATTATGCTTCCATGAATGAGACTTTTCTGTTTGCTTCAGAATTGAAAGCGATCTTGACCTATCCTCATTTTTCAAGAAAAATAGACCCCCTCTCTTTAATGAAATATCTTTTTTATGAATTCATTCCCTGTCCCCATACCATTTTTAATGATGCACGAAAACTTCCTCCTGCCTCCTATCTCATCTGGGAGAAGAAACGAGTTGAAATCAAGACATATTGGTCTCCTTTTCATCCCGAAAGAATAGAGAATAATTTAGCACAGAGAGAAGTAGAAGACAGAATCATCGAACTGCTAAGTCATTCTGTAAAATGCAGGCTCGTGAGCGATGTCCCATTAGGTATTTTCTTAAGTGGAGGCATTGATTCGAGTGCGATCGCTGCTTTTGCTCAAAGGGAAGCCCCTGGGAAGGTCAAAACCTTTTCCATCGGTTTCGAAGACCCATCTTTTGATGAATCAAAATATGCTTCTCTGGTCTCACGATTTCTTGGGACTGAGCACTTTGAGCAGAGGATGACACCTCAAGACCTGCTCGATATTGTTCCCAAACTTCCGGATATCTTAGATGAACCCATGGCAGATGCTTCTATCTTACCGACCTATCTTCTTTCTAAATTCACTCGCCAATACGTAAAAGTGGCTCTGGGGGGAGATGGAGGAGATGAACTCTTTGCAGGATATCCCACCTATTTAGCTCACAAGTTCGCTCGACAATATGAGTTTTATTTAAGAAAATTACATCCAGCCATTCATTTTTTAGGAAATTTACTGCCCGTCTCAGATAACAATATCAGTTTCGACTTCAAAGTGAAGAAATTTCTTTCGGGGATTGGATACCCGGATGGCATCCGTAATTCCGTTTGGCTCGGTTCCTTTTCGTTTCCGGATATAGAGAAGGTGGTATCCTCCGAGATCCTGAGCCACTCCGATCGCTTCCGATTGGTCGAGGAGCTCTCCTTCTATGAAAAAGAATTCCCAAAAAAAGATTTGACCACTTTGCTTCAATATCTGGATTTGAAACTTTATTTTCAGGAGAGTATTCTGGTGAAAGTGGATCGAGCAAGCATGGCGTGTTCGCTGGAGGTGAGAGCGCCCTTACTCGATCATGAACTCGTTGAGTTTGTGATGGGTCTTCCGTCAGGATTAAAGTTAAAAGGACTTACTTCAAAATATATTTTGAAAAAGGCAATGAAACCTTTTCTTCCAGATGAGGTGATTCAACGGAAGAAAAAGGGGTTCGGTGTCCCCATTGCCAAATGGGTAAAGGGACCATTAAAGGAGTTGTTTGGAGACTTACTTTCACCTGATCGAATAAAAAAGGAAGGGTTCCTCAATCCTGAATATGTGACATCCCTTCTTCAGGACCATTTGCTCAATAAGAAGGACAATAGAAAGCAACTCTGGACCCTTCTTGTATGGGAGCTTTGGGTGAACCGTTATCATCCCTTGCTTTGAAGTAATACTGAGGACTGAGGACTGAGGACTAAAACCAAAGGACTGAGTTATAAGAAATGAAAACTGAGTTCACAATCGAATACGTATCCCTAAATTGAGAAAGGGGTTCAAACATGTCTGGACAAAGAATAGAGAAGTTTGAGGATTTGATTGTTTGGCAGAAGGCCAGGGAACTTACCCAAGGTATTTATAAGGTCACAAAACATGGGGACTTTTTGAAGGATTTTGGATTACGGGACCAGATTCGTAGATCATCGGTTTCGATTATGTCAAACCTAGCGGAAGGATTCGAGCGTGGGGGACGCTCAGAATTTCACCAATTCCTGGTATACGCCAAAGGTTCCTGCGCCGAATTGAGATCACAACTCTATGTTGCCTTGGATGTTGAATACATCGATGTAGTCACGTTCCAGAACCTGGATAATTTGGCAAGGGAAACAAGCCGACTGGTTGGCGGATTGCGGGCCGCAGTCTACCGGCAAAAGTCGAAGATCGAATAGCTCTATTTCCAGGTTCTGCAACTCAGTTTCCAGTCCTTTGTTTTCAGTTCTTAATCCTATGTTCTACGTCTTTAATCCTGATGATTCAGTCCTCAATCCTTAATCTTTGACTCAGTCCTCAGCACTCAGTCCTCAGTCCTTATTTTTCGATTATTCAATCGGCATATCAATCCCTTTCTCATCGGGAGATTTAGGATCCCAAAGAAAAAGATACATGGAGGCGTCATCTGGGAACCTGTTGAAATTGAGAAAACTACCATCAAAATATCCTTTCAGAACGGAGGGAGAAGCTCCCTTAATGTTCCTCGCGCCCCATTTTGATACCACGATCCACAGCCGGTTTCCGTCAACGACATACTGAGTACAGCAGGTTTTGGAATGATAGATTGTGAAGGTTTTATTTTGGTAAGTAAAGGTCTTTTCCACTCCCATCCCCTTTTCTCCCACCTTCCAAGTTTGTGCCCTATGGTGTCGCCCTTCCGGGTGTACTCCTAGGTAATGGAGGATGCCGGGAATATACCCCGCTGTTTCAACGAAAATATTATCCCCTTCTCGAAGTTGGTTCTTTAAATAACCCACTAACCCTCTAAGATCCTGTTTCTCGGAACGGTAATAGAAAGGTAAGATCACAAGATTGGATGCAATAAATAGAATAAGAAATAATAATTTGAAACGCATCAATCTTTTAAATCTTTCAAACCTAATTTCAATAGTATTAAGTGATAGGTATAACGTAATGAAAAAGAGAGGGAGAAAAGTGATGAAATATCTTGATGTAATAAAATGACTGATGTCCAGTAGTTTGCAGTAAAGGTAAAGACCTCCGATGGGTAAGATGAAGACGGACAAGAGAACGATAGCATTTCTTTTAAATTTAGATAAAAAAGGAGAAAGGCCGAGTAGAGCCAAAGAGACGATCATTAAAGGGAGATAAGGTACCCAGTCATGGAATACGCCATGCAGGATGTTCCAGAAGGAACCAATGCTTTCAGTATGACTGGGATCCATAATCATTTCACCTTTGTAATTTACGACTATAAAGGTGATCCAGGGGAGGCAAAAAAAGAGGGTGAGACCATTCAAGATAAGGAAAGAGGAAAAACTGGGTTTCAGACTATCTTCCCTGATTCGATAGAACCAGACAAGTTGGGATATGGCAAGAAATGGGATGGAGCTGTAACTCGTATGAAACAATGCTGCAAAGAAAAGTGCAACCAGCACCAAATATCCCTTCTTTGAAGTTTTTAAGTGTTTTAAAAAAAAATAGAGAGAGGCCATTCCGAGAAACATGAGGAGGGCATATGAACGGCCATCCTGGGATAGGCTGATATGGTAGGCCATGAAGGTTAACGAAAGAGTGCAGGGAACAGCGATGTTAGGAGAAAAGGATCTTGAAAGAAAATAAATCAAGGGTATGGAGAGTATTCCGAAAACCAGAGGGATAATACGGAGATCTCTTTCAGGTTTTTTAAAGGGGTAAAATTGATGGGTGAGAATAAAGAAAAGGGGAGGGTGCAGGAAGGCAGGATTGCTCTTGTAAAACTTCAGTTGATTCTTGAAATCATCCCGCGAATCATTATAGGTATGGATTTCATCCATCCAGAGGGATTTTGTATCAAAGCGATAGAATCTTAATGCAAAACCTACAAGCAAACAAAGAATCAAAATAATAATTTCCTTGTGCCTCATGCCAAAACGCTCCAATGGTTATTTCATCGGAATATCAATACCCTTCTCATCTGGTGATTTGGGATTCCAGAGGAAAAGATAGATGGAAGCATCGCTTGGAAATCGCCTGAAATTGGAAAAACTTCCATCAAAGTATCCCTTCAAAACAAAGGGAAAGGCTTTCTTGATTTCTCTGGCGGTTTCTTTCCCAACAACAATCCATAGTCGGCTTCCATCAGCAACATATTGAGCATAGGGAATATTGGAATGATATATCGTAAAACTTCTTTCCCGC
>CAVTZZ010000072.1:0-6511 GCA_963739325.1 uncultured delta proteobacterium | reverse complement strand
CGGCATAGACCGGTGATGCTTCACCGCGTGATCCTCGGGGCTATGGAAAGGTTTATCGGTGTGTTGATTGAACATTATGCAGGCGCCTTTCCTGTCTGGCTTGCCCCTGTCCAGGCTATCCTTGTGACAGTGACGGAGCGACATATCCCTTATGCGGAAAAAGTTTACCACCAGTTGATTCAAGAGGAAATCCGGGTTGAAAAGGATTTCCGGAATGAAAAGCTGGGGTTCAAGATCCGGGAGGCCCAGATTCAAAAGATTCCTTATATGCTGGTGATTGGGGATAGAGAGGAGAAAGAAGAAACCCTCTCCCGCGTCACCGAAGTGGTGAGGCTATAAAAGGAATGCGAATCGAAGACTTTATCAAAGAGGTCAAGTCAGAATATCCATCATTGAGTTAGATTGCAGATTTCAGATTGTGAATTGCAGATTGGAAAAAACTAAAATCTTGGATTTAAAATCTGAAATCTGAAATCTAAAATCTAAAATTTAATTAAAAGGAGGTGATGTTTATCGTCAGGGATGTTCGAATTAACCGAGAAATTCGGGCGAAGGAAGTCAGGGTCATTGACCCTGAAGGAAAGCAGTTAGGAATTTTACCAGTGGTGGAGGCACTCCGTGCCGCCACCAATTTTGAGTTGGATTTGGTGGAGGTTTCTCCGAAATCGGAACCGCCGGTCTGCCGCATCATGGATTATGGAAAATTCAAATACCAGCAGAGCAAAAAAGCTCATGATGCAAAGAAGAAACAAGCCGTCGTACATCTAAAAGAAGTGAAGATGAGGCCGAAGACGGAGGAGCATGACTACCAATTCAAACTTCGACATATCGAGCGTTTTTTAAAAGAGGGGAATAAGACCAAGATCACCATTGTTTTTAGAGGAAGGGAGTTGGCCCACCCTGATCTGGGAAGGAATATGCTGACCGGATTACCGAAGAGGCGAAGGAATGGGGAAAGGTAGAACAGGCACCCAAATTTGAGGGAAGAAATTTTACGATGATCTTGGCCCCTCTCCAGAGTCAAAAAACAACTAGATGAACATGATAAGGTGTAAGGATTGATGAGCCCTGATATGCGAAGTCAAGGGTTGCAATGCACAGAATCATGGTCTATCGATTCCGACTTTGACAAATACGAAGTCAGGCATTTAATCTATTACTTCTAAAGGAGGATATCTGCCGAAATTAAAAACGAATCGAGGAGCAGCAAACGATTCAAGAAGACCGGGACTGGAAAGATAAAAGCCAAAAGGGCATTTGCCCGGCATATCCTGACAAAGAAATCAGCCAATCGAAAACGAGGTCTCAGAACCCCAAAGTTTGTTGCAAAAGAGGAATACCAAAGGGATAAAGAGCGTTGATTCCTTATATCTAACTAAATAGATCGCTAAGCGATCTATGCCCATCTGAAAGGGCGATTCGAAATTTGCAATGATTTTTCCAGGAGGAGTATCGATCATGCCAAGAGTAAAAGGTGGACCAAAGACGAGGCAGAGAAGAAAAAAGTCCTGAAAATGGCAAAGGGTTATGTAGGGGGGCGAAGCCGGCTTTACCGAACGGCCGTGGATGCGGTTCATCGGGCTCTGGCTTATGCCTATCGAGATCGGAGGGCCAGGAAGAGAGATTTTCGAAGATTATGGATCACCCGCATCAATGCGGCAGCAAGGCTTCATGGTCTCTCCTATAGTCGTTTAATGGATGCCTTGAAGAAAGCTCATGTCGAGTTGGATCGGAAGATATTGGCCGATTTAGCGGTGAGCGATCCCAGTGCCTTTTCAAAAATTGCAGAGATGGCCAAAACAAAAGTGCAGTAAGCAGTAAGCAGTAAGCAGGATAGCAACAGTAATGAGGAGTTCTCTCCGTGTTAGAGGAATTGGAGAAGTCTCCAGAAGGAGATATTGACTTCACTTTCTCATGCCTCAACAGAGAAAGAAATCTCCGAGATACGGGTAAGGGGTTTGGGGAGGAAAGGGAGTCTGACGCAACTTCTCAAGCGTTTGGGAACCCTCCCGGAGGAAGACCGCAGAGAAATAGGGAGAAAGGCGAACCAGATTAAAGAAGACTTGGAGACGAAGATTGAGGAAGCCCTTTTACAGATTCGAGAGAGGGAACGGAAGGAAGCATAGAGAAGGAGAAGGTCGATGTAACACTTCCTGGGAGAAGGATTCCTGTCGGGAAGAAACATCCGATCACTCAGATTCTGGAGGAGATTATTGATATCTTCTCTCGTCTGGGTTTTGAAGTGGTGGAAGGGCCAGAAGTGGAATTGGACTACTACAATTTTGAGGCCCTCAATATTCCCAAAGGGCATCCTGCCAGAGAGATGCAGGCCACCTTCTTTATTTCGGATGAGGTGGTTCTGAGAACCCATACCTCCCCGATGGAGGTGAGGACGATGGAAAAGCATCCTCCTCCCGTTCGGATCATTTCTCCAGGGCCGTGTTACCGACGCGATTCGGATCCAACTCATTCCCCGATGTTCCATCAGGTGGAAGGCCTTTTAGTGGACAAAGGGATCACCTTTGCAGACCTGAAAGGGGTGTTGACCTTCTTTGTCCACCAGATGTTCGGCAAAGAGACAAGCTTCGATTTCGACCCAGTTTTTTCCCATTCACAGAACCGAGCGCAGAAGTTGATATCGAGTGTTTTATCTGCGGAGGAAAGGGTTGCGGGGTTTGTTCCAATACGGGATGGTTAGAGATTTTGGGGTCCGGAATGACGGATCCTGCGGTATTTGGATTTGTCAATTACGATCCTGAAGAAGTGACCGGTTTTGCATTTGGGATGGGCGTCGAACGAATCGCCATGCTCAAGTTTGGGATCAATGATATTCGACTCTTCTTCACAAATGATCTGAGATTTTTGAAACAATTTTAGATTGCAGATTGCAGATTGCAGATTTTTAAAATCGAAATCTGAAATCTTAAATCCGAAATAGAATGTATGAAGGTCAGTCTCAATTGGCTCAAGGATTATGTTGATATTCGGATGGAGATGAAGGAGCTGGTCAATCTTCTGACCATGGCCGGTCTGGAGGTCGAGCAGGCTACTCTCCACAGGTGAAGGATTTGAGAAGGTCGTTGTGGCGGAGATCAGTTCCATTCGGAAACATCCCAATGCGGACCGGCTTTCTTTGGTCGAGGTGAGAACCGAGCAAAGAGAAGTTTTCGATTGTCTGTGGTGCGACCAATATCAGAGAAGGGCAAAAAGTTCCCTTAGCCCTTGTAGGGGCCCGTCTTCCCAATGGCATCGAAATCAAAAGATCGAAGATCAGAGGAGAGACCTCTGAAGGGATGCTCTGTTCAGAGATTGAGCTTGGACTGGGCCAAGATGCCACCGGAATCATGATCCTTCCACCTGATCTTCCCTTGGGAGTGAACTTGGGTGAGGCACTGGGTTTGAAGGATACCATTCTCGATATCAGCATCACACCCAATCGTCCAGATTGTCTCTGTGTCATCGGAGTGGCCCGGGAGATTGCCGCCTTAACTCATCAAAGAATGAAATATCCCACCTCCTCCCTTTCTGATCAAGGAGAGGAGATCCATCAAAAAACCTCTGTGACCATTCTGGATCCAGATTTATGCCCCCGTTATGTGGCGAGGATGATCGAGGGTGTGAAGATCGGTCCTTCTCCGCATTGGATGAAAAATCGGTTGGAAAAGGTAGGAGTCCGTTCCATCAACAATGTGGTGGATGTGACCAACTATGTCATGATGGAATATGGCCAGCCCCTCCATGCCTTCGATTTCGATCTATTGGAGGAAGGCAGGATTGTCGTTCGGAGGGCAAAAAGGGCGAGACGTTTGTCACCTTGGATGGGGTGAAGAGGACTTTGGATGGCGAGATGCTCATGATCTGCGATGGCGTCAAACCCGTTGCCATTGCCGGTGTGATGGGCGGCCTCAATTCAGAGATCAAAGAGGACACGAAGATTGTTCTATTGGAGAGCGCCTATTTCAATCCGATGGGGAATCGAAGGACTTCAAAGGAACTTGGTCTTGAGACAGAGGCAGCTTACCGTTTTGGGAGAGGAATCGATTATGGAGGTTGTGTTGCTGCTGCAAACCGGGCAGCCCAACTCATTCAGGAATTGGCTGGTGGTAGGGTTGTGGAAGGAGTGGTGGATGTCTACCCAAACCCCATCCGACCGAGTCCAATTCGTTTGAGTGTCCGAAAGATTCATCAGATCTTAGGGACGGAGATCTCTGCCAAACAGGCGAGGGCTTATTTGGAAGATTTGGAGTTGGATGTTCGAGGAGAGGAAGAGGATATTCTCATTGTGACCCCTCCCTCTTTTCGAGGGGATTTGGAGAGGGAGATCGATCTCATCGAGGAAATTGCCCGAATGGACGGATACGAAAAAATTCCCCTCACGCTTCCCAAAGGGCCACCCTCCCCAGAGGAGAGGAGCAGAGATATTCTTTTTGGAAAGGAAGGCAGTGGAACTCCTCCTTCAGCATGGTTACTATGAGGTGATCACTTATAGTTTTACCTCTCCGACCTCTTTGGATTTCATCGGCCTTACTCCAGACGATCCAAGGAGGAAATCATCTCCGAATTCTCAACCCTCTGACAGAAGATTTCTCAGTCTTAAGGACATCCCTGATCCCGGGTCTGCTGGAGACCGCCCGTTATAATGTCACACGAAAAAATTCCAATCTCAAAATTTTCGAGTTAAAAAAGGTCTTTCTTCCTCAAGAGAAGGAAAGACTTCCCAAAGAGGTGAAATATCTGGCGGGTTTGGCCATGGGGACAGATCAGGACCCTCATTGGGCCTTTTCTCCAAGGCCGATTGATTTTTATGATGTCAAAGGTTGCGTTGAAGATCTTTTAGAGACCCTCCAGATCGAGGAGATAAAATTTAACAGAGCAGAGGATATCCCTTATCTCCATCCGGGAAAGGCATCGAGGGTCTTATGCGGAAAGGAGGTGTTGGGCGTTTTGGGAGAGGTCCATCCCCAAGTGTTGAGCCACTATGAAATACATGGAAAGGCCTATCTTTTTGAGATCAATTTCGAGGAAATGGTGAAATGGGCAGGGGAGGGAAAACGATTTCGACCACTGCCGAAATTCCCAGCCGTTTATCGGGACCTTTCCTTGGTCGTCGATGATGACTTGGAGGTGGAAAAAGTGGCAGAGGCGATCTGGAATTTTCATCAGCCCTTCATCGATGAAGTCAATCTCTTCGATGTGTATCGAGGGACCCCTATCTCTGAGGGGAAGAAGGGGGTTTCTTACCGAATCCGGTATCAGGCGAATGATCGGACCTTGACGGATGAAGAGGTAAATCGATATCATGAAAAAGTTATTTTCCAATTGAGGGAAATCTTCCAGGTAGAGTTGAGGTGATTAACCCCGTAGTTGTAATACGATGCAAAGAAAAAGGTGAGCACAAAGATTTGACAAGCGTTTGATGATCTTGGAGGTTGATGGTTTTGAAACAACGGGGTAAAGGAATCCAAATAAAGGAGGAGGCAAGCCATGACGAAAGTGGATATCGTTGAAGCCATTTATGAGAAGGTGGGTTTTTCAAAGAAAGAGGTGGCCAAGATTGTAGAGTCTATCTTCGATATCATTAAAGAGAGCCTTCAGCAAGAGGACAAGATAAAGATCTCCGGTTTCGGGAATTTTGTTGTCCGGAAAAAGAGGGCAAGGCGAGGCCGCAACCCACAAACAGGGGGTGACATTGAGATCTCCTCGAGAAGAATCTTGACCTTCAAACCAAGCCAGGTATTGAAGGCAGCCCTTAACCGTAAAGAGGTATAACCTTTTTCATTTTATCTCTCTATGGAAGGCCTGTTTGTCCTGCTGTGCTTGATTGGGATGAGGTAGGGCAGCTGAAAAATCAGGCGATAGGTAGAGAGGAGCGATGTCCAGGTTACTCAAGAGGCAAGAAATTGATCATCCCATCTCCTCCGAAAGACTCTATTATCGGATTGGAGAGGTCAGCCGCATTACGGGTCTTAAACCGCATGTGCTGCGTTATTGGGAATCTGAATTTAAAGTCATCAAGCCCTATAAAGGAGGGTCCCTTCAGCGGCTTTACCGGAAGAAGGATTTGGATCTGATCCTGAAGATCAAAAAGCTCCTCTATGAAGATGGGTTCACCATCGCTGGAGCAAAGAAAAAGATCCGAGATTTGGAGAAAGCAGCAAACAAGCAGATGAAATTGAGGCTGGTTGAGAAAGGGTCCAATGGAAAGGATAGTCAGTTAATAGACACCATCCGTGAGGAGTTGAAGGGGATACGGAATATGTTGGAGTAGAGAAGAAGCTGGACTTTTAGAATGAAAAATTAAATATATTATTTGGTTGATTGGAATTTATGGAATTGTAGAATGATGGGTTTAGACACGTAGAAGAAGTTGTTCTTGTTTATCACCTCAGAATTCCTGAGTCCCAATTACTCAATTTTCAGGGCGTCTTTCGGGGCGTAGCGCAGCCTGATAGCGCACTGGCATGGGGTGTCAGGTGTCGGAGGTTCAAATCCTCTCGCCCCGACCATTTCT
>CAVTZZ010000071.1:0-13762 GCA_963739325.1 uncultured delta proteobacterium | reverse complement strand
TTATTGTGCTGTCAAGGGGATTAAACTTCTGAGTTTTAGGCAATCAGATTCCGATCCAAGCTCCGGTATTGGATGGCTTCGGAGAGGTGGGCGGGTTGAATATCTACCTGGCCTTCGAGGTCGGCAATCGTTCTGGCCACCTTTAAAATTCTTGTATAGGCTCTGGCGCTCAAACCGAATTTATCAATTGCCAACTCGAGAAGCTTTTGACTCGCCTCGTCAATCTGGCAATGTTTCTTGATGTGGCGGTTGCTCATCTGTGCATTGCAATAAATCTTCATTCCTTTGAATCGATCGAGCTGAGTCCTACGAGACGCATCAATCCGTTTTTTCATCTCCATTGAAGATTCCCCTGCCTCACGGCTTGCCAGATCCCGGTATTTCACGGCAGGAACTTCGATATGAATATCGATTCGGTCCATTAAGGGACCGGAGATCTTCGATCGGTATCGTTGAATCTGAGGGACGGTACAAGTACATTCATTATTGGGATCAGCATAATAACCGCAGGGACAGGGGTTCATTGCAGCGACCAGCATAAAGCGGGCAGGGTAGGTGAGGGAGGTTGCTGCCCGAGAGATCGTCACCCTCTCCTCTTCTAAGGGTTGTCGCATCACTTCCAAGACATTCTTTTTGAATTCTGGAAGTTCGTCTAAGAAGAGGACTCCATTATGGGAGAGGCTTACCTCTCCTGGTTTTGGAATCTGTCCACCTCCAATCAAACCTGCATCCGAGATGGTATGATGAGGATTGCGGAAAGGTCGGATGACGATAAGGGCGCTGTCTGTTGGAACCAATCCCATCACGCTGTGAATTTTTGTCGTTTCGAGGCTCTCTTCAAAATTCATATCCGGAAGGATCGTAGGGAGCCTCTTGGCAAGCATTGTCTTCCCGGAGCCGGGGGGGCCGATCATAATGACATTATGGCCGCCAGCCGCAGCCACCTCCAGACAGCGCTTCACATGCTCCTGTCCCTTCACATCGTTAAAATCGACTGGATAATTCATTTCTGTTTTAAAAATTTTATCCAGATCGACTTCTACCGGATCGATATGGAGATTTCCGTTCAAAAATTCAACACAGTCGGAAAGGGTATCCAGAGGGAGAACCTCAATCCCTTTCACCACAGCTGCTTCTTTTGAGTTTCCCCTTGGCAGTAAAATTCCACGAAGGTCTGCGTCTCTTGCAGCCACTGCAATGGGAAGAGT
This sequence comes from uncultured delta proteobacterium, assembly GCA_963739325.1. Lineage (GTDB taxonomy): Bacteria > Desulfobacterota > BSN033 > BSN033 > UBA1163 > CAVTZZ01. The sequence continues at coordinate 12,554 of CAVTZZ010000071.1, read as the reverse complement.
CCCTTTAATAGGTTTCACCTGTCCATCGAGGGAAAGCTCGCCAAGGATGAAGTAGTGGGAGAGCCTTCCCTTTTGGAACGACTTCAGTGGCCGCCAAAATGCCGACAGCCATGGGAAGATCAAAGGCTGCGCCTTCTTTTTTAATATCGGCAGGAGCAAGATTGACAGTGATTCGTCGGGATGGGAAATCATAGCCACAATTCTTTATGGCTGCTTTGACCCTGTCCTTGGACTCTTTGACCGCACCTTCGGGAAGGCCAACGGTGGCAAAAGCAGGAAGACCGGAAGCGATATCCACTTCCACTTCGACCACATAAGCATCGATCCCAAAAACGGTGCTGCTCAAAACTCGTGCTAACATAAGTGTCCTTACTTATACCAGAAAGGAGATAACAGGACAAGGGAAAATATTTGCTTTTGGTCTATGGCTGACAGAGGATGGCCTCCTCTCTTAAAATTCTTGACAAAAAGCAATGTCAACTTCATACTGGACTAAAAAGAGGTGCCGACCGGTAGGCAGGGGTGAAAGGAGGTTAAAGATGAATATTTTATGGTACGTGAACACCAATACATTCTTGTTAGTTTTTTTGATTATCATGGTTTCCTATCTGACCGCACAGGTGAATGCGCTCATTCGGTGGTTGAAAAGGGAATAATAATTTAGAATTTCGAGATTGCGAGATTGTGCCTGCCTGTGGTAGTGGTAGGTAGGAATTGAAAAATCTGAAATCTTAAATCTAAAATCTAAAATCTGAACTCAGATGGGTAGGAATGGGGACTTGGGAATGAAGCAATTTTTGATTGGAGTCGATGTGGGTGGAACAAATATCCGGATGGGGATTGTCACTCCGGAAGGGAAGGTGTTGAAGAGGGTTCAATATATTACAGATGTTTCTAAAGGTGGCTTAATTTTATTCGAACAATTGGTTTTGAATCTAAATGATCTGATTCAAAAATATTTTAAAGAATCTAATCAATTGATAGGAATTGGGATCGGTGTTGCAGGACCGATCGATATGAAGAAGGGTGTCATGATAGCTCCACCCAATCTTCCAGCTCTCGATGGTTTTCCTATAAGAGCATTTCTCAAAAGAGAATCTCCTCATCCATTTTTATTGAAAATGATGCCAATGCTTTTACATTAGGAGAGGGCTGGGTGGGTGCGGCAAAAGGTTGTAAACACTATTGTGGTATCACCTTAGGGACAGGAGTCGGAGGAGGGATTGTGGTGGAAGGCAAGATCCTCCACGGAGCAAAAGGAATGGCAGGTGAAATAGGCCATATGGTAATCGACCCTGAAGGCCCATTATGCAGTTGCGGAGGAAGAGGATGCCTTGAGGTATATGCTTCAGGCGACCGGGATCAAGCGAATGGCATTGGAGGCAATCAAAAAAGGGAAAGGGAAGGAGATCTTGAAACAGAGCAGAGGGGATCCTCAGAAGATCACATCCGAGAAAGTATTCAAAGCAGCCCGATCTGGAGATTTAACAGCCAAGAAGATTTTTAATGAGATGGGGAGATTCCTGGGTCTGGGACTGGTTTCCCTCATTCGCCTCTTCAATCCAGAAAAGATTGTGATGGGTGGAAAGGTGTCTCAGGCATGGGACTATTTTATTGGCAGTGTCATGGAGACCGTTCAGGAGAGGACAATGGAAGCCTTAAGAGAGAGACTGCAGATTGTTCAGGCTGAATGTGGCGATGATGCAGGAATGCTTGGTGCTGCTTACTCTGCGCTGACAAATTCAAATGACCAAATACGAAATTTTAAAACGCTTTTTAGATCATTAAATCATTCAGTGACTAATGACTTAATGACCTAATGACAGAATAAATTGTTACTGATACTTGCCTGCCTGCCGGCAGGCAGGGAATTTAAGGTTATTTAATTTTCCAGATGGTTCCAGTAGGCGTGTCTTCCAGAACAATTCCTTTGGAAAGAAGGTCACTTCGGATTTCATCCGCTCTTTTCCAATTCTTCTCTCTTCTGGCACCATTCCTGTCCTCGATGAGTCTGAGGATTTCTTCTTCCGAAAGGTTCAGTTTTTTAAGTCCTTCTATTTTCTGCTCCTTCAGATAGGCTTCCGGGTCTTCCTGGAACAGTCCGAATATCCACCCCATATTGGAGAAATGGTTAAGACCCTGTTTCAGTAATGAGGTGATTTCTTCGGTTGGGACGGCCTTTGGATATATCTAAGAATATATTTAGATATCTTTGAAGGTCATAAAAATATCCCAAGGCTTGGGCTGTATTGAAGTCATCATCCATGGCTTCTTCGAATCGACCTTGGAAGGATTCAATGGTCTCTTGGCATTCTTTAATAACAGGAGCCTCCCCACCCTCACCCTCCCCGGTCAAGGGGGAGGGGAGTTTTTTTATTTCATCCTGAACCGCTCTTAATGTCGTGTAGAATCGGTCTAATCCTGATTTGGCTTCTGAAAGGGTATCGAAAGAGAAATCGACAGGACTCCGGTAATGGTGGGAGAGGAGAAAGAGCCGAATCACCTCTGGCTGCCAATCTTTGAAGATTTCCTTGAGGGTTAAAATGTTCCCAAGGGATTTCGACATCTTCTCTTTATTAATGTTGACAAAGCCATTATGGACCCAGTATCGGACAAAGGGTTTGCCAGTCGCAGCTTCGGATTGGGCAATTTCATTTTCATGGTGAGGGAAGATAAGATCTCTCCCACCTCCGTGAATATCGAAGGTCTCCCCCAAATATTTTTGGCTCATCACAGAACACTCGATATGCCAACCCGGTCTTCCTTTTCCCCAAGGGCTTTCCCAGAAGGGTTCCCCAGGTTTGCTTGATTTCCATAGGGCAAAGTCGAGAGGATTTATTTTCTTTTCATCGATCTCAACTCGTGCGCCAGCCTGCATCTCCTCCAAATCTCTCTTAGAAAGTTTTCCGTAATCTTTAAATCCCTCCACTGAGAAAAAAACGTCGCCCTCCCTCTGATAGGCATATCCTTTTTCAACGAGGGTTGAGATGAGTTGTATCATTTCGGGAATATGCTCAGTGGCCTTGGGTTCAATCGACGGTTTTTCCAGACCGAACCTTCCCATATCGAGGTTAAATTCATTGATATACTTTTCAGCAATAGTTTTGTATTCCACTCCTTCTTGGTTGGCCCGTTTGATGATCTTATCGTCGATGTCCGTAAAGTTTCGAACAAAAATCACTTCATATCCACGGTATCGAAGATAGCGGTAGATCATGTCAAAGATAATGGTCGATCGGGCATGACCGATGTGGCAAAGGTCATAGGCCGTAATCCCGCAAACATACATTCTGACCCGCTTTTCATGGAGCGGTACAAACTCCTCTTTCTTACCAGTCATCGTGTTATGGATACGAAGAGCCATAAGTCATCCTAAATTTCAAAATACAATTTTAGTCATTAAGTTATTTGGTCATTGGGTCATTCAATGACTTAATGACTCATAACTCAACGACTGTATTTCTATTGGCAAAACAATTTGAGCTTGATTCACCTTCGGTTCATCACTTCGTGCGACATTTGACATTGTTTCATCCCATTAAGCAATTTCTAATGCCATTTTTAATCGTTTAATCATTCTTTCTCTTCCAAGAAGAGGGAGTGTTTTGACCAACTCGGGCCCTTTCATTTTCCCAGTGATCCCGGCCCGAAGGGGCGCATAGAGATCTTTTCCTTTCCGTCCTGTCTTTTCTTCTAATTGAGATAGCAGGGATGAGCAATTATCAGGTGTGATTTCAGATGAAGTCTCCAATACATTCAGGATGAGAGGAAGGGATTCCCGATTTTTGGAATCTAAAAGAACGGTTTTGGCTCCCTCCTCAAAGAGAAATTTTTCATCGAAGAAGATGCCTAAATATTCTTCAATCTGGGAGAGGATCACTATATTTTCTTTCAGGACAGCAGAAATTTTAGTGAGATGGTTGGGATCGATTTGATGTATCGTAAGGCCGGCCTTTTCAAGGTAAGGGAGTAACAATTCGGAGAAAGGTTCTTCCTCTTTTTTTCTGATATAGTGGCTGTTCAACCACTCCAATTTCTTCCGATTGAAGATTGGGCGCACTTTTTGAAACGTCACCGAGAGAAAAATCTTCCACAATCTTTTCCAAAGGGAGAATCTCTTCTCCCGAGGGTGGACTCCAACCCAATAGGACAAGGTAGTTCAGAAGTGCCTCTGGCAGAAATCCCTCTTCTCGGTACTGGGAGACAGCTGTCGCACCGTGGCGCTTGCTCAATGGCGATCGATCTTTGCCGAGAATCAAGGGATGATGGGCAAAAACAGGGGATTGCCATCCCAAAGCCTGATAGATCAGGATTTGACGAGGGGTGTTGGAGAGATGATCCTCTCCGCGAATCACATGAGTGACATGCATCAAATGATCGTCAATAACGCATGCGAAATTATAAGCCGCCATTCCATCTGAACGGATGATAATGAAATCACCCATCCCCTCCGATTCGAAGTGCATCCTTCCATGGACGAGGTCTTCAAAGACAATCGACCCTTTTCCTATCTGAAACCGGAGAACCGGACGAAGGCCTTCCGATTCCAATTTGGAAATCTCTGCTTTAGAAAGGGAACGGCAGCGTCCGTCATAACGAGGCATTACCCCTTTTGAGAGTTGCTCTTTCCGGAGAGCCTCCAACCTTTCATTTGAGCAGAAACATTTGTATGCCTTTGCTTCTCGAAACAGCTGTTCGGCGTAGTCATTGTAGAGGGGTAAACGTTGAGATTGAAGATAAGGGCCAGCTGATCCACCTTTGTCAGGGCCCTCCTCCCAGCGGATTCCCAACCATTGAAGATCTTCGAGGATACGATCCATGGAGGCCTCGGTCGATCTCTCCACATCGGTATCTTCAATCCTGAGGATGAAGGTTCCCCCATGACGTTTTGCAAAGATATAATTGAAAAGGGCAGTTCGGGCGTTTCCGATATGGAGAAGCCCGGTTGGGGCTGGAGCAAAGCGGACACGAACAAGTGAACTCATTTGGTCCCCTTGACCATTTCTGATTTCAAAGCCCGAATCATTTTAGTCATTAAGTTATTGTGTCATTAAGTCATTCAATGACCAATGACTTATTGACTGAGTCACAGATCATCTGTCGTTTGTTTCTCCAACCAGGACTACGGCATAGGCAGAGATTCCCTCCCCCCTGCCAACAAACCCCAATCCTTCGGAGGTGGTCGCTTTCACATTGATCCTTCCCGTCTCTATTTCTAAGACATCGGCAATCTCTTTCACCATCCGGGGGATGTGGTCGGAGAGCTTTGGCTTCTGGGCAAGAATCGTTGCATCAATATTGAGGATATGAACCCCCTTCTCCCTTACCCTTGTCATCACTCTCTTTAGAAGAATCGTACTCCGAATGTTTTTATATTGTGGATCCGTATCCGGAAAGTGTCTTCCGATATCTCCTTCTGCAATGGCTCCCAGAAGGGCGTCACTGATGGCATGAAGAAGGACATCCGCATCGGAGTGGCCCTGAAGTCCATAGAGGTAAGGGATTTTAATCCCTCCCAAGATCAATGGTCGACCTTCAACCAATGGATGGACATCGTATCCAAAACCCACTCTCATCGGTCTCCTCTGCGGCCTGTTTGATCTGGTTCTGTAAGGGGCTTCATCTTAAGGAAGAGATGGGCCAGCATCAGGTCTTCTTTTGTTGTTATTTTAATGTTGGTATATGACCCTGGGAGGATGTGAACTTTCACCCCTAACTGTTCGACAAGTGAGGCGTCGTCTGTCCCAATAAACCCATTTTCGGTCGCCCTATGGTAGGCCTCTTTAATCAAATTGGCCTGAAAGGTTTGAGGGGTCTGGATCTGCCAAAGGGATTCTCGATCTAATGTTTTGAGGACCGTCCCATCGGAATGAGCCATCTTGATGGTCTCTTTTACTGGCATGGCGACCACCACCGCTCCAAACCGTATGGCTAAATGGATCGACTCTTCGATGATGGCTTTGGTGACAAACGGTCGGACCCCATCATGGATAACAACCACCTCTGACATCTTTGGAAAGAGCATCGATTCCATTCTTTCACAGACTCCTGCCTCCGCTTTCCTCCAGGAACGATCTGAGAGATTTTTCGGAAATGATATTTTTCGATGATCTCTTTCATGCAGTAATCCATATCTTCCTGACCCACCACAAGGAGGATGGAGCGGATCAGAGGACAAGTTTCGAATTTATCAAGGGTATGGGCGAGGATGGGTTTTCCGGACAGAAGGTGGAATTGTTTCTTCCTTCCCTCCATGAAACGCTGGCCCTTGCCAGCGGAGACAATCAGTGCATCGGCCTTCATCATTCAACAGCCAAATTACATGGAATGATGGAATGTTGGAATACTGGAATAACGGGTGAACCAATATTCCATCTTTCCATTATTCCCTGCCTACCGGCAGGCAGGCATTATTCCCAATATTTTCAAAATTCGCTGTCGATACTGTAGTAATAATCTTTTCCTTTGTTTTCCTTGTTCGTCTCCTCTTTCAAGCGAGCAAAGATCATTCTTCCTGCAGGCGTCTGGAGAACGCTCGTCACAATGACATCGACCGTTTTGCCCATCTGTCTCCTTCCATTGTCGATCACGATCATTGTCCCATCATCCAGATAGGCCACACCTTGTCCCGATTCTTTACCTTCCTTCAGAATTTTGACATTCATGTCCTCTCCGGGGAGGACGACTGGTTTCAGGGAGTTTGCCAGTTCATTGATATTCAATACTTCAATTCCCTGAAGCTCTGCAACCTTATTAAGGTTGGAGTCATTGGTGACGATCTTCCCGCGAACTTCTTTAGCCAATTCAATCAATTTGGCATCAACCTCCTTGACTCCAGGGTAATCTGTATCAACGATTCTTACATCCACCCCCGCCTGTTTTTGGATATGATGGAGAACCTCTAATCCCCTTTTACCTCTCGTCCGCTTGATCGAATCGGATGAATCGGCAATGTGTTGGAGTTCGCTGAGAACGAATTGTGGAATGAGGAGGGTTCCTTCCACAAAGCCGGTTTCGGTAATGTCGGCGATGCGACCATCGATGATCACACTGGTATCCAAAATCTTTGTATTTTCACTGCGAGGAAGGTTCTTAGAAAAGAGTTTCCAACCAGAGAGGTGAATTTCTTCCCCTTTTTTTAAGCCGATCCGAAGACCGATATATCCACAAATCCCATAAAGTCCACCGTAAAGGGGAAGGGTGATCTGTTGATGATTGAATAGATCGGATAAAAAGACATTGGAAATAAGATTGGCTACCATAAGTCCAAGGATCAATCCGATAAAACTTCCTAAGAGGTTTTTTAGTGGTATCTTTTTTAATGCTTTCTCCACAAGAAGGGTCATTACAGCAAAAAAGATTCCGCTGAGAATTCCCCACAGACCCATCCGAGGAGCAAGAGAAATCCCTGTAGTTAAATAATATCCGCTGATGCCACAAATGAGGAACAGTAAAAGACGAAGAATCCATGAGCCCACGCTGTTCACCTCCTTCCCATGAATTTGCTAAAAGACATCTCATTTCATTGAGAAAACGATGGGGATTTTAGGACGGTCAAGGTCCAAAGATCGTTTTGATCTCCCTTAAGACATCCGACTCTTTCACATCTCGGGCAATGGCCAATTCCTTCACCAAAAGGTTTTTTGCCATATCCATAATTTTCCTCTCACCAAAGGAGAGTTCTTTCTCGACCCTCAGAAGATGGAGGTCTCGGAGCACTTCGGCAATTTCGTAGATAGATCCCGTGTTGATTTTTTCCATGTACTCCCGGTATCTCCGATTCCATGTCTGATTATCAATGGTGACATCCCGATCCTTCAAGATATGGATGACCTTGGCAACATCGATTTTTCGAATCACCCCCCTCAACCGGACTGTTTCCACGTGGTCCCGAGGTATCATGATCGTCATCCCGTTGTCTAAAATTCGAAGGATATAGAAAATCTGTTTCTTGCCCAAGATCTGTTTGCTTTCAATGGCTTCAATGACTCCTACCCCATGACCTGGATATACTGCTTTGTCCCCAATTTCGAACATAAGATGAATACCCCCTTCCTTTCTTTACCCCGTTAGAAAGCCCCGGCATTTATGCCGGAGATGCTATAAATAGAAAGCATTAGCTCCTTATTCCTGCCTGCCGGCAGGGAGGGCGGGGTCAAAGCCCCGACCCGTTAGAAGCTTTAGTAAACCTCGTTAGAAATCTACCTCGCCGAGGGAGTCGCGGCACCCGCTCATTGAGACTTACTTCTAACGGGTCCCGCCTTTTCTAACGGGGGTTACATTCCCCTTTGACCGGAAGGTGCCCCGCAAGACCCGCCTTGTACATAGGGTCAAGGGGCACAATACGAAACGAAATTACCTTACCGGGAAGCCCCGACCAGTGGCCGGGGAGCTTCACTATTCGAACTACTTTGGGCTATTTTCAAAATGTCGTTTACATCAGGTTTCTGTCCCTGAATCATTTTGCCTATGGAGGCATCGATTCCAAACCAAGCCAAGATTTGAATCTTTCCTTTGACCTCTTCTCTCTCCCCCGATCCTCCAGGCCGAAACACCTCCATCACATCTCCCACCTTGATGCCAGTTAATTTTCCAGCATTGATGTAAACCTCCTCCCCATCCACTTTGGCAACCCGACAAAACCAAACCAGACTTTCCATCTCTCTTGACAGTGACCGACTCAGGTCGGAAATGGTAAGATCGATCGCCTTCATCTTAGCCTTCTCTTCTGAAAATGATCCCTTTTCCTTGGTAGCAATAATGGGATTGTTGGCAGAAAGGGTTTTCAGGGTTTTACCAGAGAAGGTGTCCACCAACTTCGTTTCTATTTTGATGATGGCTGAAGCCGTTTCCTCTTGATCCTTAGATGCCTTTGTGGTGAAGACATAAGGCCCTGAAAGTTCTCCGACCACCAGAGCGTGGATGCCAAAAACCTCATTGAGCAAATGGAGGACTTTTGGTGTTTCAAGATCTGTTAATACGACCCCCTTCATTTCAAGAAATTCCTTTACCGTTTGATAATCAACAAAGAGGATGCGTTGGGACCTCTGGTTAACTTCTTTGATGAGCTTTTCAGCCACCCAATCTCCGAATACTTCCTCAGAAAGAGTGGTTCGATCATCGAAGTAGGCGATCACTATTTTTTTCTTTAAATCTGGAAGCCTGGATATCGAAGGAGAAGGTGAAAAGACTTCTCTCTCTATTGGAGAAAGGGATGGTTTCATTGAAGAGATGGGGGATTCCCTTTTAGCTTCTTCCTTTTGGATGGCTGCTGAAGTAAATGTTTCTCTTTTTGAGAGATATTCATCAACGGGAATGTAAAGGTATTTAGGTTGGTCTCCCTTCTCAAGGGCTCTGGGGTTAAGGACTTTAACGTATTCCTCTCTATCTACAATAACCACCTCTTTATCCAAAAGTTCTTTCATCTTCGCCTTATAAGGAGGGCCCTTTTTAATTGGGAACCAGGATGGAGTGGAACAGGCGAAGACAAGAAAAAAGGTAAAGAGGAGAAAAAAAATGGAAAAGCGAAACAACGCCCCTTTAAAGTCCATTTTTCCCCTTTCCTTTTGAATTAACATCACTTATTATACACTGGAAATTCGGAAAAATCAATCATAGAATTTCACATCAATAGGACTTTTTTGGTGTGGATTGGAAAAGAGTTGGGAGATTGGAAAACAATCATTAAAACAACTAATTAGGATTATTTCGAGTGAGGATGGGAAAGAAATGTCACTACTTTTTGTATATCCTCAGGGGTTTCAACACCAATGGGCTCATAATCAACAGGAATGACTTTGATTCGAAAACCGTTTTCCAAAGCCCGGAGTTGTTCCAATTTTTCTAATTTTTCAAGGGGAGTGGGTTTCATTTTTGAAAGCTTTAAGAGGAATTTTCGACGATACACATAGAGACCGATGGTTTTAAAAACCCTTTTTGAAAAAATCCCTCTCTTGTTGGCAGGGTTAGAGAGAATTTGTTCTATGTTGAAGTCTCGAGGAAAGGGAATAGGAGAGCGGGAGAAATAGAGGGCAAAATTCTTTTGATCAACAACCACCTTACCTTGATGAGGGTTTAGCCAATCTTTAATATCTTCAATCCTTGTCATCAGAGAGGACATACAGAGGGAATCGTCTTTGAGAAGTGGCCGTATGGCCTTGTCGATGATGGATCCTTTGATCAAGGGTTCATCCCCTTGGATATTGACGATGAGTTCAGATTTGAGCTTTTGGGCAACCTCTGCCACCCGATCCGTTCCAGTGGGATGTTCAGGGGAGGTCATCACCCCTTTTCCACCAAAGGATTGAACAGCCTCCAAAATCCTTTGATCGTCAGTGGCGACGATCACCTCATCGATCAATCTTGATTGAGAAACCCCTTCATAGACCCATTGAATCATCGGTTTGCCGAGAATATCGGCAAGGGGTTTGCCTTCAAAGCGAGTCGAACCATACCGCGCAGGGATGACAGCAACGATCTTCATGAAGACCTTACCTCAGAAACCTCCTCCTTGCGCCTGCCTGCGGTAGGCAGGTAAAGCGCTTAGCGATTTTCAATCATTGTTCCAAACAATATTTATTAAATCAAATTAGCAAAGGCCTGTCAATTATTTAAGTAACCTCTCTTCTCGATAAGTAGCCTTTTCCCCAAAGGATTACTTGTTCCAGATTTCTTAACATTTTTGATAAGAAATTTGGAATGAGTTCTCAAGGGGTTTTTATAGGGCCTGCGGCTATCTTTGCCTTAGCCTCAACCTTGGTTTCTCCTGCAACCTGCTTACTGCCTACTGCATACTGTTTGATGAGAGGGCTGCTCATAAAAATAGGCAACTGTCAAAAAAATAGGCAATTTTGCCCCATTTCAATTACATACAAATTTTGAATAATCCTTTATTTTTAGGTGGTTAGAAAAATTAACATTTGGCAAGGAATTTGCTGATATATTTTTAGGCCATTAGCCATTAATTTTAGGGAAATGACTCAATGACTAAATAATTCGTTGACTTATTTATACGGGTTTAATAGATTGTGAGGTGTTTGGGGGAGGGGGAATAATCCTACCTTTAAAAACATTCCAACCTAACCTTTTGGAGTCTGTGGTGAGAAGGTTTCCCCAGAAGATGCCACGGCATAAGCTCTAAGGGGATTTTCTACTCCCTTGGAGCCTCCTCAACTTTATTTGTCATAGATTCGAGAATATCAAAATTTATTATAACAAAATGGCAAAATCTTTACCCCGTTAGAAAGCCTCAGCATTTATGCTGGGGATGGTTTAAATAGAAAGCGCTAGCTCCTTTATGGAGGGCGGGGTCAAAGCCCCGTCCTTTCTAACGGGGTTTACTCTTCAAACACCACTGATACGAATCTCAAATTGGCAGTTTTAAAGATGGGAGCCCAAATTCGACGACCCAAAATTCGAAAAAATCCAATTCAGCAGAACCCTGAGATCTTCTCAGTTGAAGAAGGGAAAAAGTGTGAAAAGAAAGACTTTCATCGAGGCCCCCTGTAACGCACTGTATATATGCATGGCTGCATGCCAGGCGGTCTTGTACCTTCTGACATGGAGTGTGCCGCCTGTTCATGCCTTCAGTATACGCCCCGAAGCCACTGAACGTGGGGGCACTGTGCGGAGATTCCAATTGCCATGGCATTTGCGCTCTCTTCATCCCGTCATAAGTGGTGTCCTGACAGACCTATTCAGCACACCTGTGCATGAAAGGATGACTCATATGATATACGGCTGTGAAGGTGATGAGAGCAAATGTTCTAAACCTGAGAGGGAGAATTCATTTGCCCCAGCCTCCGTTATTGCCGGGACACAATGGAACGACAACCCACCCTTTGAACTGACGTCCACAGGTGAGGCTCTCAAATCTTGTACCGGCAAAACCATCAGAATGCCTTATTTCCCCGTGTGCTGGTTCCAGCTTTTCAGAGATGCAGAGAAACGTGCCAAAAGAGGAGAGGTTTTGGATGCCGATTCCAATGTTGTACTCCTTTACCGTGTCCATTTCGGCGACATGCAGTTCCTACACTCCATGGCCTCGTGCGAGGGTGAAGAAGCTCAGGTGACCAAAGCAAAGATCATGATGTGGGCTGAGTTTACCTATAAAATTGCTATTGGCGAACTTGACCGAGGCGTTGAGCTTAGAAAGATTGGGATACCTGGCATGGAGACTTTGTTTAAGAACCGCGGCTGGACTGCGCAGCAGCTCTTCACGCGCGGAGATCCGACCTACAGGGGCGAACAGGACTTCCGCAACTTCGCCTTTGGTTCGCTTCTGCACCTTGTGGAGGATAGTTTCTCTCTTTCCCACACGGAAAGGGACGAGCCATCCGGAGCTAAGTGCGATGCAGCTCCAGAGCAATACAAGCCAGGTAAAATCCTGACCTTTCATACCTACATAAACCAGGACAAACGCAAGCATGCGGATGCCGACAAACAGAACGCCTTAAGCATCCACCTTGCCGAGAAAGAACCGAATGCCGTCGATGTTGGGAAGACCCTTAAGACTTATTACGAGCAGAAACGGCCATGGGATGAAGTCAGGCAGT
>CAVTZZ010000070.1:0-18809 GCA_963739325.1 uncultured delta proteobacterium | reverse complement strand
GGTACCTGTTTCACCTACGAACATGAAATCCAGTTTTCCGTCTTTGTTGAAGTCCGCCTCAGCGAAATCCTTCCTATCTTGGGTGGATTTGAGGTAATTACTACCGGGCACGAAAATGTCTCCAGGGCCGTTCTTGTCAAAATACTGGATACCCGGAGTATTGCTATCCCCAGTTTTGCTGACTAAGGCTTCAGGGGTATTATCATTATCAAAATCGCCACTCCCTATCCCTCTAAATACCTGAGGAAAATTGGTTAACTCCGTTGTGGTCCCAAAGACAGGTCCATTACTTGTGGCGGTAATCGGTATGTAGAAACTGTGATTGGCTGGTGTAGCTGTATCCTTGGTCAGCACGTACCAATCGCCAATCCCAGCGGGACTTGTAATTTCAGCCGTAGGCGCCACGTTGAGTAGTAGTCTTGGTTCAAGTGATTCGAGGAAAACTCTGTTTCGCCCTGGAAAGGCAATCCTTTTTTTATTTCTAAATCTCATCAAACTTCTCATTAGGCTCATGGTCATCTCCTATTTTTATTTGGATATTCCTACTTTAAAAACCTCAACCCCGTATTGAATTTATCTTTGGTTGAGTGTGTCCATCTCACTTCTGCAAAAACAGGTAAGGTTGTATTTTTCTTGGAGACCGGAATGAATATTTTTATAACCTCACCTTTTTTTAACGCACACCCCACAGTAATCCCCACTCCATCTTCGCTTATGTCAAAGCAGATCCCGTTCGATTGAATATTTTTTTGTCGGTTTGATTCCGTGGCCATCTGTTCAAAATGGACAGGTCTTCTGAATGCCTTCCGTACCTTTGATCTTTTTTCCGATTTGTCTTTCATAGCTTTCTACCTTTTTATAATTTCGTATGATTTGAACTCAATTTTATCTTTTTTTAAAAATAAGGCAATCCCTCAAAAGTGGGGTTTTTTATTTTGTTGTATTTAAATATTTTTGTATTAAGATGTTAAGGAAATATGGAAACCCTTTTTGAAATAATAAAGAAGCGTTCGACACCGGGTACAATCATCCTCGATATGAATAACAGGCTGCTCTATTTCAATGAAGAAGCGCTGGAGATGATTCCTGAACTTCAAACGATCTCAAAAGGGGCGAAACAACAGAATATCCCGAAAGCACTCTTCAATGTATGTAAAGAGCTAAAAGAGAGCAGAAGAATAAGAAGCTCTGATCAGAAAGTGAATGTGAGTCATAAGGTATTGAAAAGTAAATCGCTTTTTCCATTTTCGATGCGAGCCTTCTTCATGGGAGGGAGGGGAGATAAAAATCCAACCCATATCATGGTTTTATTAGAGAAGATCATCCAGAAACATGAAATAAATCTCGAAAAAGTTCAAAAAGAATTTAAGATCTCAAAGAGAGAACTGGAGGTGGTGCAGCTCATCTGTGAGGGGCTTGCCAACAAAGATATCTCTGAGAAATTGTTTATCAGTGAATATACCGTCAAAGACCATATAAAAAACATCCTCAGAAAGATGGGAGTTACTTCGAGGAGTCAGATTATAAGTTCTCTGAAACAATAATGTGTAAAATACTGTAAAATCGTGATAATCTTTCACCCAACACTCACCATTCCTATATATTTTTCTCAAATCTCCCCACGCCCCTCCCGTGGTCGGGTCTTTTCGACTTTGTCAAAGAGGGGTAATTCCTCCCTATTTAAAAGAGAGGGGAGGAGGGAGGTCGAGATTAAGATTTACGTTTGAACTGTTTGGCTAATTCATCTTGATATAATAAGAAGAAGATGGGTCGTCCATGAGGGCATGTGGTGGATAGATTGAAGGAATGGAGGGTTCCAACCAATTTCTCCATTTCTTCCCTCCTTAACGTGAAATTCCCCCGTATGGCAGAATGGCAAGACAAGGTGATTAGAATGTTATCAGTAACTTCTGTCCCCTTCCCTTCTCTTTTTAAAGAAGAGAGTTCATCCAGTATCTCCCTGATCGATTGCTTTTGGATCTTTTTGATCGATAAAAGAGGGTTTGGATCGGATGGCGTAAACCTTTTCACCGATCGGGTCGATTTCAAATCCCATTGATTCAAATTCTTCAAGGTGGGAGTCCAAAATAAATGATTCCTCTGCGGATAATTCCATGGGGACAGGGATGAGAAATTTTTCTGAAACTATGGATTTCATTTCATATTGATTTTTATATTGATTAAAAAGAATCCGCTCATGAGCGGCATGTTGATCGATAAAGATTATCCCTTTTTCCCCTTCACACACAATATAGGTCCCCTGAACCTGCCCTAAAATACGAAAGGGGATTTTGTCTTCCACCTTCCATTCAACCCCCCCCTCCTCTCTAACCATAGGAACTGACTTTCCATCGTCCCTCTGCATCAGCGGAAGATAGGCGTGGTAGGATTTCATGGGGGGGAAGGAATCGGGTACAACTCCAGTCGCAGACTCGATTTTAGGAGTTGAAAATACTTTTTCCTCATGAATAGAGCTAAGGGTCCCAGCAACAGCATGAAAGACTCTTTCAGGGTCTCTAAATTTTACCTCTGCTTTTGTGGGATGAATATTCACATCCACAGCATAAGGAGGGAGGGTAATGTATAGGATGACGATAGGAAATTTGCCAGTGGGGAGGACGTGACGATAGGATTCGGTGATGGCCTTATAAATCATTCGATCTTTCACAAATCGTTTATTGACGTAGATATAAATCGCATCGCTATTCCCTTTTGAAATAGAAGGGAGATTTGCAAAACCTAAAATCTTGATCTCGTTCTCTTCAAATTCGCACGGTCGAAGATGATCATATATCTCCCGGCCCAAAATAGCTTCGATGCGAACCAAAGGGGATTCTGTTTTCAGGTATTCATGAAGCATTCGACCATCGTGAATGAATTTAAATGATATCAAGGGATGGGAAAGACTCAATCTGAGAAAGTGATTTAAACAGTAACGAAGTTCCGAACGAATCGATTTCAAAAACTTTCTTTTTACAGGAATATTATAAAAAATATTTTTGACCTCTACTTCTGTCCCCAGGGGACAGCCAATCTCTGAAATACTTTTTATTTCACCCCCCTCACAGACCGCTTTCGTTCCACTGATGGAATTGGAAACCCGCGTTTTAATGGTCATCTTCGAAACAGAAGCAATGCTGGGCAGAGCCTCTCCCCTGAAACCTAATGTATGAATGGCGAAGAGATCCTCCGCTTTTTTTATTTTGCTGGTTGCGTATCGTTGGAGGGCAAGCGGAACATCTTCGCGCTCGATCCCCTCTCCATTATCATAAACCCGGATGAGTTGGAGCCCACCCATTTTTAATTCAACGACGATCTCTGAACTCCCCGCATCGATTGCGTTCTCCATCAGCTCTTTCACGACAGAAGCAGGCCTTTCAACCACCTCTCCTGCGGCAATGGTCTGAGCAATCTCCTCTGGTAATATCTGAATTCTACTTGGCATTGTAAACTCGAAAACAGAAAAAAATTAGGATTCAGAAGTCAGAATCCAGAATCCAGAATAGAAGAAAGGTATATTTTCATTCTGAATCCTGACTCCTGGATTCTGGATTCTATGAATTGACACCTACTTTCCACTGTCGTCAATAAAGGTTCCCATTTTCCTGAACTTTTCATACCGGATGTTTAATAATTCTTCGATATCCATGCTTTCTAATTCTTTTAAATGCCGCTCCATGACTTCTTTTAGAGATTCCACCATTCCTTTTGGGTTGCGATGAGCTCCTCCCAATGGTTCCTTTATGATCTCGTCGATGACCCCCAATCGATATAAATCATTGGAAGTTAATTTCAATGATTCTGCTGCCGTCTCTTTCTTCTTAACATCTTTCCATAGAATCGCTGCACATCCCTCCGGGGTAATCACAGAATAGACCGAATACTCCAACATCAAGATTCGATCTCCAATCCCAATGGCCAGGGCTCCTCCACTTCCCCCTTCTCCAATGACAACGCATAGGATGGGGCTCCGGAGCATCATCATCATTTTGAGGTTTTTTGCAATGGCTTCGGCTTGCCCTCTTTCTTCGGCGCCCACTCCCGGAAATGCACCGGGGGTATCGATCATCGTCAGAACAGGTTTTTTAAACACCTCTGCCATCTTCATCAATCTCAAAGCCTTTCGATATCCCTCGGGGTGAGGCATTCCAGCGTTCCGATAAGCCATTTCCTTTGCATCGGCTCCCCTCTGGTGACCGATGAGGATCACAGATCGACCGTTAAACTGAGAGACCCCTCCCATAATGGCTGGATCATCTCCAAAAGTTCGATCCCCATGAAGTTCAATAAAATTTTGAAACATCCATTGGATATAATGGGATAGTTTGGGACGATCGATATGCCGAGCCAATTGTGTAATTTGCCAACGGGATAAATCAGAAAATATTTCTTTTTGTAATCGATGGAATTTTTCCTCTAAATTTTTTAATTGCCCATTGAAATGAAGGGGTTTGCCTCTGGAGAATCTTTTTAAGTCTTCGATCTCTCTTTCCAACTCGACCAACGGTTTTTCAAAATCTAAATAATGCCTCACCATTAGTATGCCTTTTTATTCAAAAGAAAGGAGAGGAGATTGAAAAAGATTTTTAATTTTATTTTGGAACTCCTGAGTAGGATCGACCGTATATTGGTTTGACAAAGCGATCACTGTCTCCTGTTCTTTTCCATTGGTCAAATGGAGGAGGACCCGACAGAATCCTTTATGGGCGGTGATAATTTCCTTTAAATCCGAAAGTTGGGATGGAGTGAGCGAGGAGAGTGGAATTTTTAAGTGAAGTGTCTTGATCGAAGGGGAGGACACCTCTGAAAGCGCCTGAACCCCTGAGCCTTTTATCTTGACATGATCCTCGGAGAGATCGAGTATCCCTCGAACCAGTATCGGATCCCCTCCCCTTAAACAGGGCAAAGCAGCTTTAAACACCTCGGGGAAAAGAATGACCTCAACAAATCCCTTCATGTCCTCTAAATTTAAGAAAGCCATTCGATCCCCTTTCTTAGTCACAATCTCTTTCAACCCGCTGACCAGACCGCAAATCTTTACTTCTGCACCGTTGGGGAGTTTGGAAAGGGTGGACGTGTCTTCGCCCGTATATTTTTTAATTTCTTCTTGAACCCGTGCCAGAGGATGCCGGGAGATGTAAAATCCGATCGTCTCCTTCTCAAATCCAATCAGCTGATCTTCCGGAAATTCATCGATCTCGGGATAGCCTTCCTCCGTTTCCTTCAGGATAGGCATCCACATATTCATTTGTGTCTCTTCTTTCTTTCGTTGGGCCGATTGGGACCGCTCGAGAAATTCTTCCAGGGCGGTCAGCATCTGGGACCGATGGACCTTTGCGAAATCGAAAGCGCCGCATTTAATTAAACTTTCGATCACCCGTCGATTCACTTTCCTTAAATCGACCCTTTTACAAAAGTCGAACAAGGATTTAAATCCTCCTCTTTCTTCTCTTTCGAGAAGGATGGCATCGACCGCAGCATCCCCTACGTTTTTCACCCCAACTAAACCAAATCGGATTTGATTTCCGCTCACTGTAAAATGCTTATAACTTTCATTGATATCAGGAGGTAAAATATCGATCCCCTTCTCTCGACATTCTGCAATATATTTGACAATTTTATCGGGGTTCGAAACTTCACTGGTGAGGGATGCGGCCATGAACTCCATCGGGTAATGAGCCTTCAAAAATGCAGTTTGATAGGCAATGAGGGCATAGGCAGCGCTATGGGATTTATTGAAACCATATTCAGCGAATTTGGACATCAGATCAAATATCTTCTCTGCCTTGGCCTGTTGGATTCGATTTTTTCGCGCTCCCTCAAGAAATTTCTCTTTCTGCATCTCCATCTCTTTGGGATCTTTTTTGGACATGGCCCTTCTTAGGTTATCTCCATCCTCCAGACTGAAATGAGCCAAAGAACTGGCGATCCTCATCACCTGTTCTTGATAGACAATCACGCCGTACGTTTCCTCCAATATCTCCTTCAATTGAGGAAGATCATATCGAATGAGGCCCTGCCCCTGTTTTCTCTTAATAAACTCTTCCACCATCCCACTGGCTAAGGGACCGGGTCGGTACAGGGCAACGAGGGCAATGATATCTTTGAAACTTGCAGGTTTTAATTTGGTCAGCAAATCCCTCATCCCAGAACTTTCTAGTTGAAATATTCCAAGGGTTGATCCTGATCCCAATAAGGTAAACGGCTCCGGATCATCTAACGGAATTTTCGAAATCTCAATCTTTATTCCCTTTTCCTTCTCGATGAGTGAATCGTATTGTTGACCACCGTAAGAGTCTTAAGTCCCAGGAAATCAAATTTAACCAACCCGATCTTCTCGACATCCTTCATGGGATATTGGGTCATCACTTCCCCATTCTGTCCATGGTAGAGAGGAAGGTATTCCATGAGTGGCCGATTGGAGATGACGACTCCTGCAGCATGGGTAGAAGCATGCCGATTCAGGCCTTCTAATGATTTGGCAATATTAAACAGAGTTGCCATTCGGGAATCTTTCTTAATCCCTTCCTCCAATCTCGGCTCTTGTCTTAAGGCTTGGTCGAGGGTAATGTTTAATGTGCTGGGGATGAGCTTGGCAATTCGGTCCACTTCCGCATAGGGGATGTCCATCACACGCCCGACATCCCGGATCACTGCTCTTGCCTGCATTTTACCGAAGGTGATGATTTGAGCTACGTTTTCCTTCCCGTATTTACCCATCACATATTGGATCACATCGTTCCGTCCCTCCATACAAAAATCGACATCCACGTCGGGCATGCTGCTTTTTCTCCCGGGATTTAAAAATCTTTCAAAGATTAAATCGTATTCGATCGGATCCAAATCTGTGATATTTAAGGCGTAGGCCACCAAGCTTCCAGCGACTGAACCTCTCCCGGGGCCGACTGGAATTCTTCGGCTTTTCGCAAAATTGATAAAATCTGCTACAATTAAAAAATATCCTGAGTATCCCATGGACTTAATAATATTCAGCTCTTCTTCCAAGCGGTTCCGATAGTGAGGGGATTGTTCTTTAAAATCTTTTTTCTCCAAAAAGGTGGCGAGCCTCTTCTCCAACCCTTCTCGAGAAAGTTTTTCCAAATAGCTGTCCAAGGATTCTCCTGAGGGGACTGAAATTTTTGGAATGTGCTTCTCTTCAAATTTTAATTCCAGGTTGCATCGCTCCGCGATCTCAATCGTATGGGCCAATGCCTCCGGAGTATTTTTAAAAAGATCGGCCATCTCCTCGGGCGACTTAAAATAAAATTCATCCGATGAAAATTTCATCCGATCGTTATCGGAGAGGGTTTTCCCTGTCTGAATGCACAGGAGGATTTCATGGGCCTTCGCATCCTGACGGTGGAGGTAGTGACAGTCGTTGGTCGCAACAACGGGAAGAGCCAGTTTCTGGGCAATCTCCAAGAGTCGATCATTTAATGCCAGCTGGTTTTCAACTTCGTTATTTTGAATTTCAATAAAAAAACGCCGCTGATCGAATATCCTCCCGTATTCCTCTGCCGACTGGAGAGCCTTTTTCATCTCCCCTCGACCCGCGTGGGCTGCAATCTCTCCTTTCAGACATCCGCTGAGAGCAATCAAGCCTTCATGATATTTACTTAACAGTTCTTTATCGACCCTGGGTTTGTAATAAAATCCCTCGAGGTAGGCGTGGCTGACTAATTTAATAAGATTGAAATAACCGATCCGATTCTTGACCAGCAGAGTCAAATGATAAGCTCCCTCTCCTTCTCCCAGGACCTTCTTTTCAAATCGACTTCCCGGAGCAACATAAACCTCACAACCGACGATGGGTTTGATTCCATGCTTGATGGCCATCTGATAAAATTCGATCACTCCAAACATATTTCCGTGATCCGTCAGGGCCAGAGCATCCATTCGATATTTTTTTGCCAAATCGAAAGCCTCTTCGAATCGAATGGCCCCATCTAATAGGCTATATTGGCTATGGACATGAAGATGGATGAAATTAGAGTGCTGCATAACGATTAAACCATGGAACGATGGAATAATGGAATAATGGAATAATGGGTTGAGGAGGCTTGACGCCTCCTTTGGGATAAATTCCAATTGATTATTTCTCTATTCATACCTTGCCCAATACTCCAATATCCCATTACTCCTGCTATTCCTTATTCTTTTTTTTATTTTTCCAACATTCCAATAATCCAGTATTCCATTATTCCAGTCTGTTCTGTGTTTACTCCCATTCAATGGTGCTGGGTGGTTTAGAACTGATATCATAAACAACGCGATTGACTCTCTTCACTTCGTTAATAATCCGATTCGATATGTCCCCTAAGATGTGGTAAGGCATTTTGACCCAATCGGCCGTCATGCCATCTTGGCTTCCGACCACCCTGAGGGCGATCACGTTTTCATAACTCCGCTCATCTCCCATGACCCCTACTGTCTTCACGGGAAGTAAAATGGCAAAAGACTGCCAGACCTTGTCCAACAAACGGGCCTTCTTCATCTCTTCCATCACAATCTCATCTGCAGCTCTCACAATCTCTAACCTTTCTCTATTGACCTCTCCGATAATTCGAATGGCAAGTCCAGGGCCTGGAAAGGGTTGACGTTTTATCATTTCATCGGGCAGTCCCAATACCTTGCCTAATTGTCTCACTTCATCTTTAAACAATTCTCGGAGGGGTTCCACTAATTTCAATCTCATCTTCTTGGGCAACCCTCCCACATTGTGATGACTCTTGATGGTTGCAGAGGGCCCTTTCGATGAGATGCTTTCGATGACATCTGGGTAAAGCGTTCCTTGAGCTAAATATTCCACCCCCCCCATCTTTTTGGCCTCCCTTTCAAAGATAGAGATAAATTCCTTTCCAATCCTTTTCCTTTTATCCTCCGGATCGATCACGCCCTTCAATTTCTTAAGGAAGTGGTCTTCCGCATCCACGTAGATGAAGGGTATTTTAAAATGATGTCGAAATAAACTCACCACCTGAAAGGCTTCATTTTTTCTGAGTACACCATTATTTACAAAAATACACTGGAGGCGATCACCAATGACTTTATGCAGGAGAAGGGCGACGACGGTGGAATCGACCCCTCCACTTAATGCACAAATCACCTTCCCTGATCCGATCCTTCTTCTCAGGTCACTGATCGTTTGCCTTAAAAAAGACCGCATCGTCCAAAGTTTGGAACATTCACAAATGTTGAAGAGAAAATTTTTGATGATATCAACCCCTTTCGGGGTATGAACCACCTCCGGATGGAATTGGAGTCCATAAATCTTTTTTGAAACATCCTCCATTGCAGCAAAGGGTGTATTTCTCGAATGGGCAATGGGATGAAATCCAGGGGGTAATGTCTCGATCTGATCCCCATGGCTCATCCATACGTCCAGATAACTCCCCTTTTTCCCAATGTGTTTGAATAGTTTTCCATTGCGATCAAGGATCAATTTGGCTTTTCCATACTCCCTTCTTTCTGAACGAGTGACGTTGCCCCCTAATAAATGGCCCATCAGTTGCATTCCATAACAAATGCCTAAAATGGGGATGCCCATCCTGAGAAGAGCGGGATCGCAGAAAGGGGCATTCTTTTCATAGACACTGGCAGGCCCCCCAGAAAGAATCATCCCCTTCGGAGACAAGGATCTCACTTTCTCTATAGGGATAGGATAGGGATGAATTTCGCTATAAATCTGGCATTCCCTTACCCTTCTGGCAATCAGCTGGGTATATTGGGAACCAAAATCGAGAATGAGTATCTTATCAAAGTGGGCTTTCGAAGTAGATTTCATTTAATGTTTTAAAAAATATTTTTCACCTCTTCAATTCATATTGATAGGAGATCCCCTTCCGATAAAAGAGGGCACTCTTTTGAATCAATTGGGCGGAGACCAACTCTTCGAGGTGATTGGGATAGCTTCCCTTTTCCAGATAATAGATTTCTAAGGCATTTTTGATTTGATCCAATTGAGCCTTCTGAACCAATTGGGTAGGAATTTCAATATCCACTCGCTCGACTCTTGAATCCAAAAATTGGCGTAAAATATTTGGGGCGAAAAAGACGAAAAGGAAGAAGATTAAAAGTACCCCTCCCCAAAAAGGCCAAGGGTAAGCCTTCTCTGAAATTGATCGTGCTCACTTTTTTGAGGAGGCTGGGGGCTTGGACGCTTGCAATTTCAATCAGTCCAATGTCTAACAGATAGGATAAAATTTCACTCGTATTGAATCTTCCCAATAGACTTCGTTCTATCATTTCTTGAACGGTCCAAGTTCCATCCACGAACTTGTAAACTAATTCTTGCTCAGAGGTTAAATCCTTTTTCAAATCATTTGGGAGAAATAACGTGCCGACGGATTGCTCTTCACCTTCGTGGGCTTTTCGAAACACCAGCTGGGGTGAAAAGATTTTCTTTTCAATCTCTGACCACTCATCCACCATGCGTAAAATAGTTAATAAAACCTGCTCCGTGCTGAGGGCAAATGGAATTTTATTATAACTCTCCACTAATTTAAGATCGAAGCTAAACTCACCTTCTTCCCACCAAAAGAGATCATAAATGGTTTCGTAAACCTGTGTTGATATCACCTTCAAAACATCCTCTTTTTTCAACAATTGAAGTTCAACAAAAATCTCCCCCAAGTATTTGTTGGTCTCTTTTTGGATCCTCAATACTCGTTCCAACTGCTCTTGGCTAATCAATTGGGCTTTCACAAATATTTCACCGATGAGATCCTTCTTCCCTCGAAAATTCGAGTAGACATGAACGATACTCCCATCGACAAAATGGACCTCCACTAATTTCTTCCCCTTTTGGATTTTTAGGACCCCTGTTTTGAGTTGTTGTCCGATCAATTGCAGGATTTCTGTAATGCCAAAATCTCTTAAATTACCCTGAAGGGCCATGAAGTTCTCCTTTAGCTTTTCAACTCCTTCTCCCCCGTTATCGGGGGAAGAGACCCACTTTCTATTTCAAATCTCGGTTTGAGTCGATAGATCTGTCGAATGGAAAGCAAATAAAAAACGAGAAAGAAACCTTCCCAAAAGATAATTCTCCAAAGGTTCGGAGACGTCTGGGCAAAGGAAGAAGGAATCACTCCATTCCAATAGATAAACCTCAAAATGAAAATAAAAAACAGAAAGAGAAAAATAAACCCCTTGAGAGGATGCTCCTTCCACAAATATCCAAACCCTACGAAAAAGAGAGAAAGAAATTTTGCGATGAGTTGATTCTGTTTTTGAAATTGTTTAACTTGAAGAAATTTCTTTTCGGTCACCCTGGGATGAAGTTTTTCTTTTTGCATAAAAATACGATGGCAATTAAAACAGATGAATTCTTTTTCTGACATTCCCGAGTAGAGTCGGTAAGTGGGAATTCCACATATTGGACACCGGCTCAAAAATCTTTTCGTCTGACCATAGCTGGACATCCCGATTAAAAATCCCAGGAATACGAGAGGGACCAAAAGAGGTATTCTCGATGGGATTTTCTCAAACCAACCTTTAAAGATCCAGAACAACCATCCTTCTTTTTCGATGAAATGTGACAGACCCCTTCTCCAGAGTTTTTGTGTGGTTAAAATCTCATCAATGGTCTGTCGATTGATGTGGGGAGAATCAATCTCCGAATAGTAATCGACCAAATTGGGGGCCAATTGTCTTGCTTTTTGAAAAACTTGATCCGTTTTTCCGGAAAGAAAGGTTTCTTGAGAATAGGCTCGGTAAAGATTGTAATAATAAGCTCCCTGACCTGGATTTAAATCGATGGCTTGTTGATAGGACGCAACAGCCAACGGGATCTTTTTTTGAGCCAGATAGACGTTTCCAAGATTTGAAAGGGCCCCGCTGAATTTAGGATCCTGCTGGATTGCCTTTTTATAAAATTCTTCTGCCTGAGGATAACGGCCTTGCCTTTTTTCTATCAATCCTAAGGTGAAAAGAACTTCGGTGTCATCGGGATGGTTTAACAGCCATGCCTGTAATTTTTCTCTTGCTGTCCTATCCCAGTCTTCATGGTTGGCCTGATGGATTCTCAGGGTAATCTCTAAAGAGGGGCTATCTATAAAAGAGGAGGTGGAACGAAGGAAAAAGGGAAGGTAAACCAAAAAGATGAGAAAGACTAAAAGGAATTGCTTCTCCCGCTTCGTCACATAGCCCCATAATAAAATGGACCAGAAAAGGATGGCCCATAGCATGTCCAAACGCAGAAAGAAGGGGATCAGGAGAAAGAATACTTTGAGACCATGAATGAGCAACGATGAGATCTCTTGGGTATAATGCTTTCGGATATCGAAAAAGTAGAGGGGAAGATATTTTATCACTACCACGATTCCAAAAATCATAAACGTCAGGAGGATCGCATTGGAGAGGAGGTAGAAGATGTCATACAAATAGTTAAGGGAGCTGGGATAGTGGCGAAATTGTGCCATTTGGCCTTTTAAAAAAGCATCAAGGATGTTATCCAGTTGAAAATGGTTTTGATGCCAAAGAGTCTTGGCCAGTTCGAAATAGGGTTGAGGTAAATCGGGTGAAAATTTGATGGAAGAGTTGGCTAACTCGACAGCCTGGTTGAAGTCCCCTCTCTTTCTGGCCTGTTCCGCTTCTCGGATCAGTAAGTGAGAGAGAATGGGGAGATTCCTAATTCCCTTGTCCAATTTCAATTGATAGAGTTGATCCAACTCACCTTTACTCACAACGGAGGTCTTTTTGAGTTCCCATACCCTCTCTGTTGCAGAAGGGCTCTCTATTGAAAAAAATTCTTTCGAGAATGGCAGGGTGTCCCTCTTGATCAGAAAACCCATGTAATAGAGGAGGGAAAAGATGGATATCAGGAGAATTAAAATTGCCCTTTTCATCGTTAGACTTTTTTCTTAAGACCTTGAAATCATTAACCAAAGGTCTTGGCTGATGAGTTGTAGGATATCATAAAAAATATTTCTTAATCCCATCATTGCGACAAACTTGTCGAGGATGACCTGATTATTCCAATCGATAATTGGGGGCCTCTTTGGTAATGATCACGTCGTGGACGTGGCTCTCTTTTAAACCAGACAAGGTGATTCGAACAAATCTTGCTTTTGCTTTTAATTCCTGGATATCCTTTGCACCCAGATATCCCATCCCAGCTTTGAGGCCTCCGATGAGTTGCTGAATACAATAGGAAAGGGCACCGCGGTAGGGAACTCTCCCTTCAATCCCTTCTGGAACCAATTTTGCCTCACTCTCAACCTCCTCTTGAAAATACCGATCCCGACTCCCCTCCTTCAATGCCTCTAATGATCCCATCCCTCGATAAACTTTGTAGCTCCTTCCTTGATAGAGTACAATCTCACCTGGACTTTCATCGGATCCCGCAAATAAGTTTCCGATCATCACCGAATGCGCACCTGCGGCAATGGCTTTGGTAATATCCCCAGAAAATTTAATTCCGCCATCTGCAATGATGGGCACATCATATTTCGCTGAAATCTCACTTGCCCCCAGGATCGCAGAGAGCTGTGGAATCCCTACCCCTGCAACGACCCGTGTGGTACA
The DNA here is from genome assembly GCA_963739325.1 of uncultured delta proteobacterium. Classification (GTDB taxonomy): domain Bacteria; phylum Desulfobacterota; class BSN033; order BSN033; family UBA1163; genus CAVTZZ01. Next base: position 5,285 of record CAVTZZ010000070.1, on the reverse strand, counting down.
AATCGATCCAGGTCCGACCCCCACTTTCACTGCATCCGCTCCGGCTTTGATGAGATCAAGATTCCCCTCTTTTGTAGCCACATTTCCTACAATGATCTGACAATCCGGAAAATTCTCCTTGGTATCGCGAACTGCATCCAAAACATCCTTCGAATGACCATGGGCTGTATCGATGACCAATACATCCACTCCTGCCTCGATGAGTGCCTCTGTCCTTGCCTCTCGATCCTTTCCAGGACCGATCGCAGCCCCTACTCGAAGCCGCCCAAGATCATCTTTGCAAGAGTTTGGATATTTTCTCATCTTTTCTATATCCTTGATGGTGATCAACCCTTTCAGATTGTTATGGTCATCCACCACCAATAATTTTTCAATTCTGTTTTTATGAAGGATCGCTTTAGATTCTTCCAACGTGGTTCCCACAGGGACAGTAATAAGATGATCTTTGGTCATGACCGTTGAAATTTTTTCATCCAGTCTTTTCTCAAACCTGAGATCCCGATTGGTCAGAATACCCAGTAATTTCCCATCTTTCGTAATGGGAACCCCTGAAATTCGATATTTTTTCATGACCTCTAAGGCTTCGAAAATTTTTTGATCAGGGTTCATCGTAATGGGGTTGAGAATCATCCCACTTTCGGACTTTTTCACCCTATCCACCTCTAAAGCCTGATCTGAAAGAGACATATTTCGATGGATGATGCCAATCCCCCCCTCTTGGGCCATCGAGATGGCCGTCCTCGACTCCGTGACGGTGTCCATGGCTGCACTGACCAAAGGAATATTTAATCGAATCGTCCTGGTCAATCGAGTGCTGACATCCACATCCTTCGGCAATACCGAAGAATAAGCCGGGACGAGCGATACATCATCAAAGGTCAGACATTCCCGAATATCATTATAATCGATCCCCATCGTCTTCCCTCACTTTCCACTGGAGATTTTTACCCCGTTAGAGAGCTCCACCATTTATTGTGTGGAGAATTCACCCCGTTAGATAATGAAGTATTGAGTATCTTTTATGTTAAAGTAATATCTAACGGGGTAAACAAAATATGAGTCCCTTTTAAATTGGCGGGATTCAAAACCCTGCCTTTTCTAACGGGGTTTATTTTCATATATCAGACGTATCCTCATTTGTCAACCCTTCGACCCCCCAGCATAAATGCTGTGGCTTGATCAGGGTTGACCCTTCGACTTCGCTCTGGGCAACCTCTGAGCGGCGTATTACACATCGCTCTGGAGGGATGAGTTTGGGGTTGGCGAATGGGTCAACTTGACATGATCCATGCAGTTCAATGAATTGCTTTTCCACCCTAACTTTTTCTCTATCGCGAGGAAAATTTTCTTAAGGCTATCCGGTTGAAGAGCGCTAATAGAAATACCACCATATTTTCGGCAGAGGGTCTCCACCTCTTCTCGACTCAATTGATCCTCTTTATTAAAGACCCTTAATACGGGTATATGATTCAATTTTAATTCAAGAAAAATCTTTTCAACCGCTTCGATATGTTCCTGAAAAGAGGGGTTGCTGATATCGATCAGGTGGATCAACAGATTGGATTCCTGTAACTCATCAAACGTCGGACGAAAGGCTCCAATCAAATCTTTTGGCAGATCTTTAATCAATCCTACGGTATCCGTGATCACAACCTCATGGATTTTCCTGCCTTCTGGATAAGAAACAGGAAATCTCAATCTCCGGGTGGCAGTATCCAAAGTTGAAAACAATTCGTCTTCCACTTGAAATTGACTCTCCGTCAGAAGGTTAAAAAGAGTTGTCTTCCCGGCATTCGTATATCCAATAATAGAAAAAATAGGGATTCCTGTCTTTCCTCTTCGTGATCGCCTCTGTTGCCTTCTTTTGCTTAGTTTTTCTATTTCTTTCTCCAGGAGATGAATTCGATCCCTCACCCTTCTACGATCAATCTCTAATTTGGTTTCTCCAGGGCCTCGGCCTCCAATTCCACCGGTAAGCCGGGAAAGAGCCAATGTCTTTTTTGCCAGCCGAGGGAGCAGGTACTTTAATTGGGCCAACTCCACCTGAACCTTTCCATCCAGAGTATGAGCCCGCTGGGCAAAAATATCTAAAATGAGTTGAGTACGATCAATGACTCTCAATTCGGTTCGATCAGAAATCGATGTCATCTGGCTAGGTGTCAAGTTCTGGTCAACAATAATGAGATCCACTCCCAGCTGCATACATTTGACCAATAACTCTTTTAACTTCCCCTCCCCCATAAGGGTGATGGGAGAGATCTGCTGGGGTCGCTGGAAAATAGTATCCATCACAAATACGCCACTCGATTCTGCTAACTCTTTTAATTCCTCCATTGAACTCTCTAATTTCTCTCGGCTTTCTTTGCTGACACTGATAAGGATCGCCTTTTCTTGAGGCCCTCGAAGAAAAACCGATCTCTGTCCCCTTTGAAATTCATCTTCGAGGGATTGAATCCATTTAAAAAAATCGATGTCTAAGTTTCCAAGGGGGGAAGGAGAATCAATTTCCCACACTTTTTTCTCTGGATTATCAGGGAGGAGGTGGGCTGAATAAATCAGTCCGGGGTCACCCGTTCCATTAACAGTGAGGGCAACGATCATATCCAATCTCAGGAGGGTGAGATCTGTCAAATCCTCTTGGGTCAAAGGTTCCCCTTGAAGGTGTGTATGAATGAGTCGGAGCCCCCTCAAACGGAGAATGCCTGTCCTATATCGAGAAAGATCGGGGATCGTAATGCTTTTCTGATCTCCTACCATGACGATTTCGATGGATCCCCTTCGGCCAACAAGAATACCTATCTGACGTCTGATTTCGTTCGAAAGATCGGAGAGAAGGCGGGCAAGCTCGGGGGTAAGAATCTTTTGTGGGGGGATTCTCCTTCGATAAATATGTTCGACCTTCTTCAGTTGATTCGGTTTTAACCCAATCAGGTTTCCGTAAATCCTGCTAATTTATTCCTCCTTTTTAAAAATTTTAATACGATCTTTTGACGAAGTCAATCATTTCTATTCATTAAAGAATTCAATCCTTCCCCTTTCTCCTTTTTCACCCCATTTTAAAATCCTAACATCAAGAAAATGTTGAACCACCCAGAGATTAGTTAAAAGATGTTCTGTCATTCGGGTTGTGGTAAATACAGAATTTCCTTTGGCCCATGCGACGAAGGGTATCAGTTGATCTGCCAGGTGAGGATCCGTACAACCATCCGATTTTATATATTCTTTCAAGGAATCAACAGCCTCTTCGGCCACCTCTTCCGCCCTTTTCCCTCTTTGGCCCAATGATGAAAACCCTGCTATCGCCCCTTCAGATTCAGCTATTAGAAAGAAAAAAGAGCCTGGTCCATTTGCAGGAACATCGTAAAGGACTTGAACCTCTGCATCCATTTTTAACTCTTCCTCAATTATTTTCAGAGCATAATCCTTCTGCCTTTCCCCCACATGTCTGGGTAAGTGTGAGGTGGCAGAGATTCCACGAATTTTCTTGAGTGCCCCTCGTTCGATCAGTGAGATCGGTTTTAATTCCCGAATTGGCTTAACCTCCACACGTAAGATACCGCCACCCTTTGGGTACCAACCCCATCGCTCGATGCTGGCCTCAACAGAAATTCCCATGGAGGTGAGGATGGGGAAAAGGATTTCTTTAAGAAAATGGAAGGGCGGACTCCAGAGAACATGAGTACCCCCCACGAGGGTCAATCGGGAACTCTCTTGAGATAAGCAAAGAGGGAGAAGAAGTGCCTGAAGAAGAAGAGTGATAGACCCTGCTGTTCCTACTTCAAATTTATAATCTCCTGGAACAATATGTTGGGGAATGAAGGTGATCGTATCTGAACCAAGTTTAAGCCCCTCTGTCCGCCCCTCGGTGATTCGAGCTGAAGCCTCTACTCCTTTCAGGTGCTGGGGTTGAAGTCCAGGATTTTTTCTGCCTGCCCTGATATGGTGAACCCTGATAGGCTTCCTTAAGATCGCAGAAAAAGTAAGAGCGGTTCTTAGAATTTGCCCTCCCCCTTCTCCATAAGATCCATCAATTTCGATTAACTTTTCCCCTTGAAACTTCATGGACGATAAGTTATTCAAAAGGCGATATATTGTCAACCTGCTTTGAAATCAACTTCTAATAAAAATGAAGTTGAAATTTATCCATTTCATGTTAGTCTTGTATCACTCTTTCTATCAGGATAGAAGAAATGTCTGAATTAATCATTTTAGGTTCCGGAACGGGTGTTCCCTCTTTAAGAAGAGGTTCTCCAGGCCTGGTTCTAATCTCAGAAAGCTCCAAAATATTAGTCGATAGCGGATCTGGAATATTGAGGAGGATGTTGGAGGTGGGGATCACTTATCGAGATATTGACCTTCTCCTCTATACGCACATCCATCCAGACCACATTTCAGATCTCGTTCCAATCCTATTTGCTTGCAGATACGCAGATCTTCCCCGACAAAAAGATCTGATAGGTTTAGGTGGACCTGGATTTAAAGACTATTTTGATCGACTAAAAAAACTCTATTGGTCATGGATCGAACCCCCATCTTATCATTTAGCCATTAAAGAAACTTTGCAAAAACCCTTTTTCTTCCAGGATTTGAAGATTTTTTCAAAACCGATGGCCCATATGCCTGAAAGTGTTGGTTATCGAATTGAATTCAAAGATGGAAAGTCGATTGCCATTTCTGGAGATACCGATTATTGCGGAAATCTTATTGATCTCGCCTTTGAGGCCGACCTTCTTGTACTCGAATGTTCTTTCCCTGAAGGGAAAAAGGTCGAAGGGCACCTGACCCCTTCTTTAGCAGGAAGAATCGGTTTGGAATCTCGGTGTAAAAGATTATTACTCACCCACCTCTATCCGATCTGCGACCAATTGGATATCTTAAACCAATGCGGACAAGCTTATAAGGGTGAAATCATTCTGGCCGAAGATTTGATGAGGATTAAGATATAGGTGGGGATGGGAGAATGATTTGACAATCATCCTTTTTTAGGATATTTTATATAAAAGGAGATAAAATCTTGAAGAGAAACAAAAGTTTAATATTGGTTTCGATCTTTTTTCTGTTTTTCCTCGCTTCTGTAATTCCGGGACAGGTGCAAGAAAAGGCTCCAATTTATTCCATTGAAGTCGATGCGATCATCAATCCAGCGACAGCCAAATTTATTACAGATTCGGTTGATCAAGCCACTCAAAATGGTGCCCAATGTCTGATCATTCAATTGGATACCCCTGGTGGGTTGATGGAGTCGATGAGGATTATTGTCAAAAAGATCCTTGCTTCCAATATCC
>CAVTZZ010000069.1:0-17132 GCA_963739325.1 uncultured delta proteobacterium | reverse complement strand
TTGCTCTCTAAGCGATTGAAGGAGAGGATGAGTAAGATGGAGACCAGCGGTGGGTGCTGCAATCGATCCCTCTCTCTCTGCGAAGATGGTTTGATAACGGTCTTTGTCCAAAGGTTCGTCTTCCCGTTTGATGTAAGGAGGGAGTGGTATGTGGCCGATCTTACGGAGAATTTCCATCACTTCCCCTTGACCGGAGAAGCAGATCTTTCCCTTTCCATCCTTCGCCTCTTTCACTTCTCCATAAAGCCCCTCTTCGAATTGGATTCGAGCCCCGGGTTTCATCTTTCTTGCCCCCCTGATCAGAACTTCCCATGCTCCCTTGGTTCCGTTCCAGGAGGGAATGAGAAGTATCTCACACTTTCCTCCGGTCTCTTTTTTCCCGATCAAACGAGCTGGAAGAACACGAGTATTATTCATCGCAAGGAGGTCTCCCGGATGAAAATAATCCAAAATATCTTTGAACTCCCGATGTTCAATCGTCCCTTGGGATCGATGAAGCACCATTAAACGGGACTCCCCCCTTTGATTGGATGGATATTGAGCGATCAACGATGAAGGGAGGGTATAATTAAATTCTTCAATTCTCATTTTCATCGACCCAGATCAAAATAAACTTATTTAAACTAACAGAGTTCATCTCATTCTGCAAGGAAAAATCTCTGGTTTTTTCTTTGCTCACATTAATCCTTTAATTTATATAACCGCTCCATCCCGAGAGTGCTTTAGTTCAAACAATCATGTCTCATTTATCTCTTCAACTACTTTTGAACTTAGCTCAGCATACTGATGATCTGAGCTACATCGTCGTTCTCCTCTAATTTATTTATTATACGAATCAAGCGTTGAAGACTCTCTTCAGGTAAGGGTTTTGCAGAGAAGCGATTACAACTCCTGAATTTCTCAATAATCTCGGACCCTAACATTGGATTTGAATTGCTCTCTTTCCTTCGATAATACTTCCCATCTTTTGTTTTTATCTCGATCTCGACCTCTCGGGTCAGGGATTTATCCGGATAAACGTCTACCTTCTGGACCAATGCTGACACTTGGGGGTTCTGAATAGCTTCTCTGGTAAAATCATCCACAAACACCTTCCCTTTGACCAAAGCAACTGCAGTAGCATACCGGAAATTCCATAAGGCGTCGGCAGTGTTAGAAGGCTCACCTTTATTCTCACCACATTGATAATATGCCGAATCAATCACTCCGATGTTCACTCCGGCCACATCTTCTGTCTTAATGTTATTTTCGCGTACCAGTTCTATTACTCCATAAATAACAGGCTGCGTAGCGCCACACCCAGGATATCTTTTGATAGTTGGATTTAACGACTCAAACCGGGTTCCAAGTCCCCCCACCAATACATCGGGGTCATAATGGCCTTTACCATACATTTTGTAGAGTCCCCACCTGCCATCTATAATGTCCTTAAAGGCAGTAAAATCTCTATCGGCCAATACGACACTTAATACCCCTGCCTTCGTCCCCATTCCTTGACTTAACTGTGCCATGAGACCTCCGTTCTCGCCGATGCAGGCTCCATAGGTGCCAGAACATTGGTTGTAACCGATCCCCATGGTATGATATATTTTCTCCCTATCGAAGCCAAGTAATTTTCCGCCAAGGGCCGCTATTGCTGGAGGAGCAAAGGTTTCGGCAAGCCATCCGCCAGCCATTATTGTACTTTCCCCACCGGCCACACGGAGTCGCCAGTTCAGGTCACTGCCTAATGCAATAGCTGTGATAAGGTCTTTTCCGCTGATGGTCTTATCCTTAAAAACCTGACCATACTCGGCAATGGCAAAAGCTCCCGGGACAATGCTCGCACTCACATGGGTTGCTCCGCCTGAAAGAAGCGTCTCATAATCAAAACCCCTGGACATGGTCGAATTGGCCCAGGCAGCATTGGGTAGGGGTACTTTATACCCATAGACAAAAATAGTCCCTTCACCCCTGCCACCCCATTCTTTTAGGAGATTCACTAAGTTTTTCGGACCTTCGGCTTTGCTGCCGGCCATCATGGCACCGCAGGTATCCAAAACTTGCGTCTTGACTGCTTCTACCGCCTGAGATGGAAGATCTTCGTACTTTAAATTCTGTGCATATGTTACTAATTCATCTATAACAGACATCGAAGTCTACCTCCTTCTATCATTTCCAAAAGGCCAAATTACCCCAATAGAGATCATTAGGGGCAAGTGTATTATGAATCAGACTTCAGATCAATAACCCTCCACTACCTGAAACACATCTTGGCAAATTCGTCCTTTATTTTTGAACATGTGCGATAAAGAATTTGTTGAGCTTATACAGGAAAGGGTATTTGTTTAGGATAGATTCAGGGTAACAGAATCCTTATAGGAGACAGAATTCTGGCTCCTATAAGGGATTTGTAAGTTCAAAATCACTTATCCAGCCAGGCATCTTCAGGAGTCCACTGAGTTTGCTCAATGATCATCAGGCCATCACCACGAACATAGGGCGCCTTTACAGCAAGGCCTGAAGGAACAATCATGGGAGAGAGGATACAGTATTCTTCGAATACCACCTGCTGCAGTTCCCAAATCTTGGCTCTCTTACTTTCGATATCAGGTGTCTGTTTTGCCTCTACAAGCAACTTTTCAATCTTCTCCGGATGCATCATGCTCTTAACCATGATGACACCTTGGCACTGAGGTTTCTGGGCATGACCATGGCCAGGTCTGAATCTGCTCTGAAACGTGCCCAACACAATCCCTCAAAATTGGTTTGCGAAGTAAGCTGCCGGTACCTTGCATTATCCGCAACATCCAGTTCAGCGTTGATATTGGCTCTGGCAAGCATTCCCTGAATAGCGGTCGATACAGTGACATTTTCAGGATCATTCAAAGTTAATATTTTGGTTTTAATGCCATTAGGATAGCCTGCTTCAGCCACCAGTTGCTTTGCCTTATCCGGGTTATAATGGGTAACCTTTAAAATTAGGGTTGGCCCAATAACCGTTCGGTACACCCCATTGCTGAGTGGCTACTCCAAAACCAAAATATTGGGTATCAAGTATTGCCTGGGTGTCCATGGCATAGCTTGATCGCCTGCCTTGCTTTCAGATTAGCAAAGGGAGAATCAGGCATAGCGCTATTGGGCATGATACCCAACATCAAGAGTCCAAGTCCTGTCTTCAGCTCGGTGATATTAAACCCGGATGCTTTTAACCCTCTCGCAATAATGGGGGTTAGCAAATATAGGATATCCTGCTCTTTCGCCCTGAAAGAGGCTTCCAAGACCACCGGATCCTTAATTAAATTCCATTCGATACCATCCAGGTATGGCTTCCCCTTCTGCCAGTAGCCATCGAACTTCTTATATACCTGCTTGACATCCCTCTGCCATCTCACAAACTGGAAAGGACCGGTACCGACTGGATTTTTGGTCACCCAATCATCGCGTTCCTGATCTGTAGCACCAGCCTTTTGCCAGGCAGTAGGTGATATCATGGGGCCGGCAAAATAACCCATGCCAATAATTGCGGTATTATCCCAGTTAACAAGGTTGATTCGAAGGGTTTGGCTATCGACAAGATCGATAGAGGTAACGGGTGGTAACTCAGATCGCTTGGCATTGATGAATTTTTCGATATTCCACTTGCATGCAGCCGCATTGAAATCGGTGCCATCATGGAATTTGATACCTTTCTTCAGCCTTAATGTAATGGTTTTAGCCTTAGCATCCGTAGTCCAGCCTTCTGCCAGCCAGGGCACCATCAGACCCTTCTCATCATAGCGAGCCAGACTTTCGATGCAGGTTTTGGAGATAACAAAATCTTGGACTGTGAGCATCCCTGCTGGATTACCTAAAACGTTGACATCAAGACCTGTAGCTATTCGCAGAATACCACCGTACTTTGGCCGGGATGGCTGAGTTGGTGTTGGTGCCCCCTGAGCCGAATTGAGAATGGTCATAGAGATCAGGAAACAAAGGACTACACCAAGACAGATGAGCTTTAAGATTCCTGCTTTCTTTTTCACAGAAACCCTCCTTTCTTGTCATTTTTGGCAAAAGCTTAATCTGCATGAATCACCACTTCATCGCCTTCCCACTCATACCGAGCATTTAGACCTGCGCCACGTGTGATCTTATCCATATAATCAAAAACCTCTTGTCCTCGTTCACCATGCTTCAGTATCTCTGGCTGTCCCTTCTTGTTCACAAGGCAGGGGAGATAACTTATTCGTGTGATCTGCCCATCCTCTACAATGCATTTGGCGATCATGGTCTTCCTTGCGTCGGGATGAAAGGGATATGTCGGATATTCAGAATCGAGGGGGAAATACTTCTGCCTTCGAACGGCGTGTTCCTTAAGTTTAAGGGTAGGTGCATACTCCGGCCACAGGCAGAGCGTCACAGCAACGAAGTTACATAAGCCATGGAAAATCGGTTTCCCTTTATACAATTCAATTCCTTTGAGTATGTGAGCATGATGGCCCACTATCAGGTCGGCTCCGGCGTCGATGGCTGCATAGGATACCTGCTGGTCATACATGGCTATTTCAGCAGGGACATGTCCGACACCTTTATGGAGGGCAACGACGAGGACGTCGCAAAGGGGTCTCAAGGCCTTGATGTCGCTTATCAGTGCTTTTAGGCTGTTGGGCTCGGCAAAGGTGTAGGTTGCCAGGGGACCGAAATCAGGCACTTCAACATGAGTAAGGATATGGACATAGGCACATCCCGGCTTATCCGGTCTCGCCCATGATTCCTTCGGCCCGACACAATTGTAACTGAGAAAACCGAAGCGATTACCTCGGCGCTCAATGAGTGCCGGCTTCCTCGCCTCTTCAATGTTCATTCCTGCTCCCGTATAGGCAATACCATATTTTTGAAGTTCGGTAATGTGATCCTCGATCCCCGGCGCACCTGCATCCCAGACATGATTGCCTGCGAGTGTGATCACGTTAAAACCCGCATAAGGCAAAGCCCTTAAGTTCTTTGGATCGGAGGGCGGCGCAGGGACATCGGTATAGGTATTCACGCCCTTCGTGGTATAGGGGACTTCTCCGTGCCCTACGACCACATCGGCCGACTTCAGCATCGGTGCTGATAAAGCAAAATATGATTCAGTCTCTGGCATGTCAAGAATCAAATCGCCTACAGCCAACAGAATTAATTTTTGAGAACCCATATTTGTATCCTTTTTCTTTGGTAATCGATCACCAAGAATCTGTCCTACTCGAATAACCTCTGCCGGAATAAATCGATAAACTCCTCATCAGACATGCCCAGAATCTGAGTACAGACATACTCTGTGTGTTCGCCCAAACACGGGGAGGTCCTTACCTGCGCTTTGGTCTTAAGTAATTTGAAGGGAGGCGTTGGGTGACCAAAGACCCCTATGACGGGGTGCTTCACTGGCACAAGAAATTCTCTTTCCTTTAACTGAGGGTCGTGTTCCAATAGATCCTTCATCGTTTGCACCACACCCGCGGGCACACCGGCGGCCTGCATTTTTTGCATTACTTCTTCGGCTGGATACTGTTTGGTCCATTCCGCGACGAATTCTTCCAAAGCATCTTCGTTCGCTTTTCTGGAACTTAAGGTAGCAAACCTCTGCTCTTTTGTCCAGGGCGGTTCCCCTAAGACATGGCAAAAAGCTTTCCACTCACTATCCGTAAAGACAGCAATGGCACACCACCGATCCTCTCCCCTGCACGGAAAAACACCATGAGGTGCAGCATAGTCAATGCGGTTTCCATTCCGGGTTTGTAAGTGTGCGTTCACTTCCCAGTCAAGAAGGGCTGGAGTAATTTGATGAGCACACACCTCCAGCATGCTGGCGTCTATGTATTGACCCTTGCCAGTTCTACGCTTATAGTCCAGAGCAGAGACAATGGCCGCAGCAATAAAGAATGGAAGGACAACATCCCCATAAGGAACATTAGGACCCACAGGGCTCCTGTCCGGCCATCCTGTGAGATCGAGATAGCCTGACAAAGCTGCCCCGGTTCCGTCAACACCCCATTCGCGAGCCATAGGGCCTGTTTGACCATAAGCGCTCCCTGCAACCACAATGATATCGGGCTTTATGGTCTTGACGTAGTCGTAGTCGAAACCCAGCTTATTCAGGGTACCTGGAGTAAAGTTCGAATTGATGACGTCAGCCCAACGGATCAGTCTTTCCATCATGCCCCGTGCCGAGGCACACTTTAGATTAAGAGCCAGGCTGTATTTTGAGGTGTTAAGATGAGTAAACCATGGTTTATCATCCGGATTCGTTGCAGAAGATCTGGAGATCATCCGGTTGGTTCTCGTTAGGTCTACACGCGTTATTGATTCAACACGGATCACCTGCGCTCCATGATCAGCAAGTTGTTTGGTCGTCAAACTGCCCACAAGAGCCCACCCAAAATCCAGAACCTTTACTCCAGCTAACGCTTGCTTTTCCACCATGACCACCGCCTATCTTATGTTCTTATTTTTTGATTATATCACTCCTGACGCTTTCAATGATGCCATCTCGATGTTCGATAATCTCAATTCATTGACATAGATCTCGTTGTTGTGCTCACCGATATGTGGTGCTCGATGTCTTATAAAGTTCTCTGTCTGATTACTCAAAAAATAATATTTAGGATATTTCAATGGGATGCCCATTTCGGGATGTTCCAGGTCTATCCAAAATTTCCTTGCCTCAAGTTGCCGGTCTTCAAGAACATCCGCAGGATTGTTGACCACACTTGCATTGATTCCCCTCCTCAATCCTTCCTCAGCAAATTCTTTCTTGGTGTGCTTCAAGAAAAACCTGGCGATTGCTTCCTGTTGGATGTCAAGTATTTCTTTGGGGATTGTAGCCATATCAAATTCATCCCAGTTTGTTATTTGGTTAAGGGGATTCTCCATTCCATCATCGTCCATCCACTGAGAAAGTGCTCGATTGGCTGGGGCCCCAACTGGGCCACCCATATACGGCCAAAATACATATCCATCCTTGCATTGCCAAATCCATCGTGTGGCACGAGCTCCAACTGTGCGAATGGTACTGTTCCGTTTGATCAATCGTTTATCAAACTCCCAGACGACAAGATCTGACGAAGTCCTGCTGGCGGCAACCTCCTGCAAAGAAACATCCACCTGTTGTCCCTCGCCAGTAAATTCACGATAATAATGGGCCATGATTGTCCCGAGAGCAGCCACAGCATTAGAGTGGAAGTATATGGAATCGGGTCCCTCCCGGACAGGGGGTCGGTCCGGATCTCCGGTGGATACAAGGACTCCACTCATAGCAGAAGCGATCAGTTCACTCCCCTTGTATTGAGCATAGGGCCCTTTCTGCCCAAAAGGAGTGATTGAAGTCACAATGATCCTTGGATTGATGCGCCTTAGTGCCTCGGAGCCGAGCCCAATGCTATCCATATAACCTGGAGTAAATGACTCCAACACAAAGTCAGTTTTCCCCACCAATTTTCGGAACAAATCTTGGCCCTGGTTCGTATCTAGATTTAGGGTAATGCTTCGCTTTCCGGTATTGAAAGCTAACCAGTAGAGACTCTTTTCAGGGTTTGGTTCATTATGAATAAAAGGGGGAATGCCCCGTGCCCGATCTCCCCCGGGTTTCTCAATCTTTATAACATCTACCCCTAAAGCAGCCAGAATCTTACCACAGATAAACCCCATCTCATCCGTAAGATCCAAAGCCCTAAAGCCACTCAATAAACTCTCAGCCATCCGAAACCTCCATCTTATGATGATGTTATTTTAATTGGATCAATCGATTTAATAAAGAAATTAGTTATTCTTGAATTGTGCTTTTCGTTTCTCCAGAAAAGCATCACATCCTTCAATAGAATCCTGGATTTACGAACCTCCTTTTCTCATTTTCAATAAACACCTTCTTATACCACCTTCTGTTTTACTCTTCAAGGCACATTATTATGATCATGATGTTAAATCCTACCCGCAGGGAGCTTGTCAAGAAGAGACTGAATTACTATTTGAAAAGTATTCCCCCCTTGAAATATATTGAGGAAAGAGGGATGATAACAAGGGGAATAGGAGAGCAGAGAATCATCCATAAAAGACAATTGGTGTGATGCAGAAAGTCTTCCTTAAGTCGGAGGGGAAATGGGTCCATTCGAAACGATGAAAAAACAGTATCAGCAGCGTGACCTGTCTGCGAGGGAATGGAAAGCAAAAGGAGGAAAGGTAGTCGGTTATTTGTCCGAAGATGTTCCCGAAGAGATGATCCTCGCTGCTGGCTTCTTCCCTTTTCGAATCAGTGGTGACCCATGGGGTGGCACAGAGGAGGCGGACAAATACACGGAACCCTTTTACCATCCTGCTGTACGCTCCATTTTTAATATGCTTCTTGCGGGGAAATACGATTTTCTGGACTTCATCGTTATTCCCCATTCGAGCGACGCCATTCTGAAGCTATACTATCACCTGCGTGACGTGCAAAAGATCAACCCATTCCTAAAACTTCCCGAACTTCATCTTTTTGACCTCCTTCACACAAGGTTCTGGATGACCGGCCTTTACATTCGTGACAGGGTACGGGAACTCAAAGAGAAACTCGAAGAATGGTCAGGGAAAGAGATTTCCAAAGAATCGTTGTCGCAAGCGATTGGCATAGGAAATGAGAACAAGATGTTGCTGAAAAAGGTCGCTGCTCTGAGAGCGGCCGAACCGTCTCGCCTCTCAGGGGTGGAAACACTTCAGATCATCGGGGCATCCATGTTTATGCTGAAAGAGGCGCATAACAAACTGCTGCGACAATTTCTGGACGAAGCTGATCTTCCTGTCAGAGATGGCGTGAGGTTATTCGTCGAAGGGAGTGACCTTGATCATCTGCAATTTTATGAACTTGTTGAATCCTGCAAGGCCACGATTGTTGCTGAGGATCACTCATGGGGCAACAGGTATTTGGATGACCCGGTGGACCCATCTGTGGATCCTCTGGAAGCGATTGCCGAGAGATACCACCTTAAATCACCCAGCCCGAGGATGCATTCCATAGATCGAAGAATAAGGTATTGTGTGCGGAGTGCTTTGGAGGCTAAGGCGCAAGGGGCGATCTTTTTCTTTCTTGAGTGGGACAGTGCTCCTGCCTGGGACTATCCTGATCAGAAAAAGGCGCTGGAAGAAAAAGGGATACCGACTCTCTGTTTTGATATGCAGAAATACCTGCTTTCTTCTTCGGATGAGGATCAGCTCAAACCGAAGGTTGAGAAATTTGTTGAGACGATAAGAACCCGATCAGCCGGGGGTGACCTGGTGAAGCAAAGGGGAGGTTCATGGATGGGCGAAGAAAGAAGGGTGAGTGATCAAGGAGGTCGGACCGTCAAGCAGCTCAGGAGCGCCATAGAGGCAGCTGCCTACCAGAGAGAATGGTTCAGGACGACAAGACAGAGACTCAGTGATGGTGAACCCTTCGCTTTGGCCAATGCCGATACGCCCCATGAAATCTTCCTGGCCATGGATATACCGGTTGTCATGACACAATGGTGGTCGGCGATCATTGCCGCTAAACGACTCTCTCCGGATTACTTCAATTTAATGAACGAGAGGGGGTATCAAAGGAACCTTTGCCGTTACTGCTCCCTGCCGTTAGCCTGTGCCATGGACCCCCATCCAGAGCGCGCCCCTTGGGGAGGATTGCCCAAACCGACCGTTCTCTTAGCCCGTTTAACCTGTGACGCACAGACGAAGATATTTGAACGCCTGGCTCATGAGTATCATGCCACTTTCTTTCCGTTGGAGTTTTCCGCTCCTACTTCATCATACCCCCGTTGGTGGGAGAAAATAAAGGATCACTGGGATGAAGTCATCGAGCCTCATCGACTCGATTTAATGGTTGAGGAGCTCAAGGCGCTCATCCGATTTCTTGAGGTGACTTCGGGTAGGACATTCAGTCACACGAAGTTTATTGAAATCATGGAGCTCATTAATCAACAGGAAGAGTACTTCAGGAAGACCCGTGACCTGATCGCTGAGACTGTTCCCTGTCCTGTGAGCTTGCCGGACCAAATCGCCAGCACCATGAATCCCCAGTGGCACCGCGGTACACAGTGGGGGCTCAACCAAGCTAAAATGTTTTACGAGGAGGTGAAGGAGAGGGTAGATAAAGGCGAAGCCGTTTGTAAAAATGAAAAGATCAGACTGATGTGGATCGGACCGGGACTCTGGCATAACACCGCCTTTTATCAGCACTTTGAGGAAAAGTATGGTGCTGTTTTTGTCTGTTCCATCTATCTCTCTCTTGCCGCAGACGGCTACGCACGGAATTATGCGAATGCCCCGCTGAGGGCTTTAGCAAGCCGCCATGTGACCATCACGGAGTTCATATACCACCGCGAGTGGCTCGTGAAGGAGGCCATGCTGCACAGAGTGAGGGGGGCCGTTATGATCGTCGCCAAAAGCTGCATACGCCCTGTGGGAGGCGGCGTTGGAAACATGTTTACCATCAGGGCTTTCGAAGCTGCCGGTATCCCTGTGCTTCCAATTTATGCCGATGTGGTTGATGCAAGGGAATGGAAAGACGAGGAGATCAAATTTCAAGTTTCCAAATTTATCGAAGAGAGGCTTTCGTCCTGACATCAAGGCTATCGCTTTTGTGCATCGTGCTGTCTCTGCCTATCATCATCTCAACAGGTTTGGCAACCACAGGATGGTCTGAGGCCATATCATAAAGATGGCCATTGTAATCATGTCCATAAAAAGGAACTGAAGCACGCCTCTGTACACGGCTTGCATTGGGACTGTCTTGTCAAGCCCTGCGATCACGAAGACGTTTATCCCTACAGGGGGTGCAATCATCCCGATCTGGAGTAGCCTGGCCTGCAGCACTCCAAACCATATGGGATCAAAGCCGAGTTTTAGGATGAGGGGGTAGAAAATAGGGATCGTCAAAAGCTGTGTTGAGGTCTCATCCATAAGGGCTCCCATGATGATGTAGATGATGACCAGAATGGTCATGACTCCCATGGGTGAGAGTTTAAAGCCCGACACCCAGTTAAACAGGTGCTCGGGAAGGTTGCTTGCGGCCATGAAATAGTTAAAGAGGGTTGCACCGATCAGGACCCCATAGATCATCCCTGCGGTCTTCATTGTCTCGAGCACAGCCTCCTTGGTCTTCTCCCACGTTAGTTTCTGTCTTACGATCGCTGAGAGGAAGGCACCAAAAGCGCCGGCTGCGCCTGCCTCTGTGGAGGTGAAGATACCTACGATCAAACCTCCGATCGAGACACCTCCCAGCAAGAAGAGTTCCCAAATGTCTCGGAGAGTCTTTATCTTCTCTTTGATGCTTACCTTTTCCCCTGGAGGCCCAAGTTCCGGCTTTTTAAAGCACCGGATACCGATCATCAAGATGTACGATATGGAGACAATGATTCCGGGGATGATCCCGCCTACGAAGAGTTTTGCAATAGAGTTCTCCGTGAGAATCCCATAGATAATCATGAAGCCGCTCGGTGGGATCAGACTCCCGATCGTTCCCCCTGCGGCCACTGTTCCATTGGCGAAGCCTCCGTCGTATCCGGCCTTCTTCATCTCCGGTATGGCAACCAATCCCAAGGTCACGGCTGTGGCGATGCTCGATGCACAGACCGCACCGAAGGCCGCGCAACCTGCAACAGTAGCCATGGCCAGTCCGCCGGGCACCCTTCCGAACCATTTTTTTGCAACCTTGAAAAGCGTTCCTCCCTGTCCGGTCGCAAGCAATACATGACCCATCAGGAGGAAGAGAGGAAGCGTGGCAAAGGCGTAGCTCGATACCAGCTCAAAGGGCGCAATTGCCATTTTCGCGAATGCCGCCTGGGTGGGGAGGATAATCATCAGTCCAAAGAAACCCACCATCCCCATGGAGACACCGATGGGAAGGCCGACCGCCATGAGGATGAAAAGGACGATGAAACCGTATATCCCTATTGCTTCCGAGCTCACGTTTATTTCCCCCCGAGCTCTTTACAATTTTTGGATGTATTGTAGATGATGACTAAACAGATCAGGATCAGTCCAACCACCCATACGACTCTGAAGGGAATAACCGATATTTTGAGGAGCTCCGTTGCTTCGCCTTTGGCTGCCTTATCTATTGTTATCCCTGCGCTCGCCCAGCCGATCACGACCCAGTACACCCAGCTGATCAGATTGCAGACGTTCTCGAGCCAGAGCCTGATTTTCTTTGGCAGGTGGATCGTGACCATGTCCACATTCGTCTGTCGATGATGGATCTCCGTATCGCTCAAAGCGAACCCTGCCACGACCACAACCATGATCTCAACGAGCTCGTACGTGCCTGGGATCACTCCCCCAAATATCCTGAAAATGACATTGGCGCAAATCATGAGCATGATAGCCACCAGAAAAGCCGCCCCTGCGTTCGTTCCGTAGCCAACAGTGCATTTCACAAGCCTTTCGAAAAGGCTCATTTGCGCCCTCCTGTGCTTTATCTAACGATCGGATGTACTTCCCTTCCTGGAGCTAATCGGATCGCCTTAGCGACATGGATCGTTAGACGGACTTGTTACTTCGTCGTGCTATACTGCTTTACGAGACGGCGTGTTTCTTCGTAGAATTTTGTGCCAGGAAGCCCCTTTGCATCAAGTGCCTTTCCCTCTTTTAAGGCTTCAGCATCAAATGTGGCATCGTATTGCTGTATGCCTGCTTGATCCAACCGGACGAATTGAACACCTGCCTTGATGGCCATAGCCTTTCCTTCCTCATCGGGCTTGCTGGCCTCAGTAAAGGTTTCGAGAGCCCACCACTCTTTGTTCGCCTCGAAAACCTTCTGGATATCAGGAGGAAGTTTTTTCCAGGAGTCTAAGTTCATGCCCCTTGAACCGTAGGGACCCCGATCTTGCAGGAAATTCTCGGTTTCATACTTGACAATCTCTGACCAATTTCAGCGACTTGTAATCTCCCTCGGCAAAAATGACACCCTGGATGATCCCTTTCTGCAAGCTCTCATACATTTCAGTCACGGGCATGACAACAGGTTCTGTACCCAATTCTCTCAAGGTTCTACCGATCACATCACCTGTGGCTCTGATCCTCATTCCTCGAAGGTCTGCAATTGTTTTGACAGGTTTTTTTATAGTCATCAAAGACATAGGTGCGTTAGAGTGGGCGCAAAGCAGCTTCACACTCTCATACTCTTTACGGAGTTCGGGGAATTTATTATAGAGCTCCCAGTATATCTTTACATTCACTTCAGGGTGTGATCCCCTAAAAAAATCCACCAATGCCTTTGTGAGATCGACACCTGATTTTTCATAGATAGGGGTAATAAAGGCGATATCGGCAACGCCTTTCGACAATTCACGCACACTTTCCCTGCCCGAGATGAGGGTTCCAGCCCAGTACGGTTTGATCTTTACCCTTCCGTTTGTCTCCTTCTCGATCTTGGCAATCCAGTGTTGATCTGCTATGGAATAGGGGTGTATATTTGCATATTGGGTCGCGTAGGTCAACTCGATGGGTTTCTCCTGGGCTGCCAACTCATTCATTCCTACTACCAGTGTACCCATGAACATTACACCCAAAAACAGAACCATTAACTTATTTTTCTTTTTCATTGCTTCCTCCTTTCTTTAATGCATCCGTTTGGTTTTACGCCTCGCCTTTCACCTCACAAAAGGTAAATAAACCAATTTAACCTGATCAAAACTCCAAGCCATCCGAAAACGATTGCTTCTTCACCGTCCCACTGAAACCTTGAGTTGAGACCGGCTTGCCGGGTTATCCTATCCATGTACTCGAATACTGTATTGTTTCAGTAACTCAATCGTATCTTCGATCCCTGGTGCCCCTGAATCCCAAACGTGGTTCCCCGATAGGGTGACCACATTGAAATGAGCAGCCGAGACCGCACGCATGTTTTTTGGGTCGCAGGGGGGTGCAGGTACTTCCATATAATGTTTTACTTCTCTTGACGTAAAGAGTACTTCAAGATGTCCAACGACCACATCGGCAGTCGCCAGTGCTGGCTCCACGAAGACAGCCAGAGAATCCGCCTCGGGTGAATCAAAGATCAGATCCCCAACGGCGAGCATCACTAATCTCTTTTCATCCATTGCTGTCTCATCCTGAAGTAAACCCCGTTAGAAAGGACAAGACTTTGATCCCGCCCTCCCTGCCTGCCGGCAGGCAGGAATAAGGAGTTAATGCTTTCTATTTATACCACCCCCAGCATAAATGCTGGGGCTTTCTAACGTGGTAAATGTTACGTACCAAATAAGAGTTTTCTTGTCAAGAAATTTAGTCCCTGTGTTAGGGACCAGGACATTGAACAGACATTGAAGGGTTGACATTTTAAGTTTCATCCATTAATCTAAAAGTTGTTTTAAGTTTAGAAGAGGAAGGTGATGAAGAAGTCCTCCTATAAGAATGCAGGGGTCGATATTGAAAAAGGGAACGCCTTTATTCAAGCGATCAAGCCGATGGTGGAATCGACCTTTCGGCCAGAGGTATTGTCAAAGATCGGCGGCTTTGCAGGTTGTGTTTCCCTCAATTTGGAACGTTATAAAAAACCGATCTTGGTCTCCTCTACCGATGGTGTGGGAACCAAACTGAAGATTGCATTTATGATGGATCGTCATGATACCGTAGGAATCGATTTGGTGGCCATGTGTGTCAATGATATTGTGGTCAGCGGTGCAAAACCACTCTTTCTTTTGGATTATATCGCCACCTCTCAACTGGACCCAGAGAAAGCGGCGAAAGTGGTGAGCGGGATCGTCAAAGGGTGTATTGAAGCAGAGTGCTCTCTCATTGGCGGCGAAACAGCAGAAATGCCAGGATTTTATAAGGGAAGGGAGTATGATCTGGCTGGGTTTGCTGTTGGGATTGTGGAGGATGCTCAATTGATTGATGGATCCACTGTGACCGTGGGTGATAAATTGATCGGCATTGCCTCGAGTGGACTTCACAGCAATGGGTACTCCTTGGTGAGGACGGTGCTTCTCGATCACCATAAAATGGACTTGGAGGAAAGGGTTGAGGAGATCGGAGGGGTGTTGGGTGAGGAACTTCTACGACCCACGAAGATCTATGTTAAGACGATTCTTAACCTCACTCGAGATTTCAACATCGGAGGGATTGCCCATATCACCGGCGGAGGTATCACAGGTAATCTCCCGAGGATCATTTCAAAGGGTTGTAAGGCTATTATCCATAAAGGGACTTGGGAAATTCCTCCCATTTTTTCCTTTTTGAAAGAGAAGGGGAATATTTCCGAAGACGAAATGCTGCGAACCTTCAACAATGGGATTGGGATGATTCTTATCGTCAAGGCGAAAGAAAATGGGGAGATCTTGGGAAGGCTTCATTCCTTAGGCGAAAAAACCTTTGTCATTGGAGAAATCGTCAAAGCGGAGAAGGAGGAAGAGCCTATCGAGTTTGTCTGATTTTTTTCTCATTCCCTCCTACCCAATCCTTCTTGTCATTCCTTTTGTTATGGCTATGCGTAACATACTTCTTATCTTTTTTCCAGCGGTGAAACATCGATGAAATGGCAAGGCGATGAGTATGAGGTGATTATATTGGGCTCTGGCTTGGGGGGCTTGATCGCAGGGGCCTATTTATCAAAAGAGCACCACCCTGTCTTGCTTTTAAAAGAGAATCAGTATCAATCCTCATACAAAGAAAAAGGGTATCATTTCATCCCCTTTTCAAACTTTTCGGAAAAGCGTATCAAAGGTACCCTTTTAAAGAGGATTTCTAAGGATTTGGATATTCCTTCATTCATCAGTCATCGTGGGGAGACCCGGTGGGATGAAACAAAGTTGATAAAACCGAAGCAGAAGGTCGCTTTTCAGGTGATCCTTCCCAAATCGAGGATCGACCTTTTTAACCAGCGATCCATGCTTCAAATGGAATTGAAAAGGGAGTTTCCGAAAGAGATTGCTGAAATCGAAAATTTTTATACCGAAATGGAGGAACTTCAGCCTCTTTTAAAGATGGAGAAGGCTAAAGAAAAACCAGGATTGTTCTTTCCCATTCAACCTCGCTCTCTCATCAAAAGGTGGTGGCCTTTCAACCCTCTCCCAAAAGGGAAAATAGATCAGAGACTCGCTCCATTTTCGAGGGAGTTTAGAGAATTCATTAAATTGCAATGGGTCTCTTGGGGAAATCTTTTTTCAGATCAATTTCCTATCTCATTAGCGAATTACCTTTTATTCCATGATGGAACAGATGAATGGGAATCAGAAATAGATTTAGAAATTCTGAGAGAGAAGATCCTGGAAAAATTTTTGCAATCCGGGGGAAAGATTGAAGAGATTGAGAGAGTGGAGAGAGTGGAAAAGAGATGGAGAAGGGGAATGACCCTCTCATTAAAAGGGGACGCAAGAGCATTTCGGTCCCAATTTCTTATTTTTAATTCTCCTCTCCATCGACTTTCAACCTTATTAGGCAAAAAAGGAAGATGGCTATCGAAGTGGGGAGAAAGGATTCCCCCCCGATATGTGCTGATTCCTCTCTTTTTAGGAGTTCGTGAGAAAGTGATACCCGTCGGTATGAGAGACCTCCTCGTCTCCATCTTAGATCTAAACAAACCCTATGAAGGAGGAAATCTCCTCTTTCTCAGCCTCAGCCAGAAGGGAGAGGAGACAAAGGCACCCGATGAAAGGCGAGCCCTCACCGTTGAAAGCCTAATGATCCCTGATAAGTGGGATTCCGATTCATTCGCTGAGAATCAGAAAGGGGTGATGAAACATTTATCTTACCTCTTCCCATTTCTTGAGGAACATATCGAATTTATGGATTGGGATTGGGCGAATCATCACTATCCATGCTGGTCTTATCCCCATTTCTTTTACGAGACCCCTTCCCATTTCCAATGGAGAGAAGGAGTGGTCCCCCACCAGATATCAAAAGGCTTCTACTTCATTGGAAAAGAGAACTTTCCCTACCTGGGCATGGAAGGAGAAGTCCTTAAGGGGTTGATGGTAGCCCGCGAGATTGCAGAGAAATATTCCTAAACGATCCATTCGATAAAAAAGGGGAAAGAAAGATGATTAAATTAGAAGCAAAGACAAAGCTGCCACCAGAAGAGCTGGTTGAACGGTTGAAACGTGTTTTTGGGAAAGGGGGATTGGGACTCGAAATTACAGATGAGACGCCTGAGTGTCTCTATTTTGAAGGTGGAGGGGGCTATGTGA
>CAVTZZ010000068.1:0-39131 GCA_963739325.1 uncultured delta proteobacterium | reverse complement strand
CCTGTTGCCTCATAAGAAAATGTTACCGGAGGGATCGTTGACGAGAAGGTGATGAAGGAGAAAGATTGAGTATGGTTTTTAGTTTCTTTTCCATGGCTTCTCTTAGCACAAAGGGGTTGAGTTTTTCAAGTTGTTTAGAGAGGTCAAGTTTTAAGTTGGAAGGGATATGAGGGGATTCCATGATTCTCTGGTAAGGAGTCTTAGGGGGATCATGATGTTTGAGGGTTTTTGAGCCGACCCTTTCTTTCGAGAGAAGTTTCATCGAGGGGCAGAAGAAGTTATGAAAGAGTCTCCACTCTTGGCGATAGAGGTTATTGAGGAGTGGGACAACCTCAGGATCATCTAAGCGTTGGTAGCCGAGCCACTGGCGGACGTGGGTCCAGTTTTTCTGTTCTACATGGGCGTTGTCATCTTTGTGGTAGGCCCGGCTACGAGTAAACTGGACTGGGGGTTTTCTTTGTGTAAAATGTCTGAAGAGGTGATGATTGAGGAACTCAGATCCATTATCCGAATCGAAGCCGAGCAAGGGGAAGGGTAAAGATTTTTCGATATGTTTGAGTTGTTGTAGGACGTCGGTTTCCCCTTTGCCCCAGACGGCTCTTTGTTCAGTCCAGCCGGTAGCGATGTCGACACAATCAATCGTATAGGCGAACATTCCGGATAAGGATTCGCCGCAATGGGCAACGGTATCGGCTTCGAGGAAGCCTGGGCGAGATTCGTCCCATTGGTTGGTTTTGATCGGTATGTGTTTTCTTAGAAGGGTTCCGGGTTTGGTGGTTGTTCTGCCTCGTTTTTTATATTGGATTCGGATGGGGTTAAGGAATCGGTCGATGGTAGGGGCAGAGATAGTCAGGAGGGCTTGGGAGACCTCTGAAGGGAGATTCCCAAAGGATTGGACATAACCGGGGAGCCAGAGGGGTAGGATCGCTTTTAGACGTTTTGAGCAGGGAAGGTTGGCAGCGAGCCAGATCTGTTTGAGCGGCTTGAGGATGACCTCTTGGTGATAAACAGGAGATCTTCCTCGTTTCTTAGCTTTGGGTTTTATAAACCGTTTAAACCTTCGAAGTAATCGGATGGCATGCTTTCGGTGATATCCACAGGTAGCACAGAATTCGTCCAGGATGATCGTTTTTTCTTTATAAGTAGCTTTTTTGTACCGCAAAAAAATAGCTTCGATATATTCTTTTTTTGACCGTGGACTCATAATCAACTCTCCTTTTGGGTCCCCTTACCGGGTAACATCTATTATGAGTCAACGATCCCTTTTTAATCATGCTTCGGGTAACATTTTTTATGAGGCAATTCGTCTGTCTATAAATTTATTGATTCCAATTCGTATTTTCCCTATAATAGCACAAAAGACGCACTTCGTATATCATTGGACTTTTGGCAAATTCAGGGGCTTAAAGTGAAAAATCGGGTCTTGCCTGAGTTTCAAAATTTTCTGCTTTCCCGTTCTCTTGTTCCTGAAAAGAATGTCTCTTTTTATGCTCACTGGGTGAGTAAATTCTTGGCTTTCTCTAACAGAAATGAGGAACTCCAACCTGATTTAAGAGTTGAAAAGTTTTTGAATGGCTTGAAATCACAAAAGAATATCTCTGATTGGCAGATCAAACAGGCAGAGGATGCGCTTCGATTGTGAAACAGGCCTCGGTCCATACCCTAAGACACAGCTTTGCGACACATCTTCTAATGAATGGCGTGAATATCAGGGAGATACAGAATTTACTGGGCCATAAGCATGTTGAGACCACCATGATTTACACCCATGTCTTAAGAGACGTGATCAGCGTTCCAAGAAGCCCTCTTGACGCACTATATGGGAACCAGAAGTAATAGAGGTTTCCTAAATCGAAGGAGTCTCCTCATAAAATGATGGCCCTTCTCTCTGGAATTGGATGCTCATCCCTCTATACAGATGAAGCTTTGGGAGAACAGGTCCTTACATTCAGAGAAGCCATGTTCTATGAAAATGTTGATGAAAGGAATGTCCAGTGTCTTCTCTGTCCAAGAGAATGTGTTATCAGCGAAGGGAAAAGGGGGTTTTGTAGAAATAGAGAAAATCAGAAAGGGAAACTCTATACCATTGTTTATGGCAAACCTTCTGTGGTCGATATTGGGCCGATTGAAAAGGCACCCCTCTATCACTTTGCTCCCGGCCACTCAAGGCTGTGCCTCACCTGTGCCAGTTGCAACCTGAGGTGTAAATATTGCCAGAACTGGCATCTCTCCCAAAGCAGTCCTGAAGATCAGAACTGCTACTCTTATACTCCGGAAGAGACTGTCAAGCAAGCTCAAACCCACAACCTATCCTCCATCTCCTTCACCTATACAGAACCCACTGTTTACTATGAGTATCTTTATGATATCGCCGTCATTGCCAAACAGATGGGCATGAAGACCTCGATCGTCTCAAATGGTTATATTCATCGAGACCCACTCTTAAAGCTTTTGACTATCCTCGATGCAGTCAAAATTGATCTTAAAGGGTTTAGTGAAAAATATTATGAAGAGGTTTGCTCGGCGACCTTGAAGCCTGTTCTGGAATCCCTCATGAACGTTAAAAAAGAAAAGGTTTGGTTGGAGGTCGTTAATCTCGTTGTCCCTACATTAAATGATGACCCAAAAATGATCGACGAAATGTGCCGATGGATCAAAGAGAATTTGGGGGTAGATACACCGCTTCATTTCACAAGGTTTTCCCCGAATTATAAATTGACCCACCTCCCCCCTACCCCAATCTCAACCTTAGAATCTGCTTACGAGATTGCAAAAAGAAATGGTCTAAGATATACGTATATCGGGAACGTACCGGGCCATATTCATAATTCTACATTCTGCCCTTCTTGCAATAAGAGGGTTATCCATCGAATACACTTTGATATTCTTGAGATGAATGTGATAAATGGAAAATGTAAGTTCTGCAATTCTATTATTGAAGGGAAATGGGAATAATAAAATTCGGATTTTAGATTTCGGAATGCGGAATTTTACATGTGACCTATCCTTTTTAAAATTTTAATACATTGGAAGAGGAATCTGATGAAAGGCTTCTTCAATAAAATTCTGAGAATTGATCTCAAGACGAAAACCTTTAAAGAAGAGACCATTCCTGATTCAATCTATGAAACCTACTTGGGTGGAAAGGGATTGGGGATCCATCTTCTCATGAAGGAGAATCAACCAGGGGTCGACCCCCTCTCTCCTCAAAACAAGCTTATCTTCAGCCTGGGTCCTATTACGGAGAGTCGAATCTATGGTTCCTGTCGTCAGGGGGCGTTCACGAAATCTCCCCTGACCGGTATCTTTTCAGAATCTTATTCTGGAGGAAAAGTTGCAGAGCCGATGAGCCGGACAGGATACGATGCCTTCCTTTTCGAAGAATCCTCAAGTGATCCGGTCTGGGTCGAAATCTCTAACCAAAAAGTGATCTTCCATCCCGCGAAAGACCTCTGGGGAAAAGATACCTACTTCACAGAAGATGAGGTCTTAAAAAGGGTGAACCAAAAGAGCGCAGGGGCCCTTGTCATCGGCCCAGCCGGAGAAAATCTTGTCCGATATGCCGTCATTGAGAATGATTATTGGCGATCCCTCGGCAGAACGGGGGTCGGTGCAGTGATGGGCTCCAAGAAAGTCAAAGCCATTGCGTTTTACGGGGAGAAGAAACGGGAAATGGCCTACCCGGACCGGCTGGAAAAATTTGCAAAGGAAACCCTTGAACGAGGTAAGGATAACCCTGGAGCACAGGCCTATCGGAGACTGGGAACCCCCATGCTTGTGGCAATGAACAATGCGATCGGAGGATTTCCCTCAAAATATTGGCACCTCGGAACCTTTGAGGGATGGGAGAAGATCAGTGCGGAAGCACTCCTTGAACGCGCCCAGGTAAAGCCCTCCGCCTGCCTCCGCTGTTTCATGGCCTGCGGAAATTTAAGCGAGATGAAAGAAGGAAGGCATAAGGGGCTCAAGATCGAAGGCCCGGAATATGAGACGATCTATGCCTTTGGCGGTCTCTGCATGGTTCATGAGATTGAGGAGATCGCCTATCTCAATGACATCTGTGACCGCCTCGGCATGGACACCATCTCCGCTGGGAGCCTCTGTGCCTTTGCCATGGAGGCCTCAGAGATGGGTCGGATCCATGAAAAGATTCATTGGGGAGAAGTGGATAAGATCGCTCAGCTTCTTTATGATATCTCATCCAAAAAGGGAATCGGGGCCATTCTGGCAGAAGGCATTCGACATGCTGCTCAAGTCTGGGAGATGGAGGATGTGGCCATTCATGTGAAAGGTCTTGACCCTGCAGGTTATGACCCAAGAATCCTTAAGGGAATGGGTTTGGCCAATGCAACTTCAGACCGCGGGGCTTGTCATCTGAGGGCAACCTTCTATAAAGCCGAACTCTCCGGAATGATTCCTATGGATCAGATGGAGGGGAAAGCAAAACTTTTCCTTGAATTCGAAGATCGGTTCAACATCCACGACTCGCTCATCTTATGCCGATTCTATCGAGATAAGAGGTTCGTCGAAAAATCTTTTTGGAAGGGTATCGTCCTTTCGAGTGATGCCTTCGCGGAGGTTAAACCTTCGGGTCTCATTCTGAATGTTGGATGAGATCTTTCTCAACCGTGCCTCATCCAATTTTAACCCTGTCGTTACCTCAATGATCGTTGAAAGGAGATTCCAATCCCAATTCTTGGTAAAGATGGGAAGACAATCCGACGAGAAGACCTCCAAAAGATGCTTCAAGATTATTATGCCCTGAGGGGTTGGAGCCCTGAAGGGATTCCAGAGTAACGATAAAGGAGAATTTATGATAGATCAAGCAAGGGTTGTGATCATTGGTGGTGGGATCACAGGCTGTAGTATTGCCTATCACCTTACCAAAATGGGATGGAAAGATGTTGTCCTCCTCGACAAAGGTGAACTCACAAGTGGGGCAACGTTTCATGCCGCCGGCCTGGTTGGCCAACTGCGCGCTTCAGTCAACATCACCAAGATGCTGAAATACAGCATTGAACTCTACTCCCGTCTGGAAAAAGAGACAGGACAGCATACAGGTTGGAGCGAGGTCGGAGGGCTACGGATCGCCTCATCCAAGGATCGTATGGAGGAATTACGCCGTTCAGCAGCCATGGCTAAGACCTTTGGTCTGCCCATGGACCTCATCAGTCCCAAAGAAGCCTGTGCATCTCTTCCCGGTCATGGAGAGAAAGGGAATCGTTGGAGCTGCCTTCCTTCCCACGGATGGCCAGATCGACCCGAGCGGAGTAACCTATGCCCTCGCCAAAGGGGCACGAGACCGAGGGGCCACGATCTACACCGAAACCCGGGTGACAGGGATCACATTAAAGAATGGGGCTATCTACGAGGTCTTAACGGAAAAAGGAAAGATCAAGACGGAAATCGTTGTCAATGCCGCAGGGATCTGGGCTCCGGAGATAGGGAGAATGGTGGGAGTCTCTATCCCCATCGTCCCTATGGAACACCAGTATATCATCACCAAACCTATCGAAGGTGTTCGCAAGGGAATGCCTACCATGCGTGACCCTGATCTTCTGGTCTATTTTCGTGAGGAAGTCGGTGGACTCATCATGGGAGGATACGAACATAATCCCATTCCCTGGGCTTTGGATGGGATCCCACGGGACTTTACCAAAACCCTGCTCAAATCAAACTATGAACATTTCGAACCCCTCTCCTCCCTCGCCATGAAACGGGTGCCTTGCATCGGCGAGGCCGAGATCATCACCTTACTAAATGGCCCTGAAGCCTTTACCTCTGACGGAGACTTTGTCATGGGGGAATCGGCAGAGGTAAAGAACTTCTTCGTAGCTGCTGGTTTCTGTGCCCATGGCATTGCTGCCGGAGGCGGAGTAGGTAAAATGATGGCTGAGTGGATCATTGAGGGTAAACCAAGTCTCGACCTCTGGCGTCTCGATATTCGCCGTCTTGGAGCACACCATGGAAGCCAAAAGTATGCCCTTGAGAGATCGATCGAGGTCTATGCCCATCACTATTCAATGAGTTGGCCCTATGAAGAGATGCTTTCAGCCCGGCCCCTACGTATAAGTCCTCTCTACCAACGTCTGAAAAAGATGAGGGCGGTCTTCGGAGAAAAATCGGGTTGGGAGAGGCCTAACTGGTTCGCCCCAAAAGGCGTAGCCCCCAAGGAAAAATTAGGATGGGGACTTCCCAATTGGTTTGAACATGTAAGAAAAGAACACGAAACCGTGAGAACAAAGGCAGGGATCATCGATCAGAGCTCTTTTGGAAAGATCGAGATCAAGGGTCAAGGGGCGCTCGCATTTCTCCAAAAGATCACCTCTAAGCAGATGGACAAACCCATTGGTTCGATCACCTATACCCAGATGCTGAACAAAAAGGGTGGAATTGAATGTGATCTCACCGTGAGCCGAATCGGTCAAGAACATTTCTATTTGGTCACAGGCACGGCCTTTATCAAACATGATCTCAGCTGGATTCAGAAGCATCTCCCGGAGGATTCTCTCATTTCTGCCACGGATGCGACTTCTTCAAGGGCCTGTATTACCCTCTGTGGACCTCAATCACGAAATATTCTGAAGCAACTGACCAAAGACGACGTCTCAAATGAAGGATTTCCCTATATGACCTGTAAGCAGATCTTTATGGGATACGCCCCTGTTCTCGCCCTCCGTATCACTTACGTGGGCGAGCTCGGATGGGAACTTCATGTGCCAGTCGAATATGCCTTATATATCTACGATGCCATTTTGGAAGCAGGGAAACGCTTTGGTCTCACCAATGTAGGATACCGGGCGATTGATTCTTTGCGTTTGGAAAAAGGCTACCGGTACTGGAGTGGAGATATCTCTCCAGAGTACACTCCATTCGAAGCTGGGCTCGATTTCTGCGTAAAACTTGATAAGGGCGATTTTATTGGCCGTGAGGCCTTACTTACCCAGAAAGAAAAGGGGATGAGCCGACGCCTCTGTTGCCTGACCATCCATCTCTGATCCGTTGATGCCGATCGGAAAGGAAGCGATTCTTGATGGTGATAAGGTGGTCGGTTTAGTCACCAGCGGAGGATTTGGATACACAGTCAATAAGCCCATTGCTTATGGATATCTGCCCGTGGCTTATTCAGAACCCGGGACCCGATTGCAAATTGAAGTCGCTGCCAAAAGATATGAAGCCACCGTTGAAAAAGAACCTCTTTATGATCCTGAGAATTTGAAGGTGAGAGAGTAGATTTTAATTTGTTAGATGTTGACCTTTGTGTTGTGGGTTATAAAATTTGGCTCATCGTGGGAGTGAGGGGGTAAAACGCCTTAGAGATATGGCCATAATCCTTATTATCCCCCTTTGGGAAAGGGGGATGGAGGGGGATTTTAAGAACAAATGCTTTCTTATGATAAACAGTTGAAAGCATTATCGCAGCATCTCAGAAAAAATATGACAGATGCAGAAAACATGTTATGGTTAAAATTGAGATGAAAGCAATTGAAGGGGCATCAGTTTTACCGTCAAAAGATTATCGGGAGGTATATCGTTGATTTTTACTGTCCGAAGGCTAACCTTGTGATAGAGGTTGATGGCGGCCAACACTATTCTGAGACTGGCAAGACAAAGGACAGGATAAGGGACGATGTTCTTATAGAAATGGGAATAAAGGTTCTCAGGTTTTCCGACAGGGATGTGTTTGAGGATATTGGCGGAGTAATGGAAGGGATATGGAGTTGTTTATGATTCATAAAATCTCCCCTTACCCCTCTTTGCCAAAGAGGGGCAGAGAAAAGAAATGACCCACTCGATTACACGAAGGTCCTGAAATTTATTTGTTTATTTTTATATGGAAGTGTGTATAATGAGGTTGGAAAATAAATCTTTTTCGAAAGGAGGCACGATATGAGAAAAGGCACAATGTTGTTACTGGTTGTATTTGTTTTCGTTTTCGCAGCTAGCTCTCTTGTACGCGGAGCGGAGGTCATCAAGCTGAAGGCTGCCAATTATCTCCCGGTCACTCACCCGATGTCGGTCCTTAGTGGGTGGTTTTGCGACGAGGTGAAGAAGCGGACAAACGACCGGGTGGAGATCACGTACCATCCCGGGGGCACGCTTCTTAATCCGGTCAAGATGTATGACGGTGTGGTCACGGGCATCTCAGACCTGGGCTTCTCTCACATTCAATATACCCGGGGGCGATTTCCAGTAACAGAAGTATTCGATCTGCCTCATGGGTTTCCGAGCGGCTGGGCAGCGACAGGGGTGGTCACGGATTTCTTTAACAGGTACAAACCGAAGGAGTGGGATGATGTCCAGGTTCTTTACTTGACCACTTCTGGGCCCATTATCCTTCAGACCATCAGCAAACCTGTCAAGACTCTGGAGGACATAAAAGGTCTTAAGATCAGGGCCGTGGGACAGATGAGCGACATCATCAAGGCTCTCGGCGGCGTTCCGATCCCCCTTGAAATGCCGGATGTCTACGACTCTTTGAGAAGAGGCGTCATCGAGGGTGTCACGGTAGACCTTTCCACGCTCAAGTACTGGAAGTTTGCAGAGGTAACAAAGTACGTAACGGCAGATTGGCAGCTCGGAACGGGTATTACCTTCTATTGGGTCATGAGCAAGAGCAAATGGAACACCCTGCCCCCTGATATTCAGAAGATATTCACCGATGTTGCCTCCGAAGCCAGAGAGAAGCAGGGAGCCCTGTGGGATCAGATGGATATAGAAGGGAGGGACTTGTTCACGAGCAAGGGCGGACAGATGATACCCCTTTCCGATGCCGAAGCCACCAGATGGATAAAGGCAGTCGAGCCGATATTCGGAGATTACAAAAAGAATATGGTTGCTAAGGGACAGAAAGAAGCGGATGTTGACGGCTGGGTGAAATATATCAAAGAGCGAATCGGGTACTGGCAAAAAGAGCAGAAAAACAGAGGCATACCAGCCGCGTTCTAATCTTGTAGGCCCCTTGAAAAGTAGGGAACGGTTTAAAACCGTTCCCTACACAATTACCTCGGTGCCCCGAAGAAGGAGGAACGATGGCTGGCCCATTCGATATCTTGCGATTCATAAGTAAACTCCTGAATATTATCGCCGGCATAGCGGTCACCTTTATGATGTTCTTGACCGTTGCTGATGTGCTTTTAAGAGCAGGCGGTCATCCCATCATTGGGACTTTCGAAATCGTGGCCCTATTATTAGCGCTCGTAATCGGCTTTGGAATTCCACAGGTCTCATTAGACAGGGGGCATGTGTACATGGACTTCCTTTTGGAGAAACTCTCCAAGAGGGGTAAGAACGTGATGAACACGTTTACACGTGTCCTGTGCCTGATTCTGTTTGGGTTCCTGGGGTATAACCTTTTCAACGTCGGGGCAAGGTTTCACGCATCAGGGGAAGTTACAGCCACAATCAAGATACCTTTCTATCCTGTCGCCTATGGCGTCGCCGTCTGCTGTCTGCTTGAGTGCTGCGTGTTCATATTCGATATCGTAAGGATCTGGAGAGGTAAATATGAATGAGATTATTGTAGGGATTACAGGCATTTTTTTGTTGCTCCTTCTTTTCGCAACGGGTATTGAGTTGGGCTTTGCCATGGGACTGGTTGGCTTTCTGGGTTTTGCCTACCTTAATGGCTTTTATCCCGCTATTAATCTCCTCGCGAGAGATTTTTATGACGTCATGACAAATTACGGATACACGGTCTTCCCGCTTTTCGTTTTGATGGGACAGATCGGGTTCAATGCCGGCATAGCGGTGAGACTCTATGACGCTGCCAATAAATTTATTGGCCATGTTCCTGGCGGTCTGGCAATGGCCACTGTTATGGGCGCAACAGGTTTCAAAACCATCTGCGGCTCATCTGCAGCCACAGCAGCAACGTTTGCCAGCGTTGCCATCCCGCAGATGGAGCGATACGGCTACGACAAGAGACTTTCTACAGGAATCGTCGCAACAGTTGGAAGCCTCGGCTGTATCATACCGCCGAGCGTTGTTCTCATTATATTAGGTATTCTTACAGAGCAGTCGATAGGGCAGCTTTTTCTTGCCGGAGTGATCCCCGGGCTCATCATAGCGCTCTTCTTTATGGTTGTCATTTATGGATGGGCCAAGGTCAATCCAGCCATTGCGCCCAGGTCTGAAGCATCTACATGGAAAGCGAGGATACGCTCCCTTCCAGAGGTCTTCTGGATCCTGATTGTCTTTATCCTGGTCGTCGGTGGAATCATGCGGGGTTATTTCACGCCCACGGAGGCAGGAGCGGTTGGTACCTTTGCAGTTCTCCTCCTGGCAACCGTAAAGCGCGATATGACCTTTAAGATATACGCCAAGTCAGTAAAAGAGGGCCTTCGTACCGCGATCATGATCCTTATGCTCATTGCAGGTTCCACAGTACTCGGCCATTTTATTGCCGTGAGCAACATTCCACAAAAAACGGCAGGCTGGGTCGTATCACTGCCACTCAATCGCTATCTGATCATGATTTTCATCTGTATTATTTACGAAATTGGGGGCTCTTTCATTGATGATTTGACCTTTATGATTCTTGCCACCCCTATCTTCTATCCTGTAGCCCTCAAACTCGGTTTCCCTCCTCTCTGGTTCGGAATCGTGATTGCCGTTGTCGAAATGATCGGTGTTGTGATTCCACCCGTAGCCATCTGTGTATTCGTGGTGAAAAATATAACGAAGGTTCCCATAGGCATTATCTACAAGGGTGCCGCGCCGTTCTTGATCTCCCTCATTCTCGTCTGGGGCCTGTTGTTTTTCTTTCCCGAGCTGGCACTCTGGCTCCCTTCAGTCTTCTACAAATAAAAGGAGAGTATGCAACTTAGAAAAGGGGGATGAGGGGATTTGAAAACTATTTTCTGAGCAATCCCCATGCCCGGAGGGGACCCTCGATACATGAAAATGGTTTCATTACTTTCGTAGGGGCGGCCCACTGTAGCCGCCCAGTCCGGGAGCCCGCGGTGGGGCTCCCCTACAAGGGTTTGTGTCTACAAATAAAAGGGTGACATAGGGTAAAACATATTTGCGCGATGCGATCTACAATGAATGGAGGGTATGAATGAACTCAAGAGAAAGGGTTCTTACGACCATCCATCACAAGGAACCGGATAGGGTTCCCCTCTTCTTTCAATGCCATCGAGGCCAAGTTTGTCCGGGCGATTGCACAGGGCGACATGGTAAAAACTTGGATTCAACTTGGCGTTGACGTTTTCGTCATTGCCCGGAAGGCATGGTGCGGAGATAAAACGACAGGCCTCGGTTATTCGCCCAATCCACCTCCTCCTGAAGAGTCTCTCGGCGGTGCGGGTTTTGCTGGCTGGAATGGGACCGATGAGTTTGGTAGAAAATGGGAACATGGCCGATATGTGGGAGGAGCTGTAGCGACTCGGGAAGATCTCCGGAAATATTCACCTGAACCAAAGGTGAACGAACGGTACAGTCGACCATTGATGGAAGATTGGAAGAAGAACTACTCTGATCATGCCTTTGCCCTCTTCTCTCATGCAGGCCCGGTCGGTTTGACTATCGAAGCCTTTGGACTCATTGATTTCTGTTATGCTTTGTTTGATAAAAGATCGTTGGTTCAGGAAAGCATAGAATTAAAGACGGAATGGTTTATCGAGACTTCAAAGTATGCGGTTGAATTGGGTGTGGACTTCGTCATCATGGGTGATGACATGGGATTCAAAGGCCATGGTTATGTCTCTCCTTCCGATTTTAAAGAACTCGCCTTCCCCTACTATCGTCGCATTGTCGATTCCATTTCCGTTCCCGTATTCTGGCATTCAGAAGGGTATATCTGGGATTATATTCCCACGGCAATTGAAGCAGGGATCAAAGGACTTCATGGCATTGAACCAGCGGCGGGTATGGATATGGGGAAGATCAAGAAAGAGTTCGGTAAAGATTTGGTTCTGATAGGAAATGCCGATGGAAATCAGATTTTATGCCAATCCGATTTAGCATTAGTTCGCAAGGAAGTAGATCGATGCCTGAAAGAAGGAATGGAGGGCGGTGGATATATGCTCTCCATTGCAGGGTCAGCCCATGAGGCCATCCAATTAGAGGCCCTCATTGAAATGTGTCGCTATCTTCATGAAGTCGGAGTTTATTCTAAGAAAATCTGAATGGGTGGAGGGAAAATGATTGACCAGGAAAAGTTTCATACTCTAATTTCTCAAGGAAAGACAGAAGAGGTGAAAAGATTGACGCAGGAGACTTTGGAGCGGAAAGAACCTGTTGAAAAGATTCTGAAGGACGGCCTTGTTCAGGCGATGGAAAGGATTGGAGTGAAATTTAAAAGCGGTGAGATCTATATCCCGGAAGTCCTCATCGCAGCCCGGGCCATGCATGCTGGGCTGGCTGTTCTCAAACCCATCCTCTCCAAGTCCTCAGGCTCCATGACGGGCAAAGTCATCGTGGGAACGGTCAAGGGAGACCTTCATGATATCGGGAAAAACCTGGTCATCATGATGCTCGAAGGGGGAGGATTTGAGGTCATCGATCTCGGGGTTGATGTTTCCGCAGAAAAATTCATTGAGGCCATTCAGGTACATCAACCACAGGTCGATAGGAATGTCGGCATTGCTCACGACGACCATAAAAGAGATGAAAAGTGTTATTCAAGAGATTGAAAAGGCGGGATTAAGAGAAAAGGTCAAGATCATCGTAGGCGGCGCTCCGGTCACTGAAAGATTCGCTAAAGATATCGGTGCCGACGGATATGCTCGCGATGCGGCCTCAGCCGTCGATATGGTGAAATCATTGGTCTCCGAATAAATTAATCATGACCTGCTGGCTACCCCTCCTACCCTGCCTACCGGCAGGCAGGCGCACTCAGGTACGAACTTTGAAAATTGATAATCCCCCCTCACCCCCCTTTGGCAAAGGGGAGGGTGAGGGGGATTTGAAAGTTATTTTCTATGTATTCAACTCAATGAAGGCGAGAAGATTATGTTGATCATTGGAGAGTCGATTAATGGAACGATCCAAAAGGTAGGGGAGGCCATACTGAATCGAAATGATCTTTTTCTCCGGGAATTGGCAAGAACCCAATACGAATGCGGAGCTCACCTCTTAGATGTCAATGCAGGGGTTGCTGAAGGAAATGAGGTGGAGGATCTTCCCTGGCTGGTTGACATTGTCCAAAAAGAAGTTCCTATCCCTCTCATGATCGACAGTGCCAATCCTGAAGCCCTTGAGGCAGCTTTCTCTGTGTATCGTCATCAAGAGCCTCCCATACTCAATTCCATTTCAGGTGAGGAAGAAAAATGGAATAAGCTCTTTCCTGTGATTAAACAAAAAAAGTGTAAGGCGGTTGTCCTCTGCATGGACGATCATGGGATCCCAAAAACGATGGAAGAGAGGGTGAGCGATTGCAAAAAAACTCTACCAAAAATTGATCGGGGCAAATATTCCTCCTGACTTTATCTATTTTGATATCCTGGTCCTTTCAGTGGCTATCGAACCTGAAGCGGCCCTTGTGGCCCTGGAAACAATTAAAACAATTCGATCGAACTTCCCGGACTCCCACACCATCTGCGGAGTGAGTAATGTGAGCATGGGGCTTCCTGGAAGGAGATTGATCAACAGAATCTTTCTGACCATGGCCATCTATGCTGGCTTAGATACCTTCCTCATTGATGTTCGAGACCAGACGCTCCTTTCCGCGATTTATGCCAGCAAAGTTCTCGTCAACCAGGACCCTTACTGCCTCGAATACCTTCAAGCCTACCGTCAAAAAAAGATTTTACTTTGACTTATCTCCCTAAATCCTCTATATACCTCTATATCCGCTATCATGAAGGAATCATTGGAAATGAAGAAGTTTCAAGTGGTCTTCCAACCCTCTGGCAGAAGGGGTGAGGTCTTAGAGGAAAAGACCATCATCGAAGCATCCAGAGATCTGGGAGTTGAGATCGAATCTCTCTGCGGAGGAGTCAGAAATTGCGGGAAGTGTAGGGTTAAATTGATGGAGGGCCATCTTTCCCCATTTACAGAGGAGGAATCCAAATTCATCACAGGGGAAGAAAAGGCAGAGGGATATCGCCTTTCGTGTGTTGCTCAGATCAGAAGTGATGTCCTTATCTTTGTCCCTGAGGAGAGTCGGATTGAAGAGCAAGTAGTAAGAAAGGCAGCAACTGTAAAGCCAATAGAACTGAAACCAGCCATCATTCCGTATTATGTAGAACTTACTTCACCTTCTTTCCATGACCTTCTCGGAGATTTCGATCGCCTCAAAAAGGCCCTTTCCGAGAGATATCATCTCCCTTCTCTCGATATTGATTATCCCGTCCTCTTAAAACTTCCTCATTTACTCCGCCAGGGAAATTGGAAGGTCACTGCGGCTGTCTGGATGGACAAGAAGATTCTTAATATCAAACCTGGCCAAGGGGATGACCTTTATGGTGTGGCCATTGATGTCGGGACGACGACCGTCGCTGGCTATCTCTGCAATCTCAGAAGTGGGGAACTCATTGCCACCCAATCGATGATGAATCCCCAGGTGGTCTATGGCGAAGATGTGATGTCCCGAATTAATTATACCCTAACGCATCATGATGGACTTGAAAAGTTGCATCGCTCAATCATCGATGGACTGAACCAGTTAATCAAAACGGTTACTGAACGATCCAATATTTCTCTAGAGGATATCTTAGAGCTAACCCTTGTTGGCAATACAGTGATGCACCACCTTCTGTTAAAGATCGATCCTCAATATTTAGGTGTATCACCCTTCACTCCTGCCATTCATCAATCCATGGATATTCAGGCAAGGGATTTGGGTCTAAAGGTTCATCCCTCAGCAAATGTCCATATTTTACCCATTGAAGCGGGTTTTATCGGGGCAGATAATGTGGGGGTCCTTATTGCAGAGGAACCCTATCGCCAAGATGAGATGGTTCTGATCATCGACATCGGAACGAATGGTGAGTTAGTGATGGGAAATAGGAAAACGGCTCATCTCCTCTTCTTGTGCTACCGGCCCTGCCCTGGAAGGAGGTCATATCAAGTTTGGAATGAGGGCTGCTTCTGGCGCAATAGAGAGGGTCAAAATTGATCCCAATACCCTGGAGGTAAACTTCAGGGTCATCGGAGAACAATATTGGCAATCCGAATCTAAAAGTAAGACAGCAAAAGGGATCTGTGGTTCAGGAATCATCGATGCGATAGCTGAATTATTTAGAAATGGAATGATCGACAAGAGTGGACGTTTTAAAAAGAATATCCCAACTCCCCGTTTGAGAATCTCTGATGGAGAGCCTGAATTTGTAATCGCCTGGAAAGAAGAGACCTCCATTGGAAAAGATATCACCATTACCCAGCAAGATGTAAGGAATGTCCAATTGGCTAAGGGTGCCATTTATGCTGGGGCAAAACTGATGATGAGGCGATTGGGGATCGAAAAATTGGATAAGATCATCCTCGCGGGGGCCTTTGGAAGTTATGTCGATCCACAGAAGGCACTGATATTGGGAATGTTTCCAGATTGTGATTTAAGAAATGTCCATCCCGTTGGGAATGCGGCAGGGGATGGTGCAAGGATTGCCCTTTTAAACAGAGAGAAAAGAGCAGAGGCAGACGAGATCGCAAGAAAAGTGGAATACATCGAACTGACCATTGAAGAAGATTTTCAAAAAGAATTTATCGAGGCCCTCCATATCCCCCATATGAAAGACCCCTTTCCTCATCTCAATGGGATTCTGAGAGAGTAAACCCCGTTAGAAAGGGGCGGGGCTTTGACCCCGTCCTCCCTGCCTGCCGGCAGGCAGGAATAAGGAGCTAATGCCTTCTATTTATACCACCCCAGCATAAATGCTGGGGCTTTCTAACGGGGTAAATGTCAGGGAAATCCGTGTAGATTCTGAACCCGAGAGAATGGTACGCTGTTTTGGATGTCTTAAGAAAGAAAAGCTGACAGCAGCTCCATATTTTAATGAGCGGTCCAGCCTCCATCGATTAGCAGAACATGACCTGTAACCATGTTCGATGCCTCTGAGGCTAAATAAATCACTGCACCGGTGACATCCTCGGGTTTTCCCACTCGACCCAAGGGGATATTTCCCAAGACATAGTTGCGAAATTCGTCTTTCTCAAGCATGGGTTTCGTCATGGGAGTTTCAAGGTAAGTCGGTGCAATGGCGTTCACATGAATATTGTACTTGGCCCACTCAATCGCCAACACCTTCGTCAGAAGGTTGACCCCTCCTTTGCTTGAACAGTAAGCCGCCCTTTGAGGTAGTCCTACACTTCCCGATTGAGAAGAAATATTGATGATCTTTCCTTTTTTTTGTTGGATCATCACTTTTCCCACCGCTTGAGCACAAAAGAAGAGACCTTTGAGATTGGTATCGATGATCTTATCCCAGACTTCTTCGGTCACATCGACTGCCCATTGGGGAAAGTTAACCCCTGCATTATTGACAAGAATATCAATATGGCCGAAAGTCCTTAGCGATTCCTCCACCATAGAGTGGATCTCTGGAATCTTTGTGACATCCATCCGTTGGGTCAGTACCTTATGACCGAATTTCTCTACCTCCTCTTTTGTCTTCTCTAACTCGGAAGTGGTCCGGCTACAAATCACCAAATCCGATCCGTATTTGGCGAGGGCCGAGGCGATATGACAACCCATCCCTCTTCCTGCGCCTGTGATGATGGCGACTTTTCCTGACAGATCAAATTCTGAAAAGGAAACTCTCTCCATATGTTTATCCCATCTCCAATAGAAAAAGGTCTACTTTTTAAGAATCAATTCTGCATCCACCTCTCCTACAAAAGTTTCTTCAAGGGCTTTCTGAAGCTTCTGAAAATCTTCCATCTTCTCTACTTCGATCACCAGTTCTCTATCATCTAAAACCTTCAGTCTTCCAAATCGATTGACCACCTCAATGACCTGAGAAGGATCGACCGTCACCCATCCCTTCATCCGACGGACCAACTCATCCCCATTGAAGGCCCTCTCAATCTGGAGCTCCACTCTTCTCTTCTTGGCCTCCCAACCAACGAGAGCAGGCTGAACCACCATTGGAGTGACTGGATCATGCATGGCCGCACATCGAAACCATAATTTCCCTCGAATCATTTTTAATATTCCCTTCTATAATTTTATGAATTTATGGACGCCCCCGGATGTTCATTTTCAGCTTTGAGTCTTGAGCTTTTCACCACGCTCTTTGCACCGTGCTCCATGCGGTTTCGATAATGAGCCTTTTTATAGATGATTTTCTATCACTTTATCTCCCCATCTTCGTTTTTAATCGATGGGGCCAACTTTTTTATGGATGATCCCGTAGGTCAGAGGCCGAAAAGTGTAGGTTTATCTTATTCCAAAAATGGATTTAAGATGGTAACGGATTCAATGATCTGTCCATCTTGAAAGTCCTCTGAAAGAAGGAATTCAGATTTTGAGGTAACGGCAGCCTGAAGAATCAGGCTATCCCAAAAAGAAAAATGGTATTTTATCTGTAAATCAACAGCTCGAAGAATATTTTCCCCATCATTCACGACCAGCGGCCACCGAAGGAGGTCAAAAATGATCCTCTTTGCCTTTTCGGGTAGAATTGGATTTTTTACCTTTTGTGTCAAACTCACAAAAAGTTCCTGAATGACCTGTGTGCTGATAGCCCCGGTACGGTGTACCCAGAGCGAATGGAGAACTTCTAAAGAAGTCCTCCATTTTTTGCCTGCACTTGAATCATATGCGTAAACCAGAAGGTTGGTATCAACAAAAAATTTACCTTTGGTATAATTCATCTCTCTTCCAAGGAATCTTTCCCTTTGTGCCAAGTGGAATTCCCTTCTTCATTCGTTTTATTTGCCGGTCAGCGGAAATGGGATACCCTTCTTCATTTTCAGCAGTCATCTGGAGCAGTTCTCGGACCAGCTGGTTTAAAGAGATACCTTTTTTTGCCGCCAGCATTTTCCCTTTTTTTAGGATCTCCTTTGGTAAAGAAAGAGTTATATTTTGTTTTTCCATGAGAAGCCTCCCTCTCTTGAAAAATTGCAACCTGATCTATATTATTACACATATTTATGTGTAAGCCAAGCCATAACTTTTCGCCTACCAACTGATGCTATGCGGTTTTGAGAGATGTGACTCCTGAGCTCTTCTTTCAAAAAGCTTGACTTAACCACCGAAGCTATTTCACTTGACATATAAGTTTTTCCCATATAGAATTCATACCACTTGATGCAAATTCGATTATCAGGCTGGAGGGAAAGGGGGGTTCTATGAGCAATGGGGTGAACGGCGACTTCTCAGAATTCAGATTTCCGAAGATCCAAATCAGGGGTCTCCGATGGATTGTGGTCGGTATTTTCGGGTTCATATTTTTGCTTACATTCTTTTATAGTGTAGGCACCGAGGAGGTAGGCGTTATCCAGCGCTTCGGTGCTTACAAAAGGACCGTCCCATCCGGCCTGCACATTAAAATGCCCTTAGGCATTGAAACCGTAAGGAAAGTCCCCGTTGAGCGGCAGCTTAAAGAAGAGTTTGGATTCAGGACCAAGGTCGCCGGGGTAAGAACGGTTTATGATCCAAAAACCTTCCGTGAAGAAAAACTGATGCTGACCGGAGATCTGAACGCCAGCGATGTTGAGTGGATCGTGCAGTTTAGAATTGCCGACCCTTACAAATTCTTGTTCAAAGTACGGAATGCAATCCAGACCTTCCGGGATTTGAATGAAGCCCTGATGCGCGAAATCGTCGGCGACCGCTCAGTGAACGAAGTGTTAACGATTGGGCGTGTTGAGGTAGCCAATGAGGTGGCCCGCAGACTTCAGGCCTTGTGTAACGAATACGAAACCGGGATCAAAGTAGACCAGGTCGTTCTCCAAGATGTGACGCCCCCGGAGCCAGTGAAACCAGCATTCAATGAAGTCAATGAAGCACAGCAGGAACGCGAAAAACTGATCAATCAGGCCCGGTCTGAATATAACAAAGTGATCCCAAAAGCCAAAGGTGATGCCGCGAGAATTATTGAGGAGTCAAAAGGCTATGCCATTGAACGGGTGAATCAAGCTCGCGGGGAGGCCACCAAGTTTAATGCCATTTTCAAAGAATATCAAAAGGCCCCCGAAGTTACCCAGCAACGAATCTATCTCGAAACAATGAACGAGGTCCTTTCAAAGGTGGGTAGGAAAATAATCACGGACAAAGAAACCACGGGCATTCTGCCCCTGTTTCAGATAGAGAAGGTAGAGAAGGAGGGGAAGAAAAATGATTAAGCGATACTATCTCTTACTCGGGTTGATCATCGTTTTGGGAGCTATCACCCTCTCCCTCTCCGCTTTTGTTGTGGACGAGGCAGAGCAGGCGATCATCACCCAGTTCGGGAAGCCTGTGGGAGAACCGATTGTAACCCCAGGAGTTCATCTTAAGGTCCCCTTCATTCAAACAGCCCATTTTTTTGACAAGCGATTCCTGGAGTGGGACGGCGCCCCCAATCAGATCCCGACCAAGGACAAAAGATTCATCTGGGTGGACACGTATGCTCGCTGGCGGATTCACGATCCCCTTCTCTTTTATCAACGAGTCCAGAATGAACGGGGAGCGCACACACGATTGGACGACATTCTTGACGGCCAAACGCGAAATGTCATTGCCAATAATAATCTGGTGGAAATCATCCGTACGACCAACCGAAAATTTGAAGCTTCGGCAGAGATAGGAGGAGTTGAGAACTCAGAGGCCAATGCTCGCATCGAACTGGGACGGGAGAAAATGACCCGCCTCGTTATTGAAGCCGCAGCTCCACGGCTCAAAGAGCTGGGCATCGAATTGCTGGATCTCCGTCTGAAGAGGATCAACTATGTTGAGGAGGTTCAGAAGAAAATATATGAACGAATGATCACAGAACGAAAGCGAATTGCAGATCAGTTCAGATCCGAGGGACAAGGCGAAGCCGCCAAGATTCTGGGGGATAAAGAACGGGATCTAAAGAAGATCCAGTCAGAAGCCTACCGAACCGCGCAGGAGATCAAAGGAAAAGCGGACGCTGAGGCCACAACGATCTATGCCTCTGCCTACAATCAGAGCCCTGATTCCAGAGCCTTCTATCGATTCGTGAAGACGATGGACACATACAAAAACACCTTATCGGAAAAGGACTGGCTCGTTCTGTCTACCAAAGGCGATTTCTTCAAATTTCTTGAACATTCCGGCAAGTAACTGGGAAAAGTCTGCCACGTTATTTTTCGAACGGTAAAGGAGTCTCTATTCTTTGACTTCGATGGAGATTAAGTAACAAAAATCTGAGGGACGTTGTTCAATTCTCTGACCTATTTTTGTTTCAGAAATCTCATTTACCCTCCCCTTTCAATTGTTCTGGGGTACGTTCCCCTGTATCTTGAGTGTCAGGTCTACAAAATTCACTAATTATCTTCACCTCCCTAATTCCTATTTACCTTTCTTTAGCCATGAAGCACTCAAGGGAAAGATCAATTTTATTTCGGTCTTTTATTCTCTTTTTCTGGCCTTGACACATCAAACATGGATACGTTATTTTTAAGCCGTTGGTCCGAAAATCCAAAATGATGAAGGGAATTTATTATGGATTTGCTTAAAGTAATGAAGGAAAGAAAAAGTATCAGGGCTTTCAAGCCTGACCCACTTCCAATGGAAAAGATTAAAGAAATTTTGAAATTATCTATCCTTGCGCCTTCTGCGATCAATCTCCAGCCCTGGGAATTTATTGTGGTGGTCGGAGAAGAGAAAGAGAGGTTAAGCCGAAGGCTGATCAAGGCCTATCGAGAAAAACAGATCTCTTGCGGCCCCGGAACCGTCAAGCCTCTTCCTAAAACCATTGCTAAACGAGGTGCCAAAACCCTTGAGTTGATGAATCCTTTTTTCGAAGAGAT
The DNA here is from genome assembly GCA_963739325.1 of uncultured delta proteobacterium. GTDB lineage: Bacteria > Desulfobacterota > BSN033 > BSN033 > UBA1163 > CAVTZZ01. The sequence continues at coordinate 18,266 of CAVTZZ010000068.1, read as the reverse complement.
GAAAGTCAATTCTGACCAGTTCATCAATGAAGGAAGTTGCAATTTTTATGGTGCCCCTGCAGCGATCCTCATCTGCCAGGATGATTCTTTTTCAAAGGCTCGTTTGGTGGATATTGGCCTCACCCTGGGATATTTCATCCTTACGGCTCATGACTTTGGATTGGGGACCTGCCCCATCGGTCTGATCACCGCTTACGAAGATGAGATAAAAGATCTGCTTAATATTCCTGAGAATAAGACTGTGGTAATCGGGGTGGCTTTGGGTTTTCCTGATTGGGAAAGCCCGATCAACCGCTTTAAATCCATGAGAGACGATCTGAATAAATTTATGAGATGGATTGAATAAACAATAGTCATTTAGTTATTAAGTTATGAGGTCATTGAGTCATTAAATTACCCAATGACTTATTGACTGAATGACTCAATTCTTTTTAAGGGATAGAATCATGGCTGTTATTCCAAAGAATGCGACAACCGTTATTCTTCTCAGGGAGAAGGAATCTAATGGGTTTGAAGTATTTCTTCTCAAACGGCATGAGAAGAGCAGTTTCATGGGAGGAAATTTCGTCTATCCTGGGGGAAGGGTCGACCGTAATGACGGATCTTTAGAAATAGGTCCTCTCTGCAAGGGAGTCACACCTGGAGAAGCCTATCACATTTTTGGAGAATCGATCCCTCCGGATGAGAGTCTCGCTCATTGGGTTGCTGGGATTCGAGAGCTCTTTGAGGAAGCAGGAGTTCTTCTCGCCTATGATCAAAGCGGAAATCCCTTCCATCTAAAAAATCCATCTGAACGAGAGAGATTCTTAAGCTATCGAGATTTACTGCAAAAGGGTAAACTAACCATCTGCCAGTTGACTCAGGAAGAAAAAATTTTACTCGCCTTGGATCAACTTCACTATTATGCGCATTGGATCACGCCGGAGGCCCGATCTGAAAGATTCGACACACGTTTTTTCTTGGCACGCCATCCTATTGGGCAGGAAGCAACTTATGATCAAAAAGAGACGACGGTTGGGCTCTGGCTAACCCCGAAAGAAGCTCTTGAAGAGAATTTAAGGGGAGAAGTGATCCTCAGCCCCCCTACCCTGAAAACATTGGAAGATCTTTCTCGATTCAAGAGCCTCGGCGAAGTATTCAACTCTTTAAAAAAGAGAGAGGTCCGATCCGTCCTTCCTATCCTTACAAAGATATCAGGTAACCCTCTCCTGATTTTTCCTTGGGATCCCGAATATGAAATCTTTCAAGGAGGAGAAATCCCTGTTCATATAGATCACGGAAGGCCTTCTCAGCCTGAGGATAATACGACTCGCCTCATTCTTAAAGAAGGTCGTTGGTTGCCTTATTGCCGCACCTATTAATAAACGTGACCGTGTCCGTGCCTCGTGTCCATAACTCATTCTCCCTATCTCCTTATCTCCCCATCACCCTATCTCCCCATTTCCTCATCACCCTATCTCCCCATCTCCTCATCACCCTATCTCCCCATCTCCTCATCACCCTATCTCCCCATCTCCTTAACTCCCTATCTCCCCATCTCCTCATCTCTCTATCTCCTCATCTCTCTATCTCCTCACCTCTCTATCTCGACTTCTGTCTTCCTTCGGTCTCTTGACATTTCCCAGATGATACACTGAGTTCTGAATTTACAGTAAAGCTTCGGATCGATGCACTCACAGCACTGATCGATGTCAAGACACTCACAACACTCCTGACAGAATCCTGTTTCATGCTTTTGGCAGACTGCAATCGCCTCCCGATCGGAATGATTTTTACACTTCATCTCTTCTTCCCCTTTATTTTAATCATACCTGAGAAATCCTTTTATGGTCAAAGAGTTGTTTTCGAAATTCCAGACTTATTTTAATTGACTCAAACAATATTTTAGTCATAAAATGATACCTATTTAAAACAGGGAAAATGAAAAATAATAGGAATTCAAAAGTCATTATTGTCATGCCTGCCTATAATGCAGCAACTACTTTAGAAAAAACGGTTCAGGATATCCCTCAAGGTATTGCTGATGAGATTATTTTGGTCGATGACTCAAGCAAAGACGATACGGTAAGAATTGCGAAAAGCCTGGGTTTAACGGTCATTATCCATAATATCAATAGGGGCTACGGTGCGAATCAGAAGACCTGCTATGACGAGGCGCTAAAACGCGGCCCAGACATTGTGATTATGATTCACCCTGACTATCAATATGACAGTTCCCTTGCTCCCCTTTTTACAGAACTGATCGGAAAGGGTATTTGTGATATCGTATTGGGCTCCCGTGTCAGAACGCGCAGAGAGTGCATTGATTCGGGTATGCCTCTTTATAAATATCTATCCAATCGATTCCTGACCATATTGGAAAACCTGATCACAGGGCAGAACCTCTCCGAGTGGCATACGGGCTACCGGGCTTATTCAAGAAAGGTATTAGAGAGGATTCCTTATCACAAAAATTCAAATGATTTCGTTTTTGACTCTCAATTTCTCATCCAGGCCGCTTATTTTGGATTTAAAATTGGTGATTTACCCGTGCCATGCCGTTATATGAGCGAAGCCTCATCGATCAATTTCACGCGGAGTATGGTTTACGGCCTGGCAACGATAAAGACATTATTCCAATTTATTTTGCAGAAGCTTCACTTAATGAAATTTAATCTCTTCATATCTTAGAATGGGCGAAAAAAGAAGCCCCCTTCTGCCGTAGGCATGGTGAGGCACTTCTTGGTCGAATGTCAAAACGTAAAGCCCAGCGCAAGAACATAACTCAGAAGGAAAAGGAAAAGGATAGCTTGGCACAGACAAAGATCTTGTCATCGCGTCGGTATATTCTAATACTCTTGATCAGTCTGTCTCTCATCGTAGTAACCCTTGCTGCCTTTGAGCAATTGCGAAATCATACATTTTTAAACTTCGATGATGATGTATACATAACGAAAAACCGAAATGTACAGTCTGGATTGACTCTCGAAGGCGTGATCTGGGCTTTCACGACTACCCATGCGAGCAATTGGCATCCATTGACATGGCTATCCCACATGCTTGACTGCCAACTCTATGGTTTGAACCCGAGCGGGCATCATTTGACCAACTTGGTCTTTCACATAGCAAGTACCCTTTTGCTGTTCTTAGTTCTTGAACGGATGACAGGGGCACTCTGGAGGAGCAGCTTTGTTGCAGCTTTGTTTGCACTCCACCCCCTTCATGTGGAATCGGTTGCATGGGTGGCAGAGCGTAAGGATGTTTTGAGCACTTTCTTTTGGATGCTGACGATGTGGACATACGTCCATTACGTTGAACGACCAGGATTCAATAGATATCTGTTAGTGCTCTTGTTCTTTATCCTGGGCCTTTTGTCGAAGCCGATGCTCGTGACCCTGCCATTTGTACTTCTTTTGTTGGACTATTGGCCTCTGGGCCGCTTTCAATTTGGACAATCGAGTGGTGATAGTAACCCACCTATCAATAAATTAAAGAATCCCAGTGATCTGAGGGGAGTCGCTTTTCATTTGGTTCTGGAGAAAGTCCCCTTTTTTGCTCTTACGGCAATTTCAATTTTTTTGACTATTTTCGCACAGCAGAGGGGGGGAGCTTTAAGTTCCCTAGAATTGTTCCCACTCGGAATTAGGATTGCTAATGCTCTGGTATCCTATATCAACTACATCGGTAAAATGGTTTGGCCTTACCACATGGCAATCCTCCATCCATACCCAGATATTTTACCCATGTGGCACATAGCAGGGGCTGGTTTATTACTGACGTGTATATCTGTTTTAGTGATTTATACTGCACACAAACGCCCTTATCTTGCGGTGGGATGGTTTTGGTACCTTGGAACCCTTGTCCCTGTGATTGGCCTTGTGCAGGTGGGATTGCAGGCCATGGCTGACAGATACACATATGTACCGCTCATTGGTCTGTTTATTATGATTGCCAAGGGTGCTCCGGATATTTTAAAGGATTGGCACTATCGAAGGATTGTACTTGGTGTATCCGTAGGCTTAATACTTTCAATCTTCATGATCGTTACAAGGTTACAAGTACAATATTGGCACGATAGCATTACGCTCTTTAAACATACGCTGAGTGTGACCGCTAACAATTTTCAAATCCACAACAATCTGGGGGTTGCTCTGGCTGACCAGGGAAAGAACCACGAGGCCATCGCCCATTTTAAGGAGGCCCTACGGATCAAACCAGACTTTGTGGAAGCGCACAGCAACCTGGGGATTGCACTGGCGCGTCAGGGGAAGATCGAGGAGGCGATGGTCCATTATGCTGAAGCCCTGCGGATCAAGCCAGATTATGCGGAGGCGCATTACAACCTTGGAGTTACTCTTGCCGGGCAGGGGAAGATCCAGGAGGCCATTGCCCATTTTGCCGAGGCCCTGCGGATCAAGCCAGACCTATGCGGAAGCGCATTACAACCTTGGAGTTACTCTTGCCGGGCAAGGGAAGATCCAGGAGGCGATGGTCCATTATGCTGAAGCCCTGCGGATCAAGCCAGATTATGCGGAGGCGCATTACAACCTTGGAGTTACTCTTGCCGGGCAGGGGAAGATCCAGGAGGCCATTGCCCATTTTGCCGAGGCCCTGCGGATCAAGCCAGACTATTCGGAGGCGCACAACAACCTTGGAAGTTCTCTTGCCGGGCAGGGGAAGATCCAAGAGGCCATTGCCCATTTTACCGAGGCCGTGCGGATCAGGCCAGACAATGCGGAGGCGCATATTAACTTAGGCCTGGCGTATTTAATGATTGGGAATAAGAGTTCGGCACTGGAAGAATACAAAATCCTTGAGAAGATCAATCCAGATTTGGCAAGTATACTATACCACAAGATTTTTAAATAAAGCACGTAACATCTTAATATTGATCTTTCCAAGAGAAAGAGGACAGGGTCAAAAGTCGCGGTGGACCCTGAGGAACGAAGATATCTGTTGCTCTTTTCGGATTGGTTTCAAGAGGAAGAGAGGGCCCTTCTGGAGAGAAACAGACCCCCTTTAGGAAAATGTCTCCTCTCGTCGAGCCATAGTTCCAAACCATTTTCATTCTTAAAATAAGACAAACAATAAGTGCTTATTTTTTCAACCCTTCAAGTTCTGAGTTTGATAAAATAACGATTCTTCCTTACCGATGCAAACTGACGCAATAAAGTTGAAGCCTTGTAATAACAATTATAGACTAATAAAAAATTGATCTCTTTTGTTTTGAATGATGTTCTTAATAATAGAGAACATTTTTATCTAACTTTAACTTTGTAATCATTCCAAGACTTATTTCAATTGACTCAAAGAATATTTTAGCCATAAAATAATGTATATTTTGGACAGGATAATTTTAATCAGGGTGCTTTATTTACTGAATGTTGAAAGTTAAAAGTTAAGGATAAATAAGGATTGGAGATATAGAAGTGAAAAAGACGTCAAGGTCTGTTGGAAAAAAAACCGGAATAAAATCCAAAGATGGACAGAGACATCTTTGGGATGAACGTCATTGGTCAACAACGCTTTCAATATTAATTCTTATCATCATTCTCATTCCCCTCATCGGCGTGTTTGCAAATAAAGCGTTCCATATTGATGATCCTCTTTTTCTCTGGGTTGCCAAACATATCCAATCCTCTCCTACCGATCCTTATCGGTTCAACGTGACATGGTATTTTGACGAAATGGAAATGTGGCAAGTCACAAAAAATCCTCCTTTCACATCTTACTTTATCGCATTCGTGGCCTATTTCGTTGGTTGGAGTGAAAAAGCCCTTCATCTTGCCTTTCTCATCCCAGTCATAATGGTTGTTTTAGGCACTTATTTCCTTGCCCGAAAGATGTGTGTTAGGCCGGTATTGGCAAGTATGGTAGGATTAATAACACCCGTCTTTTTTGTTTCAAGCACCACGATTATGTGCGATACGATGATGTTGGCATTTTGGGTTTGGGCAATTCTTCTTTGGATCCGAGGTACGGAAAGGAACGAATATTTGGCTTTCGCGTTATCCGCTCTCCTTGTTGCCGTTTGTGCGTTGACAAAATATTATGGCATGAGCCTCATCATTCTTTTACCCATCTATACGGTTGTAAAAAATCGCAAGATAGGTTTATGGCTGCTTTATCTATTGATACCGATTCTTATTCTTATTTTGTATCAATGGAAAACCCATGCACTTTATGGTCGTGGATTATTGCTTGATGCGGCTGCTTACGCGAGCGAGTTCCGAGGAAATTTTAATTATGGGCTTGCGATGCGGGGGCTAATCGGTCTGGGCTTTGCCGGGGGATGTCTGGTGAGCTTACTTTTTTACACACCATTTTTATGGTCGAGAAATGTTTTGTTGATCCAACTGGCTGGGTCCATGATAACTCTTTTAACACTCCCTTTTGTAGAGATGATCGGAATATTCCCACTCCATAATGATTACGGGGTAAAATGGTCTCAGGTGATTCAACTCACTATAATGATGATCATAGGAATGAACTTACTTGCTCTCACTTTGTTAGACTTATGGAATCATAAAGGAGATGCCTTGTCCCTATTGTTATTTTGCTGGATCATGGGAACTTTTACTTTTGCCAGTTTTATAAATTGGACTCTGAATGGAAGATCGATACTTCCAATGGCGCCAGCCGTAGGCATCCTTTTAGTGCGACGGATAGAACAACAAGCCCTTTCTTTTAAGAGGCCACCGGCAATATTTTTGCCCCTCGTTCCCGCTCTTTTTGTTGCACTTTTGGTTGCCTGGGCTGATTATGAATTAGCAAACAGTGCGAGGTTTGCGGTTGAAAAAATCTACACAACATATAATAACGAACAAAAGGCTTTATGGTTTCAAGGGCACTGGGGATTCCAATATTATATGGAATTGAGAGGGGCAAGAGTAGCCCAAATGCGACAGTTTCGTTTCGACCCTGGAGATATTCTCATCATTCCAGAAAATAACTCCAACATATTCCCCATCCCCCCTGACAGGTTGGTTATCTTACGTGAAACAATTGAATTATCTTCCCCGTGCCGTTGGCTTACAACGATGAATCGTTTTGGAGGTGCTGGATTTTATAATGACATTTGCGGCCCTCTCCCCTTCGTTATTGGATCGATACTCCCGGAACGTTATCATATTCTGGAAATTGAACCTGCTCGCCAAATCAATAATTCACTAAGCGTCATTGACAAAAATAAAGAAGAATACGATAAAGCTATTTCTTACTATACACAAGCCTTAATAATTGATCCTTTTTATGCAAAAATTTATAATGACCGTGGAAATATTTATTTCTTGAAAGGAGAATACGATAAAGCCATTTCGGACTATACTCAAGCCTTAAGAATTGATTCGAAGGATGTTGAAACGTACCAGAAACGTGGCACTATTTATTTTAGAAAAAGAGAATATGACAAGGCGATATTTGACTTTGATCAAATGTTAAGGATCAATCCAAATGATCCAAGAGCGTATCATAATAGAGGAGTAGCCTATTTTCAAAAGGGAGAATATGATAAGGCATGGGAAGATGTGAAGAAAGCACAAACCTTAGGAGTTGACATTAACCCAGCCTTTCTTGAACAACTGCGCAAATTTTCAGGGAGGCAGTAATAAAAGTTAAATTATTGCTTCACATTAAAAATTATTTTTACGCTTTCAACAGACAAAATAAAATCGTAAAAAAAATTGCTTCATTTTTGTTTAATTTCAGACGGATAATAAAAATAATATGAAGTCAAAAATCATTATTGTCATGCCTGCTTACAACCCAGCAACCACCTTAGAGAAAACGGTTCAGGATATCCCTCAAGGCATTGCTGATGAAATCATTTTGGTCGACGACTCAAGCAAAGACGATAAGGTATTAGAGAGGATTCCTTATCACAAAAATTCAAATGATTTCGTTTTTGACTCTCAATTTCTCATCCAGGCCGCTTATTTTGGATTTAAAATTGGTGATTTACCCGTGCCATGCCGTTATATGAGCGAAGCCTCATCGATCAATTTCACGCGGAGTATGGTTTACGGCCTGGCAACGATAAAGACATTATTCCAATTTATTTTGCAGAAACTTCATTTAGCGAAATTTAATCTCTTCATATCTTAGAATGGGAGAAAAAGAAGCCCCCTTCTGCCGTAGGCATGGTGAGGCACTTCTTGGTCGAATGTCAAAACGTAAAGCCCAGCGCAAGAACATAACTCAGAAGGGAAAGGAAAAGGATAGCTTGGCACAGACAAAGATCTTGTCATCACGTCGGTATATTCTAATACTCTTGATCAGTCTGTCTCTCATCGTAGTAACCCTTGCTGCCTTTGAGCAATTGCGAAATCATACATTTTTAAACTTCGATGACAATGTATACATAACGCAAAACCGAAATGTACAGTCTGGATTGACTCTCGAAGGAGTGATCTGGGCTTTCACAACCACGGATGCTGCCAATTGGCATCCATTGACATGGCTATCTCACATGCTTGACTGCCAACTCTATGGTTTGAACCCGAGCGGGCATCATTTGACCAACTTGGTCTTTCACATAGCAAGTACCCTTTTGCTGTTCTTAGTTCTTGAACGGATGACAGGGGCACTCTGGAGGAGCAGCTTTGTTGCAGCTTTGTTTGCACTCCACCCCCTTCATGTGGAATCGGTTGCATGGGTGGCAGAGCGTAAGGATGTTTTGAGCACTTTTTTTTGGATGCTGACGATGTGGACATACGTCCATTACGTTGAACGACCAGGATTCAATAGATATCTGTTAGTGCTCTTGTTCTTTATCCTGGGCCTTTTGTCGAAGCCGATGCTCGTGACCCTGCCATTTGTACTTCTTTTGTTGGACTATTGGCCTCTGGGCCGCTTTCAATTTGGACAATCGAGTGGTGATCATAAATCAAACACTTCCAGATCAATGAATTCCGGTCATCAAAAGTCTATTCCTCTTCGTTCAGTTCGGGAGAAAGCTCCGTTTTTTGTTCTTTCCGCGGTATCCAGCATTTTGACTATCTTCGCACAGCAGATAGGGGGAGCAGTAAAATCACTGGAGTATTACCCGCTTGAGAGCCGAATTGCTAACGCTCTGGTATCCTATGTCAGTTACATTGTGAAGATGATTTGGCCTAACCAGCTGGCAGTCCTCTACCCATACCAAGAGATGCTGCCCATATGGAAGGTAGTAGGGTCTGGTTTGTTGTTAGTCTGTGCATCTCTTCTGGTGATGCGTGCTGCCCGTAAACTTCCTTTTCTTATAGTGGGGTGGTTTTGGTACCTTGGAACTCTTATCCCTGTGATTGGACTGGTTCAGGTTGGATCGCAGGCCATGGCTGATCGGTACACGTATGTGCCGCTGATCGGTCTGTTCATCATGATTGTCTGGAGTGTCCCGGATATATGGGTGGGGTGGCGCTACCGTAGAGTTGTACTTTCCATATCAGCTGGTCTTCTGCTTTCACTCTTGGTGATCATTACAAGGTTACAAGTGAACCATTGGCAAAACAGCATTATGCTCTATGAACATTCGCTTGCTGTAACATCTAACAACTTTATAATACACAACAATCTTGGGCTTGCTCTTGTCGAGCAGAGGAAGATCCAGGAGGCCATTGCCCATTTTACCGAGGCCCTGCGGATCCAGCCAGACGATGCGGAAGCCCATTACAGCCTTGGACTTGCTCTTGCCGGGCAGAGGAAGATCCAGGAGGCCATTGCCCATTTTGCCGAGGCTCTGCGGATCAAACCAGACTATGCGGAGGCACACAACGGCCTTGGAGTTACTCTTGTCTGGCAGGGGAAGATCCAGGAGGCCATTGCCCATTTTGCCGAGGCTCTGCGGATCCAACCAGACAATGCGAAGGCGCATTACAACCTTGGAATTGCTCTTGCTGAGCAGGGGAAGATCCAGGAGGCCATCATACATTATACCGAGGCCTTGCGGATCAAGCCAGACTATGCGGAGGCGCATATTAACTTGGGCTTGGCGTATTTAATGATTGGGAATAAGAGTTCGGCACTGGAAGAATACAAAATCCTTGAGAAGATTAATCCAGATTTGGCAAATGCACTATACCACAAGATTTTTAAGTAAATTATCCCGCAGCAGAGCTGCGGTGTAATTTACTCAATAATGAAAATGGGAAAAGTTTCAAAAGAAAAAAAGAGGGATTCCCTCAAACGAAAAAACAAAGATGATAAACGAGAAGTAGAATCTCTAACCCAACGGAGTACAAATCATTTCAATAAACCCCTCATCTACTGCCTTTTGATCATCGCTATCGGTTTATTAGCCTATTCTAATTCATTCAATAGTCCTTTCCAGTGGGATGAGAATGATTTTCTTGTTCAAAACCCCATTGTTAAGAATCTCAACTATTTTTGGGAACCTTCGAAGGCAAAGGTAGGTGATCCGGTATTCTATTTTTTCCTAAGAACAAGATACATCGCGTACCTCACCTTTGCGATCAATTACAAACTCCATGGATTTCATGTTCTTGGCTATCACATTTTCAATCTGACCGTCCATCTTTTCAATGCCTTGCTGGTCTATCTCCTTATGCTCCTAACGTTCAAAACCCCTTTTTTAAGTGGATCCTCTCTTAAAAAGAGTTCAAATCTCATTGCTCTGTTCTCTGCTCTGATTTTTGTCTCTCATCCACTCCAGACAGAAGCGGTGACTTATATCTATCAAAGACTTGCCTCATTGGTCACTTTTTTCTATCTTTTCTCAATCGTTTTTTATATCCAATGGAGATTATGTCTTGATGATCAAAAAGTCTCTTATTTCAAATCCACTCCCTATTTCATCTTATCTCTTATTTCAACGATCTTTGCCATGAAGACCAAAGAGAACGCATTAACGCTTCCTTTGGTCATCTTCATTTATGAATTTTTCTTCTTTTCCGGAAAGATTAAAACCAGGATCCTACGTCTTCTTCCATGGTTCTTATCGATGACGATTATCCCTTTGACAATGATTGGAACGGATCGATCCCTAAGAGAAGTGTTCAACCTGATCTTGGATCCTTTCCTATATGTTCAGGCGGAACTTTCGAGAGAAACTCAACTCTTTACCCAGTTGAGAGTCATCCTAACCTATATCCGGCTCCTCTTCCTTCCCATCCATCAGAACCTCGATTATGATTACCCAGTTTATCATTCATTTTTTATTCCCCCAGTCTTTTTATCTTTTCTCTTTCATCTATCAGTCCTCGGCCTTGCCTTCTATCTTTTTTACAGATCGAGGACGACAACTCCTGATTTGCGTTTAATCTCTTTTGGAATATTCTGGTTTTTTGTCACTCTCTCCATTGAATCGAGCATTATTTCTATAGTGATTGTCATTTTTGAATACAGAGTCTATCTCCCATCGATCGGATGGGCGATGGCTATCACGACCTCTGCCTGGATTGCATTGGAAAAGCTCAAGCCTCGATTTCCGGGGATAGAGAAAAAGGTTATCTTGTTTTTTGTCTTTATCGTCATTCTTTTTTCGGTTCTAACTTACGCAAGAAATGAAGTCTGGAGGGATGAAATTAGGTTGTGGAAGGACGTAGTCTCTAAAAGCCCCAATAAATCGAGAGGCCATTTTAAACTCGGTCTATTTTTAGGGAAAAAGGGGCGATTTGATGAAGCGATCAGAGAATTTCAAACGACCCTAAAGCTCGAACCTAATCAGGCCAGGGTTCATAACAATCTCGCATTGATTTATGCCTATCAGGGCAAATTGGGCGACGCGATCAAAGAATATCAAACCGCTTTGACAATTAATCCTAAAGATGCGGTGGTTCATTACAACCTTGGGTTACTCTTTGGACGAATTCAACGGCTCGATGATGCAGTTAGAGAATTTCAGATTACCCTAAAGCTCAACCCCCTGGATGCGAATGCGCATAATAGCCTCGGAGTAATTTTCGGATTACAAGGTCGCTTGGACGAAGCGATCACGGAATTTAAAACAGCTTTAGAAATCGAACCTGACCATAGAAACGCAAGAAACAATCTAACGCAAATTTATAAAAAGAAGGATTAGAGATGCCTGCCTCTATGCTCTAACCTCTTCTTATCAATTGATTAGCCCTTCTGTACATGGGTGTTAGGTATGGGCCTATCAGAGACAAAATCGTTAACACGATAAGTATCTTACAGACAATAGAGGAATAAAAGATAGTATAGGACCCTCCTGTAATCATGAGAGCCCGGTGGAAGTTCCTCTCCACCATCTCCCCCAAAACGAGTCCTAAAATGAGCGGTATCGGATTGAAACCCGCTTTTTTCATAATAAATCCCAAAAAACCGAAAGCCACGCTCAAGAAGACGTCGAGTATCATGTTTCGGATAGCGTAACTCCCTAAAAGGCTTACAACGATGACCGCCGGTACGATAATCTCATTAGGAATGAGGCTAATTCGGGCCAAGTAGCGGGCAAGGGTAAAACCGATGATAAAGATGAAAAGCTGAGTGAGGATCAAACCAAAAAACAGACCATAAATTATATCCGCCTTCTCAGTAAATACGAGAGGACCAGGAATCACACCGAAGGCAATCATGATGCTCAGGAATACGGCAGCACCCACACTGCCAGGAATACCTAAAGCGATGGTACAGACCAGGTCCCCGGGCATACAGGAATTCGTAGCAGTCTCAGAAGCGATAACCCCTGCGGGTTCACCCTTACCGAATGTCTCCGGATGTTTAGACGTTTTCATGGCATCCGCCCAGGCCACCAGACCCGCTGTACTCTGCCCCACTGCCGGTAAAACACCGAACCAAAGGCCCCAAATGGTGGCGCGAAAGACAACCATGGGATGTTTAAAATAGGTGATGAATCCTGCCCAAAAGCTGCCGGCTAATTCCCCCACTTTTGAAATGCTCAGGGTGGTCTCAGATAGGGCGAGAGCCTGGGAGATGGCAAAAAAACCGACCAGGGCCTGTATAAAAGGAACACCATCCTCCAAAAAGTCCATTCCAAAGGTAAAACGCAGATGTCCAGCAATGACGTCATATCCCACCATAGCAAACATCAATCCCAGGCCAGCAGAGATCAGCCCCTTGACGGTCGCCCCCTTAACGACGGCAGCGATAACACTGAGGGCGAAAACAGCCACCAACAGATATTCCGCAGGCCCGAACTTAAGAGCGAATTCAGCTAAAAGTGGTGAAAAAAAGATTAAAATGATTAGCCCAAAAATGCCACCGACTACGGCACCGGTTGCACTGATCCCGAGGGCAACATTGCTCTGACCATTTTCGCACATAGGAAACCCATCCAACAAGGTGGCAGCATTAGAGTTATCGCCCGGGGTGTTCAGCATGATAGCAGTAATAGAACCACCGTAGTTACTGACACGATATAATGTTCCCATAAAAATCAATCCCGTGAGGGGGTTCATGCTCATGACGATAGGGAACGCCAAGGCCATGCCAGCGGAAGGACCAATTCCAGGCAGTATACCCACTACGAGGCCAGCAAAACCTCCTATCACTAAAGCCAGTAAATTCTGCCAAGTCAGTACAAGCGATATAATATAGTAAATATCCATCCCCAGCTCCTCCCGAGATTTTCTCTATCTGAGATTAAGTCTCAGCTTTAGACCGAATCATGACTATACATTTAGTCTAATGTCCCACCACAAGCCCTGAAGCAAAGGTATACCCATCAACTTCGTAAAGCTTATATAGATCACTGCAGTGATAGCCAATCCAATGATGATATATTTGATGGCTTTTTTCTTCTGGCCGTGCAGAATGCCAAAGGCTATAAAGTAAAAGGGCACGATTAACAGAAATCCCCCAAGATAGCCAATACCCAGAGAGATCAGGACAATCACGATGCTCTCAAACAGCCTTTTCCTCCTGAGACTGGTTTCAAGCACCTCGTAGCCGGCGTCGTCCGCTTTCTCCTCCACTTCTTTCATCCATCTCATTTTCTCTTCCACGATATCGGAAGGAGGAGCTTCAGGAGAGGGTTCTTTCACGACCTCCTTCTCCTTCTTCCTTCGGAGGCTAATGAAGTCCTGAGTGAAAGAAATGATAATGAATAGGACAGTAATGGTGCCCAGAATTTCAGGGAACAGGCGAGATGCCTTAGGATAGGTGCGACCAACCCACATGAGAAATAAAAACAATGCCAGGAGACATAATTTAAATATCGTTTCAGTTCTTTTTAAAAACGCCACCATCTCTTTCTCCTTTTTTCTGGTTGAATGACGGATGACCTTCTTTGGGTCATCTACATCAAGAACAAGTTTTGTTATCATACCAAAACGAAAATTCTTGTCAAGAAGAAAACTTGACAAGATAAAGGAAAAAAGATAATGATAAGTTTCATTTGGCATATGGAAACTTGGATTGTTCGAATAGACTGAGATAAAGGAGGAATTTGAAATGGTAGAAAAACTCGTACATGGAGCATCTTTAGAAGATGAGGGTTCGGGAGCTGTTTCACAGATGAAAGGAATAACCCTTGAGCTGCTACAAGGAGCTCGCAATTTCATGAAGTTTGCTAAAATCAAAGATCAGGTGGAGGTCGCTATTCTCGTTTCGCGTGGACAAGATGATGATGTCATCAATACCCTTGTGATAGCGGCTGAAGAGAAGGGGGCCCATGTGACAGTGATTCGAGCGAGAGGGAGGACAGAGAGATATAATTTCCCTGGCCTGATAGAGGAACCATCAAGGGTATTAAAAAAGGCATTGATAGGCGCAGATGTGATCATTGACGCTGGTATTGGGGCTCTCTATGCGGTTGGCGCAAGGCATATCGATAAGGAATACATGAAGGTGGCTCGGAGCGAGTATGGAGCTTTTTTCATCAGGAGTGAGCTCTTAAGCAAAGAAATCATGGCTTCTGAATTTGGCCGTATGCCATGCGATGTCATCTACGAGATCGGACGAAGAGTATCTTCGATGGTCGAGCAAGGCAAAACCGCCAGAGTCACCACTCCCCTGGGTACGGATATATCCTTTAATCTCAATCCGAGAGGGATCATGGGTAGTTTCCGTCCCTTGAATATGCCGGGAGACATGCTGGCGATTCCAGGAGGCCGGGTGGGCCTGAACCCTGAACATGGCTACGGCATTCTCTATGCAGAAGCTATCAACCCAATGGTTGAACCTCCACAGGTATTTATGACCAAACCGATCAAGATCGTATGGGACGACAACTGGGCGGTGGAGATTACAGGAGAGGGTGAATGCACCGAATGGTTGGTGAAGATGATGGAGACGGGTGACCGCAACGCACGCTGGTGGGGCGAATGCATGTTTGGAATACACCCCAAGTCCAACGCCTTTGGCTATCCTTCAGCGCCCGCTCGAGGTTTACTTCACAGGGGTCCACTCAAGGCCTGACACCCTGCACAATGCCTTAGGGCACTCGGCCGGAGCAGGAGGAGTGGTATCGAATAGACACATTGATGTCTTTATTCACAACCAAACGGTTTATATCGATGGAGACAAACTTGTAGATAACGGCCATCTCGTGGTACTGGATGATCCGGGAATGCGGGAATTTGCGAGCCGTTATGGTGACCCTGACCAGCTTTTGCGAATGAGCCCTATGCCAGAAGGGACTATTTAAATGCAGGAGGGATTAAGCATGGAACGAGAACTCATGAAGGTAGCATCGGATCTGTTTGTTAGAATTGGGAAGACAGAGGAGTGTCGTCGCAAGATCGATGATTATGAGCACACGTATCAATTTGAGGTGGATGGGAAGACGGAGTTCTATGTGGAGTTGAATCGTGGTGTGTTGAAGGTGGGCTCTGGAGAGTATCCGGGGGAATATACGAAGGTTTCTTTGGTGAAGACCGATTCGGGGACGCTTCGGGCAATTTTGAAGGGGAAGCTCAGGCCGTTGGATGCATCGACGCAGGGGAAGTGGGTGATTCGGGCCAGGAATTATAGTGGGGAGTTGTTGTATACGTTGCTCCGGATTGGGCGAGAGATGGTAATCGAAGACTTACTGGCGGCTCAAGCATGAGAGCCTTAAGGTAAGTCATTGCAGTAACCACAAGATTGGTCGTGTATCCCTATATGAACTCGTTGTTAACTTCTATAAAGTTGGGAGGAAAAGAAAAATGGAGCGAAAATTTCATCCGGTGATCTTATGTTTTCTATCTTTGTGCTTAATTCTCTTTTTTGGAAAAGGTAAGGTTTTCGGGGCTAATTTCCCAGTTAAAGCAGTTAAAGTTATTTCTCCAGGTGCTGCAGGTTCAGGGGTCGACTTAGAGGCACGCGGCATCGTTCCTTATGTCGAAAAATATCTGAAGATACCCGTCCCTATAGAAAATGTTGTGGGAGCGGATACTCGAATCGGGCTGACCAAGATGTGGAAGTCCAAACCTGATGGCTATACATTGGCGATTCACACCACGACCATGACTCTGCTGGGAGAGATTCTTTTTAATCCCGAATATCAGTTGTCCAACTTTTCCCACGTTTATAGCTGGTCACTCACCAATACGGTCTTAGTGGTTCAAAGCGAAAAATGGAAGACCTTTGACGAATTAATCCAGGAGGCCCGCAAACGTCCCGTGTCGGTGGGTATGGCTGGGAGAGGCACATCAACCCACCTAAACGGAATCATCCTGTGGCATGGATTGGGGATCAAAGTGAATTGGGTGCCGTTCGATGGCGCCGGAGAAGCTCTCACTGCCTTGGCTGGAGGACATATCGATGTTGTTGCAGCTGGAACAACCTCAGCTCTCTCTTTGGTTAAAGCGGGAAAGATAAGACCCCTTATGGTGTTAGCGAACAGTAAAGATATTGTGTACCCCGATGTTCCACTGGCAAAGGACCTGGGTTATAACTATCCCTTCCTTGCCATGATACGTGGGGTGGATGGACCACCCAGAATAGATGCGGCAGTCATAAAGGTCTTAGGAGAAGCCTTTGACAAAGCGTCAAGAGACCCCGGCTATATGCAATGGGCCAATAATAGAATGATGGAAATTATTCATTTAAATCCTCAAGAATATGGGAAAATGATTGAAACGCAAAAAAAGGAAGCGGAAAAATTTAGGGATCTCCTTAAAGCTGGGAACTAAGATAGGAAGTTAAATGGATAAGAGTAATTTACAAAAATATTTGTGACAGAAAAGATCACAAATAGGAGGTTTTACTGATGGAAACTCCCCGATGGTTTGATGAGGTTCGTGAGAAACCGCCCTCAAGAACAAACTTTGACTATGTACCCCATCTCTCTCTTCAGGAGAGAAACCGGCGGTGGGAAGAGTTGAGGAAAAGGATGATTTTACGCGGAATTGATTGCCTCATCTTCTACGGCAATGATGTGTCTTGGGGACGCGGTATGGCTAATTTCCGTTACATCACGCATTGTGCAAGCGCATTTGGTGGATGGGCGGTATTTCCGTTGGAAGGCGAGCCGGTTGTTTTCACAGGTGCTCCCCATCTGCACGTACCCCATAGCATTTACCTGTCGTTACAGGACTGGGTACGGGATTTTCGTCCAGACAATGGGGTCGGCGCGGTAAGTGATTATATCAAACAAAAAGGCCTCGACCGCGGACGGATCGGCATTATAGCCTATGGCACACCGAACACTGCTCACACCCTTCCCTACAATGGTTATGTAAGTCTCACTCAAAGCTTGCCGAACGCTTCATTCAGTGATGAAACAGGGATCATTAATGAGATGCGTATGATCAAGAGTTCTGAGGAGATCAACTTTCTTGAGAAAGCGTGTCTGATCGCACGTAAAAAAATTGACATGATGATTGAGGCGACACATCCTGGAGCGACAGAAGCAGAGATCTGGATACGGATGATCGCTACAGATATTTTGAACGGCGGCGAACCCCAGACCTTCAATCTCCTGACATCCGACAATGTGATTGAAGAAGATAAAGGTTACAAGCACCTCCTTCACGGTTCAGAGCAACCTGGAGCCCCAACCATGCGGCCGATCAGAAAGGGCGATCTGGTCATTACGGAGTTCCACACGGTCTATTGTGGATACATGGCTGCCACAGAGTTTTCGGTCTTCGTGGGGGATCCTCCTCGCGAACTGGTTGAGATCCATAAGGCTTGTATTGAATCTTTGCATGCAGCCGAGAAGATCATGAAGCCGGGTAGCACGATGCGCCAGGTATGGGAAGCGATGCGAGAACCGGTGGATCGCAGAGGGTTCGACTTTGTGGAACTGGGTTATCATGCGCACGGCTTGGGTTCACCTGAGTTTCCGGGAGTCGTATACCGTCCGGGAGACCATCGGTCATCTGGCAAGTACATCGGCGACATGCATTTGCAGGAAAACATGGTGTTAGGTACAAACATTGATG
>CAVTZZ010000067.1:0-53978 GCA_963739325.1 uncultured delta proteobacterium | reverse complement strand
TACTCAATTGCCCGCTGGCCATTCACCACCACATTGCCCCCATTGCGGTAAAGACGCTTGCCCGCAGGACAGATGCAGTGAGTCTTGTCTTCGCTGATCGTAAAATCCCTGTGCGGCCTGTAGAGGTTGGCCACTCCATAGTACTCGGCCCTCTCTTTTCTGAATCGCTCTTTGTATTTGTCAACGTCCGAAAACCGGGGATCCCGTTTCCGAAATTGTGTGTCCGCAATATACGCATCAATCCCCTGCCCATGACCTCCTTCATGTTCGCCTCGGTATGAAATCCGCTGTCCGCTGTGAGTTTCGCTTTTTCGAATACATCCTGTTTATTGCCGATGGCCTCGAAGTTCTCCCTCGTCCCCTCTATCATAGGGATAAGCAGATCATGCTCCTGCGCCGCTCCAAAGGCTTCGGCATGCACGATGATCTGATGCTTCCCGTCAACCACCGCTACCCCATCGTACCCCTGGATCACCCCGTGAGAGGTCTTCATCTTGGCGCTGTCATTGTCCGTGATGTTGCTCTTAATGGGTTTACCGCTCTTGCCGGGTTTGTCCTCGTTGTCCCGTAACCATGCCTTTATCTTCTTTACCTTCTTCTTCAGAGTATCTACATCTGCTCCTCTTGTTCAACGATGCCCCTGTTCGTCTCGGTCAGATCCATTTCCCGATGCCGCTTCACCATCTGACGGATCGCCCTCTCCATCCTCTTTTTTTTCTTCTCCAGCTCTCCTCTCGTCCCGCTCCATTCCTTTGAAGCATTGGATGGCAGCTTGCAACCATCCACCGCAAACATCTCTTTGCCAACCAATCCCATCTCGTCGCAGATCAATAACACTTCAAGAAAGAGATCGATGATCTCCTGGCCCAAGGTCGAGATGAAGTCTGCGATCGTCGTAAAGTGAGGCTCTGTGTTTGCCGACAACGCCATGAAAATAACGTTCTCCCGGCAGCACTGCGCTATCTTCCGGCTGTAGGTGATCCCTCGTGAGTAAGCATAGAGAATGATCTTTAAAAGAATCGCAGGATCATAGGCAGGAGCCCCGGTCTCGTCGTTTCGGTACCGGGCATCAAACATGGAGAGGTCTATCTCGTTGTCGATGAGGTAATGAAGGCTATACTCAAAGGTCCCGGGCAAGATCTGCCGTCAAAGTGAATCGGTATGAACTTACCCTGGGAATAATCATACTCTTTGTATCTCGCCATATCTCTCCTTTTCTTACTAAGCGGCCTCTGGGCATCCCACGATCAAGTATATGGCGATATTATCACGTTTCCAGGACTTTTTCTACAGCCTCAACGACTGAAATCAGCGGCGGCTATCAGTCATCCGCTGGATTTTTTTGTTAGGCCAAATTTATCTTAATTTATCAAATGTCAAGGGCATACCTCAATTTCCCTCACCCCAAGGGATCATTGTACCACTCCCCCATCAACTAGATTTTTTCATCTAGCTAACCTCTTTGCATTAGATAGAATTTTCTGAAGTATTTCAATAACCGATGTTTCCAGTTTATATGTTTCTTGAAGCGGGATGTTATGTAGTGAATTATCGAGTTCAGGCCATCCTTTCTCAAAAATTTTATCAATCCTACTTTTCGACAACCGGAACTTCTTATCGAGACCATGATTAATTGTATTGAGAAGTTTCCTAGTTTCTTTCTTGTTGGCGATTGTGTGCTGAAATTGAGATAGGGGGCCTTCAATTTCCATCGGTTTTACTCCAAATAGATAGGTGCAAACAAAAATTCTCTGAGGGCATTCGAAAGAGCTCCAGCTTCAAGAATATCCACGGCGATTCTATGTTTTCTTTAGTTAGACAGATTATCCCAATTTTAGCCTTTTTAAGTTGAGCAGCAATTTCTAAACCCCACCGGGCTCCTTTCATAATATCTTCCGAGGACATCCACGGCTTAACACCCGGAATAAATCTAGGTAGCCAATCCCAGAGAGTGAGTGCAACTTGGCAGCTCGTCTCCCCGGACCAACCTATGAAAAGTTTCATAGTTTCCCCTTTCGCTTGGGGCCGCCAAGGATTGACCCGACTATATATCCCAGTCTGCTCGGACGCCCTTCATATCTCACTGGCTTACTTGAATCAGTAATTGCGGAGCCTATATGGAAAATCTCACCTGTATCCCTGTCCCTGATAAACATCTGCATCCATCTCACTTCCCAAGTATTTTGCATCTTCTGGGTCAACAGCACCTGGCCATCTTTTTTTATAGTCCATAGTCATTTTATTCCTCATTTCTTAGTGGAAATTATGTTTGATTCGCCTGCCTAACAGTAATTTTTATGCTTCTTCTATATTTTCATAAATATTGAACCACTAAAGGCCCTCTTCCACCCCAAAAGGGTCGATTTCGTGCCATTTTTTCCAGAAAAGATCGTTTTAAACATTATTATACGGAATCAAGATAATTTAAGAATTAATTATTCGTTTGGATTGAAGCATATCCCCATTGCCACTTTTCGATTGTAATATACACCTTTTTCTAAAATTAGGGAATAGAAAGTTTCAGGAAGAAGTTGATAGGGATATCTTTGATGGGGCCCGATCAAGAAGGAAAATTGTGAAAAAGTTTGAGTTCAGATCAGACCAAAGGTTTTTTGAGAAGTATCCACAAGTGTGTAGCAGGAATCATTTCCAGGGATTAGAATTGATGTCAGGGGAGGCGACATCCCCACCCCTCGAAAAGGGGTGAGGATGATGCGCACAACGGGATAATTAAAATTTGGATGGGATTTTTGGGCTTTCCCAATCTTTTATCGGCTTCATCCACTCCGCCTTGTCCACAAATACGTCATGAGCCAACGGCACCGGCGGATGAGAGACCCAGAGAGGATCGAACTCCTCCTTGATTTTTAAGAGCCACTCATGGTAATTCGGGCCATATTTCGGTCCTGTCAAATAGAGGGGCTGGTGAGGTCCCAAAAGAGAGGTATAGAAACGTTCTTTGATATTCATCTTTGCTGTTTCTACATAGAAGTGGTCAACTCCCGGTGGTATCCTCATCCTGATCCCAGTAGATCAAGAAATTCAGAATAGCCCTGATGGCCCAGTTCAAAGCTCTGGAACCAGCCCGGGTCGCCGTAGTCCGGCATCAAGGGCGGTGTGTATTTCCACTTCAGTTCGGCATAGCTTTCTCCGTGGACGACCGCCTGCGAGAGCGTCTCGATGACATAATCGACCGAGACATAGGAGCCGCACATCAACCACATGCCGGCCGAATCGGCGTTCTTGATCCAGGATTCGTCTGAGGGCTTGGTCGGTCGAGTGATCGCGCCGAGCTCTTTCATGATATCGCCGATCACGTTTTCATCGTACTGCATCTGCTCTTCGGAGGTAAATCCGATCAACAAAACACGCACGATGTGGAAGTTCTTAATCGTATCTGCGTTCTCTTTTCCCCAGATGTCCCAGAATTCTTCTTTACATTCCTGCCTTGGCAATGGCGCGCCAGAAGAGAGGGACCTTCGTGACCGCACCGCCCACCTCGGCCTTTCCGATCTCAAACATGGCCTTGACCTGAGCTTCTTTACTGGGCATCTGGTAGTTGATCCATTTCACGCGTTTTTCCGGAAGCGCCAGGGCTGTGTTCGGGGAAATCCCTGTCGGAACCAGACGCTCCGGCTGGAAGGGGAGAAGCTTCACGGCCATTTTCGTGACGATGCCGAGACATCCTCTTAACCCTGTATATCCCTCTGAGCAGACCCCTCAGGTCCGGACCGATCCCGTCACCCCAGAAAGGATCTTCACCCACGGCCAGTGTTCCCAATCTCACCAATTCACCGTCGGGTAATACGAGTTCGGTGCCGAGGATCCGGCGGTGGGGAAGGCCGATCCGGTGGCTCAACGGCGACCAGCCGTCGCCGATGAGGTTGGCAATGACGGAGGCCTGAGCGCCTCCTCCGCCGATCACCACGTAGGCGCCGCGCTTCATGGCCTCTTCCTGGAGAGGAGAGTAGATGACACCCGATCCGACCACGGCATAGAAGTGCTTCTCGTCAATCTCAAAGTCGTTCAAGCGCTTCAGGTCGACCAGCAGTTCGTTGTCAACGTGGCAATGGGAACGGGGGCCGTAAAAGCCCGTGCTGTAAGGAACATAGGGGACCTTGTAGCGGTTACACACCTTGACGATCTTCTGAACCTCTTCCGTGTTCCGCGGCAGAATGACCACTGCGGGGATCTTCGTCATGACCCTCTCATATCCAAGGCCGGATTCGTATCCTCCCGGTCCGGACCGATAGCCTTCGCAGATCGCGGGATCATCGGAAATATATTTAGGGCCCACGATCGCTTCCAATGCTTTGTATGCTTCTTTGATGATAGCCATGTTTTCCTCCTTATCCTTTTACCGAAGCCAAAATGAGTTCGGAGATGTCCATCACTTTCACAGGGTTTCCGGTTTCCTTCGCGGCCAGGGCAAAATTGTTCTTGCACCAGGGGCAGGCGGAGACGAGCATTTCGGCGCCCACGGCCTTCACTTCATCCAGCCGATGTTTTGCCGAGAAAGAGGCCAGTTGAGGAAAGGCCTCTTTTGTCCCGCGGCCGGCGCCGCAACAGAAGGCATTCTCCCGTGTTCGCGGCATCTCCACGAAATTGAGCCCCGGGATGGCCTTCAGGATATTTCTCGGCTGGCCATAGAGGCCCTCTGTCCCCCGCCGTCTCTTGAGGCGTGGACTGACCGTGCCCATCCATCCCCGTTCCCCTTTCCAGGGCGTCCAGGAATCAGCAAGCCTGCTGATGCTGCATGAATCGTGATAGGTCATTCGCGCATTCACCGGCTTGGTCAGCTTGAGGGCCCCTTTCTTAACCATGGCATCCGCAAACTCGAGGAAGATGCATCACCTGGAACCCCAGATCCTTCGTGGCCACATTGAGCATCTTCGGGTAATCCACCTTCCACATCCGGTATCCCTCCGCGCAACTCAGGATCACCGTCTTTGCCCCGGTGGCCTTTACGGCGTCGATGTTGCGGCGCGCCAGCGCTTGCGCTTCATCGATCATCCCGACGGAGTAGAGCGTATTCCCGCAACACCACTCGTCCGGCATCAACATGAAAGGCGTACCGGAAGCATTGAGGATCTTCGCCGTGGCCTGGGCGATCTCGGGGTTCAGGTAAGAGGCCGAGCAGCCGACAAAATAAAGGACATCTGCCTTGGAGGCCACCTGGATATCACCGGTCACCCATTTCTTCCTGTTCTCGTGGGGCGAGCCAAACTGGTTGTGGGTCTTTGCGATATTCTCGGCCACCTTCTTGTGGGCGGGCATGGGGCCCGCGCCATCTTTTACGGCCTTGACTCTCAGGGCCTCCAGGGAGAGCTCGATCTCGAGATCGAGGTTCCTCTTGCACCCTACGTCACACGCGCCGCACAGGGGATCCGCATAGATGATTTCCAGGAGTTTCGGTGTCCACTTCAGTCTTCCCCTCGGCTACTGCGATACCGATCCTCATCTTGCCAAAGGCGCCATAGGAATCGAAGTCATTCCAGGTATTGCTCGGGCACCGCGTGCTGAACTTGATCCCGGGCATGTAGGTGTGCTCCACCCAGTAACATCCTTTACATTTGATGCACCGGCTCATATCGTAAACAAAATTATCCAATTGTCTTACTTCTAAGCTTACTTCCTTTTTTGATGACATCTTTATCCTCCTTAGAAGCACAAATTCCCGGGGTTCATGATATTCTTGGGGTCGAAAACCTTCTTCAGCCGCTTCAGGGCCATGGTGTAGCTTGAAGCACGCTCATACATCATGGTCGCCAATTCCCCATAGGGCCTGCTAAAGAAGGCGCCCTGATTCAACAGAGGCAAGTAGCGGCATTCCTGTAGAGTTCGCCAATCCGCCCCTTTTCTAAGGGGTCCGCCGGGTTATAGAAGA
Organism: uncultured delta proteobacterium; assembly: GCA_963739325.1. GTDB lineage: Bacteria > Desulfobacterota > BSN033 > BSN033 > UBA1163 > CAVTZZ01. Next base: position 48,091 of record CAVTZZ010000067.1, on the reverse strand, counting down.
AGGTGAATTCCATATGGCAGGCCCGGTTATGTTCGATCGGCTGAATGTACATTCCGATATCGCTGATGGGATAGCCGTACTGGGGAGCCATCTTCTTCACGATGTCCACATAGAGGGGAGATGCCTCCGGCCTGGCAATGAAGAAGAGGCTCTGAGAACCGCCCTTCCAGATGTTCTTCCAGTAGGTCTTCTTCGCAGGCCAGGGCTTGCGAAGCATGGACAAAAGTTTCTGGCCGATGCCGGGTAACCCTGGAAGATTGTCCTGAAGCTCCATCTTCCGAAACTCATTCCTGATAACCTGGTTCAGGAAATTCTCTTCGTAAGCGATCTTCTCCTCCGGCCGGCGCAGCAACCCGCTCACAACCAGGATGAGCGTCCACGGCGGAAGGATGGCTCGCATCTTTTCGAAATCCCCGGGCCACTTTTCCGCAATGATGGCGGCGAGATCAACGTTGTTTAAAAGAAGACATTCCTGGCCGATTCTCCGCGGCAGGATCCGGTAGAGGAAACTCCTGGGCATAAGCCAGATCGTCGACAGGCGCCAGGAAGACTTTATCGATTTTGGGGATTGATTCGATCTTCAGGTTGACCCATGTGACAACGCCCATCGTTCCCTGGGCACCCTGAACGAACCGGTAGAAGTCGATGCCAGGTCCCGAGGGGTTCGCACCTTTTGAGGCGGAGTCGGGATAACCATTGACGCTCGCAGAACCCATTCTGAAGATCTCACCGGTGGGCCAGACGACCTCCAAGGACTGCATGGGCTCACCGTAATCGTATACCGTATTAGTCGGGACCTCTCTTTCAAGGTAGTCGGTCAGGACGGAACGGCCGGCAGGGGGCAGCAGGGGCATGATCATTCTCATCCCTTGTTTCGCAAGCTCATCGGTGAGTTGTTGCCACTTCACCCCCGCTTCGATTCTCACCCTTCGGTTGTCCACGTCGACCTCCAGAACCTTCTTCATCCGGGCGAGGTCGAGGACGATTCCCCCCTGCTTTGGAATGGTCGCCCCGTTGAAATGGACGTCGGAGCTAACCGGCACCACGGGCATGATATTTTCGTTCGCAAGCCTGATCACTTTTCCTATTTCCTGGGCATCCTTCGGCTTGACCACATAGCTTGCCGCCCCTGCCGGTACAAGGCTGAAATCGGAAGCATACTTATTCAAGACACTCGGGTCGTCAGAGAAATTTCCAGCTCCCTACGATTTCTGAATAGTTTCTCTCTTATACTCATTGTCAGATCCCCCACTCTTTTCTAAAAGTTTTGTGACACTCTAATTAGTGCTTTGAAATAAAACGTGCCTTTACGTGGTCTCTGCGTCAAGTTCCGATATCTTTTAAGTCACTAAGTTATTGGGTAACTGAGTCACTCAATGACTCAATGACTCAATGACTTAATAACCTAATAACTGGTTATTGGTGCTTTCTATTTATGGACAAATTGAGGCGTTGACCCTTGGCCCGTTCTTCATGAAGTTCTCCATGCCGATTCGCATGTCCTCTGTCAGAAGACATTCACCGAAGACCTTGGATTCAAATTTCAATCCTTCCTCCAGAGTCATTTTTGCGCCCTCCAAGACGGCCTTCTGCAAAATAGAATCGATCTTTCGACTGAAATGGCCAATATCCACTTCCGGGAGTTTGGAGGGGATTGGGATAGGATCCTTCTTAATGGGTGGGACACGAACTTTCCCTGATAGAATATTCTTCACCCAGGTGATGGCTGTCTCGACAAGATCCCCTTCCACTTCTTCCTGAATGAGACCGATCTCTTTTGCTCGAGCTGAGGAAACAGGGTTGCCGTTTCGGAGAATGGGCCACGCATTCTCTAATCCTACCAGTCGTGGAAATCTCTGGGTCGCGCCAGCTCCAGGGATGATACCGAGCCTTGGTTCGGGCTGAGCGACGAATACCTTTTGTCCCTTCTTGGCAATTCGAGCAGTGCAGGCCATTGCCAATTCATTTCCTCCACCAAAAGCCAACCCGTTCATTGCACAGACTACAGGCTTCCCCAAATTTTCAATCAAAGCCAATGCCACCTTGTCTTCTTGGCAACCGGCTTCAGCCTCCTTCGGAGTTTTGAGAGCCGCAAGCATTCCAATGTCTGCTCCTGAGACAAAGGCTCTTGTGCCGAATCCCGTCAAAACAGCACCCTTGATCTTTGAGTCCTTCCGAATATTGGTAAAGATTTCCTCCAATTGATCGAAGACGTCTTTGTTGAGTGCATTGAGGGCATTTGGTCTTCGGATCTTAACGATTGCCACATCCCCTTTATCTTCTCTGAAAACCACAGGGATTCTCCAGGGTTTTCCGGTGGCCGCCTGCTTCTTCATCATCTCTGTCACCTTAAACCCCGGATTCTCTTTCGCATACGCTTCTACCAGCTCCATCGCCTTCTTTATTCCAACCTGGTTCATCAATTTGAAAGGGGGCGTCATGACCAGCCCGACCTCAATGGCCATATCCAGATCACCGATATTCGTAATCCCGCTCTCCACGATTTCACAGGCTATTCCAAAATAAGCCCCCATTGCCCTATTTGAAATAGCCTCATAAATTTCTTGGCTATATTCAACCGTCTCCCCTTTGGCGGCCGTTTCCCAGGGAACACCGGACTTCACTCGATCGTCCAATATTTTCGGGGAACGGAACCAAGGCATAATGATTGAGGTATACTGTTGCAGACCATGCTGAGTGAGAGGGTTTCCTCCTGTAAGGTTATGGCCGGTGCAAGGCCCTATACCCATTCCGAGGGTTTTCTGAACGATCGTGTCTGCCTGCTTGACAGTCGCCAGTCCCTTTTCAATCGCCAAGATCGTGGCAAGAAACATTCCCTCAAAGAATGGATTTACAGCAAAACCGAAACGACTTCCTACCCGGATGGGGGCTTTACCGATGAATTCGTAGAGTTTCATCGAATATTCAACTAAAGCAGTATCCGTCTCCTTCATGGGAACGATTTCAAGTAAGATGTTTCTCTCTGCGGGGAAAAAATAATGAAGCACCAGGCATCGCCCCTTATCCTTCATCTTCGGAAAGATATCCTCAGGGGTCATGTGGGATGAGTTGGATGCTAAAATCGTAGTCTTAGGACAGGTCTCTTCAAGCTGGGCGAAAATCTTATGTTTAACATCCAGCCTTTCAAAAGCAGCCTCTATCACCAAATCGGCATCGGTCAATTTTCCATAATCTGTGGTAAAAAGGATATTTCGAAAGATAGCATCTCCCTCCTCCTTCTTGTAGATTTTTTTCTCTACAGCCTTCGCCACCTTTGATTCAGCCTTTTTTGAGCCCGCATCGAGAGCTGCCTGAAGAATATCGACTACGACAATGGGAACGTCATAAGGGTGGAGGGTTTGACTGAAATGAAGAGCAATATCCGGGCCAATATTACCCGATCCAATGACACCAATTTTTCGAATTGTCCGACCAAACATTTTAAATGCCATGATGATCCTCCTTTACCCCGTTAGAAAGATCCGCTGTTCACAGCGGGGATAATGGTTATTCCTTTTTCAGCCGACACGGGGTTTAATGCCTCGTGTGAGCCTTCCCGTTAGAAAATAGAAGACTTTCTAACGGGGTTTGCTATTTAATATTCAACGAATTCAGTTAAATTTTTCACAAAGATTAACAAACCATTTTTTCAATGTCAATTCTTTGTGCTCTTCGTTTATTGTATGATTGCTTATGTTATGAGAAAGGAAGGATAGCACGAGTCACGAGACATATCTGCGCCGCCTGCCGTAAGCAGGGTCAGCGAGGACACAATTATCTTATGGTATATTTCACCACATCAGTAAGGCCAAACCCCTGTCCTTGAACCACCTTTCCAATGGCTGCGTCCACACCGAATAGTTCAGTAACTTGCATCACTCCTTTCGATTGGCCTGTGGTCCATCCCAGGGAGAATTTGGTAGTGGGATGGATGATCTCCTTTCCAGGTTCAAAGATCTCTAACGTATCTCCGATTCGAAGACCGGATAATTTGCCAGCATTGATGTAGAGATGATCCCCTTCGATTTTAGCGATAGTGGTGGTCCAATCCAAGAGATCGAGTTGACGAAGAAACCCTTCTAAGATTTCATCCAAACTAAAATCAATCGCTTTGAGAACCGCTTTGCTTCGACTATATTCCCCTGTCTCCTTGGTTCCGAAGATGGGACTCCTTCCTATAAAAGATTTCAGCAAGTTTCCAGTGGAGGCATCGATAAGACGGATTTCTACCTTTGCAGTAGCAAAGGCAACCTCTTCTTCTGAAGTCTCGGATGCTTTAGAAGAAAGGATACTGACGTCTGTAACTGCCCCTGAGGCAAAGGCTTGAATTCCTAAAGACTGGTAAGAACGCTTCATGACCGAAGGATCTGTCAGACTTTCGAATTTGAACCCTTCCCGGTTTAATATTTCCGAAACGCTTGTCCTATCCAGTGTTACTACTCGCTGGGTGGCCTCCAGTTTATCCGATAGCTTTTTAGCCACTGCTTCCCCAATCTTCTCATCTTTGTAAGTCGTCTTATTCTCAAAATCTAAGATGATTACCTTTCTCTTAAAACCCAATTGAAAGAAGGGAAGGGAAGGACTGTAAAAGGGTCTCGTTGGAACTGAAGCAACCTTGGGTTCAGGTTCTTTCTTCTGTGGGGATTGGACAGAGGGTTTTTTAGAAGAAGGAGTTTCTGGTTTTGGAGGATTGACACCTTTTATACTTTCCATTCCTTCGATCGTTACCGTCTTTCCTTCGGGGAGTTTGTCAGCCTTTTCTTCCTTCTTCTTTCCAATGAGTGGTAAATTAGCACAAGAACTTAAAAGGAATAGAAAGACTGTTAAGAAAGTAAAGATCAATAAAATATTTCTTCTTTTTCCCATCATAGATAATCCCTTCGGATAGTTGTTTTGTAATATTACCAATTTTTCAAAAGATGTCAAATCTCCTCCCTGTTCCCACCCTTCTTAGAAGATGCAAGTTAAGTTCGTCGTAAGCTGCCAGGGATTCTTGGGTTCGAGGTTGGTTGTGGATGTTTTTTGCAGATCCAAGCCATTTCCTGCCCAGAGGTAACCAAAGCCAGCAGAGAATTTGAGGTTCTTATAAATCATCAACTCACCGATGATATCGGCCTCCAAACCAATGGACTTGTCATCCCTGAGCGTCCCATCCAATTTCACAGCATTTCCCACAGTGTTTCCATTTTGGGTGGTGTCACCGATGTAGAGTCCTTGTAAGGTGATCTTCAATTCGGGAGCGATCTTGTAACTGCCATAGAGTTTAGCCATCCATGTCCCACCGATTGCCCCCCTGTTTATTATAAACTGATTGCCGCCGTTTCCAATACCAGAGGCTGAACGGTTGACCCAGGAACCATAGAAAACGACAGACTCACCGAAAATTCCTGGAGCCTCTGAGCCGGGCGGGACCACATAGGATTCGACTTTTGTGGAATTTGCACCTGTAGATGTTGCAGTCCCAGGTAGTCCAGTTGAAGATGTCTTTCGAGTGTCAGCGCCAGAGGCATAAAGTCCAACCACTCCAAAGTTGTACTTCTCCCAGGGGTAGTCGACCTTGGCATAAGTTAGCCAGCCGTGGCATTTGACCTCCGGGAGGGTGGGGGTCCTTGGGTCCTCAATCTTTCCAGTGTCATAAATAAAGTCAATGTTGAAATTGACAGGGTTTGCCATTCCATCCGCATAGACTCCCAACCATAACATTTTGGCCTCTTGACTCCCATCACCATAATGAGAACTCACTGCATTAAGGGGGTACGTGTTCATATTGTAATAGAGACCGTAACCACCTACTGTAACCTTATCAACTTTGGCCCTTATTTGGAGCCCATATACATCCACGTCATCGGATGTCGCATCTCTTCCTTCGAGTGCCTTGAACCACAAGGGTTGAATGTCCACAGGATCCATCCTGATGGCCCCTACCACACCCATACCATCCGTATATACTAATAGGTTCGGTCGGATGTAGAGAGGCTGAAGGCCCACCCTCACAGTCATGGGTGCTGGGATGCCGAAATAGGGGAGACCGAAGTCTATATAGACATTTTTGACCTCAAGAGCAGCCCGGTCACCCGTCCAGAAGCCAAAGCTGTTTCTGGTACCATCAGGGGTTCCCCAGCGGCCAGAATCCATCTCAAAATAGATGGTCCCGCTCAGTTCCTTTCCCATCAAGAAATCGAATTTGAGTTGAGCACGGGATTCCAAGTAAGTAGCTTTCCTGTCCAGTGCTCCACCCCCAAATTTATAATCTGGATGTAGAACATCGTAAATACCCGCCCCAGGATTACCAGGGGTAGTATTTACAAACCAGTATGTTTGGGCATCCATGAATCCTGCTGCCTTAACCTCCAATTTTGTTTCCTGACCGTAGGCTGATCGCACCCAGCGCCAAAAAGAAAAGTCCGCATAGGCATATGATAGCAAATTTTTTCATCTCTTCTTTCATTTTTTAAAAAGACGATGCAGTCATACTTAGAATTTTTTAATCAGGTATCACATCCTTAAAAAACTTGTCAAGCTTTTTTTGGCAGTGATTGTGTGGAGGGAATTGTTTGGTAGATCTCTATCATTCCCATCAATAACTTAAAAGAGCTTGAAGAAAAGGATGTTGCTTTTTGAAGTTTTAGAAAGGAACCCCGTGACACCTTCCTCGGGGGCGACAGTGGCGACAACCAGTTCCTCTTCGCCATCATTATCCACATCTTTTATTTGATAATCGGCGATATAGCCCCTGATCTCCCTCGTCTTCCAGCTTGTCGTCAAGTAATCCTCATCCCAGATCAGATCATGGATTTCCCCTTTTTCGAAAACCCGTACCTTATCGAGTAATAGCCCTGTGGCAAGCTCATTTTTGTTGACGATCACTTCAGGTATTCCATCTCCATCCAAATCCTTTATCAGGATTCTGCCAGGAATATAAACTCTCCAGGACAAGTGATCTTGCCGGAAACCGGGATCCTGTTTCTTTTGTGTTTCGTAAAAGTTATTTGTTCCTCCAAAACGGTCCCTTCCTTTCCACACGGTCTTCCCATCTTCAGATAAGAGATTTAGCCGCTCAGTCTCATCAAATAAAATGATTTCAGGTTTCCCTTTCCCGCGGATATCGGCCAGGGCAAGACCAAAGATCTTTGTCTCCTTTGGGAAGGGCATCTTGGGTCCTTCTTCAAAGGATTTATTTTTCCAGACAAATTTATAGATAGGGCCGACAAAGAGACCATCGGACCCCATCTTTTGCCCCATCAGAATAGGACCTTCTTTCGGATGATCCAATACCCGAAAAAACCAGCCTGTTTTTTCAGTGATCTTCCTGAATTTTCCCTCTTCATATTCTAAAATGAAAGAGCGGAGGTCATCCCCAACGACAGAGGTAACGATAATTTCAGCAAATCCATTTCGATTTACATCAACCACATCGAGGCTCAAAAAATTATGCTCATACCCCTGCTCAATCTTCTGAAAGAGAGTCAGTTTATCTCCGTCGTATTTAAAAATATAGAGGTTATTTTTGTCCATCACCACCACTTCATTCTTTTTGTCACCATCCACGTCGCCGATATCCAGCCCTTTGATTTCGAAACCAAAGGTCTGACTCTTTTTGAAACCTAAGCCCTCGGGCTCAATCCTTCCGATATCCTTTCTCGGTTGAGTGAAATAGGGTTGTTTGGGTCCGGTCGGACGGCCAACCATGGCGCGATAGCCCAAGATTTTATATCCGATGTCTTGCGCAAAATCTCCAATTTTCACCATCACATCATCGATGCCTTTGTGCTGGGTATAAGCACCGAGGGGAGGTTTTTCTTCAGTGATACTGATGAGGCGAGCATCCAGGCTGATATAGTTACCAATCTTGGTAAGACTTCCGAGGACGATATAGTCTGCTCCCACTCTTGCCCCGATTTTGGTGGCTACCGTCTCATCGAGACGCATGGGTTTCTCTTCATAGAGGGCTCGCTCCACCATGGATCGTTCGATGACTATGATTTTTCCTTCTACTGTAATTCGGGATAAGAGGATGTCATAGATGCCTTCCCTCAAATAATCCAAATTCTCCTGACTATGAATTAGAAAAGGGAGGATGGCCACTTTGTAGACTCTGGTCTGTGTGGTGGAGACAGAAGGAAGGATGATAATAAAACTTAATAATAGAAGGATAAAGATACGTTTTAATTTCATCTGGATAACCTCTTTCGTCAAGATGAATGAAGCTCCCCGGCCACCCCGTTAAGACGGGGCAGGCACGCCGGGACTTCCCGGTAAGGTAGTTTCGTTTCATATTGTGCCCCTTTACCCCACCTACAAGGCGGGGTAAAGGGGCACGTTCCGGTCAAGGTTTTTTTAACATCGTACTGTGAAGATATAATAGGCTATTTGGTAAGATTTGTCAAATTGAAATTGCCTGGAAGAGTAACTGAAGATCACGAATAGAACGAATGACAGCGAATCACACAAATATAAATTATTAAATTCGTCATCATTCGTTCCATTCGTTACCATTAGAATAATTCGTTAGAGATTTATCAGCCTATCTTAAATACCATGGCTGCTCCAGTATCACCCGCAGCACAGCCAGCCCAGAGGGCATAACCCCCGCCCAGCATGACCATCTCTTCTATCAACTCTGCAATGATCCTTCCTGCAGTTGGCCCCTGGGGATGGCCATAGATCATAGAATTTCCATAATTGTTCATCCAATTTACATCCATCCCCATCATTCGACTCATACAGATATCGTTGACAACAAAGGGGCTGTGGGTTTTTACAGCTTTGAGATCCTTGACCTTCACTCCTGCATCTCGAAGAGCCATCTCTGCAGCAGGAATAGGTGCTTCTGCCATATAACCCTTCTTGGATCTTGCAAAGCCGTATGAAAGAATTTGAATTTCGACTTTTGGATCTGCGCTCAGCTCTTTTGCTTTTTCTCGAGTGGTGACGATAAACCCGCAGTTTCCATCTGCAGGATGTGTCTGCGCCCCATAACTGTGGACGCCTCCGGGTTCGACCGGAGCAAGTTTGGCAAGACCTTCAGCGGTCGTTGGGGTTACCCCCTCATCTTCTTCAACGACTTTAATCTCTTTTTTGCCCATTTTAATCTCGACAGGAAACATATACCTCTTTTGAAAAGCTCTATCGTTGGCCAAAGAGTCTAAATATTGCTGATACCTTCTTAAAGTGACCCTATCACATTCTTCCCTTGTCACTCCGATCTTCTTAGCCACATTTTCAGCAGTCTGAATCATTTTAAAACCCGCCCATGGATCCCTATTAAAATTGTCCATCATCCAATTTTCAGACTCTAACTCTCCTCCCGGACCCAGAGGATTGGCCCAGACCGTATGAGGTCCATTTGAACAGCGATCTGACATCAAAGCATATCCTACTTGGTAGCCCCCGATTTCGATGTTTTGGGCAGCGAGATAGATACAAGTGGCGGAGGTGGTACAGGCTTGATGGACCATGAGAGCGGGTACGTCCTTTGCGCCTTCAACGACCATAGCCGCTGACCAAGTATGGCTATAAAAGAGTATATGTTGGGGTATGGTAATTCCAAAATAGAGATAGTCAATCACGGTCGGATCGATTTTCCTTTTTTTAAACCATCGATTGGCTGTCATTGCTCCGAGAACAATCGCATTTTCGTTGGCAAGACTTCCTTGCCAACGGCAAAAGGGTGAAGAATAATAACCTTTAAATGGGATAAATGCCTTATTCAATCGACTCATAGTATCTCCTCCTCCTTTTTTTAAATTCTACATATTTTAGTCTGAGAATTTCTTTCTTACGCTTTAGGCTCGCTTGGACTTTGATTCAGATCTTAACCTAAACCTCAACCTTCTGTTTTTAGTATTTATACCAACCTGCTCCTGTCTTTCTGCCTAATTTTCCAGCTCGTATCATCGATCTCAAAAGAGTTGGAACAGACCACTTGTTTTCTTTATTCAGTTCTTTATAAAGGTATTCAGTGACATGGAGCGCAATATCAACCCCTGTGAGATCCATCAACTCGAAGGGTCCCATAGGGTAGTTTAACCCCAATTTCACCGCCTTATCAATATCCTCGATGCTGGCTACTCCTTCCTCTGCCATCCGGATTGCTTCGATCATATGAGGCATCATTAAACGATTGACGATAAATCCGGGTGTATCCTTCTTCACCTCCACAGGTTCTTTTCCCAACTTTTTGGCCATCTCCATGACGATATGTACCGTCTCATCATTCGTATGATATCCCCGGATGACCTCGACTAATCTCATGAGTTGGGCTGGATTGAAGAAATGCATTCCTGCAACTTTTTCTGGCCGCTTGGTCGCCATCGCTATTTCTGTCACTGACATAGAGGAGGTATTGGTGGTGAGGATGACCTGGGATCGTGTCAATTCATCCAATTGTCTGAAGACATTCTTTTTTAACTCCAAATCCTCGAAAATCGCTTCGATGATGAAGTCTGCATCTTTTAAATCTTCCATTTTCGTCGTCCCTTTGATTCTGGAAAGGACTTCTTTCTTTTGATCTTCGGTCATCTTTCCCTTTTCCACACTCTTTGTAAGGAATTTCCCAATCGCATTGAGACCACTTTGAACAAAACGGTCTTCAATATCTCTCATGATCACCTGGTATCCTACTTGAGATGCCACTTGAGCTATACCATTCCCCATGGACCCTGCACCCAACACTCCAATCACTTTCATCTCCATATTCCCTCCCTTTTTGTGATTCGTGCATCCTTCAACACGGGCACGTTAATTTTTTCACATAGATTATTATATTATCTTTTCGATGTCAATTATTTTCTGAGTTTTTTCTGAGTTTTAAAAAATTCTTGACAAAGGAGGGGGGAGTCAGGTTAAATTTCATTCTGTATTATAAATGGCGTTGGGGAATAGCATCGATTACAAATATGGATTCATGTAAGCTAAGGGAGGATATCTATGGCAACACCTGTAACAGTGCCTATGGTTGGAAAGATCGTGTCAGTGACAGTGAAGACAGGAGATCGGGTAAATGAGGATGATCAAGTTGCAGTATTAGAAGCGATGAAGATGGAGATGCCTATTGTTGCTCCAATAAGCGGAGTGGTTAAAGAAATTTGCGCATCTGCAGGCCAAGAAGTGGAGGCTGAGGCAACCATCGCTATTATTGAATAACTGAACAAAAAGTGAAAAGGCAATATATAGAAGAGTCATTTAGATCCATACTACACCCTGACTCACCTCCGTTTGGGGTAAATCTTCTGAGTATGAATTTCAGATCAGACAGAAGGCCGTTTACCATCCTAAGGCAGTCCTGATGTTAGATCCTTTTCTTCCTGATCGAACTGAGATCCGAAGGTTAGTACGCCTATTAGAGATATGATGTCCCCTTTAGGGTTCTTACCTAATTGTCAGACCACAGCCATGGGGATGATGCCCCATACAGACATTGAAAGGGCTTTGGAAGTGGTATTGTCTTTGGACATTCCTTTCTGGCCCCAACTCCCGAAGATCAGTTACTTCGAAGATATGTATGTTCAGGCCTTAGAAAATTTCCCTGGAGCAAGGATTGACCTTGTCAACCAGAAGATACGTTTTAACCTCTCCCTTTTTTATGAAGAACTTCCTTCCTATTTTGAAAAGGTAAATGATCCTCAGACCTTTCGGTTGACAAAGGAGTTCTCTCTTGTATACCATCAATAGAGAGAGCTTTCGAGAGGTTAAAAGAACTCTCAAGGAAGATTCGAGAGAAGTATGGCCTTACCATTCACCTTTGTTCATTGTTCATAGTTTAACGTTTAACGTACGATAGCGGATAAGGAGTAACTAATGAAACGGATTGGTATTATCGCTAAAAAGAATAAACCCGAGACCATTCCCATTGCCAGGAATTTGGTGGCGTGGTTTCAGACCCGAAAGATGGAGGTCTATGTTGAGGAGGAGATGGGGAATCTATTATTCAACTCTGGTTCGCCACTACCTGTCGGTCCCCCTCTCTCAGATGGTTCTATCCATTCCGTTGAGAGGAGTGAGATCCCCCATCATGTAGAGATGATCATTGTTCTTGGAGGAGATGGAACACTTCTCAGTGTGGCCCGTCTGGTGAGGGATTATGAGGTTCCCATCCTGGGAGTCAATTTAGGGGGATTGGGTTTTTTGACAGAGATCACCCTGGAGGAATTGTATCGTGTTCTGGAAAAAATCATCCAGGGAGATTTTGTTACGGACGAGAGGGTTGTCCTCAATGCCGCTGTCATCCGAAGGGGGGAGAGGATGGCAGAATTCACCGTCCTGAATGATGCGGTGATCAACAAAGGAGCACTGGCACGGATTATCGATCTTGAGACCGCCATTAATGGGGAATATCTAACGACCTTTAAATCGGATGGACTTATCATTTCAACGCCTACAGGGTCAACGGCCTACAATCTTTCTGCGGGAGGACCCATTGTTTATCCATCCCTTCACTCCATCATCATCACCCCTATCTGCCCTCATACCTTAACCAATCGGCCGATCATGGTCCCTGATGATGTAGAGATTCGAGTCATTCTCAAAGCAAAGCAACAAGAGGTCATTCTTACGTTGGATGGTCAACAAGGATTCTCTTTAGAATTTGAAGATATGGTAGAGATAAAAAAGGCAGAGAGCCGAATCCTCCTGATTAAATCACCCTATCGCCATTATTTTGAGGTGTTGAGAGAAAAATTGAAGTGGGGAGGACAATAATGACGTGTCGCGTGACCGTGTGGCGTGCCCGTGAAAGGAGTATTACATATGAAAACAGTTGAGGAGTTGGATGTTTTTAAACTGTCTCATTCGCTTTCCTTAGAAATTTTTAAAATCACGAAAACCTTCCCTGAAGAGGAGAAATTTGGATTAATATCACAAATGAGAAGAGCAGGCTATTCGGTACCAATGAACCTAATGGAGGGGGCCCACCGTTTAAGTTCAAAAGAATATCGGCAATTTGTTGGCATTGCAAAAGGCTCAACAGGTGAAGTGAAATATCAGCTTCTATTATGCAGGGACTTAAAATACATTTCTGATGACCAATATTCTGGGCTAATTTCACAATATGAACGAGTCAGTCAGATGTTGACCAAATTGGTAAAATCCTTAAATAAAATTTAGTGGCGGACACGGTCCACGGACACGGACACGATTATGCTCCAAGAACTTCGAATTAAAAATTTTGCCATTATAAATGAATTGAACTTAACCTTCTCAAAAGGTCTCAATATCCTCACGGGTGAGACCGGGGCAGGAAAGTCGATCATCCTTAATGCTGTCCACCTCCTCCTGGGGGATAAAGCGACGGAGGAGTTGATTCGGAGTTCTGAAGAGGAGGCGAACATAGAGGCGCTCTTCGAAATCTCTGGAAATTGGGAGGTCAAAGAGAGGGTTAAAGAGAAGGCTCAGAGGCTTCCGGGCAAAGGGGAAGAAGATTCGCTCTTGGTCAGGCGGGTGATCTCACGATCTGGAAGAGGGAAGGCGTTCATCAACGGGAATCTGGCCACCCTCGGGATGCTTTCAGAGATTGGAGAAGATCTTCTCAGTATCTATGGACAGCACGAGCATCAGTCCCTTCAGCGGGTCGAAACCCACATCGATATTTTAGACGAATTTGGGGGGTTGCTTGGACTTCGAGAGGAATTTCAGAAACATTTTCAAAAATTTGTTTCCTTATCCGAAGAGGCTAGAAGGATTCGAGAGGAGAAAGAGAGAAGGGGGAGAGAACGCGACCTGATGGCCTTTCAGTCAAGAGAGATCGAGACTTCAGGAATTCAAAACGGAGAAGAAGAAAACCTGAAGGAGGAGCGGAGTATTCTCACTCATGCTCAAAAGTTGATGGCCTTCGCCAATACTTCTGAAGAGACGCTTTATGGAGGGGAAGGTTCGGCCATTGAGAGGATTCAGACCATCCTTCATCAGGGGCGAGAGATGGCGACGATTGATCCATCCCTTTCCCAAACATTAAAGAGTCTGGAAACCACGATCATCCAATTGGAAGAGGTCACCTTTGCTCTAAGGGAATATTCGAGGCGGATCGAGATCAACCCGATGAGACTGGAAGAGATTGAGAATAGGTTGGAAGAGATCGACCGATTGAAGAGGAAATACGGTCCGACCGTAGAGGAGATTCTTCTCTTTAAAAGCAAGGTCGATGAAGCATTGAAATCATTCACCTCTGATGAGGAAAAGCTCTCACAAATGGAGGGTTTATTGGAACCCCTCCGGGGAGAAGTCAACGTTCTGGCAAAGAAGCTCTCCAGTGAAAGAAAGAGGGTGGCTTCCGAATTAAAGAAATTTGTGGAAAAAGAATTGGGTTCTCTGGGGATGAAGAAGACCACTTTCGAAATCCAGATGGAGGGCCTACCTCTTTATCTCAAAGGGATAGACCGGGTCGAGTTTCTCATCTCTCCAAATATTGGGGAGGAAGTAAAGCCGCTGGCGAAAATTGCTTCTGGGGGTGAGCTCTCACGTATTATGTTGGCCATGAAGAGAATCTTGGCAAAGGTGGGTGGAAGACAGGTCCTCATCTTTGATGAAGTTGATTCTGGGATTGGAGGAGCTATTGCAGAGGTCGTCGGTAGAAAATTGAGAGAACTTTCTAAACATCATCAAGTCATCTGCGTGACCCACCTCCCTCAGATCGCTTGTTTTGCTGACAACCACTACAGCGTGAAGAAAGAGGTGAGAGCAGGGCGAACGACCACTCTTGTGGATCGATTGGAAAAGGAAGCCATTATGGAGGAGGTCGCCAGGTTGTTGGGAGGAGTGAAGGTCACAGAGAAGACGCGTGCCCATGCCAAAGAGATGATTGAGAATGCCAAGAAATCGTGATAATCCCCCCTCTCCCCCCTTTAAGAAAAGGGGGGTTGGGGGGATTTGAGGAGATAAGATGATCCGAAAAGCCAAACTTAAGGATGTGCAAGAAATTCAACAGTTGATCAAACTCTATTCCAATCGAGGGAATATTCTCCCCCGCTCTCTTAGTGAACTCTATGACCATCTGCGAGATTTCTATGTCTCCCTTCGTCATCGCAAGGTTGTTGGTATTTGCGCCCTTCATATCTGCTGGGATGATCTGGCAGAAATCCGATCCTTGGCTGTGCAAGAAGAGGATCGGAAGAAAGGGATGGGAGCTAAACTGGTAAGGGCTTGTTTAGAGGAGTCCAAGAAGTTGGGTGTAGAGAGGGTTTTTGCTCTGACCTATCAACCCGAATTTTTTGAAAAACTGGGTTTTAAGAAAGTAGATAAGACTGTGCTTCCTCATAAAATTTGGACCGACTGTCTGAAATGTGTCAAATTCCCAGACTGCGATGAAATCGCTGTGGTGAAAGAGCTGGACTAATGAATTGTGAAATGCAGAGTGCAGAATGCGGAATATAAAAAACTTAAGATTTCAGTAAGATGTTCCACATTCCGAAATCCGAATTCCGCATTTACCATTATTTTTCTTCCCCC
The DNA here is from genome assembly GCA_963739325.1 of uncultured delta proteobacterium. Taxonomy (GTDB): domain Bacteria; phylum Desulfobacterota; class BSN033; order BSN033; family UBA1163; genus CAVTZZ01. Next base: position 32,650 of record CAVTZZ010000067.1, on the reverse strand, counting down.
AAAAGAATTCTTAACACTGTGTTGGCTTGGTGGTGGGCAACGATTCCAACCCTCGGTGCCATCAATCCGATTCCGGGTTGGGCTGCTGTCTTCTGATCGCCTATGATGAATATCTTTGAGGAGAACCGAACCGTTCTGATCTCATTATTGTCTCCATAGCCAGCCACACCTGAGGCTGCCACTATGTATTTTTCAGGCATCTTCTCTGAGATCGCGTTGATCAACATGGCCTTTTCTTCAGCTCGATCAAAGGCCTCGACCACCACAGACGCCTCCTTAAAAATTCTTTCTACATTATTTCGATCCAACTTCTCATGATAGGGATGGATCTTCACATAAGGGTTGATCTTAGAAATATTCTCCTGAAGGGCTTCCACCTTAAGCATTCCGATCTGATGAATGAAATATTGTTGGCGGTTCAAATTGGACGGTTCCACCACATCGTAATCGACTAAGATGAGTGTCCCTACCCCGATCCGGGCCAGAGCTATTGCAACAGTAGACCCGAGACCACCCAACCCGGCGATTCCCACAACAGACCTTTTGACCTTCTGATGAATTCCAGGGGTATGTCTTGCCATCATTAGATATTCACATTCTTCGGGAGAAGGGATTTCCCCCTTTTGGATGAGAATAATCTCATCTCCTTCTTGAAGGGAATGGTCTGAAGAAATTGGGAAACCATTATAAATGATGACGTTGGCATTGGGTTTAAATTGATTTTTTAGTTGGAGAAGAGTGGAGTGGGAAGGAACAGACACCTCTTTTTCATTGATCTTAATTTGAATCGTGGAAGAGGACTTTTCTTTCACGATGATCAGATTAATGGATGGGGATTGCATTGTCAATAGGTCAGGTTTTAGTTGACTTTTAAGGGACATGATGTTATTAAAAAAATAATTTCTCTTTCTATTCATTAGGTTATAAACATCATGATGAAAATACCCAAAGCTTTTGGAAGGCCGACCATTGCAGAGATCGATCTTAAGTCCCTTGAGTATAATTATCGGCAACTTAAAAAGAGAATTCCTGAAGGAGTAAAACTTCTCGCTGTGGTGAAAGCTAATGCCTATGGTCATGGGGCCATTCCAATTTCTCGAAAATTGGAGAAGTTAGGAGTGGCCTACCTGGGCGTTGCCATTTCGGATGAAGGAGTGGAGTTGAGAAAAGGGGGAGTGAAAGCTCCCATTCTCATCTTAGGAGGAATTTATAAAGAGGATGTAGATCAGGTTTTACAATATGACCTCACCCCTGTGGTCTTCCAAAAAGAGTCTTTAAAACTCTTGACGAAAGCAACAGAGCGATGGTCAAAGAAGGTGAGGGTACACATAAAGGTAGACACAGGAATGGGAAGACTGGGCGTCCCACTGAATCTTTGGCCCACTTTTTTAAAAGAATTAAAACGATTTCCAAAGATTGAAATAGAAGGTATCCTTTCACACTTCTCCATGACAGATGATCAAGACGGCTATACCACATACCAATGGAGGGAATTTCAGCGAGCAGTAGCAATGGCAAAAAAGATGGGGATTTCCTGTAAATATCTTCATATGGCCAGTAGTGCCATTTTCATGGCGGTCCCTTCTTATTCAGGGAATTTAGTTCGACCAGGCATCATGCTTTATGGCTCATATCCTTCTCCAATGTTTCAAAACCTTATCCAACTCAAACCTGTCCTAACCCTAAAAACTCATATCCATTTTCTGAAACGGGTTCCTCCTGGGACAAAGATCAGTTATGGAGGAACTTTTGTGACAAAAAGAGAGAGTCTTATCGCAACCCTTCCCATTGGATATGCAGACGGATACAGTCGCCACCTCTCTAATAAGGGAGAGGTGTTGATTCGGGGAAGGAGAGCACCCGTTGTTGGAAGAGTGTGTATGGATTTCATGATGGTTGATGTGACCGAACTCCCAAAGGTTTCTTTAGGAGATGAAGTGATATTGATGGGAAGACAGGGGAGACAACAAATTACAGCCGAGGAGATTGCAGAAAAGATTAACTCCATCTCTTACGAAGTGTTATGTTTGGTCGGAAAAAGGGTACCGAGGATATATAAAGAGTAATTGAGGATGCGTACAGTATCATTGAATGATGAAATTCGTTTTTGGGTAAGGGTTAGGAAGCCAGTTTGGTTTGAGGTGAAAGAGTTAAGGTTAAAGGTTTAAAGACTAACGACCTTACCCTTAACCTAAACGGGCATCTTAACCTTAACCTAAAGACAATAGGTGGAGGTCCTCTTGAATCTATTTAGATGGGTTGGAAGCAATACCATACGATTTGCAGAAGAAGCAGGAAGAGTGATGATCCTTTTAGCCCAAACCCTTAGCTGGATTTTTCGACCTCCTCTGCAGGTGAGAGAGATTTTAAAACAGATGGAAGAGGTGGGGGTTCGTTCTTTTCCGGTGGTCATTATTACCGCTGGCTTCACAGGAATGGTGCTGGCCCTTCAGAGTTTTACGGGGTTCAAACGATTCAATGCCGAAAGTATGGTAGGAACGGTGGTTGCCCTCTCCATGGTACGGGAATTAGGGCCTGTATTAACAGGGTTGATGGTTTCTGGACGAGTAGGTTCGGCCATGGCTGCCGAGCTTGGGACGATGCGAGTAACCGAGCAGATCGATGCCCTTTCTACCTTGGCCACCAACCCGATCAAATACCTGATCGTTCCAAGATTTTTGGCAGCTATGATTATGCTCCCCATTCTTGTCATTTTTGCCGATATCATTGGGATTTTGGGAGGGTATCTGGTGAGCGTCCAAATTCTTGGGACAAATCCAACTCTCTATGTCCGGAGGACATGGGACTATTTAGAATCTAATGACCTCTACAGTGGACTTTTAAAAGCAGTTTTTTTTGGAATGATTATAGCAACGATCAGCTGCTATCAAGGTTTTTCTACGGAAGGTGGAGCAGAAGGGGTTGGTCGAGCCACCACCAAAGCGGTTGTGATTTCGTCATTGACCATCTTGATCTCAAATTATTTTATTACGGTATTTCTATTTTAATCCCCCCTTTCCCTTCTTCCTGCCTGTCGCCTGCCTGCCGGTAGGCAGGGCAGACAGGTAGAAAAGGGGGGATGGGGGATTTGGATTGATAATGGACAGAAAGTCCCCGATCAAACTCCGTGTGCTCAACCTTTACAAATCCTTTGGAGAGAAGCATGTTCTTAAAGGATGTGATTTAGAGGTGCAGGAGGGGGAAAGCATGGTGGTCATCGGAGGAAGCGGTTCCGGAAAGACAGTCTTAATCAAATGTATCATCGGACTCATTCAGCCAGATGAGGGAAAAATTTATGTAGATGGGTTGGAGATTACCTCTTTGAACGAGCGAGAGCTGAATGAAGTAAGGAAGAAGTTTGGAATGCTATTCCAAGGAGGGGCCCTCTTTGACTCATTGAGGATCTGGGAGAATGTAGGCTTTGCTCTTCGACAACACACCCAACGAAGTGAAGAGGAGATTAGGAGGATCTCTTCTGAAAAGTTGAGGCTCGTGGGATTACGAGATATCGAGGAGTTGATGCCTTCGGAGTTGAGCGGAGGGATGAAGAAAAGGGTGAGTTTGGCGAGGGCGATCGCTATGGAACCAGAAATCCTCCTCTATGATGAGCCGACAACTGGAATTGACCCAATCATGGCCGATGCCATCAACGAACTGATTATTCAGATGAGAGAGAAACTGAATGTGACTTCGATTGCAATCACCCATGATATGAAGAGTGCTTATAAAATTGCTGATCGGATTGCGATGCTCTATCAGGGCAAAATCATCGAGGTTGGGACTCCGGAGGAGATCAAAAACTCCTCTAACTCAATGGTCCAACAATTTATTCAGGGAAGGTCAGAAGGCCCTATCAAGATTTTGTAAACGAAGGTCAAAATTCAAAGCGGAGGAGGGAAGATGGAATAATGGAAGGTTGGAATAATGGGTTTATGAAAAAATATTTTTCTTTTCTGACATCATTCCAATATTCCACTATTCCAAAATTTAATTTAGATCTCTTCATTTGAGTAAGGAGGAGGGAGGTAAAGATGAAAAGGAAGAGTTCCGAGATTTGGGTAGGTATTTTTGTCGTCATCGGAATCGTCCTCTTAGTTCTGATGACAGTAAAGATCGAAAAATTTCAGATTGGGAAAGAGGTCGGGTATCTGCTCAATATCTATTTCGACTCAGTTACCGGTCTGGAGAAAAACTCACCGGTCAGAGTCGCCGGTGTCCGTGTGGGGAATGTAGAAAAAATAGCATTGGAACAGGGGAAAGCAAAGGTCACTTTTCGTCTCCCACCTGAAGTCGTCCTTTATAAAGATGCGAAGGCTTATATCAAATCGGAAGGTTTTTTGGGAGAGAAGTATGTTGAGATTTCTCCTGGGACGGTAGGGTCTCCCAGATTGGAACCGAATGGGTTGGTTGAACAGGGGGAACCTCCATTGGATATGGAACAGGTTCTTTCTAAGGTGGGCACCATCAAGGATGATATCAAGGATATTGCAAAACCATTGGGAGATGTATTGAAGGCAGTGGATGCAAAAAAAGTTGAAGGGATGATTAACAACTTTAATAAGTTTTCGGGTCAATTGACAGGCATTGCCAACGATTCGAAAGAGACCATCCTAAGGGCGAAAGACGCCTTTTCTCGAATAGAGGATATTGGAGATAAGGTAAAAAAGGGTGAAGGGACCTTAGGCAAATTGCTCACAGACGATACGATCTATCAGGATGCGAAAAAGACTCTTGAGACATTGAAGAATGTCTCCGAGAAGATTGAAAGGGGTGAAGGGGCTCTAGGCAAAATGATCAATGATGATTCCTTATACAAAGAGGCAAAAAAGACAGTCGAAGCATTGAAGAATGTTTCAGAGAAGATTGAGCAGGGGGAAGGGACCCTGGGCAAACTGATCAAGGATGAATCCCTTTATCAGGAGGTCAAGGAGACTGTCCATTCAGCGAAAGAGACAATGCAGTCAGCCAATGAAGCCCTTCAATCGGTCAAAGGGATTGCAGAAAAAGTGGAGAAAGGCGAGGGGACTCTTGGAAAGCTGGTCAATGATGATACCTTGATGAAAGAGACAGAAAAAACCTTGAAAAAGATTCAAAAAACTGCTGAAGGGGTTCAGGAACAGACGCCCATTACTGTGTTGGGAACGATCATCGGGATATTCTTTTAAAACCCCTCACCTTAAAAATAACTTTCCTCAAAACTATCCCATCCCCTGGTGCCTGCCTGCCGGTAGGCAGGGGAGGGGATAGCATGAAGTGGTCATGCGAAGTTTAAAAATTATATTTTTTATATTGATCCTCCTATGCTTAACCCCATCCCTTTCCATAGCGGAAGAGGGAGCGATCTCGATCAATTTTTGGCCATTCTTTCAATACACCTCTGACCCGGTAGAAGGGGTGAGAGAGATCAATGGATTGGGCCCCTTCTTTATATGGAAAAGAGATTCCACTCGAAGCCAATGGGGAATTCGTCCACTCCTCTACTGGACAGAGGATGAGATCGAACCTCTGAAGAGGTTCGAATTCGTTTATCCCTTCGGAAAATATCAGATCAAAGAGGGTGATAAGAAGGGATACTTATTCCCACTGTCTCTATACCGGGAGGAGGAGTTCGATGAGAAAAAGAAATGGGACTTTCAATTTTTTCCTTTCTTTATGGGGGAGACGGAAAAGGGGAGAGACTATTTTGGCATCTTTCCCATCTTTGGCACTCTATTAGAAAGATATGGGAAAGATGAAATCCGTTTCTATCTCTGGCCTATCTATAGCGAATCTACTTCGGAAGGGGTTCGTAAGACAAATGTGTTATGGCCATTGTTCTCATTCATCGAAGGAGAGAATAAGAGAGGATATCGATTTTGGCCTATTTATGGTCAAAGAGAGGAAGTCGGAGTCTCGTATTCCGAATTCTTCCTATGGCCCATCTTCTTAAAACAGAGAAAAGGACTGGATACGGATGACCCCATTGAGGAAAGCATGGTCTTTCCATTCTATGTTTCAAAAGAGTCCAAAAATTTCGAGAGCAAGACTTTTCTCTGGCCGTTCTTCTCCCATACCATCGATCGGTCCACTGGTTTTGAAGAGTGGGACCTTCCTTGGCCGATCTTTCAAACATTGAAAGGAGAAGATCAAAATCTAAAGGGGATGAGAATTTTCCCCTTTTATGGGTATAAAGAGAAGGAAGGGGTGATGAGGAGGGTTTTTATTCTCTATCCACTCTATCAATTGGAAGAAGATCGGATAGATGATCTTCAGGAGAAGACCGTTCGAATCCTTCTCCTCAGTCGCTTTCGATTAGGCGAAGATAAAGAAGGAATGGAAAAAACGCGTTCCCTTCGAATCTGGCCTTTCTTTGACTACGAAAAAGAAGAAACAGGTCACCAGAAACTATCTATTTTCTATCTCTTTCCCTTTAAAGATGAAGGGTTTGAGAGGAACCTATTTCCGCTCTTTCGAATATTCCGTTGGGAGAAAGATCCTAAAAAAGGGATTTCGACCAATCTCTTTTGGGGATTTTATAAGAGGGTGAAAAGAGAGGAAATAGAATCATGGGAAATCGCTCACCTGGTTGGGGTGAAAAGAGAGAAAGGGTTGAAAACAATCTCTTTTCTTAAAGGATTGTTTCGATATCAGAGTGATGGGAAAAACGCTGACCTTCGGTTATTTTATCTACCCTTTCACCTCCGATGGTCTCATCGTCATCCGTCCGATGCCCTATTAGAAAAAGGGGCTCCTGAGCTTCAGAACTTGCCTCCACAAAGCATTTCGGCGAAGACAGTCCTTAGTGACAGAGCAGGAGGGGAAGAATTATTTATACAAAATAGAGGAGATAGATTGTAAATCTGTTCAAAAGGAGTTTACGGATGGGAAATAAGAGGATCGGAATACTGGGGACAGGCTCATTTCTTCCGGAAAGGATCCTTTCCAATTTTGATCTGGAGAAGATTTTAAATACCAATGACGAGTGGATCTACAAAAGGACCGGGATTAAAGAACGAAGAATCGCAGCACCAAATATCAATGCCTCAGACCTTGCTAAAGAAGCCTCATTGCGAGCGATGGAGATGGCGGGGATCTCCGCAAAAGACCTGGACCTCATTATCATGACCACCATGACTCCTGATACTGCTTGTCCTTCTGGAGCCAACTGGTTGGAAGCAAAATTAGGCGCCGAAAGGGCGGTCTCTTTTGATGTGACCGCAGCCTGCAGTGGATTTGTTTTTGGTCTCTCCGTGGCTGAGCAATATCTTAAGACCGGCACTTACAGAACAGCTCTGGTCGCTTCTGTAGAGATCATGAGCCGGACCCTCGATTGGACAGATCGGGAGAGTTGTATCCTCTGGGGGGATGGGTCTGGTGCGGCCATTCTTCGAGCTTTTGATGATTCTTCGAGGAGTGATCCCCTCAGGCATAAGGAGAAGGAGATGGGTGAGATTCTTTCCGTTCATATCCACACGGATGGGGCAAATGGTGAGAACCTCCTGCTTCCTGGTGGTGGGTCGAAGACGACTCCCATCTCCTATGAGAGCGTGGATAAGAAACTTCATACCCTGAGGATGATCAAGGCCAATGAATCGGTCCGGGTGGCAGTGAAGCGATTTGCAGAGGCGGCTGAGGAAGCGGCTTCCTTTAACGGTGTCCGATTCGCCGATGTAAAATGGATCATTCCCCATCAGGCCAATGCCCGTATGCTTCAACAGGTGGCCAAGCGACTGAATGTGCCTATTGAAAAAGTCTATCTCACCATTGAAAAGTATGGCAATATCTCCTCCGCGACCATTCCGATCGCCCTGGACGAGGCAGTTCGAAATGGATCGATCCAAAGGGGGGATTTGATCATCCTCACCGCTTTCGGTGGGGGTCTTACCTGGGCCAGCTCCTTGATCAGGTGGTAATGAGGACAGTGAGAAGTAAGCAGTTATCAGTAGGCAGTAAATAGTGATGAAATAATACGTTAATCATCAAATACCCTGCCTACCGGCAGGCACCCACAACCATTTATTCAGTCATTAGGTCATTTAGTCATTAGTTATTGAATGACTTAGTGACTTAAAAGAATTTTGGATTTGGTGATTGGAATTTAGACCCATTTGCATCGGAATCGAGTGCATGATGAACGACGCCAATGAAATTCTTGATCAGGCTCTAAGCATTTTACGGAAGAAGTCTATTGACGGATATGAAGTTTACCTCGAGCAGACCTCCCATTTTTATGTTGAATCTAAGGATGGGAAGGTCGATACTCTCGAAGCCTCTCATTCTTTGGGGAGAGCCTTTCGTATTTTAAATCGTCAACGGATGGGTTTTTCTTATACCACTTCTCGTGGTCGAGTCTTATCGACTTCTCATCCATCTCAGTCTGACCGGGAGGAGACTTTATGGGGAGTAGAACGAGTGATCGAGAATGCAATCCATAGCGCTGAGGCCACTTCTCCAGATCCTTGTTTTGACTTTCCACCTCTCCTCAAAAGTTCTCTTCCTCATCTACCCATTTTTGATGATACATTGCAAAAGGTTTCTGAAAAGACGAAGATCGAAAAGGCAATATTATTAGAGGAAGCAGCCCGATCGGTTGATTCAGGAAGAATTAAGAAAGTGAGAAAGGCATCGTATGAGGAAGTCCTCTCACGAAGAGCATTGGTCAATTCCAATGGGCTTGAGGTCTCATATGCGTTCACCCTTGCTTCCGTCAGCGTAACAGCAGTTGCCGAGGAATCGGGAGAGTCGGAAGTGGGATGGGATTTCGATTCCAGCCATTTTATTAACGATCTTAATGTAGAAAAAGTTGGGCGAGAAGCCGGGAGGAAGGCCTTGGAAAGGGTGGGCGGGAAGAGAATCCCTTCCGGAATTTTTCCAGTTCTTCTTCGTAATCAAGTCGCCTCAGAATTTTTGTCGCTTTTAGCTCATTCCTTTTTAGTTGAACAAGTCCAAAAAGGGAAGTCCCATCTGAAAGGGAAAAAGGGGGAGAGATTTTTTTCACCTCTAGTATCGATTCTGGACGACGGACTTAACCCGAAAGGGATTTCAACCTCTCCCATCGATGGGGAGGGTGTGCCGAGTCAGAGAACGCTTTTAGTCACTCAAGGGGAGATATCCGGATATTTATATGATAGATATTGGGCCAATCGGGAGAATATCTCTTCTTCAGGGCTTCGGGTTGAATCGACAGGGAACAGCCAACGATCCAGCATCAAATCGCCTCCTGGCATAGGGATCTCTAACTTCTTTATTGAACCAGGAAAGGATGCGTTCTCCAAACTTAAAGAAGGTCTTTATCAAGGATTGGTGATAGAAGAAGTGATGGGTCTTCACACGGTAGACCCAATCTCCGGTGACTTCTCATTAGGCTGTTCAGGGAACTGGATTGATAGAGGTGAGAAGGTTTATCCGATTAAATCGATTGCAGTGGCTGGGAATCTTTTCCAACTCTTCCGAAATGTGATCGGGTTAGGAGAAGACCTCCGATTTTTTGGAAGAGCAGGATCTCCGAGCCTGATGATAGAGGGATTAAAAATCAGCGGAAATTAATGGATCGCGAGGGGTCAGGAGAAGTCAAAAATTGTTCGTTTAATGTGCAATTTTTAAACAAAAATGGTAGATATAGTGTGACATGTGAAAAACTGTAACTACCCAGATGTGCTTAATTTTTTAAAAATTTCACACGCTTATGTATTTTGATAAAAATAATAAATAATTGGTATGAATGTTGCTGAAAAAACACTTGACAAAGAAATATCTATTTTGGTATCTAATATTTTTAACTGGGAGATGGATACAATTCGTGTCGAGATGAAACAAGGAGGTCGTTGTGGATAAAGAATATTTTAATATTCTTATCTTTGGTCAGAAGACTTCCAAGACCCGGCACCTTAGGATACACAGAAAGACTTTTAAAATCGTATTTTACCTCTTTATCTTTGCTTTCCTTTCTACCACTTTCTTCTTTTGTGATTATATCCAGCTTAGGAAAAAGGCATTTGAACTGGCCCGATTACGTCAGGAGACAGAGACCCAGAAATCCCAGATTCGATTTTTTTCAGGACGAATTGAAGATCTGGAAAAACAACTCTCCAAATTGAAAGATTTAGATAAAAAGATTCGGATCATTGCTAATCTTGAGAAGGGGCAAGAGACCACTTCTGTGGCAGGGATAGGGGGACCATCGCCCTCTGATATTCGAGAGCAATTGAAAAATGAGAGAGATGAGAAAGGACTGATTCAACAGATGAGGACCGATGTCGAGCGGCTTCAATCAGAGGCCGTATCTCAGGAAGAGAGTCTATCCGAACTCGAGAAACTTCTTCAGAATAAAAAGGAGATGTTAGTCCACACCCCATCCATCTGGCCAACCATGGGTTGGGTTACTTCAGGATTTGGTTTCCGCACAGATCCATTTACTGGGTTGACACAGATGCATGAAGGCCTCGATATTTCGAATCGTGTGGGAACACCTGTGGTTAGCCCAGCCGAGGGGATTATTTCGGATACTGGAAACGATTTGATTCATGGAAAGATGTTAGTGATCTCTCATGGATTTGGGATGACGACCCGTTACGCCCACCTCAGTAAAATTACGGTTCGCGTCGGACAGAAGGTGAAACGGGGTGATAAAGTGGCAGAGGTTGGGTTGACGGGGAGAACGACAGGTCCCCATCTCCATTACGAGGTAAAACTTAACGGTATTTCAGCTAACCCAATGAGGTATATTTTAAATTAATGGCCTGTCTATTGGCAGGTAAAGATAACTGAACTGGAAAGGAAAGCTCGATGATGAGATATTCATCGGGCTTTTTTATTAGTTGAAACCCCCTATTTTCCATTATATAATTTTTTGTGACGGTTACGTCATACAGAAACGACGAGATCGTCTTTGGGTTAAGGCTACGAAGCCCGTTTTGTATATAGCTGTAGGGTCAAGGCTAATGGGTTTTAAGACCAACCTCGTCACCCTTTAACGAAACTGGCATCGACGTGAGCTCAGCCGAACGGCATCGTTACCCTAAACTTTGAACCATGGACTCTTGTTTTTCCTTGTAAAAAAAGGAGTAAATTCGATGATCGGATCATTGATCAAAAAAATCGTAGGGAGCAAAAACGAAAGGGAGTTAAGAAGGATCCAACCCATTGTTCAACGGATCAACCCAATAGAACCCCAAATACGTCCTTTAAACGATGATCAGCTCCGGGCTAAGACCTCCGAGTTCAGAGAGCGGATTAATCGGGGGGAGCCCCTGGAAGAGATACTTCCAGAGGCCTTTGCTGTTGTTCGAGAGGCAGCCAGAAGGACCCTTGGAGAACGCCACTTCGATGTCCAATTGATCGGTGGCATTGTCCTCCACGAAGGCAAGATCGCAGAGATGGCTACCGGCGAGGGTAAGACCCTTGTGTCTACCCTTCCAGCCTATTTAAATGCCCTTAAAGGGGATGGCGTCCATATCGTAACAGTCAATGATTATCTGGCCAAGAGGGACAGTGAATGGATGGGCGTCATCTATCGGTTATTGGGCCTCTCAGTGGGAGTGATTCTCCACGAATTAAATGACCGGGAACGTAAGGAGGCTTATGGTTGTGATATCACCTACGGCACGAACAATGAATTCGGGTTTGACTACCTCCGGGACAATATGAAATTTGACATCGAAGACTACGTACAACGAGACCTGAACTATGCCATTGTCGATGAGGTGGATAGCATTTTGATCGATGAGGCCAGAACCCCTCTCATTATCTCCGGTCCTGCTGAAGAATCCACGGATAAATATTATAAGATCAACCGCATCATTCCCTCTCTGAAACAAGGAAACGATTATCAGCTTGAAGAGAAGAGCCATACCGCCTTTTTAACCGAGGAGGGCGTCTTGCATGTGGAGAGATTACTCCATGTGGAGAACCTTTACGACCCCAGGAACATTGAGACACTTCATCATGTCAATCAGGCCTTGAGAGCTCATAGCCTTTTCAAAAGAGATGTGGACTATGTGGTGAAAGAAGGACAAGTCGTCATCGTTGATGAATTTACAGGACGACTCATGCCCGGAAGGAGATGGAGTGACGGGCTCCACCAAGCCGTCGAAGCCAAGGAGAACGTTCGCATCGAGAATGAAAATCAGACGCTGGCTACCATCACCTTTCAAAATTATTTTCGAATGTACAAAAAACTGGCAGGGATGACGGGAACGGCTGACACAGAGGCAGCTGAATTTCGCAAGACCTATAATCTGGATGTGATGGTCATCCCCACCAATATGCCGCTGATTCGCACGAACTACTCCGATGTTATTTATAAGTCGGAAGAAGAAAAATTTCGTGCTGCCGGTCGAGCGATCGAAGAACTCCATCGGTCGGGCCGTCCTGTTCTGGTGGGGACGATCTCCATTGAGAAGTCGGAGAGATTGAGCCTTCTGTTGAAAAAGCGGGGGATCCCGCATAATGTCCTCAATGCCAAACACCATGAGCGGGAGGCTGAAATCATTGCCCAAGCAGGAAGGGTTGGAGCAGTGACCCTCTCAACGAATATGGCTGGAAGAGGGACTGATATCCTACTGGGTGGGAATCCCAAATTCCTGGCTAAAACCATGTTCGATGAGAAAGCTGATGCAGAGGCGATTCAGAAGGCCAATGAGAAGGCCTTGGCTGTTGTTCAAAAAGATAAGGAGAAGGTTATCCAATTGGGAGGCCTCCATGTTTTGGGAACCGAGCGGCATGAAGCTCGTCGGATTGACAATCAGTTGAGGGGAAGATCTGGGAGGCAGGGCGATCCCGGCTCCTCCCGATTCTACCTCTCTTTGGAAGATGATCTTTTAAGGATTTTTGGCTCTGAGAGGATTTCCAGTATTATGGATCGATTGGGAATTGATGAAGATCAGCCCATCGAACATCGACTTGTCACCAAGGCCATCGAGAATGCCCAGAGGAAGGTGGAGGCACATAATTTTGAGATTCGGAAGCATCTATTAGAATACGATAATGTGATGAATCAACAAAGAGAGGTCATCTATTCTCAACGAAGAGAGGTTCTGGCAGGTGAGGATCTAAAGGAGTCTGTGATTGAGATGATCGAAGAACAGGTTGAGGGGATCGTGGATCTTTATGCCGAAGAAAAGGCTCATCCTGAGGATTGGGATCTTAAGGGACTGCAGGACGCTGCTTATCAACAATTCTCCTTCCGATGGGCAGCTCCTTCCGAAGAGGGGAATGGTCTGAATCGAGGCCATTTAAAAGAGTTGCTTCTAAATAAAGCAAAGGAGATTTACGAGAAGAAGGAGGAGGAATTTGGAGCCGAGACGGTTCGATATCTGGAGAAGGTCATCATGCTTCAGTCCGTCGATTACTACTGGAAAGACCATCTCCTCGCCATCGATCAGCTGAAGGAAGGAATTGGATTGAGGGGTTATGGCCAGAAGGACCCCCGGATTGAATATCAGAAAGAGGCCTATCAGATGTTTCTTGAGATGTTGGACCGGATTAAGAAGGATACGGTCGAGAAACTCTTCGCCATTCAGATAGCAAAGGAGCAAGAGGTCAAGGAGATGAAGATGGAACGGAAGCAGACCTTCATCTTGAGCCGTGGAGAGGCTGCGCAGGGGGGCGGGGAGACAGAGGATGGGAAAGGGGTGACGGTTCGCCGGGAAGGGAAGAAGGTAGGCCGGAATGATCCCTGCCCCTGTGGAAGTGGAAAGAAATATAAGAGATGTTGTTTGTTGAAGGAGACACAAGCAAGGGCTTAAACAGAGAAGCTCAAGGTTCAAAGCTCAAAGTTAAAATAACTTTGTTCCCTCTCCCCTGGTGCCTGCCTCCGGTAGGCAGGGGAGAGGGCGAGGGTGAGGGGGAAGGATGAAGCCACTCGATTTCAAAGTATCCGGTTTTCTCTTTTCAGGGATTTCATCAGGGATCAAGAAGGACGGATCGAGGGATCTGGGTTTGATTTACTCTGAAGTTCCTGCACAAGTAGCCGGACTCTTTACCACCAATAGGGTAAAGGCAGCTCCTGTCCTTTTGGATATGGAACGCATCAAAGGAGGACAATGCCAGGCACTCATTGTCAACAGCGGAAATGCAAATGCCTGTACAGGGAGTCAAGGATTGAGGGATGCTCGAAGGATATCCTCGTTGATGGCAAAGCGATTGGGAATCGATGAACCGTTGGTATTTGCTTCATCCACAGGCGTCATCGGGACTCCGTTGCCATTCCATAAGATTAAGGATGGGATTCCTGAATTGATCGAAGCCCTTTCTCCAGAGGGGTGGATGAAGACTGTGGAAGCCATCATGACAACAGATACATTCCCAAAAGTTGAAGTGGCGACCTGTCGCATTAAAGGAAAGCAGGTGAAGCTTTGCGGAATGATAAAGGGTGCAGGAATGATTCGCCCAAATCTTGCAACGATGCTTTCCTTTCTTGTCACGAATGCTCAAATAAAATCCCCTTTCCTTCAGAGGATGCTGGAGAAGGCTGCAGAGGTCTCCTACCATCGCATCACAGTGGATGGTGAGACAAGCACCAATGATACGGTGCTGCTTTTAGCCAATGGGAAAGCGGACCATCCCTCTTTGAATCGAATGGATCGAGATGGAGTGAAATTTCAATCGATGCTTTCAGAAGTTTGTCAGAATTTGGCCAAGAGTTTAGTGAAAGATGGAGAGGGAGCAACGAAATTCATCGAAATTTTGATCCAGGGGGCAAGGGACAAAGAGGATGCCAAAAAGGCGGCCTATGCTGTTGCCCACTCCCCACTGGTAAAGACCGCCTTCTTTGGACAGGATGCCAATTGGGGAAGGATCCTCTGTGCCTTGGGTCATTCAGGTACCCAAATCAATCCTAATCAAATCGATGTTTCCTTTGATAAGGTTCCTATCGTGAAAAATGGAATGGGAATAGGGCTTCGAGTGGAAGAACGAGCCAGTCAGATTCTCAAGAAGAAATCCTTTAGAGTGACCATTGACCTCCATCAGGGAAAAAGTCAATTCTCTGTCTTCACCACAGATCTTTCGATTGATTATGTGAAGATCAACGCTTCCTACCGTTCATAATCCTCAACCGAGTCCCTCTCTTCAAGGTGGGAGGGTGAGATGGATTTTTTGTTTAATATAAAAATAGAAAGGAGAAAAGAATGATGAAGGTTGTGGCTTTTAATGGTAGTGGACGCAAAGATGGAAACACGGCCATCCTTTTGAATTTGGTGCTGGATGAACTGAAAAAAGAAGGGATCGAGACGGAGTTGATCCAGTTAGCCGGTGAAACCCTATCCGGCTGTATCGCTTGCTATCGATGTGCCGAAAATAAGGATCAGAAATGTGCAGTCGTAAAAGATCAGGTCAACGCGTATATAGCCAAGATGCAGAAAGCCCAGGGGATCCTCCTTGGTTCTCCCACTTACATTGGGGACATGTCAGCCAATATGAAGGCCCTCATTGAGCGCAGTACGATCGTATCCCGGTCCAATGGAGGCCTGTTCACACGCAAGGTTGGAGCAGCAGTCATCGCTGTCCGTCGTGCTGGATCCACCCATGTTCTCGGCTCGATGAACTATTTTTTCCTGATCAACCAGATGATTATCCCTGGTTCCAACTATTGGAATATGGGGTTTGGCCGAAATCCAGGGGAAGTAAAAGACGATGCTGAAGGCATCCAGACCATGAGGACTCTTGGTCAGAACATGGCCTGGCTCCTTAAGAAAATTTACGGTTAAGTCCCCAATCCTCAAGAAAATAGCTGGGACCGCTTCTCATATTTTGTTCAGATACCAAATAGATGCAAATGAATTATTCAAAATCCCGGGGGGTTCGAAACCGGATTTAATATGAATTGTAGCCTGGATAACTCAGAGGAGAAGAAAGATTTTGAAGCGAGATAGGTTTGAGAAACTTGCTGCGGATGAGCGATTCAAAGAAAAGGCTGCGATTAGCGCCAACGTTAAATAAATTGACAGGTTGACCAAACGATAGTATTATTATAGCAGAATGCTATCGGAGGTGAGCTATGTCTTCTTTGCTGATAAAAGATGTCCCCCGTGAAGTGCATGAGTGGCTAAAACGGGAAGCTGAAAGAAATCGTCGTTCCATGACTCAACAGGCTATTGTTGTTTTTGAGGAGAGGATGCGCCGTTTTCAACCGGTGAAGTTTCCCACCCCATTGCGAACCCGGACGCTCTTGACGACGGAATTTATAGACCAAGCCAAACGTGAGGGTCGTCTATGATCGTAGTGGACTCGAACATCATCACTGCACGAAACCTGAGCAGCGTTTTGACATCGAAGGCCGAGCAGGTGGAGCAAAAGGATTCGGTATGGATTGTGCCTATCCTGTGGCGATATGAGTTTCAGAACATCCTTGCGACAGCGATTAAGGCCAAACAGATCACACAAGAGCAAGCTTTGAACGTTTGGCAAAAGGTGTTTGATATCCTCATAGATAACGAATGTGAACCTTCCGCGGGAAAGGTGCTTGATCTCGTCGCAAAATATGGAATTACCGCCTACGACGGACAGTTTATTGCGCTGGCCATGGAAATGGGAATCCCATGCGTGACCGAGGACCAGGAGCTCCATGAGAAGTTCCTAGGAGTAGCCATTTCCATAGATGAGTTTTTGAAGGTGGAGCCTGTCCCCGGGGTTCGCGAGAAGGAAATAATATATCGTAGAAGAAGAATCTGATTCACATCTCAATTGGGACTGGTTCTTATATTCTGTTTAAATACCAAATAGATACAAATCAATTATTCAAAATTTGGGGGTAATTCGAACCCGGATTTAATACGAATTCCAGCCAGGATAACTCAGAGGAGAAGAAAGATTTTGAATCGGGATCGGATTGAAAAGTTTGCTGCGGATGAGCGATTCATCCCAGGAATTTATAATTATTGCGATCGATGGTGTGAACGCTGTCCCCAAACACTCTGCTGTTTAAATTTTTCACTTTCGGAGGAGAAATTTTCGGATCCTGAAACGCGGGATATTAGAAATGAGGCGTTCTGGAGAAAGTTATCGGAGACCCTGCAGGAAGCCCTGGAGCTGCTGAGGGAGGCGGGTAAGAAATGGGAGATAGATTTAGAGACTTTGGATTCGGTGAGTGATACAGAAAGCATGCGGGCGAATGATGAGGCTGCGGAAAAGCACGTGATTTGCCGCGCCGCCAAGAGCTATAGTGAAATGGTAGAGGATTGGTTCAAAGAAAGAGAAGGGCTCTTTTTTGAAACGGCAGCTCCTGCCACAGAGGGAGTGGACTTCGAAGAAGCCTTGGAGGTGATCCGGTGGTACCAATACTTTATTGCGGCGAAGGTTACGCGAGCCATTCGGGGGAAGATGGAGGAGGAAGTCGGAGACTCGACTCTACGAGAGGAGGGGTGCGATGAATTCCCAAGCGATTCGGATGGCTCTGCGAAGATCGCACTTATCGCCATTGACCGGTCAATCGGCGCCTGGGCAGTGATTCCCCAACATAACCATCGCTATGCTGAGGAAGCTCTGGAAATGATCTCTTTTATCGACCATTTGAGGCAAGCCATCGAGCAAACATTCCCCAGGGCAAGGTCATTTCTTCGGCCCGGATTCGACAGGATCGATTGAAATGGACCGGGGTCAGTCATTATTACTTCTCCAGAAAGCACAATGATTTAGGTACTTCTTTCCTTTACCCAATCTGTTTTGCCTTCCTTGACTCAATTTTTGAGTCAGATTTTTCCAGTCTTCGATAGATATTTATTCTCCTGCCTGACGTTAAGTAAGAGAATTCTCCCCAACAGAAAACTCATGAATGACGAGAAACGATTGAAGATAGGCGTGAAATGATAGAAGAGATTCGATATGTCAATATCCTATTTCTCATTTTGACGATGGCGTGAGTAGGAGGAACCTCTTTTGGACAGACCTTTAGGCATTGAAAGACGGTATTGCAACCCCATACCCCCTTCTGACTATTCAGATCGTCGAGGATTTCTTCCGTCCTTCTATCTCGAGAATCAGCAAAAAAACGATAAGCCTTTGCTAACATAGCTGGTCCCAGGAACTGAGGATCCCTAATAAAAGCAGGGCAAGCCCCCAAGCAGATTCCACAGAGGATGCACTGAATGTAGGGATCAATCTCCTTCCTTTCATCCTCCTTCATGGTGTATTCCAAATGGGGTGAAACAGGCTTTCCATGGAGATAAGGCTCTATTTTTCGATAATGGTCGAAAAAAATAGACATGTCGACAATGAGGTCTCGTATCACTGGAAAGTAGGGAAGAGGTTCAATGAAAGTGGTTTTATTCATTAAATCCTCGACATGGGTTCGGCATGCCAATACTAATTTGCCATTGACCCTCATCGCGCAAGAACCACAAACCGCACCTCGACAAGAATAGCGAAAAGAAAGAGTTCCATCCTGCTCATCTTGAATCCGTAACAAGGCTTCCAAGAGATTCATACCCTTCTTGGGCTCTACATGGAAGGTTTCAATCCATTGAGGTGGGTCCTTCTCTTTATGGAAACGTTTAATTTGTAATGTTAGGAGACGGGATACCATGGGCTACCTAATAAAGTTCAAATTTTAAATCAATGCCGAAGTGCAAATTTTAGTCATTAAGTTATTGACTGAAGTTTTGCACTTTTTAATATAGGTATAAAAAAGGCTGTTATCCTATAATAGGCTAAAGAAAGCGTCAACTTAACTTTAGCCCAGAAAGGAGAACAGCCTGTGAGAATCAAAAATGCTAAACAAGAGATCCAATCCCTATTATCCTGTTTCTCAGAAGCATTTTCAAGACCTTCATTTAGTCTCTTTTCATCCTTCATCATCGGCTTCATCCAGTTGGGAAAAGAAGTCCATACCTCCTCCATGGTTCAATCCCTCAGTTTCCCCTTTCTTCACCGATCCCTTTCCAGCTTCACCCGATTCCTGGGAGAAAATGTTTGGGCCATGGAGAAAGTCACACAGGTTGCATTACAGAAGATCTTTCACACCTTGCGAATCAGAGAGCATTCCATTGTGTTCCTTATCGTGGATGACACGATTGCCCAAAAGACGGGCAAGAAGATGCCCGGTTGTGCCTGGCATAAAGACGGGGCTCACAAACCCCATATCTTTGGCCATCAGTGGGTCCTCTTTGCTCTCCTCTATAAGGATTTTCTTCTGCCCCTCTGGGCCAACCTCTATCACCCTAAAGGGACCAAAGGATGCGGCCCTTTTCGAACCAAAATCCTCCTGGTCAAAAAGATGCTTCAGGCTCTTCGCCTCCCAGTCCCCTGTAAAGTCTATCTTCTGGCAGATGGCTGGTATTGGGGAAAGCCTTTGGCTCAGCTCTGCCGAACATGGGGTTACCATATGATCTCTCAACTGAGGTCCAATTCTGTTCTCTTCATCGATGGGAAACGAACTAAAGTACCGACTCTCTCGACCCTTCGCTCTGCCTACCGAGAGGCCTCTCTTACCTTCTATGGAAAGCAACGGTCTCTTCAGATCGCTCGGTTTGTTGGCCTCATCAAGAACTTCGGCAAAGTCGCCGTTGTGGTCGTAAAAGAAAAAAGAAAGAAGCCTCGTTATCTGGTTTCCACCAATCTCCATCTCTCGGCTTTGGATATCCTCAAATATTACGCCAAACGCTGGAAGATTGAGCAGATGATTAAAGACCTTAAACAACGATTAGGATTTGGAGACTATCAGGTTCGAAATCTCCAAGCTATCCAGCGCCATGTGGCTATAGTCCTTCTGAGTTACTGCGTCTTAATCTTCTTAAAAATCCTCCAGTGGTTAAGAGATAAAAAGGCATTCCTCAATTTATCTATACGGCTTTTAGCCTTCCATGTACGAAAGCACATTTTGATAGAACACATTACCGTGGCAATGAAAAATATGAGAATCCAATTTAAACAAAATATTCTCGATAGTTACCTCGAATTATTATGGGCGTAAAAAGTGCAAAACTTCAGTTATTGAGTCATTAGGTCATTAAATGACTTAATGACAAATGACTAAATAACCGGTAAATTTCCTTATCAGTATGTTCTTTTCTCCGGGGGAAACTTTGTGATGGTCACATCTTTATACTCCAGCCTCGGTCCATCCACTGTTTTAAAGGCGAGGGTGTGACGAAGCCAATGTTTATCATCTCGATCAGGATAATCCAGCCGGAAATGGGAACCACGGCTCTCCTTTCGGCCAAAGGCCCCTTCAACGATCACTTCTGCCAATTGGAGCATTCCTTCCAATTCCAAATATTTTACAAGTTCGTGATTGAAGGCGAGGTTTTTCTGTTTGATCCCAACTTTTTTCAGTCTTTCCTTCAACTCCTTCACTCTTTCCTTCGCAGTAAGAAGATCCGACTCTTTTCGGAAGATTCCAGCCTGAGAAGTCATGAGGGCTCTCATCTCATCCCTCAAGCGAAAACAGGGTTCCTCTTCTTTTCTTTCAAAAACCTCTTCCAAGTCCGATTGAAACTCTCCCCATCTTTTTTGAAAGATCCCTTTGTCGAAGCTTTGTTTCTCCTTCTCCACCTTTTGAATTGCCTTCCTGCCAGCTCGAACTCCAAAGACAAGGGTTTCTAAAAGGGAGTTTCCGCCCAATCGATTGGCACCATGAACACTGACACAGGCACACTCCCCTGCAGCAAAAAGTCCAGGGAGAGATGTTTCTCCATCCAGATTTGTGGTGATCCCTCCCATGGAATAGTGCTGGGCTGGTTGAACTGGAATGGGTTCTAAGACAGGATCGACTCCTGCAAAGTCGATGGCGATTTGTCGAATACCCGGGAGGCGATCCATAATCTTCTCTTTTCCCAAATGTCGGAGATCGAGATAAACATATCCTCCTTCAAAACCATAACTCTGGTCGATCTCTGTCTGAATCCCTCTGGCAACGATATCTCGAGGGCCAAGCTCCAAGAGGTTAGGGGCATAGCGTTCCATAAAACGTTCCCCTTTTGCATTGATCAGGTATCCCCCTTCTCCTCGGGCTGCTTCCGTGATCAGGATATTTGTCCCATAAAGGCTTGTGGGATGAAATTGAACAAATTCCATATCCTCGAGAGGAACTCCTGCCTGGTAGGCTAAGGAACAACCGCTGCCGGTATTGATCACCGCATTGGTTGATCGAAGATAGATTCGACCATAACCTCCTGTTGCAAGTAGAACAGCCTTCGCATGAATAGGAATGATCTTTCCTTCGAAGAAATGGAATCCAAGGATACCGATGCACCTTCCCTCATTAACAATGAGAGAGAAGGCATACCACTCCTCATAAACGGGAATTCGAAGACTCGTGACCTGTTCATAAAGAACATGGAGGAGATTGTGACCGGTTCGATCGGCTGCATAACAAGTGCGAGGGAAACCCGCTCCCCCAAAAGGCCTCTGGGCAATTTTACCATCCTCCGTTCGGGAGAAAAGGGTTCCCCAATGCTCCATTTCAATCACCCGATCAATACTCTCCTGACACAAAATCTCTACAGCGTCTTGATCGGCGAGATAGTCACTTCCCTTGATGGTATCAAAGGCATGATTTTCCCAGGAATCTTTCACAGGAGCCGGAGCATTTCCCAAAGGGGCATTAATCTCCACCTTGAGCAGCAACAGAGTGAGACCGGAGAGGATGGACCTTTGAAAGGATCGCTACATCCCGGCCAGCTTTCTTGGCCTCAATAGCTGCCCTCAGACCTGCCAGGCCTCCACCGATGATCAGGATATCATGTGAGAAAAGTTCCATCTGACTCTCAGAAATTTCAAATGAATCCGATTTCGAAATTCCGAATATGTCATGCTGAACTTGGATTCAGCATCTCGCAAAAATGACCCTTTAAGACCCTGAAACGAGTTCAGGGTGACAGCTTTTAGCGGATCAGGATGGTTCAGAAAAAATAGACATAGGAGAAGATAATAATCCAACACTTATTAGGGTGAAGCCCCAGAATAGAGCTTTTTCTCGTTTCATCATCCCTAAATCGATCAGAAAGAGTCGAAGTCCATAAAAGGCATGGAAGATGAAAACAAAGAGAAGGAGGAGGTCAAGGGTTCGATTTTGGTGAAGTCCTGAAAGCCAGGGAGATTCCATTCATCCTTCCCGACCAAGGCATATCCAGAGAGGATTTTTAATCCTACGAGGATGAGAAGCAATGGACCGCTGAATCGAATGAAATAATAAGGAAACATTTTCTTAAATTCAATTGCAAAATTCGAAATGGAGTTAGAATGAAGAATTAAACATTATGAATAACATTTCACTCTGCAATCCGAAATCCGCTATTCTGACATTGTTTATTAACCGAGAGTGGCTTTCTGGCGGAGGGGTTTCAATAAAAAGTCGAGGGCATCAAGGATGTTCAATACCACCACATCCGCCTTCTTCATCGCTTCTGCAGAAGCTCCTTCCTTACCGATCACACAGATACCAAGACCGGCTTCTTCGATCATCGGAGCATCGTCCGCTCCATTTCCTATGGCAACGGTCCTGGTCGCCCCCAATTGATCGCAATAAATCCAGTTTCCGCTGAGAGGATTCTCCTTCCGTTAAATGAAATATCTCTGCTTTGACTTTTTTCAAGCTTCTCCACCAACTCTTTCTCTCCTTTTGTTAGGATGTAGATTTTCGTCCGTTTGGAGAGAAGGTTGATCTTATCTTTTGCCTTTGGGTGAACCCGTCGGTCCGAAGCAAGGGTTCCCTCAAAATCTATCAGGATGAATTCAATCTCTAATGGGTCTTGACCAGGTCTCTGGATAGTGATCATTCTTCTTCTCCGAATCCTCTAGACCTCCGTAGGGAAAGGTTTGAAACCGTTCCCTACACAGAAGGGGATGGATTATTATGAAGAGAACGTTGCCGCATCACTTCATAAAGGATCATTCCTCCAGATACCGAGGCATTAAAGGAAGAGATGGGTCCTTTCATCGGAATTGAAAAGAGACGATCGCACTTTTTCTTTACCAAGGGTCTGATTCCTTTCCCTTCCGCACCAATGACGATGGCCAAATCGATATTGAGATCGAAGTTGTAAATCAAATCTTTCGCCTCACCTGAGGCACCGTAGACCCAAATCCCTTCTTTTTTTAAGGCATCAATCACGGTTGCAATATTGACCACTCTGACAATCGGCAGATGAAGAGCGGCCCCTGCAGAAGCCCTGACCACAGAGGGGGTGATCCCGACGGCCCTATCCTTTGGAATGATTATTCCATGAACTCCACACCCCAGAGCGGTGCGAATGAGGGATCCAAAATTTTGTGGATCCTGGATGCCGTCAAGGATGAGGAAAAGGGCTTTACCTTCCTCCTTTCTCCATTGAGAAAGGATCTCTTCGAGATCGGCATAGGGAGTTTCTTTGATGAGTCCAATGACATTTTGGTGAAGACCACCCTTCGCCATCTGATTAAGGTTTTCCTTTGTCGTAAAGGTGATAGGAATTTGTTTTTTTGTGGCCTGATCAAGGATGGTTTGGAGAGAAGAATGAGATCTTTGAGTACCGATCAGAATCTTTTGAAATTGGATGTAGGGTGATTTTAAGGCTTCTTTGACAGGATGGATTCCATAGATGATTTGGGTCATAGAAGTGTGGTCAAGGCTGAAGCCTTGAGTTACTGATCTTGTATCTTATTGTAACTTAACCCTGAAGGGTTGAGTTCTATGAGATATCCTCAATAATTTTCTGAACGGCTTCGAGGGGATCTTTCGCCTCTTTAATGGGGCGACCGATCACAAGATAGTTAGCCCCTGCAGTAATGGCCTCTTTCGGAGACATGGTCCTCTTTTGGTCGTCCTTTTTATCAGAAGGATGGCGGATGCCAGGAGTGACGATCAGAAATTTTTCTCCGCATCGTTGCCGAATGATTCCAATTTCCTGAGGAGAAGCTACCACTCCATCCACCCCTGCCTTCATTGCAAGAGAGGCAAGGCGTCCCACCTCTTCTTTAAGTGGACCCTGGACCCCTATTTCTTTCAAAGTCTCTTCATCCATACTGGTGAGAATGGTAACAGCCAAAATGAGGGGTTTTGAAATACCGAGACTTTTAGACATGGCCTTAGAGGCTTCCACAGTCTTACGCATCATTTCAAATCCTCCCAAAGCATGGAGGTTGAACATGGTCACATTCAGCTTCGTTGCTTCCTCCCCTGCCTTCGCAACGGTATTGGGAATATCATGGAATTTAAGATCGAGAAAAGCCTTTTGACCCTTTTGTCGGATCATATCAATGACCTTTGGGCCAGCATGAGTGAAGAGCTGTTTTCCTACTTTAAATATTCCTACACGGTCTTTGAGGCGAGTCACCCAATGCTGGGCTTCTCCGAAGTGCTCCACATCAAGAGCAAAGATGATCTTGTCTTTAGGATCCTTCATGACAGGGCTCATAGATGCCTCTATCATATAAAGATTGGGAATAGGCTGTCAATGGATAAATTTTGAGATTTCTGAAAAAGTACAGCAATCCCTGATTACATACCTGCCTGCCGGTAGGCAGGGATTATGAGACGATTACACAGATTATAAAGGCATTGAAAATAGCGAAAATCTGTGTAATTATTTTTTAAAATCTGTGTAATCAAGAGAAGGCCGATGAACGAGAGAGAGACCAAAGAGGAGAACCGGAAGATTCGTTTCCTAAGGTTTTTGGTCGATTTTTCACTCCGGTCCATCCAACAGGATCCCCTTTCACCCGAAGAGGCACTGAAGGTAGTAGAGGATGTGAAACGGGCAGCTTGCAATCTCTTCCCCGGAAAAGAAGAGACATTTGAATTGATCTACCGACCACGTTTTGACCGGGTGATTCAGGAAAGGTTCGGGGTGACCTCCCTTACCTCTTGAGCGATCATCTCTTTGATCTTAGGGATCACCTCTTCCTTTTTTACCAGAACGATCTCTCCTGTTCTCCTCTTTTTAATCTCCACCAACCCTTTTTTCAAATTTTTCTCGCCCAAGGTCACCCTTAAGGGAATCCCGAGGAGATCGCCATCTTTGAATTTTACTCCGGGGGTCTCTTCTCGATCATCGTAAAGAACTTCGACCCCATTCTCCAAAAGGTTCTGATAGAGTTGGTCTGCTGTTTCTCGGAGGAAATCGATCTTGAGATTGACAGGGAGAAGGAGAGTCTGAAAGGGAGCGATGGGCATCGGGAAGATGATGCCATTTTCGTCATAGGACTGCTCAATCGCTGCAGCAACGGTCCTTCCCACACCGATCCCGTAGGTTCCCATCACGATCACCTTCTCCTTTCCGTGTTCATCAAGGAAGGTGGCGCCCATGGCCTTGCTATATTTCGTCCCGAGTTTAAAGATATGACCGACCTCGATTCCTCTATCCAATTTTGTCTCTCCTCCACAGAGCGGGCAACGGTCACCAGGAACAAACTTCCGGAGGTCAACGAATTGGCTGGCCCGAAAGTCTCGGTCGAGGTTAACATTTATGAGGTGGGCATCCTTTTCATTAGCTCCCGTGACGAAGTTAACCATTTTTTGAATATCGAGATCAGCCAGAATGGGAATGGAGAGGCCTAAGGGTCCGGCAAAACCTTTGGGTGCATGGGTCATCTCTTCCACAACCTCTTCTCCTGCCAGTTGGAGGTTTTCCGTGCCTAAAAAACCTTTCAATTTCTTTTCATTGATCTCATGGTCTCCCCGGACCAGGGCTGCCACACAGCCCTTATCCGTTTCAAAGATGAGGGTTTTGATCAGATCCTGTGTCGAGACCTTGAGAAATTGGGTGACCTCTTCAACGGTCCGTTGATTCGGGGTGAGGACTTTTTGGAGAGTTTTTGAAAGATCTTTCCGGATGGTATCGCCTTTTCTTTCCGGCCTTTTAAACTCGGCTTTTACAATATTCGCCGCATAGGAGCAAACCGTGCAACTCACAATGGTTTCTTCTCCTGTTTCTGCAAGGACCATAAACTCATGAGAGAAGTGGCCTCCGATCAAACCTGATTCGGCCTCTACCACTTTGAATCTCAATCCACATCGAGCAAACACTCGAGAATAGGCTTCATACATTTTTTGATAACTCTCATCCGCTTTCTTTGTGTCCACGTCAAAACTATATCCATCCTTCATGATAAATTCTCGTGCCCGCATCACTCCAAATCGGGGCCGGATCTCATCCCTGAATTTGGTCTGAATCTGATAGAGATTGATCGGCATTTGTCGATAGGAACGAATCTCTTTTCGGGCAATGTCCGTAATCACCTCCTCTTGGGTGGGCCCCATACAGTAGTCTCGATTGTGGCGATCTTTAAATCTTAAAAGCTCCTTCCCATATTCCTCCCAACGATGGGTCTCTTGCCAAAGTTCGGCAGGCAATACAATGGGCAGCAACACCTCAATCGCACCGGCTCGGTTCATCTCCTCTCTGATGATGGCCTCCACCTTTTGAATGGATCGCAAACCGAAGGGGAGATAGGAGTAGACCCCTGAGGTCAGTTTCCGGATCATCCCCGCTCGGAACATCAGTTGGTGACTGGGAACCTCTGCTTCAGAGGGAATCTCCTTCAAGGTGGGAAGTAAATATTGGGAATACCGCATTTTCATTCCTCCTAAAAAGGCTTCTATTCGAGGCCTTTACCAATGACCTCTTAACTCATAACTCATAACCCATCATTCAACATCCTTATACTTCGACGGCGCCAAACCTCACTTTTTAAGGTAGAATCACCGAGGTGCAGCTCAGTATCATCCTTGAGCATACTCTGGCCTTCAGGCCTGAATAGCCGAAGGGTTGATTTTTCATTTCCTTTATTATAAAAATTCATCAATGATGAAACGAATCTCTCCTATTCATGGATTGACCACTGTTTTTTCTTATTGGTTTGAGCCTCTTGACTCTCATTTTTCGAGGCCAAATTCCTCTCTGGCGTTCCTTACTCTTTCGTTATACGATCCTATTCGGTCTTCTTTTTGCATTAAAATTATCCTCTGACGGAAAATGGGTGGGAAAGGTGGGACCATTCTTCCATCCTTTCTCTCCCATCCTCTTTATCATCCTTATCTATGAATCCCTTGGTGATTTGATCCATTATCTCCATCCCGATATCGACCCACGATTGATCCAGATAGATTTTTCTATTTTTGGAGTCCACCCAACTCTCTGGATGCAGCAATGGATTGTTCCCTGGTTTACGGACCTCCTGTCTCTGGCTTATATCAGTTATTATTTCCTTCCTGTTGTTCTTATGGTCGTCCTCTATTTGAAGAATCAGAGGTTGGAGTTTGATGAAGCCATTTTTATCTTGGCCTTTGGTTACTACGTTTCGTTTATCGGCTACATTCTCTTTCCTGCCATCGGACCTCGATACACCATGGCCCACCTCTACTCGGTACCCCTGGAGGGAAGTTTCATCACCGACTGTGTCAGAGATGTCCTGAATGCCTTGGAGCATAATAAACGAGATTGCATGCCCAGCGGCCATACCCAGATCGTTCTCATTGTCTTGTATTTGGCCCATCGGTATGAGAAGTTCCTTTTCTATATCTTTTTCCCCATTATCTGTGGCCTCATCCTTTCAACGGTCTACCTGAGATACCACTATGTCATCGATCTTTTTGTCGGGGCTACAATTGCGGTAGGATGCATGATCATTGGCCCTCGACTCTATAGATGGTGGAACAGATTTTAGGTAAGGGGAGCTTCATAAATTCGATAAGTTTTATAGCGTTTTCCTCCCATCCCTTCAAGGCCATGTTGCATCAGGACATTATTTTCGAGTATCCATGAGCATTCGGACTGATAATATTCCTTCTTAATCCCTCTCTTAAACGTCTCGACATAGAGAAGGCCTTCCACCCCTTTCTTTTGAAAGGCTCGTTTCACTCCCAGAAGCATCACCCGGATGGTATGAATCTTTCTTGAATAATAGAGAAACTTGAGGGTACCCAAAAGTCCTACTTTTCCGTTTAAGTGTTTGAGAACCTGATTATAGTCTGGGAGAGAGACCGAGAACCCAATCGGCTCCTCTCCCCAATAAGCGACGAGGATTAACTCGGGGACGAGCAAGGGTTTCAAATTTTTTGCAAAATCGTTGATTTCTACCTCTGTCAGCGGAACGAACCCCCAATTTTTGCTCCAGGCATCGTTGTAGATCTCCTTGATAATTTCTAATTCCTCCTCAAGATGGCGGAGATTAATGGAACGGATCCAAAGCTGGGAATCCTTCTTGAACAACCGTTCAGTGATTCGAAAGAGTCGATCGCCCAGGAAAGATGATTCCTCAAGCCAATAAGCATAAAGATCCATCGCCTTCTTTAACCCAAATCTTTCTAATAAGGAGACATAGTAAGGGGGGTTGTATGGCATCATCAGACAAGGGGAGGCATCGAATCCTTCCACCAGCAGACCACACTCGTCATTCGTGGAGGGATTCATCGGTCCGGCCATCTTTTCCATTCCATGGTCCTTTAGCCATTTTCCTACCTCTGATAAAAGTATTTCTGCAACTTCAGCATCCGCTATCGATTCAAAGAATCCAAAGAACCCAACATTCTCTTGATGAAACTGGATGTAGTGATGATCGATGATACCCGCTATCCTTCCAACCGTCTGTCCTCCTTTATCGGCCATAAAAAGGATCATCTCTGAATGGGATCGGAAGGGATGGTTGGGACTGAATTTTAAGAGCTGATCTTTGATGAGAGGGGGGACCCAATACCGATCTCCCTTATAAATCTCCCAGGGGAATCGGATGAAGGTCATGAGATCTTGTTTATTCTTTACCTCTCCAATATGAAAATCCTGTCTTGTCATCCCATCGGTTTCCGTCAGATCAATCCCATTTGTTTTCCTACCTTTTCGAAAGCGCTCAAGACCTTATCCAGCTGCTCCTCGGTATGGGTAGCCATATAACTTGTCCTGAGCAGTTCTCTTCCAGGAGGGACAGCAGGGTTGACGACCGGATTGACAAAGACACCGTTTTCGAAGAGATGTTTGCACATCCCATAGACTTTGATGGTATCTTTAATAATGATAGGGACGATCGGGGTTTCACTGGTTCCGGTATCATAACCCAACGCTTTATAACCCTGAAGCATCTTATGGGTATTCTTCCAGAGCCGGATTCTTAGTTGGGGTTCTTCTTCAATGATGTCCAAGGCTGCACTGACTGAAGCCACCAAGGAAGGGGGAAGGCTCGCGCTGAAGATCATCGAGCGTCCCACATGTTTGATAAAACTGATGACTTCTTTTGAACCGGCAATAAATCCTCCAATTGCAGCAAGCGATTTGCTATAGGTACCCATGATGAGATCCACCTGATCTTCCAAGGCAAAGTGTTCTGCAGTTCCCCTCCCACCTTCTCCAAGAACACCGATGGCATGGGCATCATCCACCATCACCCTGGCACCGTAGGCCTTGGCTAATTTGACAATGGAAGGAAGATCAGCGATATCCCCTTCCATACTGAAGATGCCGTCTACGATGATCAGTTTACCTTTGTCTTTGATTTGATCGAGGGCCCGTTCTAAATCTTTCATATCGTTATGGCGAAATTTTTTCACTTGTCCGAAAGAGAGGCGGCAGCCGTCAATGATGCTCGCATGATCATATTTATCAATGAAGGCGATATCGTTTCGGCCCACCAACGCAGAGATGGCTCCCAAATTAGTCTGATAGCCAGTCGCAAAGACAAGAGCAGCTTCTTTTCGGAAGAAACGTGCTAATTTCGTTTCGAGCTCTTCATGAATTTCCAGATTTCCATTGAGAAATCGAGAACCGGCACAGCCGCTGCCATACTTCTCTATAGCTTTGATGGCTGCTTCCTTCACCCGTGGATGGTTCGTGAGACCGAGATAGTTATTAGAACCGATCATGATCACTCGCTTTCCATTCACCACCACTTCGGAGTCTTGGGGTGATTCGAGCTTTCTGAAGAAAAAATAGTTACCATTTTCTTTCAACCACGTCGTATATTCAAAGATCTTTGAACATTTTTCAAAAACATCCATGGAGCACCTCGCTTTTCGCTATAACCAATTTTCTTTTCTGTACCATTCAAAAGTTAATTTGGCACCCTGGGAAAGTTTGAATTGGGGCTCGAAACCCAGGAGAGTTTTGGCTTTTGTGATGTCACAGACCCAATTTTTTTGCATCATCTCTTCCACCTTACCTTTATTGAGGAGGGGAGGTTTTCCAGAGAGTTTAGATAGATATTCTGAGAAGGAAGCCATTCCAAAAATCATCCATTCGGGAACCCGAATACAAACAGGAGTGACTCCCATTGCCTGAGCGAAGATATTACCGATTTCTTCCAATCGATAGTCCTGACCATCTGATAGGAAGAATATTTCGCCACTCGATTCCTGGGCTTCTGCAGCCAAAAGGATTGCCTGAACAATATCCCGAACATAACATAGGCTGATATGTTGATCCTGATCGGAAAGGCAGGGTTTGATCCTTTTGGAAAGGAGTTTGAAGAAGGCATAGATATCTCTATCCCGTGGTCCATAAACTGCAGAGGGCCGGAGTATGAGGAGAGGAATTTCATGTTTATGGGCCAGAACAAATTCTTCCCCCATGCGCTTGCTATGGCCATAGGCTGAGACCGGTTCGCATCGATCAGACTCCTTTTTCGTTCCACCGTCCTGACAGGGTCCTGCAGCGGCCTGGCTCGAGAGATAGATAAATTTTTGGAGTTGGGGATTATTTTTGAGACAGGCATGGAGGAGGTTCTCTGTTCCTAAGGCATTGACCTCAAAGTAGGTCTTTTCTTCGATGACCTTGGTTACTCCAGCGAGATGGAAGACCTGATCGATGCTTTTCACAGCTTCTCCTAAGGATACCTTGTCATTACAATCGCCATGAACCACCTCGATGGGAAGGCTCTTTAACCAAGTCAAATCGCTTGTTTTTCGAACGAGACATCGGACTTGGACTCCCTTTTGAAGGAGGGCCTCCACCAGATGGCTTCCAATAAATCCTGTCGCGCCTGTAACCAAAACTTTCAATACTCTTCCATTTACTTAAATTTAAAAAATTTTATCTGTTTTCATGTAATTGTCAAGGAGAATTCCTCGTTCTGGTTTCCCGGTAGCCTCGAAGTACCCCATTTTACGATGGCTAAAAAGCTAAACAGCTGAACAGCTAAACAGCTCCACAAAATATCTTAAGGAAGTTTTTTGTGGACCTCGGAATCGGATGCAATCGTTTGAATATCAGTCATGCGGTGGAGTAAAGATTGGTAGGGGCCTGATCTTCCAAGGCTCAAATCGGATACCACCACTTTTCCAATCTTTTCTAAGACAGGACCAAACCATCCTCTTTTCTGAATTGCCCATATATTATGGATGGCATAGTAGTTCCCTTTATCCTTGCCCAGATAGAGCATGATATGACCGGGTAATCGGAGGGTTGTGGCCAGAGGAATTGCACGATCTAAAACCCTCTGTTTTTCTTTGAGGGTCATTCCCTCTATCTGTCCAAGACTGATTCCGATCCTTGCCTGAAGTTTTGAATTGCGAGGCATGAGAATCCCGAAAGTGGCGAAGATGTCCATGATGAATCGAGAGCAGTCTCTTGCGTCGAACATCTCCCCCCAGCCATAAGGTTGATGAAGCATTTTAAAGGCTTGGCGTGCCAGATTTTCCTGGGTATAGGGGAAAAAACCCGGATGAACATCTTCATCCTTGGAAAGATATCCCTTTCGAAATGTCAACGCTCCGTCAACCTCTCGGAAGGGTATCTGAATGATATAGCATGGGGGAGTTATTCCGGTGTTTGACGGCTGACCCTGTACCGTGCTGGTACGGGGCTGATTAAGAATTGGGAAAGTATTTCCCATCTGTGCAAGAAAAATGATTTGATGAAGAGATGGATCGCCGAAGACCTTAACAAAACTTCCTGTAATCAGCAATCGCTCTTTTGCTTCTTCGTAATCGACCGCCTCCTTTTTTCCCTTTGCAGTAGCAAGAGCAGTCGACCGTACCCATCCACGGATGAAGCCAGTCTGGACATAAGCCCAAAGCCTGTCTTTACTAAAGTGGTAGATTCCGATCAGAGAACCTGGGGAGATAGAGGAATGCTGAAAACGGTCGAACTCGTAACTGGTAGAGGTCCCCATGGAAATTTCCTCTGTGGGAAAGACGCGGATATCTGTCCGTTTGACGATCAAACCGAAAAGCACTCGGTTTTTCTCTTTTAATGATTCTTTGTTTAAATTTTTTTTCAACTCATTCCAAAAGAAATCTTCAAGAGGGGACCCATATCTCCCATATCGAACCTCCTCGGTTCTTCCAAAACCCTCCCAATCCTCATCCAAGAGAGTCAGAATCTCTTCCTGGGTCCACTCTTCCTTCAAGCCTTTTACTTTGCAGAGGTAAAGGCCTTCTCCCTTTAGATTTTCTTCGTTCATCTTTCGAATCTCCTCGGGTGTTAATAAGAGACGGCCTGGATTCGGGATCTTTTCAATCCAAAATTCTGGCTTTTCCATTTCAGGAGAGACGTTAGGAAGCAGATTCGAAGCGGCAAGAACGCGAGGAATACATCCCAAACCGATAGAAAGGGAAAGGATGAGGGTCAAAATGAGTATGAAAGAGATCGATGACTTTTTTAATTGCATAGAAATTTATAACCT
This sequence comes from uncultured delta proteobacterium, assembly GCA_963739325.1. Taxonomy (GTDB): domain Bacteria; phylum Desulfobacterota; class BSN033; order BSN033; family UBA1163; genus CAVTZZ01. The sequence continues at coordinate 148 of CAVTZZ010000067.1, read as the reverse complement.
ATGAATTTTATTTAAATACTTACCAACAGGAGATACTAAGCCACGAATAACCGACTTTGTTTAGACTTGTCAAGAATTTTTCTGCTGTGATCTTGACAATGGATCAATATTAATAATAAAGTGACTGCTATTTCAAGTCGAATAGGTG
>CAVTZZ010000066.1:0-92037 GCA_963739325.1 uncultured delta proteobacterium | reverse complement strand
GAATGACTTCTTTCCGACAAATCCTATCCAATTCTTTGAAGATGTTAAATTTTAGGGATTCATTCTCTGTGGCTGCCTCCACCACAAAGTCGACATCCACCATCTCTCCCATTTGAACCGTCCCTTTTATCCTCCCAACGATTTCAACTTTTTTCTGGGAGGAGATCTTTCCCTTTTCCACCATGCGATCCAAATTTTTAGAGATGGTTGACAAGCCTTTTTGAATGAAAGAATCTGCAATATCACTCATCACCACCTGGAATCCAGAATGAGAAGCAACCTGGACGATACCATTTCCCATCTGCCCGGCTCCCACCACACCAATCGTCTTGATCTCCATAATTCCTCCCCTTAAAAGCTCAATACAAAATTAACATTGCAAAATTAGCAATTAGCGATGAAAAGAAAAAAAGTGTTTAATTGATAACTTTGCACTGCTAACTTTTCATTTTGCAATGATCTTTTATATACGTTCCACGATTAAACTGACGGCCTCCGCACCTCCTAAACAGAGTGAAGCCATTCCCCTTTTTGCACCTCTATCTTTCATTGCGTAAAGGAGTGTGGTTAAAACTCTTGCACCGCTTGCTCCGATTGGATGGCCCAAGGCGACTGCACCTCCGTGAACATTCACCTTATTTTTGTCAATTCCCAAGGTTTTAATGACAGCCACAGTCGTGGCAGCAAAGGCTTCGTTGATTTCGAAGAGGTCAATATCTCCTATAGAAAGCCCTGCTTTTTTGAGAACCTTCGGAATCGATTGGATCGGGGCAACCAGGACATCCTCCAATTCTACACCTGCTGCTCCTTGTGCTCCAACTTTTACCATAGGATTGACCCCTAAGGATTGGGCCTTCTCCTTTGACATCAGCACCAGAGCGCTTGCCCCATCGCTGATCTTAGAAGAATTTCCCGCAGTGACCACTCCCCCCTCTTTAAAGACCGATTTCAGTTTAGCCATGGCTTGGAGATCAGAATCACGGGGTCCCTCATCGATTACGAATAAGGTCAGCTCTCCTTTCTTAGAAGGAATCGAAACAGGCATGATCTCCTCTTTGAATTTTCCCTCTCGTATCGCCTTCAGTGCCTTCGTGTTTGATTCATAAGCAAACTGATCTTGTTCCTCACGGCTGATATTGAACTTTTTCGATTGGATTTCAGCGGTGAATCCCATGGGATAATCGTTCACCACATCCCACAGACCATCCCGAACCATTCCGTCCACCAATTTGCCATCCCAGAGTCGGTATCCTGTCCTTGCATTTTCTAAATAGTAGGGGGCACGGCTCATACTCTCCATTCCACCTGCAACGATCACCTCTGCATCACCGACCATAATGGCCTGAGCAGCCAGCATGACAGCCTTCAAACCAGAACCACAGACTTTGTTCACTGTGATCGCTCCGCCCGACATTGGGAGCCCTGCCTTGATCATCGCCTGTCGAGCAGGGTTCTGTCCCAGTCCGAAAGGGAGGACATTCCCCATGATCACTTCATCCACAGCCTCTTTTCGGATCCTGGATTTTTTTACAGCCTCCTCGATCACCCATCCTCCCAAATCTGTGGCACTGAAAGAACTTAGTGTTCCAAGAAAATTACCGATGGGTGTGCGGACGGCGCTGGTGATGACGACTTCTCTCATACAGATTTTCTCCTTTTTGATCCATCATTTTCTAAGTTCAACTTCTGACGAACTTTTTCTCGGTAATTAAAAATATCCTTCTTCAATCTGTTCAGGTTGTGGATCCGTTCATCGATCTTTCCGACATGATTGTCCAGTAATTCTAAAAGCCGGGATAAAACCTTTCTATTCGTCCGATGAATTTGATAAATATCCTCTAACTCATGCATTTCGGAAAGGGTGAGACCAAGGTGTTTGAGCCTTTTAATAAATTTAAGGCGCTGAATATCTTTATCCGTATAAACTCTTTTTCCCCCTTCCACTCGTTTGATAGAATTGAGAAGCCCGATCTCCTCATAATATCGGATGGTCCGAGGACTCATCACAACCAGGTTGGCCAACTCCCCAATTTGATAGTAGGTCGATCCATTGATTTCCATAAAACCACTTAACGTAAACTGAGAGATGAGAACAAAAAAAATGGAACTATGGAATATTGGAATAATGGTTTTAAATCAGAAAAAACGTTTCGATGCTAACCCAATATTCCATCATTCCAACATTCCCTCATTCCTCCATTCACTAAATGGAAGGCCATTTGCCTATGGATAAAACATCGTAGCCTGCTTTCTCTAAATCCTTAACAACATTCTCGTAATCTTCTGTTCTCATCCGGATGGCAGCGATCCTTTTCCCCTCCACCATAAAAGAGGGGGTGACAATGCTGATGATATTGATATTATGTTTTTTTAACACTTCAAGTATTCCGAGCATCGTACCAGGTTTATCTTCAAGGGCAAGGGATAGACGGGTACCTTTCTGTTTAAAACCAAATATATCGACCAGGTGGCTCAAGGCATCTGTTTCTGTAAAAATTCCATACAGTTTCTCTCCTTCCATAACAGGGAGGCACCCGATCTTATGGTCATGCATGAGTTGGACTGCTTCTTCAATGAGTGTATCAGGGGTGATTGTGATTAATTTTTCCTTTGGGGTCATAAAAGCTGAAACTTTCAGCTTTCCTAAAAGATAGTTGAGTTCTTGGACACTGAGCAAGGTTGCATCAGAAGGGGCTGCCTCCCGAATATCTCGGTCTGTGACGATTCCAACCAAGTGATTGTTCTTATCGACCACAGGCAGATGCCGGACACCCTTTTCATGAATAAGAGCTCGGGCCTCAAAAAAGGATGCATCCGGACGAATGGTCACCGGATTTCTTTGTATCCTTTCCCTCATAAATCCTTTATAATTAATTTTCATCATCCTCTCCTTTTTCCAATTGTAAGCCCATCTTAGCATACACATCAAAGGATCGTCAAAATCAAATTCATTCCGCAGAAAGTTACCCCTTTTAAAAGCGGGGTTGAGCCTTATTCAGAATTTAAAATCCTTTTATAAGGGCGAGGATTAAAGCTCCACCTTTTCTAACAGGGTTCATTCCCAAGTGCGATGGTCTTCAATCTTCCTCGCTTCTTCTGGGATCGATCCCTTCGGGACAAATTGGACTTCGCCCCTCACCTTCATCACATCCCGGATCGATCTTTCAATTTCTTCTTTTAACTTTTCAGGCTGGGGAATTTCTTCTTTGAGTTCAATCCGAAAGGTCATCTCATCCTTGTGTTCCTTTCGTGTCATCACTACCTGATAGTTGCCGATCTGAGAATGCTTTGATGCAACTTCATTGACTTGTCCGGGATGGACAAAAAGGCCTCTGATTTTGGTCGCTTGATCGACCCTTCCCAAAATCTTCAACAATCTGGGCGAAGTCCTGCCGCAAGGGCAGGGGGTTTCGGAAAGGATGGAAAGGTCTCCTGTTCCGAACCGAATTAATGGATAGACCCTATTGAAGGTGGTGGCGACAATCTCGCCCATCTTGCCTGGGCCTAATTGTTTGCCTGTTTCCGGGTCCACAATCTCCACGATTTTGTCGTCGGGTACATGCATTCCATTTTTCTTCATGCATTCATAACCCAGGCACCGAATATCAGCAGTCCCATAAGTTTGCCGGATGATCATTCCAAACTTTTCTTCCAATTTGGATCGGAGGGATTCTGGGAGCATCTCTGCGGCTACAAAACCGACTTTAAGGGTTAAGTCTTTTTTCAAATCTAATCCCATCTCCTCTGCCTTTTCAGCAATGTTGAGGAGAAAACTCGGGGTCCCACAGTATCCATTGGCTTTTAAATTCTTTAAGATATTGACCTGTTGTTCGGTATTGCCAATGCCTGTTGGGATGATGACACATCCAATTCGATGAAGAGAATTATCCACCATTTGGAGAGCAAAAGGGACCATATGGTAACTGAACGTGTTGATGACAATGTCTCCAGGGCGGAATCCACCGGCATACATCCCCTGTGCCCATCCCAGCTCATCATAGTCTTCCTCGCCAGGTTCGTAGATGGGACCCGGTGAAATAAATATTCTTCTCATTTCACTGATAGAAACTCCTTCAAAACCACCAAAGGGAGGATTTTTCTTCTGAAGTTCCATTAATTCGGTTTTTTGGGTGATGGGAACTTTTTCTAAATCTTTGATGGTCTGGATGTCTTTCGGTTTCAATCCCACCGAATCTAATTTATTCTTAAAGGCTACAGAATTTTTATAAGCATATTGGATGATTCCTCGCAGTTTTTGATTAAGATATTCAATCCGGTTTTTATGTGGCATGGTCTCAAGATTCTTTTTCAAGAAACCTGTGGTACGATCCAAGGGGTCCTGTTTGGGCATAGGGAGATCTCCTAAATGCGTGTCCGTGTCACGTGCTTCGTGTCCGGGAAAAGAAAAGAATATAGTGAGATGTAGGGGAGTCCCTCTGTGGACTCCCCTTTTGGTTAGGAAGTTTCATCATTTCTTTGGGAATTTACCTTCAAAGGGGACGAAAATATCTCCCTTCTCACTTGAGAAAACCGCCATTCCTTCTGATACTGTAATACCAAAACCGAAATCTGCTATCTTCGTAAACCAGTTTTTTATAACATCGGCAGATTTAAGTCCTAAAGCCTGAATTTTTGGTGCCTGAGCAACCAAAAGGGTTAGATTGATGGTTGTTGAATCCATAATACTAACAATTCTATATTGACTTGTTGTATTTGGGGGGAAATAGGTCCGGTCATAGGAGACAGGGGTGTTGATTTCAATATATTTATCAGGTGCGGCTTCAAAAGAGACTGTGAACTTAATATTGTCCAGCATAATATTATATCCACTGGGATTATTGATGTTAAACACAAAACCAAGAGTCATTGGCGTACGAACAGGAAGGTCTGCCCAGGGGAAATAACTTTGAATTTCAACCCGATCCAATGTGATTTTTGGTTTTCCCGTCTCTTCGGTTGGAAGAAGGCCGGGTTTACAGGCAGTCAATCCCCAAACAGCAAAGGCAACCGTAATGAGCACTAATAATATTTTCCGCATAATCAACCTCCTTTTGGTTATAGATCAATTTTCATTGCGAAATAATCAGTACAAAATTAGCAATTTAAATTGATAATTGACTATTGACCATTTTTCATTTTGCATTGATTAGTTTACGTAAGCCATCTTTTTCTTCTTTTATAATGTTTCACATGTCGGAAACTCTTTCGCTCACCAATATCTGAGAGCCCTAAGTAGAAATCTCTGATGTCTGGATTTTCCTTTAACTTGTCTGAGGTATCATGCATGACGAGCCTGCCGTTTTCCAAGACATAGGCATAAGGGGCCACAGTGAGGGCTAACTTTACATTCTGTTCCACTAAGAGAAGAGGAATTTGCTCTTGTTTGTTCAACGTTGTGATAATCTCAAAGATCTCCTTAATCAGGAGGGGAGCGAGGCCCATGGACGGTTCATCAAGAAGCATCAGTTTTGGTTCTGCCATCAGCGCCCTGCCAATGACGGTCATCTGCTGTTCCCCACCGCTGATGAATCCTGCCAGGACATTGCGCCGCTCCACCAGTCGGGGGAAATAGTGATAAACCATCTCCAATCTCTCTTTTAGGGCAGAACCATTCCCCCTCAGGTGAGCTCCGACCCGGAGATTCTCTTCCACGGTGAGATGCTCAAAGACTCTTCTCCCTTCGATGATCTGGAAGATCCCTCTTTTGGCAATCTCCTCAGCAGCAAGGTGATGTATCTTCTCCCCCATGAACTCAATGCTTCCGTCAGTCACCTCACCATCCTCATGCTTTAAAAGGCCAGAGATGGATTTTAAGGTGGTCGATTTTCCCGCCCCATTGGCCCCAAGAAGGGCAACAATCCCTCCCTGAGGTACATCAATGGAGACTCCCTTCAGCACCAGAATGACCTCATGATACATGACCTCAATGTTATTGAGTTTCAGGATGTTTTTAGACGTCTTCGGTTCCAAGATCTTTCCTCCTTAACCTGGTATGTTCCTTACCATCCAAGCCAGGAAGCCCATTTGTCAGAAAATTTGGCTTTCATGTCGAGCTCACCCACTGTTTGTGGTTTTCCTTTGATTACCCTTCCGACCCTCACGATGGAGCTATAGCGATGGTCTGTTGGGGTAATCGTTACCAATTGACCACCAAATTCCTTCAATCCCGGCCAGTTTCTAAAAGTTTCAAAGGCATCTTTGATCCCTGGGCCATTGAGCTTTCCAGCCTTATCGGCCATTTTCATTGCCTCTACAGCTAAGGTAACCTTCACCCAACCCTGAATGGTCCGAATGAGCCGGTTTTCGAGTGGAATACCAGGGTTCAGTTTTTTAGCATATGCAACAACCTTGTTCGCCTTTGCCGGATATTCGTCGTTGAAGAGAGCGCAGGCGATCAGGCCCATTGCACCCTCAGCAGCAGGGCCTGCCAATTTGGAAAGGTTCTCATCAAACCCCCAGTTATTCATAATGTGATCTGCTCCGAGTCCCAGGGCATAAGCGTCCTTGATCGCAGCAGATACAGACATAGTGGTATTCCCATGCCAAACCAGATTCGCGCCAAAGCCTTTGGCTGAGATGACCTGGCTTTTGGTATCCAAGGCTGTTAAGGAGATACTTTGATCAGGACCGATCTCAAAACCTAAAATGGTCGCTTGATCTTTGATGGCCTTGATTGGGGCAGTAGCGTAAGGGGAGGCAGTATCCATGAAGCAGACAAACTTGGGTTTTACCCCTTTATCCCTCAGTTCTTTCCATTTAGGTTCTTTCTTCCAGACCTCTTCGAACCAATAGGTTATGGCTCCCCGTGCATTGGTTGAATAATCCGTCCCATATACAAAGTTGTAAGGGGTTTTATTAGGATCGCACAGATGGCCGGAGAAGGAACTGGAGAGATAAGGCATCTTATCCGCATTGATCGTAGGGGAGAGAGCTTCTGTGTCACCCGTTCCCCATCCTAACACCATGGCCACCTTGTCGTAGTCCCTGAATCGTTTGTAGGTGGTGATGGCTTCGGGAACTCGGTATCCATAGTCATACTGGAACAAGCGGATCTTCTTACCGTTGATTCCTCCTATATCATTATAGTATTGGGCTGCTTCGCGAACTCCCAAAGCTTCGTCCTTACCTACATCAGAGGTAGCACCCGTAGTATCCTGGAGGGCACCGAGTTTAACCTCCTGGGCGAAGACCCATGCAGTAGTGAAACCCATCATGACGAATGTTAAGACGATTGCAAAAATCCTGATTTTGATTCTCATTTTTCACCTCCAATAAAAGTTTGAATAAAAACAAAAAACACCCTACCTTTTACTTTCCTCCCACTATCCAATGACGTTGCATCACCTCCTCACACAAAATTTTCCCCTCCCATGGAGAGACTGTGTCGTAATCCAATTTTGATGGTAGCCGCAGGCTTTAGCCTGCGTGCAACTCATTGATTTTATTGAAACTGACCGCAACCTAAAGGTTGCGACTACCAATTACGACACAGTCTCGGAGGGAGGGAATTCACCCCCACCCTCACCCTCCCCCGTCAGAGGGGGAGGGGAGCAAGTTGCATTAATATGAAAATGGCCATAGATTGAAGTAATTCTTCACTTGCCACCAACGATAAGAGAAACCATTCGGTTCAAAGATAAGAAACAGGGCAATAGCCAGACCAAAGGCCGCCTCTTTCACATAAAGAAATTTTTCCAATAAAAGGGGCAAAAAGGGCATAAGATTTACGAAGAAGGTATTCTGGGTTAAAAAGAAAATAAGGAATTTGAGTCCTTCTGGTATAAGCGTCATAAACATCGCACCGAAGATCGTCCCGTGAATGCTTCCCACCCCTCCAATCAGGATGACACCCACCAACCAGAGAGACCAACCAAAATGAAAATGTTCCGGGCTCACGGCGGCGAGCGAGGTAACCCAAAAGGCTCCTGCGATTCCACCAAAGAAACCAGCCACAAAGAAGGCGAACAATTTATATAAGACGATGTTAACACCTAAAGCCTCGGCAGCAATGTCATTGTCTCGAATGGCAATCCAGGCTCGACCGATCTTTGATCGAAGCAGATTTGCCATGGCAAAAGTGCACAATACCACTAATACCACCATGAGATAATAAACTTCCATATCCGACTGAATGACCCAGGGGCCAATCTTGACGGTCCCAGGTGGGATGGAGAATGCAACTCCTCTTCCTCCGATTTGACTCACATACTGAGTAATGAAGAATTCAACGGTAATGAATTGGGCTGCCATGGTGGTCATAATGAGATAAAAACCTTTCACCCGGGCGGAAGGGAGACCAAAGAGGACACACCACAGGCCACCGGTAATCCCTCCTAAAATGAGTGTGATGGGGTAGGGGAGATGTAACTGAAGTATGAGCAGCGTACTGGTATAAGCTCCTATTGCAAGGAATGCGGAATGTCCAAGAGTGACTTGACCACAATAACCGATAAGTAATTGGACGCCCATGGCAGAGAGAATTGTATATCCTACGACATTGGCAACCGATATTAAGTACATCCCTGCAAACTTAGGGATGAGATAAAAAGTGGTGATAAATAATACGATCATTTTCCCCCAGACAAATTTAGTTTGCCACCAGGCATGATCTTGGCGATAATATTGATGATAAACACCACAGGGTCGATAACCCATAAAGACCTCCAAAAGGAAATATTAGGTTGAGGTTAAGGTTCAGGTTTAAAATTAGATTTAAGTTTGGGTTCTTCTCAACCTCAGCCTTAACCTTAACCTATTTTGTTTACACTCTTTCAATTCGTATCCAGCCCCAGAGTCCGTAGGGTTTAAATAACAGGACGATGACCATGACTGCGAAGGGAAAAACTTCTTTAACCCCTCCCGGGGTGTAGCGGCTCAGGTAACCATCCGCCAAATTTTGAAGTACTCCAATGACCAAACCACCTACAATAGCTCCTGGGACAGAGTTAAGACCTCCCAAAACGACGGCGGGGAGAACCAATAATCCTAAATACCCAACAGAGATGTTTAGACCATTGATATTTCCAAGAAGAGTGCCGCCCACTCCTGCAGCCATGAAAGCGATTGCCCAGGCGAGGGCATAAACGATTTTTGCATTCACACCCAGAGAGAGGGCAGCCATTTCGTCATCCGCAGTCGCCTGCATGGACAATCCCCATTTTGTATACTTGAAGAAGGTGACAAAGGCGAGCAGAAGGATAATCGATGCTACGAAGGCCCAGAGGTAAACCTGGCCGACGACAACTTTACCAATGTAAACAGGTTCGATTGGGAATACCGTAGGAGTAAAAACCACAGTATCTGTGCCAAAGAATAACTCCACAATCCCCTTGAAAAAGAAGGAGAGTCCAACAGTCACCATAATGACGCTCAATACTGGTTCTCCGACCATGGGCCTCAAAAAGACGATTTCAGTTAAAATGCCCAAGGCGAAACCGATGACAAGGGTGATCAGGAGGGCTAAGACGAAAGGAATGTGCCAATGGTATAAGGTTAGACAGACGTAGGCTCCGATAAGGGTCAATTCCCCCATGGCAAGGTTGAGAACCCCGGAGCATTTATAAATCAGTGTCCACCCGAGTGCCACCAGAGCATAAATGCTGCCGACCAAGATGCCTGTAATAAAGAGTTGTAAAAAGAGATCCATGTTTCCCCCTCAAAAAAGATCAGGTTGAGGTTAAGGTTGAGGTTTAGAACTAGATTTTGGTCCAGGTGCTTCTTGACCTTAACCTTAGCCTTAGCCTAAAGAATATTTACTGTGGTACTTCCATTACCTTAAGGTCTGTTTTTATATGGATCACTCTTCCATCTTCATAAGTGATATTGGTGTCCATATGGACAGTCTTTGTATCAGAATAAAGTCCATTGACAATATCTTTATATCGTTCTTCGACGAAGGTTCTTCGCAATTTTCGGGTTCGGGTCAATTCATCATCATCCGCATCGAATTCTTTATAGAGATTGACAAATTTTTTAACCCGGGCGACAGGAGGTAGATCGTAATTCATTTTCATGATTTCCTTCTGAACCAGGTCGCAAACCTCGGGCATCTGAGAAAGTTCAGGATAACTGGTGTAAGCAATATTTCGGGCCTCTGCCCAATTGCCCACCACCCCATAATCGATGCATATAACAGTTGTGACGTAAGGTCTTATGTCACCGATGGCCCACACATCTTTAATATAGGGACTGAATTTAAGGCGAGTTTCTAGATACTGGGGTGCGAATTTTGTTCCATCGTTTAAGGTCATCACATCTTTGGTTCGATCGAAGACGACCAGATGGCCCTCGGCATCAATGAACCCCGTATCTCCAGAATGGAGCCATCCGTCTCGGAGTGTTTTTGTTGTCTCCTCAACCATCTTATAATATCCTTGAAAAACGGAGGGGCTTCTTGAAATGATCTCTCCTTCTGGTGTAATTTTCACCTCCGTCTCGGGGATAGGTGTTCCCACTGTGTCAAATTTAATATCCCCATCGCGATGAAGCACAGAGATTCCCGCAATCTCTGTCTGACCGTAGATCTGTTTCAAATTCACTCCGATGGCATGGAAGAAGCGGAAATGGTCTGGGCCCATTGCCGCTCCACCTGTATAGGTGTCCCGAATTCTTGAAAGCCCCAAATGGTCTTTCAATTTTTTGTGGACTCCCATAGAGGCGAGAAAGTCAAGTACTTTCCAGTACCAGGGGATGGACTTTTTTGAAAATTCCAAGTCTGCGACATGATACCCTATCTTCATCGCCAACTCATAGGCTCGCCTTTTTGACCAGGTGGCATCCAGATATTTGACCTGGACATTTCGAACCATCTGTTCGTAAACCCGAGGAGGAGCGAACATCACATGGGGACCGATTTCACGAATGTTCTCCTGAGCCGTCTCGGGTTCTTCCGGAAAGTTGACGGTAAAACCGGCCTGGATGCCACAGGAGATCGACATCATCTGTTCTCCAATCCATGCAAAAGGGAGGTAGGAGACAAAATCGTCCGTTTCAAAATAAGGATCCACCCGCATCAGATTGAGGCCCATGGTTAGCATATTATAATGTGAGAGGAGGGCGCCTTTTGGAAGAGCAGTGGTTCCAGAGGTATAGAAGAGGAGGCAAACTTCATCTCCTTTCCCTTTACTGATCATATCTTCAAAGAGACCAGGCTCCTTCTTATCGATTTCTTCTCCAATCTTCATCACCTCTTTAATGCTGATGAGAATGGGATCATCATAATCCCTCATCCCTTTGGGGTCATCCCAGATCATTTTCTTCATCTTTGGGCATTTCTCTTTAATGATGAGGCATTTATCAACTTCCTCCTGACCTTCACCTACCATTAGCTTGGCATCGGAGTGGTCGATGATATATTTCACCTCATCAATCAGAGAATCCTGAAATAACCATACTCCCACACCACCGACGCACATTGCAGCCATTTCTGCCCAAAGGGCCTCAGGGCGGTTGTCACCGATCATGGCGACTTTATCTTCTCTTTCCAATCCCAATGAAACCATTCCCAAAGCAATCCGTTTCACATTCTCATAATACTGTTTCCAGGTGATGGGGATCCAGATTCCGAATTCCTTCTCCCGCATGGCTACCTTTTTATCCCAGTATTTTTTTGCCGATTGCAACCAGAGTTTTGGGATGGTTAAATCCTTTGTAATTTCAATTTCTTTCCAGCTACCGACGTGTGACATAGAGATCCTCCGCCTCACCCAGATAGGCTTTGATCACATTGGGATTTTTCTGAACCTCAGGAGGGGTTCCTTCTGCAAGCTTCTCGCCAAAATTAAGAGCCATCACCCGATGGGAAATATCCATTACCACACCCATATCGTGTTCAACGAGAACGCAGGTTGTCTGCCACCTTTCCTCTTCGTTAACATCTAAAATAAATCGAGCCATGTCCTCGACTTCCTCTAAATTCAGACCGGCAAGAGGTTCGTCCAAAAGAAGGATTTTAGGATTGAGTGCTAACGCCCTTGCCAATTCAACTCGCTTTTGAAGCCCGTAGGGGAGCATTCCAACGACTTTATCTCGGATATGTTCTATTTCAAGGAGATCAATGATTTCCCTTTCAATAAAATCCCGGTGTTCGATCTCCTCCCGGGCTGTTTTCCCGAAATAAACGAAACTGCTGATCAATCCTGATTTGATATGAATATGGCGACCAAGTCGGATGTTATCAAGCACGGTTGCCCCTTTAAAGAGCTCAAGTTTTTGGAATGTTCTTGAGATCCCCATTTTTGCTCTTTGATAGGGTTTTAATCGGGTGATCTCTTTCCCTTCAAAATAGATTTGTCCTTTTTGGGGGTGGTAAAGACCATTAATGCAGTTTAGAAGGACTGTTTTCCCAGCGCCATTCGGTCCAATGATAGAGAAGATTTCCCCTCTTTTAACCTCAAAACTTACACCCATCAGGGCCTGGACACCCCCAAAAGCCATATAGAGGTTATTCACCTTTAGCTGCACCTCATTCGTCACAGCCATCTATTACTCCTTTCACCTACTTTGTGGCTCGTGGTTACTGACTCATTAAAGAATAGAGATCTTTATTATAATTTGGGATTTAAGAAAAACAATCCCATCTTTCATCTTCAGTCGGGTTATTTCTTACAGACACTGAAGACTGCTACTCTTTTCTCAGCCCCACAGTTTTATTATAAAGGAATGAAATAAATTGTTATGGAAAAACTATCCCCCCCAAATTGTTCTCCTTGATTAGCAAAAGTTTATTTATTTGTCAAGAAAAAAACAGAAAAAAACCAATTTAGGTAAAATGCTAAAATTGATTTATCTAATAAAATTTTCGCTTAAATTTAATGAGTTAGGTCAATCGATAAATCAGTTCTGGACGATTCGTGACATTAATCAACAAAATGAGATTACGATCCTTATCTCGGAACAATACACCCGACCCATGTTGCCTATCGTCCATTAGGGGTATGTCTTTGAAAATGGGAGGGATTTTGGAAGGAACTTCCCAGGAACTGGTAGATTATCCAGAGGTGAAGTCACCCTGCTTTGGGTTGTAGGTTTTGATCGGTAAAGAGGTTGTTAATAGAGCAAATATTTTGACCTTATCTTGATGAAGATTTCGAGGGAGGGTTGCCAGTTCTGGACGATGGAACTTGGATCTTGACCGTCCTTGATGGCCTGAAGGACTTCCCAGGAGCCGATCAGGGGGAGTGTTTTATCGAGATGGAAATCATTGGGATAAAGTCGATAGAGTGCACTGGCGATTTCCACTCCAAGGGCGGGGGAATCCAGAGCCTGCCGATCGATTAGGACGATCTGGACGCCATGGCATAACTCGTTCTCAAAACGGTTGGCTTTCGGTAAGAACTCGACAGGCATGAATCGGACACCCTGGATTTTTCGTCCATTCAGATAGTCAGCAAGTTCCCTTGCATTGATCCATGGAGCGCCAAGAAGCTCGAAAGGTGTATCCGTTCCTCTCCCCACACTCACATTTGCTCCCTCGACCATCGCCACCCCAGGATAGAGGATTGTTTGGTTGAGAGTTCGTAAGTTAGGAGACGGATTCACCCACAGTAAGCCTGTTTCATCATACCAATCTGTCCGTTGATAGCCACGCATCTTGATAACCTTTAGATTCACGCCAATCTGGTTTTCGGCATTGAACATGGAGGCGAGTTCAGCCACTGTCATGCCATGGCGGAGAGGTACGGGAAAATAGCCGACAAATGATTTGAGATCCCTATCCATCACAGGGCCCTGTACCGCAGAACCGGTAAGTGGATTGGGTCGATCGAGGACATAGAAGGTAATGCCTTTCTTGGCTGCAGCCTCCATTGCATAAGCCATCGTAGTGATATAAGTGTAGAATCGAACCCCTGCATCCTGGATGTCGAAGACGAGTGCGTCCAGACCATCGAGCATCTTCTGTGTAGGGCGATCCACTTCTCCATATAAGCTATAAACAGGTAACCCTGTGGTAGGATCTGTAGTAGAATGAATCCTTCCTTCCATTTTCCCAGAGAGGCCGTGCTCTGGAGTAAAGATGCAGACGAGGTTCACGCCGGGTGCCTTATAAAGCAAGTCGATCGTACGCCGCCCTTCAGAATCAATGCCTGCATGGTTAGTGATGAGTCCGACACGCAGCCCCGATACGGGCTCAAATTTCTGGACATTCAAAACATCGATTCCCGTTTGAACCTTACCGCTCCGAAAACCTTGGTTGCGATAATTCCTCATAACCTCATAATAACCGGTCAGAGATCGATGGGTTGATAGAATTTGTTCTGCTGAAACGGGTTTAAGAGCAGAAGCAACGAGCGTAGCGATCTGCGACCGAAGTGATCCCACATCCCCTTTCCCGTCTGGGTGAACTCGGTTTGTCAAGAGGATGATATAAGTTTTGGAAACCGGATCAATCCAGATTGAAGTTCCGGTGAACCCTGTATGACCGTAAGAGCCTACTGGAAACAACTCCCCTCGATTTGAGGTAAAGGGTGAGTCAATATCCCAACCCAGTCCTCGCAAAACCATCTTATTAGGTGGTGTCTGGGGGGTGGTCATCTTTTCAACCGTGAGCGGGCTTAGAATGCGCAGCCCTTTTGTAGATCCTCCATTCAGGAGTGTCTGCGCGAATATGGCAAGATCATCAGCAGTGGAAAAGAGTCCAGCGTGACCTGCCACGCCGCCCATGTGATTGGCTACTGGGTCATGAACTTCTCCCCAGAGAATCTTTCCTTTCTTTCCGTGCTGATACTGGGTAGGAGCAATGCGGCTTCTGAGGGAGGGTGAAGGTTTAAAGCGTGTGTCCTTCATTCCAAGTGGCTTGAATATGTACTCGGCACAGTAGACGTCGAGGGATTGCCCTGAAATTCGGCGGACGAGCTCACCCAGGATGATGAAATTGATGTCACTATAAATGAAACGAGTGCCTGGAGGAGAGAAGGGTTTCTCCCCAGTCATCATCTTGAGTGCAGCATCATACCCTACCCACTTTGAACTTACTTCCAGACTTGGTCGAAGTCCGGAATAGTGCGTGAGGAGTTGGCACACTGTGATCTCTTCCTTACCGTTGACCTTGAACTCTGGCCAATGCTCTTCAACCCGATCTTCAATACGCAGGTTTCCCTTCTCCATAAGTTGCATCACCGCAGTGGTGGTAGCAATCACCTTTGTGAGTGAGCTTAGATCAAAGATCGTATCGATCCTCATAGGCAGCCTTTTAGGTCTAATCGACTGGTAACCGAAGGCCTGGCGGTAGACAACCTTGTCCTGGTTCCCAATCAGGACAACAGCTCCTGGAGTTTTACCAGAACGAATCGCCTTGTCGACGATCCCAGCGATGGCTGTCAGTTGTTTTTCGTTAATTCCCGAAATGCCTTCTGACTCACCCTGTGCCCTTGCCAAGATTGCGAAAGACTGTTGCATCAGAATACAGAGGATCAATGTGACGAGGGCAATCCTCAGTCGCATCACAATTTTTAGCCTCCTTTAAGCGGGTCTTCTCGATCTGATTAGTCGTTCAGTCCATGCCGGGAATAAACATTACATCGGGTTCCAGAGCATCCAGCCATGGGAACCAAATTCGTCTGCTGCTTTGATCTGGCTCCTAATTTCTGAGCCATTGAAACCTCTCTTGTCGAAGGCATAATCTTTGAATGCTTGGAGCCATGGCCTGAAACGAACAGATGATAGATGGGAGCGTTCTCGGGCTCGCTTGAGGGAAAGATAAACAATTTCGTAGGGATTTGCAACAGGGATTCGATAACCTGGTATCCCATATTGAAAGCCCGAAGGGTAAAGCATTGGGGAGAGATAGTCAAGATGGGTGATGAGCTCTTCGAGTTTCTGTCCGATGAGCGTGTCGTTGAGATTCCAACATACATAACCGAAAATATCTGCAGAGAGAAAGACGTTGTAAGGCTTCAGTCTTTCTTTTGCCTCCATGAGGAATCCAGAGATAGCCTTTACCCTGTTCTCCTCTGTATTGGGCATAGAAAATCGGGGTTCAGATGCGTCAGGGAAACGGACATAGTCAAATTGTATCTCGTCAAATCCATATTGAGCGGCTTCAATAGCAATTTGAATATTGTAATCCCATACCTCTTTTTTGAATGGGTCTACCCATGCGAGATTTTCCCGATCGCGCCATATCTCTCCTTTCTGATTCTTCACTGCTAAGTCAGGGATCTTCGAGGCAAGGAGATCATCTTTAAAAACGACAATCCGTGCGATGGTGTATACACGTTTTTCTTTCAAGTCGCTCATCAATCCATTCATGTCTTTTACGGTTTTTATTTTTTGAGCACCGACTTCAGAGGTGAGGGGAATGGAACTTTTGTAGGGTATCATACCCCTATCTCCCTTCACATCGACGACAAAGGCATTGAGCTCGGTCTCTTGTATAAGCTTCAGAGCCGATTCTCGCAACGATCTGTCCCCTATGCCGTAAAATGAGAGATAGACCGCTTTAGGTGTGAAGGGGAATAGATTGATCTCTTGGGGGGCAGCACTTAAAGTTGGAATGATCGCCTGCTCAGCTCTTAAATATCCATAAGCCCTCACTGCCACTTTGCTTCCGTTGTTTTTTATGGAGAATATGCCATTTTCGTCTGTCTGTTCAATATGGCTGCTGTGGTTGCTGACAACGATTGCACCCTTCAGGGGTTTCCTTGTAAAGAAATCGACCACTTTTCCAATAGTGTATGCAAAAATGTCATGAGGCATTAACAGAAAGAGGATCAAAAATAGAATGATTGTACTCTTAAAAAGGATGTTTTTCGAGATAGAATTCCAATGGTGGCATATACGTAATGCTCTAAATTCATTGGAAAAATGACGTAACAGATTTGTAATTTTTAGCAACATCTCGTTCGCCTCTATATAGTTTGATGAATATCTGAAAGATTATAAATGCAAGCGGAATGCCAGATTTTCTTTAGGGTGGGTTCTTTTTAGGAGAGTTGTAAAATTGGTTCGTTGAGTTTACCCCGTTAGAAAGGAGCGGCATTTATGCCGGGATTGGTATAAATAGAAAGTCTCAGCTCCTTATCGAAAGTGGGGTCAAAGCCTTGCCCTTTCTAACGGGGTGAACGGCGATAGGGTTTTTATGGGAAGGTTGAGATCGTCACTTACTATCGAAGATGGTTCGAAGGGCATTCTCATGGACGATGAGATATCGGGGAAGGGCCATTATATTTTCAGAAGGACTGGCATGACGTCGCTCCATGGTGAATCCGGCTGTATATCCCGCCTCAATGCTCTTGCGGAGAAGCCATTCATCATAGATACCGAAAGGCCATGCCAGCATGTCCACTTTGACATCGAACTCCCTCTGCAGTCTTTCTCTCGATTTTTTTAGCTGCTTTTCAACAAAATCTTCATATTCTGGAGGTTTTAATCTTTTTCTTTCTTCCTTGAAGTTGGGATGCCAAAATGTGTGAGACTGAAAGTCGAAAAGGCCTGACTCTTTTATTTCTCTGAGTTGGTTCCATGTCATGGCATAAGATGCATTGGATATTGCCGAAGGATATAAGAAAAGGGTCACGGGAATATTGTACTTTCTTAACAGGGGAAACATTTCAGTATAGACGGATTTATGACCATCGTCAGCAGTGATTGCCAATGATCGGGAAGGGAGAGAAGGCTTTTTTCCAAGGCAATAATCAACCAAATGTCTGAGCGGGATAACCGTATATCCATGATTCTTGAGATATTGGAGATGTGATTCAAAGGTAGATGTTGTGACTGTCATACTATCGGCAACGATAGGTCCGAAACGATGATAGAGAAGAATCGGCACTCGTGTTCCTAAGGGATGTTGAGGTTCCCCGCTGGTTGGGGATTGCCAGAATAGAAGCAAAACGAGTATCGAAAAGCTGAACAGATATTTTTTCGTAAGACAAACTAAATCCATATATTTTCTATCACCCTCTATCTTCCAATGGAGATGAACTCAGTATATCGTGAGATCTTTCCATCTTTGGTGGTAAAGATTCTCGATTCCACACTGGGGCGATGATCCACAGCGGTAATGGTCAAAGGCGGGACAAGGCCTCCCAAAACAAAATCTTTAAACCCTTCCAATGCTGACTTCACCTTTTCACGAGAGAACCCTTGTTCTGGAAGCGACCTTCCTAGGGCTTCTGCGATTACTTGGATGGTTGCCCACCCTTCCACATAAGAAAGGGTATGAGAGTCGAAAGGATGCCATTTCTCATGGGCTTCTTTGATTCCAGCCATCCCCGGAACATCTTCACCAAAAGGTGAGATGGGTTGAACTCCAAACACTCCATTGAACGCAACAAGACTTTCATCAAAGGCCTTGGCATTGCAAATCCATCTGGTTCGGAGGCCCATTTCCTTGGCTTCCTGGAGTATCGAAGAAGCTTCTTTTGATGTGAGACTTAAGTAAGCAAAGTCGGGATTGTAAGAGCTTATCTTTGAAAAAGGAGAGGGGGGTCTTTTCACCATCATGTCTGCAGACGGAGATAATTCGGAGACCCCGATATCTGGCCCAATATCGAGACCCATTCGTCTGGCATATTCCTTTGCCTCATCTAAAAAGTATCTGTTTGGATGGTCAGGAGACCCAACGAAAATGATTTTTGGTTTTCTCGCTTGGATGCCAGACCTCTCTGAGATAAATTTTACAGCAATTTTCGATAAGTCCAGATCGGTTGGATTAATCGAAAACATATAAGGGTATTTGACAGGATTGGCTACATGGGAAGGAAAGGAACTCACCAAGGTAGGGATGCGATTGAAGTGGATGTGTGGTAGCAGTGCAAGGGCTGTCTCCGTTGAATAAATATAAAAAAGGAGGGTTTGATCTGCTTCATTCAATTTTCGAAATGCAGCCACTATTTCCGCGGGTTCGGAGGTATCTTCGATAAGAAATACTTCCAATTTCATACCAAAGATTCCTCCTCGTTGATTGAGCCACTTACTGGCATCCAACATCCCCTTGGCGCATTCCTTCCCCGAATCTCCCCATCGGCCAGTAAAAGGAATGAGACTTCCTACTTTGAGAGGTGCTTGGGCATAGCCAATACCAGGGATGATCAGGCTCAGAAAAAGAAGTGGAGAAATGAAGATGAGGAGTGTCTTTATCTTGATTGTATTATATTCCATTGCTAATTTTAAAATGTTAAATTTGCAATGATCATTTCATGTGCCAGCCGCATAGAGTACGGCTAAGATTTTTGTTACCTTATCCTGGTGACATTGAACTCGATGAGGAATGGTCGAATCATAATAGATCGAATCCCCAGGGTAAAGGACATCGGGGTGGTTTCCCAGAATGACCTCCATCTCTCCCTCCAGGACAAAGATGAACTCCTCGCCTTCATGGACAGAAGTCTTAGAGGTTTTAACCGTAGCAGGTTCCAGGGTTACGATAAAAGGTTCCATATGACGGTCTTTCTTCTCAAACCCTAATGATTCATACGAATAACCATATTTCACGCCATCCTTTGAGGCGAACCGGGAAACGTTTTTCCGTTCATCCTTCCTCACAATGGTGAAGGGTTCTCCTTGGGTCTCACCCAAAAAGTCACCGACTTTTACACCCAATGCTCTGGCCAATTTGATAATGGTCCCAAGGGAAGGGGAGACGAGGTGGTTTTCCATCTGGGAGAGCAGTGCCGTTGAAAATCCTGTTAAATCGGCAACCTCTTTTAATGAAAGACCCTTCTGTTCTCTCAAGACCTTCACCTTTTCTCCAACCCGGATCTCTTCAAAATCCTTGCTCTCCTCTCTCTCTTCCATGATTCTTCCTTTCCCCTGCACCCCTGAACCATGTGAGGTTCAGGGCTTTGCCCTGTACCAAGAGTGGTTCAGGACCAGCCCTGCATCCCATGTGGTGCAGGGCCCTTTAAAGTGATTGAACGAATTTGGCCCCAATTTCGATGGCCTTGATATTGGATGGGATGAGATTGTGGTAACGTTCATCCAATACTTTTTCGAAGGATTCATATAAAGAAGTCATCTGAACTAATTTCATCTTTTCGTTAAAAGCGCCTAAGGCCACCATATTTACCAGTTTTGGGCTCCCATTCTCAATCGCAATCTCATTGACAGGGATTGAAAGAATTTGGATGTCTTTTCGATAAGTCTCTGTGGGATCAATCAGAGAAGAGTTGATGAACAAAAGCCCATCGGGTAAAATGAGGGGTTCGTATTTTTTTAGGGAAGGCAGATTCATCACGATAACGGCATGGGGTTTTTCGACGACAGGAGATCCGATCTCTTTGGAAGAGATCACAATGGTACAATTGGCCGTTCCTCCTCTCATCTCAACTCCATAAATGGGAAGAAAGGTGACATGCTTACCTTCCTTCATAGCCGCATAGGCGAGGAGGTTTCCAATCACCATGACTCCCTGTCCTCCAAATCCAGAAATGATTACATTATAATAG
The DNA here is from genome assembly GCA_963739325.1 of uncultured delta proteobacterium. GTDB lineage: Bacteria > Desulfobacterota > BSN033 > BSN033 > UBA1163 > CAVTZZ01. Next base: position 71,650 of record CAVTZZ010000066.1, on the reverse strand, counting down.
AAGCGGTCGTTATTCATAATACGAAACACAAGTGTCAAAATATAATTTTAGTCATTAAGTTATTCAGTCATTTGGTCATTCAATGACTTGATGACCAATGACTCAATGACTGTATTTCAATAGACAAAACAATTTGAGATTTGGCATTTAACATTTCGTCCATTGCTAATTGTTAATTGCTCATTGTCCATTTTTCATTGATTCTTTATAAATAGTCTGCCATCTTCCGTTCTTTAAGGATGCCCAATGGAAAGTAAGGGATCATCTCTTCTCCAACCCGGCGGTTGGCCTCTAAGGCAGTCATCCCCCAATTCGTGGGGCAAGCCAATAACACCTCGACAAAAGAGAAACCCATTTCTTCCATCTGCATTTGAAAGGCCTTTCGAACTGCTTTTTTTGCCTTCATCAAATTCGCAGGATTGTTCACAGCCACCCTTGCCACGAAGGCACTTCCTTCTAAGGTCGCCAACATCTCAGCCATTCGAATGGGGTAACCATCATATGTAAAATCTCTTCCATAAGGGCTCGTGCTTGTCTTTTGTCCAAGAAGTGTTGTGGGTGCCATCTGCCCTCCCGTCATCCCATAGATCCCATTGTTGGCAAAGATAATGGTGATATTTTCTCCTCGATTGGCTGTATGGATGCCTTCTGCTATCCCAATGGCTGCCAGGTCTCCGTCTCCCTGATAGGTGAAGACGATCCGGTCTTTCCTGGCCCGTTTCACTCCAGAGGCCACTGCTGAAGCTCTTCCATGAGGTGCTTCCAGGACATCGATATTGAAATAATCGTACATAAAAACGGAACACCCCACGGAGGCGACTCCAATGGTTTTCTCCCTGATCTTAAAATAGTCAATGGCTTCTGCGACCAAACGATGAGCAATGCCATGGTGACATCCAGGACAGAAATGGAATGGAATATCAATGAGACATTCAGGGCGTTTGAAGACAAGGTCCATCACGACCTCATTTCAGATTTTAAATTTTAGATTTAAGATTTTTCAATCTGCAATCTGAAATATGCAATTTGAAATTAATGATAGTATTTCTTAATCTCCTCGAGTATCTCTTCTGGAGTAGGAAGGGAGCCTGGAGGCCTTCCATAAAAATAGACCTGGGCATCCCGGGCCACCGAAAGCTTAACATCCTCCACCATTTGTCCTGTATTTAATTCGACGGTCAAAAATAGTTTGATCCTTTGGGAGAGGTCATAAAAAGCCTTTTCTGGGAAGGGAAAGAGAGTGATGGGTCTGAGGAGCCCCACTTTCATCCCTTCCTCTCTCGCCAATTCGACAGAAGTCTTCGATACCCTGGCCATACTTCCAAAGGCAGCAACAATTAATTTGGCATCCTCTGAAAAAAAACTTTCAAAACGAACCTCCTCTTTTTTCATCTCTTCATATTTCTGATAAAGCTTCCAGTTATGTTCCGAAAGTTCCCCATCCTGGAGATAAAGCGATTTAAGCCGGTTGGGTTTTCTCCCTTTTGCTCCGGTCAAGGCCCAATCCTTTGGGGGTAGGGCCATCGCTTTAGGTTTTTTTCGTAGGAGAGGCTCCTTCATCTGTCCAATGAGGGCATCTCCCAAAATCATTGCAGGATTTCTGTATTTATCGGCAAGGTCAAAGGCAAGGAAAGTCAGATCATACATTTCTTGGACGGCGGAAGGGGCAAGGACGATCATCCGATAATCTCCATGCCCTCCCCCTCGGGTGGCCTGAAAGTAATCACCTTGAGAAGGTGAAATTCCGCCCAGTCCTGGTCCACTCCTCGAAATATTGACGATCAACGCAGGAAGTTCACTTCCTGCCATATAGGAAATTCCTTCTTGCATGAGGGAGATCCCAGGGCTGGAGGAAGAGGTCATCGCCCTCATTCCAGTGGCAGAAGCCCCTAAAAGGAGATTGATGGAAGCGATTTCACTCTCTGCCTGAATGAACACCCCGCCCAACGGGGGGAGGTGTTTAGAAAGATATTCTGGGATGTCGTTCTGAGGGGTGATGGGGTATCCAAAATAGAGGAGACAGCCCGCATCAATGGAAGCCATGGCAATGGCTTCATTCCCTTTTACCAATATCTTTTCTGAATTTTGATTTTCCATTCTACTTCCACACTTGAATGGCTACATCCGGACAGATCTCTCCGCAGAGGGCGCAACCCGTGCATGCTTCATTCCCATCCCAACAGACGTAAAAATATCCCTGGCGATTGATTTCGTCTCCCACTCGAATCAATCCTTTCGGACAGGAGATGGTACACAACCCACATCCTTTGCATCTCTCTCGATCAATCTCAATCTTAGCCATCACTCTCCCATGAATTAACTATCAAAAAATAACATAATTTCTTTAAGGATGGCAAATATTCCCTCCTATTCCATTTTCGTTTGGGCAAAACTGGATTGATAAGGAGAAAAAGTTGTTAATCTTTGGATTTAATGATAAGCTCCTAACATTCCTAAATTCAAAGAAATTTTTTCTTCGTTGGGTCCGGAAAGAGAAAATCATGAGGCCCAACTTTTTTCCAGGATTTTAAGAAGGAGGCAGGAATATGTTTGAAGTTGTTGCTCAAGGAGAAGGGCCTCTCTTTATGAGTCCGGATGCAGATAAGGCAAGGGATTTTTTCAGACAAAAAGAAAGAGCCTTGATAAACAAAGTGATGTCTGTGAGGGAGGCGGTCGATCTATTTGTCCATGATGGAGACTATCTGGGCATCGGGGGATTTGGGGCCAACCGCATTCCCACAGCGATCTGTCATGAGATCGTTAGGCAGAAAAAAAAGAATCTTGCTTTTGCTGGCCATACTTCTACCCATGATTTCCAGATATTGGTAGCTGGGGAAGTCTTTAACCGTTGTGATATTGCTTACATTGTTGGGTTAGAAGCAAGAGGTCTCTCCCCAAATGCCCGCCGATACATGGAAAGTGGAAAGGTGGAGTGCTGCGAATGGTCCAATTACAGCTTGGCCCTTCGCCTCAAGGCAGCGGCAATGGGAGTTTCCTTCATCCCGGGACGCAACCTCATGGGAACGGATACCTTTAAATACAGCGCAGCAAAAGTGGCGAAATGTCCCTTCACGGGGCATCTCTATACCCTTTACCCCGCTCTCTGGCCCGATGTTTCAGCCATTCATGTTCATGAAGCTGATATCTATGGTAATGCCCGGATAAAGGGGATATCGGTGGCAGATTTAGAACTTGCTCGCGCCTCCAAGCACCTTATCATTACCTGTGAACGTCTGATCCATAATGAGGAGATCCGGAATAACCCCTCCTTGACCGTTATCCCATACTACATAGTCAATGCGGTTTGCGAAGTGCCCTTTGGGAGCTATCCCGGGAATATGCCTTATGAGTACTTCTCCGACGAAGAGCATTTAAAGCTCTGGTTGGAGATGGAGAAGGAGCCTGAGAAATTCAAGAAATTCCTGGGAAAGTACATCTATGCAACTAAAGATTTTAATGAATATCTGGAACTCTGCGGAGGCGTTCAACGGATTAACGAACTTAGGGCACAGGAAAATCTTATTGAATCGAAGAGAAAGGAGTAATCGGGATGGCCAATTATAACACGATCGAGATGATGATAGTGGCCGCTGCGCGTCATCTTGAAGATAGAGCCACCGTAGGAGTGGGTACAGGAGCTCCATGCGCCGCAGCCATGTTGGCTCAAAAAACCCATGCCCCCAAATTGGTGATCATGTTCGAGGCCGGAGGGATTTCTCCTCTGCTTCCCACGATGCCAATCTCTGTTGGTGATTCACGGACTTTTTATAAAGCGATCATGGCGAGTGGTATGTGTGAGATTATGGAAACCTCTCAACGGGGGATGGTGGATTATACCTTCCTGGGAGGGGCCCAAATTGATATGTATGGCAACCTTAACACCACTGTGATCGGGGATTGGCACAAGCCGAAGGTCCGCTTTCCTGGATCTGGAGGGGCTAATGATTTTGCTTCTTTTTGTTGGAAAATCATGGTCATCGCTCCACAGGATATCAAAAGGTTCGTCCCGAAGGTTAACTTCATTACCAGCCCGGGATATCTCGATGGTCCTGGCGCTCGAGAAAAAGCAGGATTGCCTGCAAATACTGGTCCCTACAAGGTGATCACTAATATGGCCGTGATGGGATATGATGAAGAGACAAAGCGCATGTGCGTGGAATCGATTCACTCAGGGTTTACTTTCGAGCAATTGCAGGAAAATTGTGGTTTCCCTTTGCTCAAAGCTAAGGAGATCGTCAAGACCCCCCCTCCTTCTGTAGAAGAACTGGAGATTTTGCGGTCTGAAGTGGATCCACTACGATATATCATCGGTAGGTAAGAAAAAAGATATAACTGGTTAACAACCCTTTTCCTAATTCATTCTTTAACCCTCAAACCCCGCTCTTCTCTAAGATGAAGAGCGGGGTTTTTATGGAGAATATAAAGAGATATCTAAGTTCAAAATTTTGATCAAGCGACCTTTTTTCCAAGCTGGGGTGGGGCTACGGCATAAACCTCATCCACTTTGATCGTCCCGACTGCTTTTATATTCAGCTTTATCCTCTCTTTTATCTCTTTGGCAAATCGGTCAAAGAGTTCTCCAGAGGTTTGGAACCCTAAAAAGGTCCCTTTAATCTGGTAACCTGCCAAAGGGCTCATCTTAAAGGCTAAGGCAGAAACTTTTTTATAAAATATGCCAGAAAACCCCAGGCTTTTAAACCTGGGGATGAATGGCATCCTTTCGAAGCGGAACCAGGTGGAACCTGGCGAAGCGGAGCAAATTGGGACATGATCTGGCTATGGCTAGATACCAGACTGGGTCCCATACGAAACACCGTTTGCAGTACCACCTGGTGTGGATACCGAAATATCGTCGGCGAGTACTGCGAGGCAAAGTGGTCATCCGCCTGAGAAAGTTGTTGAACGAAGCATGCCGGATGAATAAGTGGGGGATCAGTGAGCTAAGTATCGAAGAGGACCACGTACATATTATCATCCAGACGAAGCCAAGCGATAGTGTGGCAGAAGTGGTACAGAGGCTAAAAGGGGGAACGAGTCGGGTGATAAGAAAAGAGTATCCGGAGCTGGAAGAGTTTTTGTGGGGAGATAGCTTTTGGGCGGATGGGTATTTTGCCGAAACAGTAGGCAACGTTGATGAAGACGTCGTGCGGCGATACATAAGAGAGCAGCGTCGGTAATTATGCCAGATCATGTCAGTAGTCCTGAAACCCTGGGCTTAAGCCCAGGGAGTGGGTTCATTTACTTCAAGATTTTTATTCGTTTTGTCTCCAAATATATCAGCGAAGGCTATTCGTTCATCATCGACTGCCCTCAAACTTCCTTTTGGTACTGCATTGATTTCTAAGACCGTGCCTGCTGTGGCTAAGACCTTCGCACTGCTGGGATCATTAAACACATCCATCACTTCTTTGGGCATCTTGGCCATAGTTGCACCTCCTGTTTTTTGTTTGATAAGAATTTACTTTAAGAAAAAATTACATCTTCAGGCAAATAAAATCAACATAGAAATTTAATTTTATTCCTTCAATCTTTTCGATTCATCATCTCATCAGCGGGTTCTTATTCACCTGGTGTTAATGAGGGGATGAGGAGTCTTATGTCCTGAAGTTTTTCTATTTCTTTCAGTAAATCGAGGACTCGGGAAAATTTTTCTCGTGGCAAGGCGAGTTCAGCGCAGGTACTGAATTTTTCATCAAGCTCTGCTTCGCTCAGCGGATTTTCAGGTCCTCCCTTGTAAGGACCAGAATCCTTCTTCAGTATTCTCCCATCCTTCAGCCTAACCTCCAAGCGGCTCAATATTTTGGCAAAACCCTTGGCCTCAATTTCTGGATCATGGATGGTTTTTACCCGTTTCATTATTTCCTGGACTTCAGAACTTCTAACAAACTCATCGCTAAACTCCCTGATGCCAGCCCGGTGTCGGAGGAGAATGCTGGTCAAACAGAAAGGGAGACTGAATTTTCCCTCCAGCCCGGTTTGGGGAAGAGCATAGCGCAAGGGGTTCAGGATATTGGAACCGGCATAGAGATGGATCTCAGCAACATCCTCGGGTCTTAAATTGTGTTCCTTGACTAAATCGAGCATTGCATTCATGGAGGGATGCGATAGCACCCCACTGGGATAAGGTTTGATGGAAACACCAGGGTCGATGATCGTATAGGGGTTTCCAAGCCTACCGGATATCTTATCCAGATCAAAACCGTCGCCCAGAATTTTAAAGAATCCCCAAGGATTCTCCAAGACATGGGGATCCGAAGTAAGACCTAATTGGGCGAGACGGGCAGCGACGACACCATTTTCTGCGGCCCGACCGGCATGGATGGGTTTGGTCATGGTTCCAAAATTGGCCCGGATTCCAGCACTCATACTTGCCACAATCCCCAGGGTGTAACGCATCTTATCTTCTGAAAGGCCAAGAATCTTCCCGGCCGCTGTCGCTGCACCAAAAGCACCAATCGTTCCTGTTGTATGATAACCCTTTCCGTAATGGATAGGATGAATTGCCTCGGCCATCTTGCATTCTACTTCGAAGCCTAACGAAAAAGGCGGTCAAGAATTCTTTTCCGCTTATGCCCATTGTTTCTCCGAGGGCAAAAGTGGCTGCCAATACCGGCGTAGTCGGATGTGTCAGCAGGCCAGAAATACGGTCTGGAGAATGGGAGAGCTGAGTATCGTCAAAGTCCTGAGCATGGCCACCGGCCCCGTTGGCCAGAGCAGCAGAGGGAGCAGGGACTTTCAGTTTTGAACCTAATACGGATGACTCGGGTTTTCCACCCATACTTTTCAAATACTCCCTCAAGATCAAACTTGCCTTATCTGTGGAACCACTCAGAGTGACTCCGGTTCCATCGATCAGACAGCGTTTGGCAATCTTGATCGCCTCCAGTGGTATATCCTGGTAAGTAGTCCTCACGATAAATTCAGCCACTTCCTGGGTTAAACTATCCATCTTCTCCATCTCCCTCTCTTTTTCGGTATCATTGCAAATCAGATTAATTTTTATATTATTTTCGTTAGAAAGTAAATCTTTGAAAAGTTCTAAGAAAGGCCAAAAGGAGAAGGGGAAGGTGAGAATGAAATACTTTTTCAGAATGAACTTGTCTAATATTGCTGAAAATTTAATCTATCATCCCTGAAAAAACTTGAATTTATACCAAACCGAAGGCATAATTTTTTTGTAGGTTTGAAAAAAAATGATTGGAATGGTGGAGAAAGGAAATAAAAATGGCCAGAGTTGATGAGGAATTGTGTATCGGATGCGAGAATTGCCTTTCTTATTGTTCGGTAGGGGCTATCTCTATTCATGAAGAAAAGGCAGTTATTGATCCGCAACGTTGTACGGAATGTTATGTTTGTATAAGGAACGAGGTTTGTCCTACGGGAGCTATTGAGAAAACCCCTCTGGATTCTTTTATTCACCAATTTCAACATATCATCAGCGATCCTACCGAAACGACAGCTCAAACCGGGGTCCCAGGTCGTGGGACTGAAGAGGCTAAGACCAATGATGTTACTGGAAGATATAAAAAAGGAGAAGTGGGGGTATGTATCGATATGGGACGTCCTGGAATAGGGTGTTGCCTCCGGGATGTGGAGAAAGTAGCTATGGCGGTAGCAGAGGCTGGATTAACCTTAGAAGGCCCTGAGGTAACTCCTCTGGCTCAATTAATGAGTGACTTGAAGACAGGGAAGCTTCGGGATGACCTTCCTAATGTCCGTTTCTTATCTATTATTATTGAAGGGAAATGTTCCCTAAAAACTCTTCCTTCAGTCATTCAGAGCTCTCAAGAAGGTAGAAAGGAAAATAGATACTGTGTTTTCTTTGGGATTGGCCACTCGCGTAGATGAAAAGGGATATTCTCCTGTTTTAGATATCATCAAACAACTCGGCATTCCTCAACCTATCCGAGGAAAAGTTAATGTAGGTTTGGGCAGACCATTGGTTACAGATTAGTTTTATGTGACGGGTTCGTCACCCTCGAACCATCAAAATCCCCCTCTATCCCCCTTTCTTAAAGGGGGAGGTTACTCCTCCCTTTCGTAAAGGGAGGCGGGGAGGGATTTGAGAAGGCTATTTTCTGAGTAATTTGGAAGGAGAGGAAGATGACTCATTCTTTACACCGTTCAGGAAGTATCGAATCATTAAGAGGAGATTATGTCTGGTTAATGTATCAGGCGAAAGGAATTAACGACAAAAATATTAAAGAAAAGGCAAAAGAGTTTATTGCGGTAGCAGAGTTAGTCGGCTCAGAGAACTGGGGAGATGTCAAGAGTGGCCCTAAGGTATGTTTATCGGTTGAGGAGATTAAAAATAATATTGGTGATAAATCTCGATTAAGGGGGGTCTTTACCAGAAAAGAGCAGGTCGTTCAGTTTCTTCGAATGATCAAAGAGAAAGAACTGGGAATCTCCGTTATTATCAGCGGTCTCCTCAAGGAAACCCTGGAGGCCTGTCAAAGAGGCTGGATTGACTCCTCACACCATCAATTTTTCTCTGGGAGTTTGGGGAAAAAAGGAACTTCTTCCCTCGGATGAAATCCTATCGATCACAACCATGTGTGGACACCATATGATTCCTTCCGAGCTGGTAAAGGAGATGATGGAACAGGTAAAGGCAAGGTAAAATCAGTCCGGAAGAAGCTGGCTTAAAATTGGCCCAATACTGTCCCTGTGGAATCTTTAACCAAGTCAGAGCGTCGAAGATATTGGCTACTTGCCTAACCACAAAAACATAAATATATGAGGCTATCCCTATTATGATCATTAAAAAAGATGTTTGTGTTGGATGTCGTCAATGTCTTCCCTACTGTCCGGTCGGGGCGATACGTTTTACCAAGAAGATAAGTGAAGTGGATCAAGATCGATGCTACGAATGCGGAACATGCCTCAGGTCTCAAGTATGTCCTGTTGATGCCATTAAGGAATCCCCTTTTGTTTTTGACTTTCCCCGTTCAGTCAGGAAGGCATTCAGTGATCCAACCGTGACACATGTACAAACTGGAGTGGGTGGGCGAGGTACAGAAGAATCTAAAACGAATGATGTGACCGGAAGAATAAAGAAAGGAGAGGTGGGGATTGGGATAGAGGTGGGAAGGCCAACGGTTGGCATTCGAATTGGTGACATTGAGGTGATCACGAAGGCACTGGCGAAAACCGGAGTGGTTGAATATGAGCCTCAAAATCCCACGACCTATTTTATTAAGAATTTTAAAACAGGAGAGATCAAGGAAGAATACAAGAATGAAAAAATCCTTTCTGGCATCCTTGAAATGAAGACGGTAAGAAAAAACCTTCCCATTATCTTACGTGCTCTAAAAAGGATCATCCCGGAATTCAAAGGGATATTTTCCCTTAATATCATTACAAGGCTGGATCCAGACACACAGATTCCAGTCCTTAACATTTTAAAGAAAGAAGGCTTTCCTCCCCGTCCACATGCTAAGATCAATCCCGGTCTTGGAAGGCCACTGAAGGAGGATTAATCCGTGACTCACGCACTTCACAGAGCAGGAAATTCATTCCAGAATGACTGGGTTCTCTATGTCTATCCGACAAGGGAATTTAAACATTTAGGTGGAGCAAAAAAACTTGTCGATCTCACAGAGATCGTTCGAGAAGAGCATGCATGTAATTATGCGGGTTATGAGATCAAAAAAAGTATATGTGGAGGGGAAACCTACGAGCAGATCAAATCGAAGACAACCGATAAAGGAAGGTTTTACTGTGTATTTTCTACCAAAGAAGATTTTATCCATGCATTGAAAAGGATAAAGGAATATGATGCCGGGCTATCCGTCGTTGTTGCTGCATTGACGGATGAGGTTCGGGAAATAGCCCGAGGTCTTGATATTCAACCCCACACCATCAATATGTCCCTTGGTATATTTGGAAATAAGGTGATCCTTCCGGAAATGGAGATTCTTGAACTGACGACGATGTGCGGTCATGGAATGGTATCCCCTCATCTTGTAAAAAAAATATTAACTAAGATAAAAAAGGGATGGATGAGTGTTGAGGAGGGAGCCATCGAACTGGCAAAACCTTGCGTTTGTGGGATATTCAATCCTGTAAAAGCCTCTGAATTATTGAAAAAACTATTACCCCTCTGGTACCTTTCTCGTAGATGAAATCATCACGGGAAACTCCTCATTAAATGTTGACCCAATTTTTTCTTGATTTTTTTTATCACTTTTGCTAAATTTTATTAATTAAGAGAGGATTTTGTATCCTCTCTCTTTTTTTAAGGATGAACCCTCCCTTCATTTATAAGCCATGAAACTGACCCGAAGAGAGTTTGAGGAGGCGGTTGTTTCAGCGCTAAAAAAGCTTCCTAAATTTATTAAAGAGAAGATGGAAAATGTGGATGTGGTGGTGGAGGATCGAGCCTCCTCGAGATCTCCTTTCGGAAATGGGACTCCGTTCCCCCTCCGAATTATTGGGACTTTATCAAGGCGTCCCTTTAGATCGGAGGGGGTTTTATTATGGGAATGTCCTTCCAGATAAAATCACCCTCTTTCAGATCCCCATTGAATCGATTTGTAAAACAGGAGAAGAGATCAAAGAGAAGATTAGAGAAGTGGTCATCCATGAAGTAGGCCACTATTTTGGATTGGATGATGAGAGGTTGGAAGAACTGGAGAATGAATGTGAAAAAAACTCTTAGATTGTGGTTGGAGAGGTTTCTCAAACTTCAACCTTAACCTCAGCCTTAACCTTAATTTTTTACTATGTCCTTCATTAAATTTTTAGGCACCGCAGGTGCCCGATTTGTAGTGAGCCAAACAACTCCGAGCCTCTGGCGGCGTGTGGCTCTCGGTCGGTAAGACGAATCTCTATATCGATCCAGGACCAGGCGCTCTGGTTCGATGTCTGAGTAGCAAACCTAAATTAGAACCCTCCACGTTAGACGGCATTCTCCTTACACATAAACATTTGGACCATTCCGGCGATGTTAATGTTATGATCGAGGCCATGACCGAAGGAGGGTTTAAGAAAAGAGGGGTCCTGTTTGCCCCCGGCGACGCTCTGGAAGAAGATCCGGTTGTTTTGAAATACGTGAAGGATTATGTTAAGAAAGTGGAAATTCTTAAGGAGAACTCAGAGTACCAGATTGGAGAGATAGGATTCTCTACAGCCCGGAGACATCAGCATCGTGTCGAGACATATGGCATCAATTTCAAAACATCGCCCCGAACGATTTCTCTGATAGCGGACACGAAATTTTTCCCCGAACTTCCAGACCTATATCGAGGGGAAATCCTGATCATCCATGTGGTCAGGTTAGAGCCTGTTAAAGACGAACCCATTGAGCATCTCTCCATTGAGGATGTGAAAACGATTGTTAGGAAAACAAAGCCACATTGACCATCCTTACACATTTTGGGATGACGATGATCAAAGCAAAGCCGTGGCTCATTGCTGACGATTTAGAAAAAGAGTTAGGAACGAGAGTGATCGCTGCCAGTGATGGAATGAAAATAGATTTGGAGGAGGTTTGATGATGGAAAAATGGGTGGGAGGAGATATGCATCCGAGTTACCGGATCCTGATGGGGCCTGGGCCGAGCAATGTCCATTACCGGGTTTATCAAGCCATGTCCAACCCGGTCATCGGTTATCTCGATCCTCAACTTTTAGCCTGCATGGACGAGATCAGCGAGATGTTAAGAGGCATTTTCCAGACCAAAAACCCTGTCACCCTTGCTATTTCCGGTACAGGGAGTTCAGGGATGGAGGCTTCGTATGTCAATTTTGTTGAGCCTGGAGATGTCGTTGTCATTGGAGTAAGTGGCTTTTTTGCGGATAGGATGACTCAGGTTGCTTCCCGTTGCGGTGCTAACGTCGTTCGTGTCGAGGAGGAATGGGGGAAAATCGTCGAGCCAGAAAAGATGATCAAGGCTTTAAAAGAACATCCGGAGGCCAAGATCTGTGGCGTCGTTCACGGGGAGACTTCCACCGGAGTGAGGCAACCTCTTGACGAGATCGGGGCTTACTGCAAAAAAAGAGATACCCTTTTTGTGGTAGATGCAGTAACCACTTTGGGAGGATATGATACGAAGATTGACCAGTGGGGAGTCGATGTCTGCTACGGCAGCTCCCAAAAGTGTCTTAGCGTTCCGCCAGGACTTTCTCCGATCACCGTGAGTCCCAAAGCGATGGATGTCCTCCAATCCCGAAAGACAAAGGTTCAGAGTTTTTATCTCGATTTAATTTTGCTCGAAAAATATTGGGGAAAAGAAAGGGTTTATCACCATACCGCTCCTGCATCCATGTTCTATGCCTTAAGAGAGGGGTTGAAGATTGTTATGGAGGAGGGACTTGAGGATAGATTCCGACGTCATGAGGTGTTGGGCGATCGCTTAAAGATGGAACTGGAGGATTTCGGATTCAAACTTTTTGCGCAGGAAGGATATCGTTTGCCCATGTTAACGTCAGTCGTTCTTCCTGATCGGATTGATGACATCCCAATGCGGAAAAGGCTCCTGGATGAATATAATATCGAAGTCGGAGGAGGTTTAGGCTGGCTGAAGGGGAAAATATGGAGGGTTGGCCTCATGGGAGAGACCTGTAAAACCCGATATATCCATTGCCTTATGGGAGCCCTGAGGGAGATCCTGTCCTAATTGTGGAGTGCGGAATGTGCTTGCCCTGTACCATATCAGGTTCAGGGCCTGCTGGATCGGTAGGATCCCAGTTACCGAGGGGTTACTTGTTAGACCTTTTTTATGTTGCAAATATAAGATTTGTGAGGAATAGCCCCTGTGATCGGATCAGCCAGATTCGTTGGGCACGAGAAGGTTGACATTGGCACCTTCTTCACTAAAGGGGTCATATGCCGGGAGATTGAGCGCCTTACAGCCCTGCCACCAGCCATGCTGCGTACAGACCACTTGAGGATGAATGTCCTCTTCTAATTTGGCTTTTAATCTAATCTTTCCAGAGGGAGTTTCCATGACTACCCACTCTCCCTCTTTAATCCCAAGTTCATCTGCCTTCTTTGTATTTATCTCTACGTAAGGATAAGGAACCAGCTTTCTTAAAGACGGAACCCCTCTATGCTGTCCATGGCAATAGGCTAACAACTTGAAATTGGTGAGGATAAACGGATATTTCTTGGCCAAGTCAGGCTGGCTGAAAGGGCTCATTAAAGGCTCCTGATATACGGGTAAAGGTTGATATCCATTCTTCAGGAAGGTTTCCGAATAGATCTCCACCCTCCCGGAGGGAGTATTAAATCCTTTCAGACCTTTATCCCCGTTCTTATCCTTATATTTCTGATATCTTACAGGGAGAGGAACGAAGATTCCTTCCGGACTTTTTTTCAAATCCTCCACTTTTATCCCGCTGGGAGCAAGTTGATGGTTAAACGCTTTTTCGATATCCCCATCCCAGAACTTATCCCCTAAACCCAGCCTCTTTGCTAATTCAAAAACAATTTTGATATCCGGCCAGGCTTCATAAAGGGGAGGAATGACTTGGGGCATCAGTTGGAGATAAGAACTGGTTTTGGCCGTACCTTCAAAGGAAGGCTTTAGAAAGAAGGCTTCCCATGGAGTTACAGCGGGCAAAAGGATGTCAGCAAGTTTTCCCACTGGAGTCTCAAAAAGATCGATCTGAACAAAAAAATCCAACTGTTCTAAAGCCTTTCTCCCTTTTATGGTATCCCCATTGGCCGATAGGACATTTCCACCAAATGCAATAAGGGCCTTCACCGGATAGGGTTTTCCTTCAAGGATAGCCCCATAAAAATCTCTTGCCTGGACATTGGAAGGCCCTAAAGGCCGTTTTTCTTTGCCCAGTGACTTTTTACCTACACGAAATTCTTCTTTCCCATCGATTTTATTGGTTTTTACTTTGGGAAAGATCACATTTCCCCCGGGTCGATCAAAATTACCACTCAGGCTAAAAAAGATTGAAATGGCCCGGTTGGTCTGCATGGTATTGGTGTGTTGTTCTATTCCATTATAGGTGTAGTAACAAGAAGGTTTCTGTAAGCAAAGAGACGGGTAGCCTCTTTTATCTTCTCTGCCTCAACCCAAGTGATCTCCTCCACTTTTTCAGGAGGATATTGAGAAACTAACTCCTTCAACAATTGAAAGGCTGTCTGGCATTCTATCTTTTTCCCATCCTTTAATTGAGCGAAATAACTTCCTTCCAAAGCTGGATCCCCTTCCTCAAGATAAAGTCTGGTCAAGGGATCATAGCTCATCAACCCTTTTCCTTTTTTATCCCAAACCAAATAATTCTTGCTCTCACCCTGGGGATGAATTTCATTTTCACGAAGATAATTCCCGTTATCTTTCCTAATAAGAAAAGGAGCCGTGGTCCAGTTCCCGGTGAACTCTTCATCATAAAGGCCTTCTTTTATCATGACATGAAGCATACCTAAAGCTAATGCCCCGTCTGTGCCTGGACGTACTGGAAGCCATAAATCCCCTTTCCGCCAGGTTTCATTACGGCGGGGATCAATAATGATGATCTTTGCGCCTCTTTCCCTGGCCTTATTAACTTCTTCCAGATGCCTTCTCCAGCTGGCTGCCGGATTATGTCCCCAGAGAAGAACGCAATTCGCCTTCTCAAACTCTGGAGCAGGGATACCCACCCCATACGTATACATCGAGCCCTTATCCTTATGCCAGTTGCAAATATGAGTTGTCCCTAAATCTCCGTTCGGACTCCCGTAAGCTAAAGACAATCGAGTCACCCAATCTTTATAGTCATTACCAGGCGACCCTCCTGAAGCTCCCTTACCAAAAACAACTGCCTCTGCCCCGAACTCTTCTTTGATGGCTTTTAATTTCTGAGCCATCGTATTTAAGGCCTCTTCCCATGAAATTCTCTCCCAGCCTGGGACAGAATCAGTTTTTGGTCGGGTTCTTCTTAAAGGGTATTTCAATCTTTCTGGATGATAAATCAGCTCGGTGCTGAAAATTCCTTTAGGGCATAAGTTTGCCGAATTGGGATGATCGGGATCTTTGCGGATTTCCACCAACTTGCCTTCTTTCACATAACAGATGACTGCGCATCGAGATTTACATTGGGGATCATAGGTGTGAATCGTCGTTAAAGTCTTTTCATCCTTTTTCCTTAACTCCATTTTCCTCTCCCTTTCCTCAAGGTCTCATCAATAGAGATCATCGATCGCCTCTTCCTTTTAAATTTAACATAATATAACATGATTCTGGTTGACAAGCACAATGTTTTTTTAAAGAGATTTATCCTTAATTATCTTTCTTTGACGCTCCTGGTGGCCTCTATCATGTCATGGGTCAAGGCATCGAGAAACAGCTGATCTTGAGGTCGAGACGTGATCCATGAATACGATGTAGCTTCTGCTCAAATTCTGTAATTTAACTGTTTTTACAGGCTCATTAGGCATATAAAATTCCCTTCTCGTTTTCGCAGAAAAGTCTTGACATGTATATCTCTGTCATATACAATAACATATCATGAAAGATGTTTTTGGAAGTTTTGTGAGCTTTCAGTGGGACCGGGGTAATACCAATAAAAACCTCATCAAACACAACGTTCAGAACTGGGAGTGTGAGCAGGTATTCTTCAACAAACCACTGCTTGTTCTGGAGGACCCCGGCCACTCAGCTACTGAAAAGCGATGGGCCGCATTTGGCAGGACAGATTCAGGTCGTTTCCTTGTGGTGATATTCACGAAAAGAGCCAACCTGCTTAGAGTTATCTCCGCACGGGACATGAACAATAAGGAGAGAAAATTTTATGAAGAAAATGAAAAGGAAAATCCCGAATTTTAAAAATGAAGACGAGGAGCGAGAATTTTGGGCTACTCATTCCCCTCTGGATTATTTTGATTCAAAAAAACTCAAAAGGGGTTCATTTCCAAATCTGAAGCCCTCACTCAAATCCATCTCTATTCGTCTCCCAGAAGATTTGCTGGGCGAACTCAAAACCCTCGCAAATAAAAAAGATGTACCTTATCAAAGTCTTGCAAAAATATTACTCGCAAGACAAATTGTCCTCGAACGGGAATCCTTGAGTAGCGGTACTGGAAGACGTAAGGGAAAAGTCGCTGCCTAACGAGGATTCTTCAATTGGTCTATGATGAGGTTTTAACCTATTTTAGATTCTTTGATGGGGCTTAAGATCGTTAACGCAAAATCTTTCGATTCCACTCCGGGGGATTCGATCTGCTTCTCCTCATAGTAAGTCTCCACTCTTTCGATGATCCGATCTTCTTCTAAAGGGATCTTTTCTAATGTTTTCTCTAACCCATCGAGACGCTCTTTTGGATAAAATGTAAAATCCCCTGAAATGGTGATTTCTTCGATTCGCCCTGCTGAAATTTCCTCAACGGTTCGAATCAGACCTCCTCTGGCTTTGTGAAGACCATAGAATAGTTCTACTCCTTCTCTAATTTTTACTCCTTTTGGAATTTTGGGGGTTTTTTTGAAGAGAAATTCTTCCGAGGTCATCCATGATTCCAACTGCTTCATCTTCTCAAGAATTTCTGGGTTCAATGAAGCCGGCGTCAACTTTCCCACCATTTTTTCAAATTTCGCCTTGAGGATTTTTACCACTTCTTCCCGTGGCGGAATCACTCCTAATTCTCGTTTCATCGTTGTCAGATTTTCTTCCATGGTTTTATAGACCTTGTCCCTGAATTTTTCATCAGGAACTTTCAGAATTCTGCTCATCGTTTTGTAATCGAAATCGAGGAGGATGCCTCCAACGAAGACCATACACTCCCCAATATTTCCTCCGCCCTCTCCGGTGATCTTTCTTCCCTCCTTCGTGACGATGTCATTGAGGGATCGATATGCTGCCTGAATTCCGAATGTTCTGTAAGTTTCCACAGGAGCTTCTGAAAACCATGGGAAAATATCATGGATCGCCTTTGGAAATTTTGGGTTATCTTTCCTCCAGATGAGTTGATAGAAGATCTGATGCTCGTCTAAATAGGTCGCCCCTCCTCCAACCTCTCTTCTCATGAAGGGGATCCCCAATTCCTTACAATATTGAAGATCGACTTCTTGTTCGGCATCCTGGAAATATCCAATGCTTGCAAGAGGGTTTTTTGGCGATACGATGACGAGAGCCTCCATCCCCATTCGGGCAAGGGTATGGAAGATGAGCATCGATTGCTGGTCAGGAAGCTTTCCGAGATCGAATACGTACATGGTCTCCTCCTTTGAATTTATACCACAGGATCGATAATAGAACGCTATGCCATATTCTTAAGCACAAACTCTGTAATGTCCATTGCCGTCATTGGAATCTTTTTTCGTCGGGATGTCGTCATAATGGTACGAACACACTGCTGGCAGGAAGTAATCACAGCTTCAGCCCCTGTGGTTTGAATTTCTTTGATCTTCTCTTGTGCGAGGGCTGCTGAAAGCTCTGGATCAACCATCTCCAGATTCCCTCCTCCGCCACAACACTTGCATTGATCTCTATTATTCCCCATCTCTACCAGTTCCACTCCTGGGATGGAGCGAAGGACGTCACGTGGAGCTTCATAAACCCTGCTTGCCCTCCCCAAATCACAGGGATCGTGATAGGTTACTTTCATCTTCTTTTCCTTGAAATGAATTTTTCCTTCGTCGATCAGTTTCTTGATGAACTGAGTAGAATGGAAGATTCCGATATCCGTCTTGTAATCCTCCATCCAGGTGTGATAACAAGAGGGACAGGCAAAGACCACCTTTTCTACGCCTTTTTCTTTCATTTTTTCGAGATTATGTTCGATCAGAGTTTCAGCCTCCTTTTTCATCCCAGCGCCGATAAGTGGAAAACCACAACACCATTCCTCTCCTCCCAGCAGTGTGAAATCGACCTGGGTTTTGACAAGGATTTCAATGAGGGCTCTTGGAATCTTCTGTACCATAGGAAAAAAGGATGCCACACATCCAACAAAAAAAGCCACCTGGGCCTTCTCTTTCTGGTAGCCATGAGCTGGAAGTTCACCTAAAGACTCCAACCAATTTACCCTCTCCGCATTTTCATTCCCAAGAATATTGTGCACTTGTTGGACATTGGACTTCATCTGGTCCATGGCCTTTGGATGATAGCCCATCTCTACTAAGGTCTCTCTTAAGGCAAGCCAGAGATTTTTGGCATCGATGGAGACCGGACAACTGACACCACATTCCCCACAAAGTGTACAGCGATAGACCATCTCTGAGAACTTTTTCAGTTTTTCTTCATCCAATTTCTTAGGCCCAAAAATTTTAGCCCATATTCCATACTGGCTACGAATAAAAGACTTGAAGGCTTGAATCTTTCCACGGGGATCGATATCCTCCTCACTCTTTTGGGCATATACAGGACAATATTTTAGACATTCACCACAGCGGGTGCAGGCATCGATCTCGATTAATTGTTTGGGAGATAGATTTGAGAGTTTCATGAGAACTTAAGCTGCCTCCTTCTTATTGGTCATCTTTTCCTCGTAAAGTCGAGCCAGAAATTCAGTGATATTATAGATCTCAATCTTCTGCTTTTGACGTTTTGCGTTTCTGAAATTGTGCAGACATGAAGGACATTCTGTAAGGAGAACCTCAGCTCCAGTGTCCTCGATGATTTGGTTTAAGCGATTTCTTGCAATTTTTACAGATTCTTTTGGATAGGCTCCTCTGAATCCACCTCCTGCCCCGCAACACATGGCATTCTCCCTTGTCCGTCTCGGCTCCACAAAATGGGGAGCAATCTTTCGGATGATCTCCCTTGGCTCTTCATAGATTCCGGCATGACGGCCGAGATCGCAAGGGTCGTGGTAAGTCACTCTCTTCTCGGTTTTCACCTGAAAGTCAAAATCTTTGAGAAACTGAGTGATGTGCTTGACCTCTAACTTCAAATCCTTGTAATCAGGATGTTCGGTAAAGACTCGATAACAATAAGGACAAGTGGTGATCAATGTTTTCGCTCCGGTTTTCTTGATCTCTTGAATATTCTTTTGGGCCAATTCACCCTTGATTTTATAACCCACGTCCTCCAACACACCACTGCAGCAGCTCTCATCGATCATGGTGAAATCTACAGTCAGTATGTCCAGGAGATGAATGGTCTCACTCACGCTCTCTTCTTCACGGTAAGTTCCCACACACCCTAAGAAGAGGACGCAAGAAGCCTTTCCCTTTCTGTGTCCCCAATCATGCCGCCCTTTTTCTCCATAAATATTTCCGTATTTCTCTATTACCTCACCCATCGCTTTGAAGAGGTTATCATAACCCAATCCCACCATATCCTTCCGCATCGTCTTAATCAGTTCCTGAGGATCCACGCCTGAAGGACAGTTGAGCGTGCAATTCATGCAAGTGGTGCAACGCATGAGAGCTTGAGCAACAGCCTCGGTAACGGGAAGCTTTCCTTCCATCACCTCCTTAAGTAGGAGCATCTTTCCCCGGGCGTTAGTAATGGGTCTTTTGGTCAGATCAAAGACGGGACAGACCGCCCGACAAAAACCACATCGCGAACACTGTGTGATTGCTTTCCGGCGTTTCTCGTCAAGCTGTAATGGGTTAGTCATTATTTCTCCTTAAAACAATGGAATGGTGGAATGTTGGAACGATGGGAAAGTAGAAGGTTAATGCTAAGGTTAAGAAATGTCATTCTGAAGGAGCCCTTCGTCTATGCTCAGGGTAAACTCCGCGACTGAAGAATCTCGCTTAGGGCAGTCTCCGTGAAGAATCTCAGAGATCCTTCGCTTTGCTCAGGATGACACCTCACCCAATATTCCATTCTTCCAGTATTCCAATATTCCAGTTCTCAATCATCCAATGCTCTTTTCCCTGGATTCATGATATTGTTGGGATCCAGCGTTCTCTTAATCTTTTTCATCAATGCCATCTCAACGGGATCGTGCTCTAACGTCATATAGTTTGCCTTGGAGAGACCGATACCGTGTTCTCCGGACAGGGTTCCCTTGAGTGAAATGGCTAAGCAAAAAATCTCCTCCTCCACCTTTTCCATCTTCTCAACCTGTTCCGGGTCGTATTCGTCGTAAAGGATCTGGGGATGGAGGTTTCCATCGCCGGCATGACCGTAGGTGGCCACCACCATGCCATGTCTCTGGGAAATCTCCTGGATTCCCACCAACAACTCCGGTATTTTAGAAATTGGGACGGTGATATCATCTAATGCAAAACTGGTACTAGCCCGGGCAAGGGTAGCGTAAGCGGACTTACGGGCCTTCCAGAGATTGAGCCGCTCCTTCTCATCCTTTGCCGTCTTGATCAGGCTGGGATTATTCTGCTTGAGAATGCGAAGGACCACTTCCATCTGGGCCTCTACCTCCTCCCAGGTGTAACCGTCTGTTTCCGTCAAGATCATTGCCTCTGCCTCGGGGAGATCGATGTCGGTATTCTCTTTAATGGATTTCAGAGTCACCTTATCCAAGATCTCCATGACGCTGGGTATCACTCCGCTGGTCATGGTCTGAAAGATGGCTTTTCCTGCGTCCTCCAATTTGGCATAGGTGGCCACAGCGGTCATGGCATGTTGTGGAATAGGATTGATTTTTAAAGTGATCTCGGTGATCACTCCCAAGGTTCCTTCTGCCCCAATGAAAAGCTTTGCCAGATCATAACCAGAGACGCATTTCATCGTATAGGAGCCTGTATGCATGACCTCTCCAGTGGGTAGAACTACCTGAAGGCCGAGCACATAGTCCCGGGTGGTGCCATATTTCGCTCCTTTGATTCCACCTGCGTTGGTGGCGACATTTCCTCCAATTGTTGCAACGGTACTGCTTGCAGGGTCTGGAGGAAAAGTAAAACCATGTTTTGCCAGCTCTCTGTTGAGATCATCGCAGACCACACCGGCCTGAACACGGGCATAACGATTCTCGATGCTGATTTCAAGAATTCGATTCATCCGAGAAAGATCGATGATGATTCCGCCTTTGATGGGGACGACGCCTCCGCTGAGACTGGTGCCTGCACCTCGAGGGACAACGGGGGTCTTATGTTCATTTGCAAATTTGACGATTTCGGAAACCTGCTCGGTTGACTCAGGCCAGACCGCTGCATCAGGCCGATGAACATTCATCGAAGCGTCATAACTATAAGGAACCAACTCCTCCAACTGATCGGTGAAATTCTCTGCCCCAACGATCTCAATTAATTTTTGAATCATAGTAAGATACCCCAGCATCCTCTTTTCAATTGCCAAACCTTAAATAACAAAAAGAGAAAAAGAAAACAATCATTTCATTGAAAAACCAATCTCCATTAAATTATAACCTCCCGATGAACCCCGTCTCAATCTAATTTTGGAACCTCAGCTTTTAACAAAAGGGAAGATATATTGCGGTTATGCAGAGGTCTTAAAAAGGATTGAGAAGATTGGGCGGGTTTTTTCCTGTAAGCGCAGCGACCAGGTTTTGGGCTGCTAACATCGCCATCTTTAAACGGGTCGCTTTAGAGGAACTGGCGATGTGGGGTGCGAGGACGACGTTCTTCAGTTCAAGAAAACCCGAATTCAGTTTGGGCTCATTTTCGAAGACATCAAGACCGGCGCCGGCAATGGTTCCTTTACGAAGGGCCTCGATCAGGGCCGAGTCATCCACCACACCACCACGGGAGGCATTGATGAGAATGGCTGTGGGTTTCATCCGCTCCAGTTCCTGTTTGCCGATGAGGTGGTGCGTGGCAGAGGAGTAGGGGACATGGAGGGTTACAATATCAGACTGCGCCAGCAGCTCATCCTTGTTCACAAAACTTGCCCGGCACGCCTGTTCGATCTCCGGAGCAGCTCGCCGCAAATCGTGATAGTTCACTTTCATCTCAAAGCCGATGGCGCGCCGCGCCACAACCTGACCAATACGGCCCAGGCCAAAGATGCCCAGCGTCGCGTGATGAACGTCGAGTCCGAGAAATTGCTTAAGCTTCCAGACATCCCATTGGCCTGCACGCAGATAGGCTTCAGCCTCAGTTAAACGGCGTGCCGTAGCGAGTATCAATGCCCAGGTAAAATCTCCGGTAGTATCATCCAGCACGCCTGGAGTATTGGTTGCCATGACCCTGGCTTTTGTGCAAGCCGCAAGATCAATGTTGTTATAACCCACTGCGATATTACAGACCGCTTTCAGGTTCAGACAGCGTGTTAAAAGCGGTGTGTCAATTCTATCTGTAAGGGTTATCATAGCACCCTTTTTGTCGGTAAGCTTCGAGGCCAGGGTCTCCGCATCCATGGGTATGTCCGATTGATTTGAGGTCACTTCAAAATAGTGAGAGAGGTATTCGAGTACCTCATCAAAAACCTCCCGGGTCACCAGCACTTTCGGTTTTATGATCTTATTCACCTACCATATTCCTTTTCATGTTTGAAGAGGGCCCGATATTGTTCTTCTTGCTGGATGAAATGTCTTAAATTTAAAATGGCTTTGATCACGTAGAAACTCTACACCACTTTCATTTGCCCTGTTTCCTATTATATAAGCTATGCCAGAAAAACCCAGGCTTTCAAGCCTGGGGATGAATGGCATCCTTTCGGAGCGAAGCGGAGGCCTTTTCCGGCATGTCTGGCATGGCCGAAGGTCATGACAGGTATGCCAGAGGCCTGAAACCCCGGGCTTTAGCCCGGGGAGTGGGTTCATTTCCAAGGAATCTTTTCAAACAAACTGCTTTTGAAGGAGGTTTTATTAAGTTTGATTGAATTCGAAATTGATATGACCCTCACCCTTTTTATTTATTCACCCTTGGATTAAATCCTTGATATGTTAATAATTATAATAATTCTTTGTCAAGAGAAAAAAAATTATTATTGGTCGGATTGTCATACCATTCCCATTTTGTTGACAGGAGATGTTTCTTTTGTTATAAAAATAAAAAAAATTATATTCTCCAATAAACGGTTTCATTTAGATTTTTTAGGAGGGAGTTATGGCTCGATTATATGAATATCAAGGGAAACAGTTGCTCAAGACAGCCAAGGTGCCAATTCCACAGGGAGAGGTTGCAACAACCCCTCAAGAAGTTGGGAAAATTGCAGGGAAGATTGGTAAACCCGTTGCCATCAAGGCACAGATCTGGGCCGGGGGACGTGGGAAAGCTGGAGGCATCAAGTTCGCTAATAATCCCAGCGAGGCAGAGACGGTTGCCCAAGATCTCTTGGGATCTGTCATTAAGAGCCTTAAAGTGGAGAAGGTACTGGTTGAAGAGAAACTAAACATCGATAAAGAGTATTACGCCGGCATCATCATCGATGCTTCAAGAGAAGTCCGGGCTCCAGTTGTGATGTTCAGCACCCAAGGGGGTATGGATATCGAATCCGTGCCCTCTGATAAGATTGCTCAAATGAACGTTGATGTCATCCGGGGCTTCCGTCTCTATGATGCCCTCAACCTCGCTGTCCAATTAAAGGTTCCAACCAAGTTCCTGCCATCGATTGCTCAAGCCATTATGGGTTTATTCCAGACCTTTAAGGGGTATAACTGTCGGACAGCCGAGATTAACCCCTTAGTTGTAACCAAAGATGGAAAGCTTTTTGCAGGGGATTGCCGAATAGCTATTGATGACTCCTCAGTATTTCGACATCCAGAATTAGGTATCGATGTTGCTCGAGAGGCTCCTACACCTCCCACGGATTTGGATAAGATCGCATGGCAAATCGAAGAGGGAGACCTCCGAGGCACATGTTACATCGCGCAGATGGTTCAAGAAATCAAAGGACTTAACTACGTGGGCTACCATGGTATTGGTGGAGGCGGCGCTATTTTGGGAGTCGATGCCTTAAATCGTCAAGGACTAAAGATTGCCAACTATGCGGATACCAGTGGAAATCCTACTGCTGCAAAGGTCTACCGGGCAGCGAAAGTGATCATCAACCAACCGGGGATCGAAGGGTATATGCTTGGAGGGTTCATCGTTGCAAACCAGGAGCAATGGCACCATGCCCATGGGATTGTGAAGGCCCTCAGGGAAGAATTACCAAAGAGGCCAGGTTTTCCATGTGTCATCTTGCTGTGTGGCAATAAAGAGAAAGAATCGATGGAAATTCTAAAAGAGGGAACGAAGGATTTACCAGGACGAATTGAGATCTACGGGAGCGATAGGGTCTATCAAACCGAGTTTCTGGCCAAAAGAATGAAGGCCCTAATTCTTGAGTATCGGAAGGAGAGAGGAATAAACCCCGTAGAATAATTTCTGAACGTGGGGTCTAACCAAAGAATTTGACTGAAATACGAACGTTTATCTCTGGCTAAGGATTGGAGCTTTATATATTGTACGGGGTAAAGGAGGAGTAAGCCCATGGAATTCAAGGAAAGGACAATTAAAATTATTATCGACGAGAGCAAATGTGTCGATTGCAAAACCCATGCATGCGCCGCGGGATGTAAACTTTATGACCGGGGGATCCTGGTGATCAAAGACGGGAAACCTGCCCTCGGAGGAGATGCGGAATATGCTCAAAGGGTGGGCACAGAATGCCTGGCTTGCGAATATGAATGCTGGTTCAGAGGGAATAAAGCGATTAAAATAGAGGCTCCAATCGCTGGGTTGGAGGACTATTTGAAAAAACGTGGATTTTCACTTTCATAAAGTATTTTTAGTCATTGGGTCAATGGTAATTAGGTTATTTAATGACCAATGACTCAATGACCCAATAACTTCAGAACATTTTTATCAACTGCTCGGTCTGATGAAAGGTAATATAAATCCAATCCAAAAGATGTTGGGAGGCTGAGAAGATGGCGATCCTTTTAAAGAAAAATACAAAAGTATTGGTTCAAGGAATCACTGGAAGAGAGGGCTCGGCGAGAGCCGCCTTTATGAAAGGTTATGGCACAAAGGTGGTAGCTGGGGTGACGCCCGGGAGAGGCGGAGAGGAAGTGAACGGTATACCCGTATACAACACCGTTGAGGAGGCTGTCAGGGATCAGGGACCCATTGGCTGTAGCGTTACGTTCGTTCCAGGTCCTGGTCTCAAAGATGCTGTTCTAGAGGCCTTAGATGCTGGAATCAAATTTATTGTGATGCCTGTTGAGCGGGTTCCTCTTTATGACATTCTTGAGATGATGGCCTATGCAAAACAGAAAAAAGCCCTTCTGTTAGGGCCAGGTTCGATTGGGATTATCAGCCCAGGAATTGCAGCAGCTGGCTGGCTCGGAGGTACACCTGAGTTTGCTAAAATGGTTTTTGTCCCTGGACCTGTGGGGGTGATCTCGAGAAGTGGGGGACAGTCTGGCACCGTCCCATGGGCTATCAAAGAAGCGGGTCTTGGCGTCAGTACGGTCTTGCATATCGGAACAGAGCCGGTTCTGGGGATGTCTTTTGCGGACATATTGCCTCTCTTTCAGAAGGATAAGGATACGAAGGCGGTTGCTGTCTTTGGTGAAATCGGGGGACCCTATGAAGAGGAAGCAGCAGAGGCAGTGAGAAAGAAAAAGTTTACCAAGCCTCTCGTCGTTTTTGTGGCCGGAGCATGGGCACCAGAAGGCATGCGGTTCTCCCATGCCAGCAGTATTATCGAGAGAGGTAAAGGATCAGCCCAAGACAAGATCAAATCCCTTAAAGAGGCTGGAGTCCATGTGGTTGACCGACCCGATGAAATCGCTCCAACCCTTAAACGATTACTGAAAGGTAAATAGGAAGTGTTTATCGGGTTTTAGTGTTTTCGTGTTAGAGCGTTATATGCGACAAAGTTGCAAGACTTAAAGACTCAATAACCCAATAACCCAATAACTAAGATTAGGAGGTGTAACGATGACTGTCATGAGATCTGTTTTCTATGTTCCGGGGAATAACGAAAAGATGGTTGCTAAAGCTCCGGAGATCCCAGCCGATATCATTACTCTCGACCTTGAGGATTCTGTCCCACCCGCAGAAAAACCAAGAGCTCGTGAAATGACTCGGGAGAATCTGAAATTTACAGGATCCGGGGGATCGACCATTTATGTCCGAGTCAACAACTGGGAGACCTTGATGACCAATGACGACCTCGAAGCAATCGTTTATGAGGGACTTTCAGGAGTCTGCCTGGCTAAATGCGGTGGTCCTGACCATGTCATTCGTCTCGATTGGAAGCTTGAGGAGCTTGAAAGAAGGAGAGGGTTAAAGGTGGGCAGCATTACGATTCAGCTTCTCATCGAAACAGCTAAAGGGGTCATGAACGCCTATCCTTCGGCTATTGCCAGCAAGCGGGTTAACTCCCTTATTTTTGGGGCCGTGGATTACACAAAAGATATGAGAGTGAAGCTCACCATTGAGGGGGAGGAACAATTTTATGCGAGAGCACATACAGCTGTTGCTGCAAGGGCTGCTGGATGTATTGCCATCGATTGCCCCTTCGTAGCCTATAAGGATATAGAGGCTTTTGAGAAGAACACCCGCTTCGGCCGGCAGCTGGGCTATGAAGGAAGGATGCTCATTCACCCGAGCCAGATTGAACCTTCTCACAGAATCTATACACCCGCCCCAGAGGATATGGAATGGGCAAAGGGAGTCGTAAAGGTCTTTGAGGAGGAAGGAATTGCTAAGGGTGCAGCAGCTGTCTCCTATCAGGGGAAGATGGTGGACACGCCTGTGTATGAGAATGCCAGGACGATCCTTGCCATCATGGAAGAGATAGCCGCGTTTGATGCAAAACGAAAAAAAGCCTAAGATTTCACATTTTCACCCCCACCCTGCCCCCCCTGCCTACCGCCTGCCTACCGGCAGGCAGGCATCAAGGGGGAGGGGAATTAATTGGTTCATTCTGACTGGGTAAGGGGCGGCTTTAGTCGCCTCTCTGCAAATTTCCCACCCCACTCCTTTTCAAAAAGTGGAAGAGATACTCCCTCTCCCCTTGTGGGAGAGGGGCGGGGTGAGGGGGAGGAGCCTTTGTCATGCGTCTTATCATTGTCGGCCAGGGTCCCTTTGGAGAAAAAGTACTGGGAGCCTTGATTGAAAGAAGAGAGGATGTCGTCGGAGTCTTCTCTCCCCCTGATAAAAGGGGAGAGTCGATGAAGGAGTTGGCTGAGAGATCAGGAATTGTTTTTTTTGGAACAAGTCGGATGAAGAATCCTGAAGTCTACGATATGTATGTAAAATTAAGGCCTGATCTTGCGATGCTGGCCTTTGTAACCGATATCATCCCGAGAAGGTTGCTCGATATACCCTCTCTTGGAACCATCTGCTACCACCCTTCTCTTTTACCAAGGCATCGTGGAGCCAGTGCCATCAATTGGGCCATTATGATAGGAGATACACGTACCGGGTTAACCATTTTTTGGGTCGATAAGGGTATCGATACTGGACCCATCCTGCTTCAAAAAGAGGTAGAGATTGGTCCGAATGAAACCACAGGGTCCCTTTATTTTAATACCCTCTTCCCTATGGGAGTGCATGCCATGGTGGAAGCCGTTGAGTTGATAAAAAAAGGGAGAGCCCCTCGAATCCCGCAGGATGATTCCAAAGCAACCTACGAGCCTCCTTGTGATGATAGAGTGGCTGCTCTTGATTTTGAAAAACCGATCAAAGACGTTTATAATTTTATTAGAGGTTGTGATCCCCAACCGGGTGCTTATACTATCTTCAAAGGAAAGAGGGTAAGGCTATATGATGCCAAAATGCAATCCTTGCCAATAGAGAAAACAACTGGAGAGATCATCTCTTTTGATGAGGATAGTGTTCAAATTGCCGTAATGGAGGGTATCATAAAAATCGGCAAACTCAGGGTGGAAAAGGGAGAAAAGGTCGGGGCAATGGAATTTGCTCAATCGGTCGATTTGAAGATAGGAGATCGATTGGGGGGATGATAAAGAGGATTCAAGGGTTCTAGGGTTCACGGGTTCAAGTGTTTTTTTAATATATTACACTGGAACCCTCGAGCCCCTTGACTACTTAAACCCTTTAGGTCAAGGAGGTTCCATGGAACGGGAAAAGATGGTTGAAGAACTTATCAACATTGTTGGGAAGGAGAATGTCCTTTCATCGGAGACGGATTTGATGCTTTATGGTTATGATGCATCCCTTTTTAGGGGAAAACCCGATTGTGTTGTTCTTCCAGGCTCTACTGAAGAGGTCTCCAAAATCGTAAAATTCGCCCACGAAAATGATATTCATGTTGTAGCCAGGGGGTCAGGGACGAACCTGAGCGGAGGCACCATTCCCACGAAGGGAGGAATTGTCATTCACTTTTCAAGGATGAATAAGGTTCTTGAGATCGATCTCGAAAATCAGAGGGCAGTGGTCGAACCTGGAGTCTTCACCCTTGCTCTGAAGAACCAGTTGGCCCGTTATGGATATATCTATCAGCCCGATCCTGCCAGTGAAAAGGTTTCTACCTTTGGCGGAAATTTCGGAGAGAATTCGGGAGGGCCTCACTGTCTCAAATATGGAGTAACGACCAACCATATTATGGGAGCTGAAGTCGTCCTCTATAATGGGGAAGTCATCCAGGTGGGTGGGAAAACCTTAGATCACCCTGGGTATGATTTGACTGGAGTCCTTGTGGGTTCAGAAGGGACATTGGGGATTGCCACTCAATTGATCCTCCGAATCATGCCGAAACCAGAAGCGGTCAAGACCATGTTGGCTATCTATAACACCTTGGAAGATGCGGGGAATACAGTCTCTGCTATCATTGCCGATGGCATCCTTCCAGCCACTCTGGAGATGTTAGATAAATTAACAATAAAAGCTGTTGAGGAGTCGATCCATGCTGGGTTTCCATTGGATGCAGAAGCGGTTCTTCTAATTGAGTTGGACGGACTCAAGGATGGAATGGAAAGGCTGGCGGAAAGGATCATCGAGATCTGCAAGAAGAATAATGTCCGTGAGGTCAAAGCCGCAAAAACCGAAGCAGAGAGAACTCAACTCTGGGCAGGTCGAAAGGGAGCTTTCGGCGCCATTTCGAGGCTTCGGCCCAACTATCTGGTCTGTGACGGAACGGTTCCAAGAACAAAACTTCCGGAAGTTTTAACCCAAGTGATGGAGGTGGGTAAAAAGTATAATCTTGCCATTGCCAATGTCTTTCATGCAGGGGATGGTAACCTCCATCCCCTCATTCTGTTCGATGAGCGAAATGAGGAGGAATTGAGAAAGGTTCATCTGGCCGGTTCTGAGATTCTAAAATTGTGTGCCGATGCAGGTGGGACGATCAGCGGGGAACATGGGATTGGCACAGAGAAGATGAAGGAGATGTTCTTCGTCTTTAATTCTCAGGATATTGCTGCCATGAGAAAGGTTAAAAAGGCTTTCGATCCAGAAGATGTTTATAATCCGGGGAAAGTTTTGCCTGAAGCAAAAGCCCAATAATCCTCCTCATGATCCCCTTTATGAAAGGAGGAAGTTTTTTCCCCTCTCCTTTAAGCTAAAGCCTGCCTGCCGGTAGGCAGGGGAGGCAGGGAAGGATTGCCGAAGGAGAGTTTTTTATGCCGAGTACTGACAAACTGGGTTGCAAATTGAAAGAGATCGTGGGCGAAGTCAATCTCATCAAAGATCCAGATAAGCTCAAAGCCCATGCTATAGATGGAAAGAAACCAAAGGTGGTCGTTTTTCCAGGGACGATCGATGAAGTTTCAAAAATCGTTGCCTATGCTCACCAGGAGCAGGTCACCATCATCCCTACAGGAAATGGAACTAAATTAGAAATGGGTGGCATTCCCAAAAAGGTGGACCTCATCTTATCAACAGGCAGACTCAATCGAATCACGGATTGCGATTGCGATAACCTGACCCTTGCTGCTGAAAGCGGAATTACATTAAACGAGGTTCAAAAAAGATTAGCTAAAGAGGGAAAGGGATATTTCCTTCCGTTAGATCCCTCTTACACAGATAAAGCCACGTTGGGTGGCATTGTGGCGACCAATTCGAGTGGGCCTAAGAGGCTGCTCTACGGCACGGCCAGGGATTTGATCATAGGGACCAAGGCTATTTTTCCAAATGGGGATGTTGTGATCTCGGGTGGGAAGACAGTTAAAAATGTTTCCGGCTAT
Source organism: uncultured delta proteobacterium (assembly GCA_963739325.1). Taxonomy (GTDB): domain Bacteria; phylum Desulfobacterota; class BSN033; order BSN033; family UBA1163; genus CAVTZZ01. The sequence goes on along the minus strand of CAVTZZ010000066.1, from coordinate 41,761 downwards.
GACATGTGTAAACTCTTAATCGGTTCTTATGGAACATTGGGTATCCTCTGTGAAATGACATTTAAACTCCTTCCTCTTCCAGAGAAAGAGGCAACTTTATTGTTCAACTTTGCGAGATTAGAAGAGGCATACGGTTTCACTCGCGAGGTGAGAAACTCCCAATTCATTCCGCTCATCCATTGAGACCCTCAATGCCATGGCAGTGCAAGAGATGAAATCCTCTATGGCGATGCCTCCCGATGGAAATTATCTCGTTGCCATCGGATTGGAAGGAGTCAGCGAAGGTATTGAAAGGCAACTATCTGGGCTTAGCGATATGGGAAAAAAGCATGGAGCCCTTGAGGCACTGACTCTGAATGCAGAGAAACATCATGCCTTTTGGATCGCCCTCCGTGACTTTCCTCAGGATTTGAAAGAAAATTACCCAAACCTCATCTCTTTGAAATCAAATTTTTTAATCTCTAAATGGGGCGAGATGCTGAAAAGCTATGAAAACATAGTCCAAGAGAAGGGTATAGGTTGTGCTTTCTTATGCCATTCTGGAAATGGAATCCTCTATTCTTACATTCTGTCAGAGAAGAATTTGCGATCGAAGATTGGATCTCTTATCGAACTCATCGAAAAACTAAAATCTGAAGCGGTGAAAAATGAAGGTAATCTTGTGGTGGAGTCGTCTCCCCTTTCGATCAAGAAGAAAGTCGATGTGTGGGGGCAACCCCGTAGCGATTATCAGGTCATGTCTAGGTTGAAAAAAGAGATCGACCCAGGAGGCATTCTCAATCCAGGAAGATTTGTGGGAGGAATTTAAATAATCCCCCTCTATCCCCCTTTAGCAAAGGGGGAGGAATTTATCGCCTCCCTTTTGTAAAGGGAGGCGGGGAGGGATTAAGAGAGATATTGACAGGAGTTAGAGTATGAATAAAGGAACAACTAAAGGCACTATTATACGATGAGGTCGCTAAATGCAATCGCTGTGGGTTCTGTTTAGCGGTCTGTCCTGTTTATACGGTCAAAGGGAGGGAGTGGGCTACTCCGAGAGGGAAAAATGCCCTGATTAGGGCTATCATCGAGGATAAAATCGATTGGACTCCTGAAATAGAAGAGACCATTTTCCGATGCACGGGCTGCAGACTTTGTACCCAGACCTGTTTTCCCGCTGTTGAGACCAACCAAGGTGTTCTGGCAGGGAGACAGTGTTTAGTGGATAGAAGGCAATACCCAAAAGTGGTGGATCGAGTGGTCGAGGCCCTCGAGAAGAATTTTAATATTTCAAGTGAACCTAATGAGAACCGCTCGATGTGGATGGAGGGTTTGAGGGATGTTCCGAATCACAAGTTTCAAAAGGAGAGGGCGCAGGTAATCTACTTCGTGGGATGTGTGGCTGCCTTTTACCCTATGGCTCATAAGATTCCTCAGAGTTTTGTCCAAATTCTTGAAAAAACCAAGGTTGATTTTACGATCTTGGGAGGGGAGGAGTGGTGCTGCGGGTTTCCTCTTATTCAGGCAGGGATGGCAGAGAAGATGCAAAAACTGGTGAAGCACAATCAGGAGAAAGTTAAAGAGATCGGAGCAAAAACAGTCATCTTTGCCTGCCCCTCCTGTTACCACACCTGGAAGGAGAAATATAAGACGGATGCAGAACTGCTCCATTCGACACAATTCATAGAAAGGTTAATCAATGAGGATAGGATCACCTTCAATAATGGGACTCCTAAGACGGTGACTTATCATGATCCTTGCGATCTCGGAAGAAACAGTGGTGTCTACGATCCTCCGAGAAATATATTAAAAAAGATTCCCAACCTGAACTTGGTGGAGTTGGAAGGTAATCGTCAGCTATCGGTCTGTTGTGGAGGGGGAGGAGATCTCGAGATGATTGACCCAGAACTCTCTGCTGCCATCGCTCAGAGGAAGATTGACGAAATCCTAAGGACAGGGGTTGAAGAAGTGGTGACATCCTGCCAACAATGCATCCGGACCATCTCAGGTTATGCCAGAAAGCACAAGATCAAACTGAAGGTGAAAGATATAACAGAGGTCGTTCTTGAGGCAATGGGGTAGGATAAATTTAGCTTGACAAAAATTTTCTGAGAATTATATCACTCAACCCTTAATAAAAAATCCGGACTTTCGGGTCCGAATTTTTTATTAGATATTTTTTAGGCGAAGCAACATTCGTTTCAATTCTTCTTCCACATCTCTTCCAGGTCTTTTGAGAGGGAGTCTTGGATCCCCACCGAAATAGCCAGCCAGATCCATTGCTATTTTCAAACCACCAATACCATATTTTACCGTCACGGCATTGGCCAAGGGAGTTAATCGACTTTGTAACTCTCTTCGCCTCCTCTATTTTACCTCTCTTAAAAAGATTCTGAATCTGGACACATTCTTGTGGAACAACATTGGCCACAGCTAAAATTCCACCACCTGCCCCCACACAAAGAGCAGGGAAAAAAACAGGTGCTGCACCGACAAAGACATCGAACCCTTTTCGAGATAGGTGGACAATCTCACTCAATTGACCAATATTCCCTGAACTATCTTTGACTCCGATGATATTGGGATGTTCGGAAAGCTTAGCCACCCATTCCGGTTCCAAATTGATTCCAGTGAATTGTGGGACATTGTAAACCAAAATCCCGATTTGAGAAGATTCTGCAACGGCTGTAAAGTGGTCATAAAGGATCTGAGGTTTCATGGATCCTTTAAAATAAAAGGGGGTGATAGCCAGAGCGCAATCAGCCCCCAACTTGGCTGCCTGATTGGTAAATCGAATGGTTTCCTGAGTCGATTCCATTCCTGTTCCTACCATCAAAATCTTCGATGTGGGAATAGACTCTCTGGAGACTTCAAGGACTTTATTTTTTTCCTTCTCATTTAAGTAAACGGCCTCCCCATTTGAGCCGAGAACAAGATACCCGGAAAGGTCTGTTTGATTCCACTTTTGAAAATTCTTTTTGAGCTTATCTAATGCCAACTTTCCATTCTGAAACGGTGTCGTAACGGGTGGCAATACGCCGCTAAGTTTCATTGTCTCTCTCCTTATGAAATATAGGGTTCGAGGATTCGAGTGTTCAAGGATTCTAGTTTTCTTTTCAGACTTTTCACTTGACCACTCGAATCCTTGACCTCTTGACCCCTTATTAGAATAACATGAGATTTGAAAAACCGTCAAATCATAATTTCACTTGACAATTCTTATAAATCTTAATGTAATAAATATGATTTTTCATCAGGAGGAAAAAATTGGTTGAAGAGAGAATCAAGGATGCGACAAAGATTTTAAACCTTTTAAGATCGATGTCCAATTATAAACCTCATTTTGAGATCATTGGAAATTACCGTCTGATTGACGATGGCGTTCAACCGGAGGCCACCGTCATGCTCCAAGCGAATGGCAAGGAGATGCATGAAGCAGATACAGGGGTGGGGCCTGTTGATGCACTTGCGAAAGTATTAAAGAAATCATTGAAATCGATCTTTCCTGAGATCGATCAAGTAAAATTGATCGATTTCAGTTCGAGAATCTTCGATCCAGGTGCTGGGACAGCAGCCGGTGTGGAGGTGGAGATTCTATTCAGCAATGGAAATGATGCATGGAGGGTGAAAGCATTCTCTGAGAATATTTGTAAAGCCTCTTTTCTCGCATTGGTCGACGGATTTGAATATGGGATTCATATTTCAAGAGAAAAGAAAGGAGAAGGGTAAATGGTGGATCGAAAGAAATTGGAAGAGGTCATTTTGAATAAGTCAAAAGAAGGAAAACTTCCCTGCGCATTATGTTTTAAAATTGCTGAGGATTTTGGAATACCGAAGAAGGAGTTGACGAAGATTTTGAATGAGATGAAGATCAAAATCAGCCAGTGCCAATTGGGATGTTTTGAATGAGATTTCTAAGAAAAATTTGATTACACAGATTAAATAACGGTTACATAGATATACGAAATCCGTGTAATCCTCTTCTAAATCGGTGTAATCATGTTTTAAATTGATTTGACATCATAAACCATCGGAATATAATGAGGCCATTTAATCATCCTAAAGGAGGTGAAAAAGCGTCATATAAAAAAGGTGGGAGTGAGGTGTTTATTTTTGGATGAATGGTTTTATAACCATAAGGAGGTGAAACCATGAATTCAGTCGTTGTTGTTATAATAGGTTTGATTGTTGCTTTCATCGGTTACCGTGTCTATGCCAAATATGTAGACACAAAAATTATGAAGGCTGACCCCAAGAAGGCCACCCCAGCCAAGATGTATATGGACGGAGTGGAATTCATGCCCACCAGTAAAAACGTTCTATTTGGATACCAATTCAAATCGATTGCAGGCGCTGCCCCGATCATCGGGCCGATCATTGCTATTCAATGGGGATGGCTCCCTGCGTTGATCTGGATACTGGCCGGAGCATTTTTCATTGGTTGGGTTCAAGACTATTCAAGCGCTATGATCGCCATGCGACACGAAGGAGCTTCCTTTGGTGGCTTGAGCCACAAACTGATTTCACCAAGAGCGAGGATTATTCTTCTCTCCTTTATCTATTTTTATTTGCTCCTCATTGCAGGCGCTTTTGGAAATGTGGTGGTCAGTACGGCCATAGGGCTTAAGGCCGCTCCCATGGCATGGCTTTTCCTGACAATAGGCGGGGTTCTGGCTGGACAGATGATCTATCGCTGGAAAAAGGACATCATCCTGACTACCGTTGTCACAGTGGTTATTGCGTTGATTGGAATATGGCTTGGCACCATGGCGCCCTCCAACAAGATTATTGGGGAATCACTTGCCAATAGTCGATTCCTATGGGCAATTGCTGCATTTGTATTCTGCTATTTTGCTTCTGTTTTGCCCATTTGGAGGTTTGCGCTCCCTATTAACTATGTGGGTTCTTACATCGTTTTCCTGGGACTATTCTTTGGGATCATTGGGGTACTTGTGCTCCATCCTAATTTTACCCTTCCCGCTTATACCAGTTTCTCCATCAAAATTGGCCCGATCTGGCCCATCATGTTTGTTACTATTGCCTGCGGGGCTATTTCTGGGTGGCACAGCATCGTTTCGAGTTCAGGAACAGCTCGGCAACTGGAGTACGAAACAGATGCCCGCCCTGTGGGGGGTGGAGTCATGTTTGTCGAGATGATGCTTGCCGTATTCGCTTTGGTCATTGCAGGGGCGATTTATGCTTCTCCAACCGAATATGGGGCAGCATTGGGTAAGGGAGCCGGAGTTGTTTTTTCAGCTGGGGTTTCGAAATTCTTAGGGGCATTAGGACTCCCAGCTAATGTAGGTGCATCTTATGGAAGTGTTATGATGATTGTCCTGGCCGTCACCATTTTGCAACTGGTCGTCCGGTTTATGAGGGTGGCTACTTCGGAGTTGATGGGTGATATCAGCCCCATCTTTAAAAATGCTCATGTGGGAACCATCGTCGCCAGCCTTCTCGGGATACTCTTAGTCTTGACAGGTTGGTTTCAATACTTGTGGATACTTTTCGGAGGGGCAAATCAATTGATGGCATCCTTAGCCTTAATGCTGGTGACTGCCTATTTGATGTCAGAGGGAAAACCAACTGCTTACGCCTTTTACCCGATGATCTTTATGTTCATTACGACCGTGGCTGCTCTTCTGTATACATCCTATGGATTGCTTAGCAAAGTCTTTACAGGTGCTGTGAAGGGAGCAGAGGCTTTGATAGGAAATACGCTCATGGGGTTAATCGGATTTTTCCTCGTTATCGCCGCAATCATTTTGGCAGTGGAAGGAGTTAAGGCTTTTAATCGGTATCGAGTGATAAGAGCCCAGGCTGCACCCGCTAAAGCATAATAAAAATTTTCCCAGATCCCGTAGGGAACGGTTTTAAACCGTTCCCTACAAGGGGGGAGGAGGAGAAGAGAGATAAAGGAGAAATTTTTTATGACAGAAGAAGAAAAAAAGAAAGGGGGATTCTTACAAGCGATTAAAGAGTTTGTTTATGGGGTGGCTGCTCATGACTCAGCCCGCTTTGCTTTAAAAACAAGAGCAAGTATGGAACATCTTTTTATCCTCATTACGATGGGAGACATGCTGGGTGTTCCCATTCTACCTCCATACTATTCTTTAAGATTGTTGCCTTATGTCGTCCCCCAAATCTCCACATGGAAACGGAGAATGCTGAGAGAGAAAGATCTTACCGATGCACTTGCTTAAAAAAAGAGTCATTAAGGTAATTAAGTCATTTAGGTTATTTAGTTTACTTACTTAATGATTCTAGTTGCACTTAATAACCCAGCTGACTTAAGAGAGGGAGGTGATTTCCATTTCTTTAGCAGATATATTTGATCAGTATCCGGATCGACGGTATATCATGTTTGGTGGAAAAGGAGGTTTAGGGAAGACCACTTTTTCTGCGGCGACAGCTTATTATTTGGCAAAAAAAGGCAAAAAAGTCTTGGTCTTTTCTGTTGATCCTCAAGCTTCACTCACGGATATCTTTGAAAGGGATATTTTTGGGAAGGGACCGACAGAGATCATACCCAATCTCTATGCACAGGAGATTGATGCCGACCGTCGTGTGAAGGAATACCAGCAGGAGATCCGGCAGAAGATTTTTGACATGTATGGTATGGATAAGATTCCCGATGAGATAGAGAGTTATATACAGGCCGCTGCCGCAGAGCCCGCAATGGAGGAGAGTGCCATTTTTGATGAAGTGGTCGATATCGTCGTCAAGGGCGGTTATGACTACTATATTTATGATTTGGTGCCCTTAGGGCATGCCCTTTACTATTTGAGTATGGCATCCGTCTATGATGCGTGGATCGGTAAAATTACTGGCCTCCGGGAGCAGATGAGAGAATATGACCAGGTGGCTGCAGTGATCCGTCGGGAGAAGGAACTGGATGAAGATGCCATCTTGAATGAACTTCTCTATATCAAAGACCGGATCAACAAATCCTCAAGCATCCTGACCGATAAAAAGAAGACAGCCTTCTTTTTCGTCCTGACAGCTGAGGAGATGATTATCAAGGACACCCTAAAAGCGGCAGAACTTTTTGCTAAGTTTGACGTTCCTTTAAGCGGATATATCATCAATCGGGTTCTGCCTCTTGGATTGAAGGACCAAAATATTCCCGAATATTTAAAAAATCGTCTCACGATGGAGGAACATTACCTGAAGGTGATTGACACCACTTTTGGTAAACAGATTTTAGCATCTGTGCCTGAGATGGAACGGGATGTGACCGGGCTGCCAATGATTGAGAAGATGGCCAAAGCCATGTTTGGATGAATCGACTGAAGTCGATTACTCATCACTCATAACCCGTGGCAAATGACAATTACCAATGACGAATGACCTGTAGGAGATTACCGTGAACCAGATTACAATCAACATGAATAAATTCCTGAAGGATCATCCCCGACTGAAATATATCTTTTTTGGTGGAAAAGGAGGGGTGGGGAAAACGGTCATGGCCGGGACCGCAGCTCTTTGGTCTGCCAAACAAGGAAAGAAGACCTTGTTGGCCTCCACCAATCCCGTTCATAGCCTTTCTACTCTCTTAGAGAAAGATGTCTTTGGAAAAGCAGCGGTCGTCTGTGACGAAGAGAAGTGTTACGCCTTTGAGATCGATACACGGGATACCATCGAACGATCCAAACGAGAGATTCGTGAAAAGATCAATTGGTTTCTCAAATTTGCAGACATTACGACGAAAGCAGAGGATTTTATTGAATCGGCCACCATGAACCCTGCTTTTGAAGAGTCGGCGATGTTTGAAAATATGATGGATCTCATGTTCAAGGATGAATATGAATTTTACGTCTTTGATACGGCTCCTACTGCGAACGCCAGGCGCCTCCTGGGGATGTCAAAGGTCTATTCCCTATGGGTAGAGAAGATGCTGAAGAGTAGGGAAGAAGCAAAATCCCTGAGGGAAATGCTCTCTTTCTCGAAGAAAGAGAAGAAGGATCCTCTCTTAGATTACCTATTAGGTTTTAAGGACAGGATGGCTCATGTTAAAGAGCTCTTGACAGACGATGCCCTCACAGCCTTCTTTTTTGTCACCTTGCCTGAAAGCCTTCCCATTGCTGTCATCACTCGATTCATCAATTGGTTCCATGAATTTGGGATTCCAGTAGGGGGTGTTGTGGTCAATGGAGTCATTCAAAAGGATCAGGTCGGAAAAGATACTGTGGAATTCGTCCTCAACCGGATTCAGATGCAAGATGAACATATGGAAGAGATCTGGAAGATATTTGGGGATAAGGTGAGGGCGATTTTGCCTCTCTTTGAGACAGAGGTGAAGGGAGCAAAGATGTTAAATCGAATGGTGGAGCATCTATTTATTCCATAATCTCAGTTATTCAAATTCATAGAAGATCGACCTTCTAACTTTTCCCAGTATAAAAACCCCTCCTGTCAAAACATGACGTTTTTTGGACAAATCCTGACATATTTGTGTATATTATATATTAAATCGTGATTAAGGGAAAATTGCCTAATTAATTGAAAATAATATTAATTTTTTAATTTTTAGGTGTTGGTATAAAAATTGCTTAATTCAATTAGAGGTTAAATGGTTGTTTTTATTTAATTTTTGGGAAGGTAAGTAAAATGTTACCTCTATTTCAACTCTTACTTGCAGTTTTCGCTATCTATAGCGCCATCAACTTCACAGAAGGGGCAAAGCTACTCGTCCCTTTGGTTTGCCTATTGTTAATGTTGTTTGTCAGTCGAATTGATAAAGCGAAGGTCGATGAAAAGACTGAACGGGATAGTTTTTTAAAAGAAGAAATTGACAAGGTCATGAATAAAGAATCGGCAACCATTAAGGATCAGGATTTTTCCACCATTGAGTCGCTCCTTTGGCCCAAAAACGAATTGTTATTAATTGATGCCGTTCATTCTATATTCAAGAATTTAGGATTTAAGATCTCCACAGGGATAAACTATCATTCGGTAGATCGAATTGTAAAAATTCCCAATACGGAGAAGTCCTTTGGGGTGGAAATTCTGATGAGCGAAAGAGAAACAGAGAAAAACCATCCAAAGCTCCATCGGGCTTTAGAATTTGAGAAAGAGAAGAGAGAAAAGGAGAAGACTCTCATTATTGCAAGTACCCATATCCATCTTCCGCTTTCTGAAAGAGATAAGGTGAAAGACGTTTCTGGAGAAATGGTCGATTTTTTAACTCGGCACAATATAAGTTTCATGACAACTTATCACCTCTATGAACTCTGGCAGGAAACGAAAGGAGGAGAAAATGACATCTTCGGAGTTTTCCAAAAACTCTATGCTCACTCAGGTGGGATCTTTCATTTAAAAGAGACTGAAAACCCTCACGCACGTTCGTTTGAACTACCCATCCAATAAGTTCCCCTAAATAAGATCTTTCGATTTTCTTACCTCTCCGTTATAATATTTTAAATGGAAATTAGGGAGATCTTTTCTAAAACCATCCTAACCAAAACAGCCATCACAGGTTTTGACTACTGTATCAATCCCTATGTCGGATGTGGGCATGGATGTCGATACTGTTATGCCAGTTTTATGAAGCGCTTCACCGGTCATAAAGAACCTTGGGGAGAGTTTATTGATGTCAAGGTGAACGCTCCCCATCTCTTGAGAAGGCAGTTGAAGAGGGCAAGGCAGGGAGTCGTTGCCCTCAGTACAGTCACCGATCCATACCAACCCCTTGAGAAAACTTACCAATTAACCCGAAAGTGTCTAAATGTCCTTTTGGAGGATCAGTTTTCGGTGAATATATTGACCCGCTCACCTCTCTGCCTGAGAGACATCGATCTATTTAAACAATTTAAAAAGATTGAGGTAGGTCTCTCCATTACGACTCATGATGAAAATATCAAAAAGATCTTTGAACCTCATTCCCCCTCCATCCACGCTCGGGTGAAAGCATTAGAGACCCTTCGTAAAGAAAAGATTGGAACCTATGCGTTTATCGGTCCCATGCTTCCTTTGGATCCAAAAGAATTAGTGAAGATGCTCGAGGGCTTAATCGATGAGGTGCTCATCGACCGAATGAACTACCCGAACAAGGTGAAGGCGATCTATCGCAAAGCCAAATTAGATCCATATTTAGAGGAGGACTATTTTCATATGGTTGGGATGGAATTAAAAGATGGTTTTGAAAAAAAGGGAGTGTCCGTATCGATGTGCTATAGATAAAGTGACTAAAGTGAACTAAAATGCCTAAAGTGCCTAAAGTGTTTAAAATGCGTAAAACAAAACTTAAAATGATAAATATTTTCCCAATTTTTAACCTTAGTCACTTTAGCTCACTTTAGGCACTTCACACTGAGGTTCTCATGACGATCGGAAGATTTGGACTGAGAAGAAGAGATTATGATTTTCCACCCTTTAGGCCACCGAGTGAAGCAACCAGCCTTCTGTTAAGGGTCACCAGAGGGTGTCCATGGAACCGATGTACCTTCTGCTCGATGTATAAAACGATAAAGTTTGAGATTCGGGATCTTGAAGAGGTCCAATCCGATATCGAATTGGCAAGGGACCTCTATGGAGACAAGATTCGAACGGTGTTTATTGGTGATTCCAATAGTCTTATCGTGAAAACCGAAATGTTGATCAAAGTTTTAAACACCCTATTTTCATCGTTTCCCCATATCGAAAGGGTAACCAGTTATGCGAGGTCAAAAACATTGTTTAAGAAACCGATCGAGGATTTAGAAAGGATCTATCAATCAGGCCTGACCAGGCTCCATGTGGGTCTCGAGACAGGCGATAGAGACCTATTGAAAGAGATTGAGAAAGGGGCCACTCCAGAAGAGATGATTGAAGCTGGAAGAAAGGCGAAGAAAGCTGGTTTTGAATATTCTTTATATGTTTTATTAGGGATAGGGGGTGAAGAGAAATGGGAGCGGCATGCAAGGGGGACAGCCGAGGTATTGAATCAGATCGATCCCCATTTTATCCGTGTTCGAACCTTCATTCCTCAGCCCAACTCTCCATTGTATGAGGCGATGATGAGAGGCGATTTCAAATCTCCTTCGGCAGAAATAATATTGAAGGAAACCAAACTCCTTTTGGAAGAGCTTCGTGTGACCTCTCAATTTTTAAGCGATCATATTTCCAATCTCCTTCCTCTCCACGGAAAACTTCCTGAAGAGAAGGAGAGTATGGTTCAGATGATTGAGGATGCTTTAAGAGGACTTAAGGAAGATGTTAGACTAAGAGAAGAGATGGAGATGAGACGACACCTCACAAACCTCTAATGCAGGATTCAAGGAGTCAAGGGTTCTAGTGAGAACTTAGAAAGGAGATATATGGAGGAGACCAAGAAAACTTGAACCCGTGAACCCTCGAATCCTTGACCCCTTGTTTTTATTTGGAGCCACAGGTAGAACAGCTACTGGAGGAACAGGTCCCGCAGGAAGAGCTGGCAGTACTTTTAAACTTCCCACCACTGGAAAAGGCAAAAGCAGACATTATCCGTTGGATTTTCTTACCTTTGCATTTGGGGCAGGTGATCTTCTCAGAAGTATTGTAAACCAATTTTTCAAATTCCTGGTTGCATTGATTGCAATGATACTCATAAATTGGCATTTCACATTACTCCTTTAAAGATATTTATAACATTTTTTCAATCTGATCGGCAAGGAAACTTGTTTTTCTCGAGCCCTTTCCCTTTTTTACGAAGCCATTTAGGATATGAGTTTCATATTGACGCCATACCATTTCCCCCTCTCCCTTGGAGACTGTGTCGTAATCCCATTTTGATGGTAGCCGCAGGCTTTAGCCTGCGTGCAACTCATTGATTTTATTGAAACTGACCGCAACCTAAAGGTTGCGACTACCAATTACGACACAGTCTCTTGATGGGAGAAGGGCAGGGTGAGGGTGATTAGATAATGAATATTCATATTGACGCCATGGATGAAAAAGGGTATAAAAAATTTTATATTTTAATAAGGAGGGAATACATATGACAGTCAGAGTAGGAATTAATGGATTTGGACGGATTGGTCGAAATGTCCTTCGAGCGGGTTTCAATAAGAAAGGGCTGGAATTTGTGGGCGCTAATGACCTTAGCGATGCGCAGACACTAGCCCATCTCTTGAAATATGATTCTGTCCACGGGAAATTTAAAGCACGGGTAGAAGCGAAAAAGGATGCTATCCTGATCGATGGGAAAGAGGTCAAGGTCTTTGCCCTGAAAGATCCTGGACAGCTTCCATGGAAGGAGTTGAGAGTCGATGTCGTGCTGGAAAGCACAGGAAGGTTTACAGATCGGGCAGGCAGCATTAAACACATAGAAGCTGGGGCAAAGAAAGTGGTGATATCTGCTCCGTCCAAGGATCCTGATGTTACGTTAGTCCTTGGAGTAAATGAAAAGGATTACAATCCTTCAAAGCACCATATCGTCTCCATGGGATCTTGTACGACAAATTGCCTTGCTCCCATTGCCAAAATATTGTTAGACGAGTTTGGCGTGGAATATGGTCTGATGACAACTATTCATGCCTATACCAATGATCAAGTGATTCTTGATTTTCAACACAGGGATCTTCGTAGAGCAAGAGCAGCTGGGATGTCAATGATCCCGACGACCACAGGGGCTGCTGCAGCTCTCTCTCTTGTTATTCCAGCTTTAAAGGGAAAGATGGACGGGATGGCTATCCGGGTTCCCACACCTAATGTCTCTGTGGTCGATTTAGTCGTAGAGTTGAAAAAAGAGACGACGGTAGAAGAGGTGAACCGGGTGTTAAAATCCTATGCCGAAGGTAAATTGAAAGGAATTTTAAGTTTTTGTGAAGAGCCTCTGGTCTCCATCGACTTTAACGGAGATCCCCATTCATCCATTGTTGATGGGGATTCCACAAAGGTGATTGGTAAAAAGATGGTAAAAATTCTTTCTTGGTACGACAACGAATGGGGTTTCTCCAATCGGATGGCGGAATTGTTTTTGTATCTTTTTGGGGAGAAATGACAGTGCCTACTGTCATTTCTGAGGAGCGGAGTGACGAAGAATCTTTGATTCATCATTAAGATTCTTCGCTCCCGTTGGTCGCTCAGAATGACATGACAACCGGATGAATGATGGCCATTCAAACAGTAGATCAAATTGAACTGAAAGGGAAGCGAGTATTCATTCGAGTCGATTTTAATGTTCCTCTGAATGAAAAGAATGAGATCACTGATGATACCCGTATCATCCAATCGCTCCCCACCATCCGGTTTGCCATGGATGCAGGGGGGAAGGTCGTGCTCGCATCCCATTTCGGCAGGCCCAAAGGTAAGAAGGATCTAAAATATAGTTTAGCTCCAGTTGCCGAAAGATTGTCCCGGCTGTTGGGAAGAAAAGTGACTCTGGCACTCGATTGCATTGGGGATGAGGTTCAAAAGCAGATTAAAGGGATGAAAGAAGGAGAAGTACTCCTATTGGAAAATCTGAGGTTCCACCCAGAAGAGGAAAAGAATGATGAAAATTTTTCAATGGCGTTGGCCTCTCTCTGTGAAATTTACGTCAACGATGCCTTTGGTGCTGCCCATCGTGCCCATGCGTCCACCGAGGGAATGACGCGATATGTCAAGACCGTAGCAGCGGGATTTTTGATGATGAAAGAGGTTGAGAGTTTGGAGAAGGCTCTGGTGAACCCTCAAAAACCTTATGTAGCGATCCTTGGAGGAGCAAAGGTCTCTGATAAAATAGGAGTGATTGACAATCTTCTGAATAAGGTAACAACGCTCCTCGTGGGAGGAGGGATGGCTTATACTTTTTTAAAGGCGAAAGGGTTCGAGGTAGGAAGATCACTGGTGGAGGAAGGCCAACTCGGGTTCTCACTCAATCTTTTGGGTAAGGCTGAAGGAAAAGTAAAGCTCCTTCTTCCATTGGATCACATTGCTGCAGAGAGAATGGATGTCCAGGCGAAGAGGCAGATTGTCAACAATGAGAAGATCCCACGAGATTGGATCTGTCTCGACATCGGTCCGGAGACCGTTAGAGTTTTTTCAGAAGAGATCAAGTCAGCTAAGACCATTGTTTGGAATGGCCCCATGGGAGTCTTCGAGATGGAGCCCTTTAGCCAGGGAACTTTTGATATTGCAAAGGCTGTTGCAGACTCCTCAGCCTTTAGTATAGTCGGAGGAGGAGATTCCGTAGCAGCAGTGAATCAAGCAGGGGTGGCTAAAAGGATCAGTCACATTTCTACTGGGGGAGGAGCATCCCTCGAATTCCTTGAAGGGAAAAAGCTACCAGGCATCGAAGCCCTTAGAAAGAATAGTGGGGAGTTTGGGTGATGGGGAGATCGGGAGAACCTAAAGTCTAGACAAAAGTATTTGAAATTCTTAAATCTGGATTCCCGTTCCCCGCTTTCGTGAGAACAAGTTTCACGGGAATGACGATCTTTCGGCTGACTCGTCATTCCCGCGGAAGCAGGAATCCAGTAAAAGTTAGAGATAAATTCTTAGATTGAGGAATGTAAGAATCTAAAGAGGAGTGAATAATGGAAAGACTGCCTTTTATTGCAGGGAATTGGAAGATGAATAAGACGGTTGGGGAAGCCCTCGATCTTATCAGACAATTAAAGACCTCTCTTTCAAATATCGAAGGAGTTGAGGTTGCTGTGGCTCCTCCCTTCACAGCCCTTTACGCCATTTCTCAGGAACTCAAGAGATCTTTCATTCGCCTTGCTGCTCAGAACCTCTTCTATGAAGAGAAAGGAGCCTTTACTGGTGAGATATCCCCTCACATGATTAAAGAGATAGGCTGTCAATATGTGATCATCGGCCACTCTGAAAGGCGTCAGTTTTTTGGAGAGACCGATGAGACAGTGAACCGGAGGATAAAGGCAGCACTGGGCCAAGGAGTGAAGCCCATCTTCTGTATGGGAGAGATTTTAAAGGAGAGAGAAGAAGGAAAGGCCTTTTCAGTGATTGAGAAGCAGGTGGAAGGTGGTTTGAGAGGCATTGGGGAGGAGGAAGTGAAAGATATTGTTATCGCTTACGAACCCGTTTGGGCGATTGGAACAGGGAAGACAGCGACTCCTGAGCAGGCTGAAGAAGTGCATCGGTTCATCCGCAAGAGATTAGAAAGATTCTATTCACGAGAGATGGCAGAGGGAATCAGGATCCAATATGGCGGAAGCGTTACTCCTGAAAACATCAAAGGGCTAATGAGCCAAGAGAATATCGATGGAGCACTGGTGGGAGGGGCAAGCCTGAAATCGGAAACCTTCTCAAAGATTGTCAGATTTAAAGAAATGTGATATAAATAATTTTAAATTCTTAGTTAATTTGGTTTCTCTTGTTTCTCTGGTTTGTTTGGTTAACCAAAGAGACTAAAGAAACTAAAGAAACTAAAGAAACCAGATAAACTATAATCTACAATTTGAAATCTAAATCCCCCCTTCTCCCCCCTTTCCTAAAGGGGGGGTGGGGGGGATTAAGGAGGATTGGATTTATGGTAATCGTCACGGTTGTTCATGTTTTAGTTTGTTTTGCACTTATTATGATTGTTCTTCTTCAGGCAGGCAAAGGGGCAGAGATGGGGGCAGCTTTTGGGGGAGCAAGTCAAACAATCTTTGGAAGTGCTGGAGCAATGGGATTTCTTAGTAAATTGACAACGTTCGTTGCGATTCTCTTTATGGTCACCTCCCTTATTCTGACCTTTTCTTCGACAAAACGGGCTTCTTCGGTGATAAAAGAGAGACCAGCCCAATCAGCCCCAGCAGAACCCTCAGAGATACCAGCTCAGCCTCAGGTACCTCTACCTGAGCCAAAAAAGTAAGTTTAAGGTTAAAGGTTGAGGTTGAGGTTAAGGTGTAAACTGTTACGGAATAAGTGCTGAAGAGTTAATTATTTTTTCCCTAAACCTTAGTCTTAACCTTGGCCTTGGTTTAACTATATTGATGCCGAAGTGGTGGAATTGGTAGACACGCCATCTTGAGGGGGTGGTGGGTGATCCCCGTGGGGGTTCAAATCCCCCCTTCGGCACCATCAAAAAAACAAGAGGAGAGGTAAATGTACCCCTCCTCTTCTTATTTTAAATAGAAAAAGAATGATTCGAATGATAACGAATTAAACGAATGAAACAAAATGGATACTCGGAATTCGTTTTGTTCGCTCTCAATCATTCTTTTCGTGATGAGTTTTACCATGGATACAAACTCTCCTGAAGTGAAGACTGCTCTCCTGGCCATGACCATGGCATCGGCCCTCTGTGAGAAGGTGAGGAGGGAACTCGCTGGGGGAGAATCGATCCTAAAGAGTGACAGAAGCCCGGTGACCATTGCAGATTATGGATCTCAGGCAATCATCTGCAAATTCATCAAAGAGACATTCCCAAGAGATACGATTGTGGCAGAGGAAGACTCAACAGAATTAAGAAATCCCGTTCATTCAAAAATTCTTGAGCAAATCACACACTATGTAAACAAGTTTATTCCTGGTTCTTCTTCGGAAGCAGTATGTTCCTGGATTGATTTTGGTTCCCAAGTTGTACCAGGCCGGTTTTGGACCTTAGACCCAATCGATGGAACGAAAGGGTTTCTTAGAGGCGATCAGTACGCTGTCGCTTTAGCCCTCGTCGAAAATTCCGTAACAACATTGGGCATCTTGGCTTGTCCTAACCTCTATGTGGATCAAGGCCGTCCCCAAGGGAAGAGAGGTTGTTTCTTCCTTGCCTTGAGAGGGAAGGGTTCAGTCCAGATGGATCTCGATGGAGGAGATCAACGGTCTCTATCGGTTTCGGAAGTTAAGGATCCATCAGAAGCGACCATCACGGAAAGCGTTGAACCTGACCACGCGGACCATCTTTTTCACCAACGTCTTGCCCAAAAATTGAATATTTCGAAACCCTCTCTCCAAATGGATAGTCAGGCAAAGTATGGAATTGTGGCAAGGGGAGAAGCGACCATCTATTTAAGGGTTCCTTTACCCTCTGAACTTGGCTATAAAGAAAAGATTTGGGATCATGCGGCAGGATCGATCATCGCTGAAGAGGCTGGAGGGAAGGTCACGGACGTCTTTGGACATCCGTTGGACTTTTCATGTGGGATCAAGATGGAAAAGAATCAAGGCATCATCGTGACCAATGGAGTTTTACACGATGTTGTTTTAGATGCCCTGAAAATGTGATAAAATTAATTCTCATTCCAAATGTCGAATGAATGTAGAATTACAATTTTAGTCATTAAGTTATTCAGTTATTGAGTCATTCAGTGACTTAATGACTAATGACTTAATTACCGCATCTCGATAGACAAAACAATTTTGACATTTCAGGTATAAGAAAGGGTCCTCAATGGAAAAAGATTTTTTAGAGGTTATCGAATCTGAAATTCCGAAGGATTGTGTGCTTAATCTCTGTCGGTCTTCCGGGCAGTTGGAAGAGTCCGGTGACTGAGGAGATTGCCAAGATAAAAGATTTTCAGATTCTTAGATCCGACCTGATCCGACTCGAAGTTCTGAAGGGTCTGGACGTCTTTGACAATAAGGTCGCCTCCGACCCCAATAATCGCAAAAAGGTTTACGAAGAGATGTTTCGACAGACGATGATTGCCTTGGAGGCGGGCAAGGGAGGGCTGATCTTAGATGCAACTTTCTTCACTCAAGAGTTGAGATCTCGGGCAGCCGCATTGGCCATGAAAGCCAATCGATCTTTTGTGATTGCCGAGTGTGTCTGTTCGGAGGAAAAGTCGATTGAGCGGATTTTGAAAAGGACGAAAGAGAATTACGAGTCGAATGCCTTGACAAGAGAGGCCTACCTAAATAATAAAGCCCTGTTTCAGCCTGTTGATGTCGACGATTTAAAAAAGCGGTTTAAACTCCTTCCGATCATCCATCTGACCATTGACACTGAGGTTGATACCCTTCCTGGTTGGAAGATCAGAAAGATTGAAAAAAGATAAGTCCTGTAGTCAAATAGTGGAGTAGTTTTATAGTTCCTAATCGTTGACCATCGGACTATTGGACCAAGAGACCATTTGACTAGTGAATGAAAGTTACTCCGGATATCCTCTCTTCAAAAAGCACTTCTCAATCCAAGAATCTATCCGGATCATCCTAAGAAAGTGGGATTTTTTGAAACTCATATTTCGCTCCTTTTCTTTACAGGAAACCATGTTTATAAGGTAAAGAAGCCCGTGGACTTTGGTTTCTTAGACTTCACCTCCCTTGAGAAAAGGAAATATTTTTGTGAGCAAGAGGTGAGTTTGAACCGACGGCTCTCTCCAGAGATCTATCTGGGTGTCATTAAGATTACCCATGATGGCAAACGGATTTTATTGGATGGCAGAGGTGAGGTGGTGGAGTATGCGGTTAAGATGAAACAGATACCCGAAGAGCTTCTGATGGATAAATTGCTTGAAAAAGGCCAAGTGACTCCAAAGATGATCGAGGCAGTCTCAGAAAAACTGGCCCATTTTTACTCTATAGCAAAGACCAGTGATTTCATCAAAAGTTTTGCGAGACCCGAGCGGATCAAACAGGATACCGATGAGAACTTTGAACAAACAGAGAAATATATTGAGATCACCATCTCCAAAGATGTTTATTTAGAGATTCAGAATAGGACGAACGAATTTTTCAGAACCCAGGAAGAAATATTTCATCAGAGAATGATGGCGGATCGGATTCGAGATTGCCATGGAGACCTTCGACTGGAGCATATCTTCTGGGGTGATGAGATCTCGATCTTCGATTGCATTGAATTTAATGAGAGGTTCCGATATACCGATATCGCTGCCGATATTGCCTTTCTGGCAATGGATCTCGATTACCATGGAAGGGAAGATCTGTCCGACCATCTGATTCAAACCTATATTCAAAAGTCGGATGATCAGGAATTAATGAAGGTACTCCATTTTTATAAATGCTACCGGGCCTATGTTCGTGGAAAAGTGGAGAGTTTTCGGCTGGATGACCCCAACATCCCTGAAGTTGGGAAAAAGGGCGCCCTTCAAAGGGCACAAAAATATTTTAATCTTTCATACCGCTACGCCCGTAGATTTTCAATCACCTCTTAATTTCATCCCCTGTCCATCCCCCATCTGTTTCAAGATTAGCATTGGCAGGCAAGGATTTCACCAAAATAGATACGATGAAAGTCACCCTCGGAGTAGAATTGGGGTATGATTGACTTTGCAAGCTCTGAAGGAATCATGTCATTTTGATTAACCACCTGACACTCAAAATGAATCATCCCTTCTTTGATGATGGGTGTTTTTACTTTCCTAGAGGGAATGGCGGTCAGTTGCTTTTCCTTGAATTTGTTATGGTCTCGGCCTGACACTGTCCCACAATATTCCACCACCTCCTTCAATTGGGGCGGCACAACATTTACAGTAAATTCTCCGGTTTCCTCAATAAGTTTGTATGTATAGCGAGAAGGACGTACCAGAACAATGAATATGGGTCTACGCCAGATGATTCCTAAGGATCCCCATCCAATGGCCATTGCATTGGGAAGGCCTTTATTCCCTTGGCTAACAAGGAGCACACGATGCTCACCGAAAGCTTTTATCGTTTCTGCTAAATGGTCCCTGTAATCAACAACTTTTTTTGTCATCTTAGACCCTCCTCTCAATTTTAAAACATAGTCTTATGTCGAATTTTTAAATAACAAAAAAACCATTGCTAAACAAGGGGGGGGAATAAAGGACTTGAATCTTGGGATCTATATCCATTAAGATGGGGTCGTTATTTGAAAGGAGAAAGCTGATGTCCGAATTGCGAATCAATCCCGAATATACGGAAGCCTTAGCGATGATTGTAAATCGTTCTCCTTATTTCTCGCTCCTTTCCATGGAGATCAAAGATCTTCAATGGGGAATTTCTCTTATGGAGGTTCAACTGGAAGAAAAGCACCTCCAGCCCTTTGGTATGGTCCATGGAGGAGTCATGGCCTCTGTGGTAGATGCAGCAGCATTTTGGGCTGTTTTTCCTCAAGTAGAGAAGGGGAAAGGGTTTAACCACCGTAGAAATGAAGATCAACTATCTGGCTCCGGCTCAGAAAGGTAAACTCTTGGTCCAAGGTCGATGTATCAAGATGGGTAGGAGCTTAGCCCTTGGAGAAGGGCAGGTGAAGGATGGAAAAGGAATCCTTGTGGCCCACGGGACCGCCACCATGATGGTGGTTCCCGATCTCCATATCCCGGGATATGAAAAACTCCCGCCCAGCAGATTCTAATGACTATCTAAAGAATAAACAGTTTCAAGGAGGATCAGCCAAATGGATATCCAAGCATTAGAACAACTAATTAAAGGAAGGCGTTCCATACGGAAATGGAAAAAAGACGGAGTTTCAGATGAGTTATTAAAGAAAGCTGTTGAATTAGCGACCTGGGCACCCAATGGGGGTAATTATCAAGGGTGGCGTTTCATCATTGTAAAGAATAAAGGGGTGATTGAGGAGATGGCGAATGCACTCCAATCCGTTATTGATAAAATTGCTTCTTGGCCCGAGGCAATGTCATGGAAAGAGGATATTCAGCGGTATCAAAAGAATGGCTCCTTTTTTAGGAATGCTCCTGTTTGTATCGGAGTATTTACCAGTGGATATCAAAGTGTGATGGATAAAGTATTGGTCGCCAGAGAATCCTTTGATCCTGAAGCCAAAGAGATTTTAGGATTCCGAAGGTCAGCACCCACGGCCCTCCAGAGTACCGCTGCTGCCGTAGCAACGATGCTCCTTGTTTTTCATCACATGGGTTTAGGAGCTGTTTGGCTTGGCGCACCGCTTCATGCGAAAAGAGCGATTGAAAAGATATTAAAGGTACCGTCAAATCTATCTCTTGTGTGCCTTGTTGCAGTGGGTTATCCTGATGAGTTCCCTCAGAAAGACCGCAAGCCTGCGGAAGAAGTGTTAGAGTTTATGTACTAACGGCTGAAAGAGCCCCTCTTTGTCACCCTGAACCTTGCCCTGAATCAAGTTTTTTCAGGGTCTATCGATTTCAGGGTCTCCTAACTCATTGATTTTACGAGATGCTGAAACCAGTTCAGCATGACATATTGGGTCTGCTTTGACTTTTTCAGCAACCTGCTAATATCTAAGGATTCTATTCTTTTTCTTTACCTTTAAGAATTTCCAGAAAGATCTAAATCTGATTTTCATGACAAGTTCGTATTGAAAAATAGAAGGGAATTTGTTATGAATAAAACTCATATTGTTTTTTAAGAAATTCTGAAGGAGAGAATGAAGATGCGTTCTTTTAGAAACATTTGGATTCCAACTCTGGTTTTGATGATCTTTTTTATTGTTTTTCCGAGTTACATATTTTCAAAAACGACTAAAACATCTCTGAAGGTTCGAAAACCTCAGAAGACTCAAACTCAACAGACCACCCAGTCTGTTCAGACATCCCAGAGCGGCCTCCAATGTGATGCTCAATCTGCGGTTTTGATGGACGGACTGACAGGCCAGCTCCTTTACGAGCAGAATTCTCATTTAAGGATTCCACCCGCAAGCTTCGTAAAGGTTCTTACACTCTATTTAGTCTTCGATGCTCTCCGTGCGGGACAGATTAAGATGGATGACCTGGTGACCGTGAGCGAAAAGGCTTGGAGAATTCAAGGTTCGAAGATGTTCATCAAAGTTGGGGAAAGGGTCAAGGTGGATGATCTCTTGAAGGGAATCGCTATCGCTTCGGGAAATGATGCGTGTATCGCGATTGCCGAACATTTGGCGGGATCAGAAGAGGTCTTTGCTTCGAAGATGAACGAGAAGGCCGCTCTTCTGGGCTTAAAAGAGTCTCAATTTAAAAATTCCCATGGGATGCCTGCGGATGATCAATATACCACAGCCATGGATATGGTCCTTTTGGCCCGACGCTACATCGAAGAACATCCAGAAGCATTGGTTCTCCATTCCACCACTGAATTTGAATATAATAGGATTCGGCAGGGAAATCGGAATACCCTTCTCCAGAAGAATATTGGAGTGGACGGATTGAAGACAGGCCATATTGAGGAATCGGGTTATCATCTTCTGGCGACAGCCAAGAGGGATGGCCAGAGGATGATCGCTGTCGTGATGGGATGTGGCAAAATGAATAAGAGGGCTCCGGAAGCCCAAAAATTATTAGAATACGGTTTTAAGAATTTTTCGACTGTAGAGGCGGTGAAGAAGGGTACAGCCTTTGGTCCTGTGAAGGTTAAAAGAGGGAAATCAAATCAGGTGATCCTCACCGCCGCAGAGGATGGAAGGGTGACCGTACCCAAGGGAAAGGAGAGTTCAGTATCTACTGTTCCACAATTACCAAAGTTTATCGTTGCTCCCATTCAAAAAGGACAGGTCGTAGCAAAAGTTCTCATCCAAAATGAGGGCAAAGTGGTTAGGGAGGTCAGCCTCCTTTCTTCTTCTGAAGTATTAAAGAGTATCCTTCCCTCTTGGCCTGTCATGGCTGCATGCATCCTTGGTCTTGCCATTATCGGTCTTGTCGGATTTTGGCGGTTCCGCCGACCCAAGCAGAGGAAATTATTATGATCATCAAGATTTCTTTTCTTTCCAAATCTCTTTGAAATACGCAAAAAGGGCAGGGTTGAAATCAAAGACTTTCTTCTTGACCCTTTCTTCCAAAATATTTATTTAGGTAAAACACCACTTAGGAACTTCTCTGTATAGATTTTTTTGGTATCGGGCATTCTCTCCAAGAGTCCAGCTCTGAACATATCTCTGGCAACATTCTCCCATTTCTTTGGATGGATATAACCCAATCCAAACTTTTTCGTTTCGGGTGTAGTCATCAACAACTTCGTCGGAGCAACTGCATCGACCTCACGGGCAAAGTCGAGACTATCGTTCACCTTTTTCAAGATTTCAAAGGTCTCCCTTGGATTTTCAAATGCCCATTGAAATCCTTTATATCTCCCTGCCACTACTGCTTGGACGACATCGGGATATTTTTTGATGACTTCCTCTGTGGTGAAAAGGATGTTATCCATCCAATTGATCCCCAAGTCTTTATAGTCAATTGTGTAAAAGGTCTTTCCCATCTTTTTCATCTCACGCTGTGCAATAATCAATTCATGATAAGTCATTGCCGATGCCAATGGCCAGGTTCCAGTCAGCCAAGGTTTGATATCTTCACCCTGGTTTTGAAGGGTGAACTGTTTTTCCCAACCTTTTCCCACAGCACATTTTACCTTGGCATCATATCCCGTCCAAATGCCAAAATCACCTTTAATATCTTTAGCTGATTTGATCGGGTTCCAGCTGATGATCCTCATGGCACCGTTTTGAAAATCGACGCTCACGGCAACAAAACCGATCCCTTCCTTTTCACGTACCCGTATAATATTTTCCGGAGAGTCAATCCCAAAAGCGATCGTTCCCATCCTGATAGCGGTGATGACCTTTTGAATCGGAGAGATGCCGAATTCTCCCTGAATCTCCTTTACGATGAGCTTTCCATAAAACCCTTTATCTACTGCAACCCAACCCCCTGAGGATTCCATATGGAGGGTCCAGGCTTCGTGGACAATGATTTCCTGTGCGATTAAGGAAGAGGGGAGAGTGAGGAGCACGAACAGCAATCCCAAAAAAGAGAAGTTTTTCATATCCCTATTATCCAGAAAGTTAGATTCTTAGATGTCTAATTTGAGAATATCCTTCTAACACTGATTAGCAAGTCTTGTCATTCCCGCGCAGGCGGGAATCCAGATAAAATATCGGATCGTAGAATATAGATTCCTGGATTCCTGCTTTCGCAGGAATTCCAGTGGAGTTTTACTAAATTTCAAATGTCTTTGCTTAGATTTTAAATATCATCTTTTTTACAATATATTGGGATGGATGGTCAAGGTTTTCTGAGGTGTTGTTGACACGGGTTGAATCTTCTGATGGTATTCCTGGATGGAAGTCACGGACATCCCTCTTTTTAAGGATTCGATCCCATTGACCACTGCTTCAGCACCGAAGAGAGTGGTGATGCAGGGGATGTTATGGGCCACGGATTCACTCCGTATGGCCACTTCATCCGCTTTGGGTTTTTTGCCGCTCGGGGTGTTGATGACGAGAGCGATCTCCCCATTTTTAATTCGGTCAACAATATCAGGCCTTCCTTCCCCGACCTTAAGCACGGTTTCGACAGGGATCCCATTGTTGATCAGAACCTTGGCCGTTCCTTTGGTGGCTACAATCTCGAACCCCAGATCGATCAATTTTTTTGCAACAAAGATGATGGATCGTTTGTCCTTGTTCATGACGCTGATGAAGACCCTTCCCTTCAAAGGGATATTGAGGCCTGCCCCAATTTGAGATTTGGCAAAGGCCATTCCAAAATCGGTGTCAATCCCCATCACTTCTCCCGTCGATTTCATCTCCGGACCTAACACGGTATCAATCCCGTAAAAACGGTTGAAGGGGAAGACCGATTCTTTGACAGCCATATGGCGGATTTCCACTTCTCTATCGATGCCGAGTTCATGAAGCCGTTTTCCCACCATCACTTTTGCCGCGACCTTTGCCCATGGAATCCCTGTTGCCTTGCTAATGAAAGGGACGGTCCGAGAGGCCCGAGGGTTGACTTCAAGAATATAGACGATGTCATTCTTGATGGCATATTGGATATTCATCAGACCCACGACCTGAAGGTCCTTGGCCAAGGCATAGGTGTTCTGTTTGAGCTCCTCGATCAGTTCGTCGCTCAAAGAAAAAGGAGGTGTGACGCAGGCGCTGTCTCCGGAATGGATTCCAGCCTGCTCGATATGTTCCATAATACCGGCGATGATACAGGACTCCCCATCCGAAACGGCATCGACATCGATCTCAATCGCATCTTCCAAAAATTTATCGATAAGGATGGGATGTTCGGAGGAGGCCTCCACTGCACGACGAACGAAACTTTCTAAGGATGGCTCATCATAAACAATTTCCATGGCCCTTCCCCCTAACACATAGGAGGGCCTCACAATGACAGGATAAGCAATCTCATCAGCAATCCTCTTGGCCTCTTCTATCGATCTGGCCGTACCGTTGAGGGGCTGGATGAGACCCAGCTTTTTTAAAAGAGTCTGGAAACGTTTCCGATCCTCAGCCCGGTCGATATTTTCAGGAGTCGTTCCAATGATCTTCGCCCCCATCCTCTCTAAGGGGACAGCCAGATTGAGAGGGGTCTGGCCTCCGAATTGAACAATGACACCATCGGGTTTTTCGATATCAATGATATGGAGGACATCCTCGAGGGTGAGGGGTTCAAAATAGAGTTTATCCGAGGTGTCATAATCTGTTGAAACGGTTTCCGGGTTAGAGTTGACCATGATCGTTTCATAGCCCAACTCTTTCAGAGCGAACGAAGCATGGACGCAGCAATAGTCGAATTCAACCCCTTGGCCGATCCGGTTGGGTCCTCCTCCCAGGATCATCACCTTCTTTCTCGAAGAGATGTTTGCTTCATTCTCCGTTTCGTAAGTGGAGTAGTAGTAAGGGGTATAGGCTTCAAACTCCGCTCCACAGGTGTCCACCAATTTATAAGTGGGGAGAATGCCTTTTTCCTTCATCATGTTTCGGATGGTCGCTTCATCAACTCCGATGAGATATCCTAACTGCAAATCGGAGAAGCCGAACTCCTTTGCCTTTCTTAAAAGATGATCCGGAAGATGAAGTTGATGGGGGATCTGGGCTTTCCAGAGTTCAAGGTCTTTCACCTTTACTCCATAGGACTGTATCTCTTTTTCAAGATCGACGATCTCCTGAATATTGGTGAGGAACCAAGGATCGATCATTGTCAAATCGTGGATCTCCTCAATTGTCATTCCTAGGAGCAAGGCATGCCGGATCGTGAAGACCCTTTCCGCATTTGGAGTCGAGAGTTTTTTTCTGATTTCTTCAAGGGTTTGCTGTCGAAGAGCATCGTTGAGCATTTCTGGGGAAGAGGGGAATTTATCTTTGCCGTCCGCTCCCAGACCCCACCTTCCAATCTCTAAAGAGCGAAGGCCCTTTTGGAGAGCTTCTTTAAAGGTTCGGCCGATCGCCATCGTCTCGCCGACTGACTTCATTGAGGTGGTTAGGGTGGGATCTGCTCCTGGGAATTTTTCAAAGGTAAATCTTGGAATCTTCACCACACAATAGTCGATCGTGGGTTCAAATGAAGCAGGCGTTTTTTTCGTGATGTCATTGGGTATTTCATCCAGGGCGTATCCGACGGCCAACTTGGCAGCAATCTTAGCAATGGGGAATCCTGTGGCTTTGGAGGCGAGGGCAGAAGATCGGGAGACCCTCGGGTTCATCTCAATGATGACCATTCTTCCATCCTCAGGACAAATCGCAAATTGAATGTTAGACCCCCCTGTCTCGACACCAATTTCACGGATGACACGAATGGCTGCATCCCTCATCCTTTGATACTCCTTGTCCGTCAGGGTTTGGGCCGGGGCCACCGTGATGCTATCCCCCGTATGGATGCCCATCGGATCGACATTTTCAATGGAGCAGATAATGACGACGTTGTCATGAAGATCCCTCATCACCTCCAGTTCAAACTCCTTCCACCCAAGGACGGATTCCTCGATCAGAATCTCTCCGATCATGCTCCATTCAAGTCCACGAGCAGCCAACTTTTCGAACTCTTCGATATTGTAAGCGACGCCACTCCCTGTTCCACCCAATGTGAAACTGGGGCGAATGATGAGAGGGAAACCGATCTCTTTCGCTACTTCCAGGGCCTCCTTCAGAGAATAGGCCAAACCGCTTTTTGGAAGATCGAGACCAATTCTCTTCATCGATTCCTTAAAGAGATTTCGGTCCTCTCCTTTCTTAATGGCCTCATAATTAGCCCCAATCATTTTGACACCATATTTTGCAAGGACACCAGACTCATGGAGAGCAACGGAGACATTGAGACCAGTCTGTCCTCCCAGAGTGGGGAGAAGGGCATCCGGCCTCTCCCGCTCTATGATCTTTTCTAAGATTTCCGGGGTGATCGGTTCGATATAGGTGCGATCAGCCATCTCTGGATCGGTCATGATCGTTGCCGGGTTGGAATTGACCAATACCACCTCAAACCCTTCCTCTTTCAAAGCCTTGCAGGCCTGAGTCCCGGAGTAGTCAAATTCGCAGGCTTGACTGATCACAATGGGCCCTGAGCCGATGATCAGAATTCTTTTAATGTCGGTCCTCTTAGGCATTTGAATGTAGCTCCATCATCTTTATAAATTCATCGAAAAGGTTTTGTGTGTCGTGGGGCCTGGTGAAGCCTCGGGATGATACTGTACTGAAAAGATCGGCAGCCTCTTGTGCCTCATCCCTTCCGAGGTATGGTCATTGAGATTGATTTGGGTCAATTCGATCTCATCTGGATTCAAGGAATCGGGGTCTACACAGAATCCATGGTTCTGAGAAGTGATCATCACCCTTCCGGTTTTAAGATCTTTGACGGGTTGATTGGCTCCTCGATGGCCGAATTTCAACTTAAAGGTCTTTCCTCCCAGGGCTAATCCTAAGAGCTGGTGTCCCAAACAGATTCCAAAAATCGGTTTTTTCCCAATCAGTTGGCGAACGGTCTCAATGGCATAGGGGACTCCTTCGGGGTCTCCCGGCCCGTTGGATAAAAGGATTCCATCCGGTTGGTAGGAGAGGATGGATTCTAAAGAAGAAGAGGCAGGAAGAACCATCACCTCACAGTTCCAGTCCTGGAGGGACCGGAGGATATTGTATTTAACACCGTAATCCATAACCGCCACCTTGGGTCGAAAATGGGAGGGTAGGGATCGAGGATGAGAATTGGAAAATTGGGGATCATTTCCAATCTTCCATGGATACGTTTTTTCGCATGTCACTTCTTTGACGAGGTCTCTGCCAATCAGACCTGGGGAGGTCTTGGCTTTTTCAACCAGACGATTCCGGTTAAGGTCTTCCGTGGAAAGAATAGCTTTCATCGCACCCACAGAACGGATATGCTTTGTGAGAGCCCGTGTATCCATTCCCTCTACACCCATAATGTTGTGTTCGATCAAATAGTCAGATAAACGTTTATCACCCCGCCAATTGGAGAAGAAGGGACTATGCTCTTTGACGATAAATCCTTCCACCTTCGGCCCTTGAGATTCGATATCTTCCTCATTCACTCCATAATTGCCAATGAGTGGGTAGGTCATGATGACGATCTGACCTTTGTAGGAAGGGTCGGTTAAAATCTCCTGATAGCCTGTCATGCTGGTGTTAAAAACCAATTCTCCGGTCTTTTCTCCCAGAAACCCAAAAGACCTTCCCTCAAATACCGTCCCATCCTCTAAGGCTAATATGGCTTTCTGAGCGTTTTTCATCCTATCCCCATAAAAAAAGACCCCCGATCCCAATTTACCAGGATCGAGGGTCCTCGATTTAGTTTTGTTTGTTTGAGCATAAAATATTTTCTTAGATTATTAAGATAATTTTACTATGACTATTTTTATTTGTCAAGAAAATTCCCTCACCTCCCCTGCCCTGGGCAGAGGCGGCTTGGACGAGCGACATTTACATTCACCTATTCATTAAGAGTTAGGCATGTAAATAGATCTTCGCCTTTGTGGGCCTTGCCATCAGTTTTTCGATCTTGTTCTGAATCTTTTTCCTCTCAGGGCTCTTTTCCCAATTTTTCCAGTCATTGATTTTCTGCCATGTGGTGATCACAATATAGTTATTGGGATCATCCAACGCCCGAAGCGTTTCGCCTGAGATATAACCTTTTGATGGAACGGCTTTCAATCTCAATTCCCTGAGCAGTTTTGAAAAATCGGATTCCCTTCCTTTCTTCACTTTCCGATCAATAATAATTCTCACTGCCATGGTTCACCACCTCCCCCTTTTTTTTACATCCTATCAAGTCTCTAGGGAGATTTCAAGTAAAATTATTCCAGTAACTTCGCTATGCGCTATGCTTTATGCCTGCCTGCGGTAGGCAGGCACCACGCGTTCTTTCTTCTAGTGGTAGCCTTCTAATTCACCCGTTGGGAGAATCCACCGAAAATCTTCAGGTGTGATGGTTTGTAGATGTCCGTCGATATGAAGAGTGAGGTGACTATTCTCACGAGAGAGGCCCAGAGCAAAAATTTTCTCCAGTTTGATCAGGCGGTCAATCATCTCTTCCCATTTTTTATCATCGATAGGGCGCAACACACACCCTTTGTACTGAGCCTCCTCCAATCTCCTGCTGGGATCATAGAAGATAGCTTCGCCAGCAGAGGCGCCGGCCAAGATCTTTGCCCCACTATATGGAGAGGGCATTCGATGGAGGATTCCATCATTTCCCCGGAAGAGTCCTAACATGATCACGGATCCCCCCATGAACGCCTGGCAAAGGTGTTCGTATGCAGTACCCACGATATTTACTTCCAACCCTGGGCCCCGGGGGTCGCTCACGGCGCATACCCATCCCCGGTCTACCACGTTGCCAAGGATGTTAAACGTTCCGCCCTTAGCAGAGTATCCTGTTACTTTGCCGACATCACCATGGATCTCCAGTGTCCCGGAATGCATGACCATTCCGGTGAAGTTCTGGGCGTGGCCATGAACCCGCACCAAAACGCCCATGTTGAACGCCCCACAGTATTCCCCAGGACTTCCAAAGACATCCAGTGTCGTATCAAGGGTTGAGCCGGAACCCATTCCCATGCCTATGCCTCGCTGACCTCCCACTCTGTATACGATGAATCTTCTCCATCCCATGTCGATGGGCATGATCTAAGAAGCAGCTCAGGACTCGAAGATGATCGATTCCTTCAGGTTTAAATCCTCGTGCATCGACTACCAGCACCTGATCCTTATCCTTAGGCTGACCAAGCTTTCCTGCATTTTCAAGGATCACACGAGCTATTCCATTTCTACCATCTATTCGATCCAATACGGAATGGATATGCTGGTGGGTGATATGCATTAATGCTCCTCTATCTTTGTTTCCAGTATCCCAACCAGGCAGATGGTCGTATATCTGAGTGAGTTCCTCGACCGCTCGTAAAACAGGGAAATTCTCTGTCAATTTCTCCAATGCTCTCTCAAATTCACCAAATCCCCAGAGAGGTAATCGTTCCTTAAAGAAGATTGAAGGATTCGATCCGAAATCAATCTCTATCCCTTGGTGTATTGATGAAGACAGTAGCGTCAGAGGAAGGAAATTCCCCACAGGGGATTTTTATGGGTTGGCCGAATTTATCCAACACTTCGTGACCTGTGATCCTTCCTTTCTCGTCATAAAAAACCCTACTTACCATGCCCGTTTTGACTGTGAAGTTCAGAGGGGGAAAGGTGCTACGCATCAATCCGAGACGATAAAGCTCCTGAATTCCGGCATCGCTTCCCTGTTTCTCAGAGCAGATGATGCTCACGAAATTTTCTCCATCGTCATAGAGCATCGCCACATTGGGACGGAGCAATGATGGATCGATGATGTCCAACCGTTCGATCACTCGGTGATAGGGGTCGATGCGGCCGCAGAGATACTGGTAGGGGCCATCCGGGGCACTTTCCAATTCCACCTCCTGCACGCGTTGGAAACGATCTCTGACTTCAGGTGGCAACTGGGTCAGGTTCCAACCTGTGGTGGGCGAGAAGGATTCGACAAGGGCATCGAAGGGATAACGCAGGTATTGGCTGAGCAGGTGGAGCTTGAGCGAAGCCACTGCCGTGTCGGTCTGAGCAAGCGGTGATAAGTTGAACTGTGAGACCCGGTTCAGCATGGTGCGATAATTTGTTGTTTCACCATTATGGGTGAGGGCTGTGTGCAGTTCGGCAAAAGGATGAGCGTTCATCTGGTCCACCACAGAGCCGGTGGCGAGCCGTCGGTGGATGACATTCACCGGTGCATCAGGGAGTTCCCATGGAATGTGCCGGCCGTCACTCTTCCAGCAGCCCGAGTTCTTACCACAAGACAGTACCGCTGCCTTTTTCTGTTGAACCTCTGCATAGTTTTCACGTGTGATCTTGCGAGCGAGTCGGTAAATATACTCGTCCTCAGCCTCCTGTAGAAACTCGACGTGATCTCTGTAATTTTCAATAGTCAAATTCGGGTAGCGCATGAAACGGGGCGGCCAGACCGGGTCATTCAGCAGACTCCTTCTCGATAAAGCGATACAGCTCTTCCTGATCTACCCGCACGAAGAATCGGAAGACATCCCCTGGGTCCTTCTCACCGAAGCATCGGAAATCCTGTTCCTCTCCCTTTTGATCGCGGCGGTATGGAATCCTGCATTTTTCCAGATCACCATCGAAGCCATCAAGTTGAAGGCCATTGAAATACTGTTTTAGGATTTCTTGCATGATACGCCGGCGTTCACCTAATATTTTCTGCCTTGCCCTTCGTCGGATTTCTTCTGGTTCCAAACCTGGTTCTCTAGCTGTGACCTCCTGCTCGATATGGGGCTGCAAGAGGCCCTTAATCAGTACATGAAGGGCATAGTGGTCCATGCGAAGAGGGTAGCATCCTCCCTTCCAGATCCCAACACCGTCCATACCGCGGTTAGCCATCTGATCCAGAATCAGGTCCATCACATGACTCGGGATGAAATGGTTCGATACAATCGCAGCGACTCCGCAATCCGAGGGAACACGCACAGCTTCTTGGGTTAAGGTTTCAGTCATTGCAGATTCTGAAGGGGCAGGTTCTCTGGACACTTGTTTTCTCAAAGAATGAGTCAAAGAGACTTCAGACCGGCGACGGCGGCGCTCCTGGACCCTACCCTCAAGAAGAGGCCACTCAATACAATGATATTGGCCCCGGAGCTCCCGGATGTCCTTTATGCCAAGAGCTGCCAAAGCTCTTGTGATTTGAGCCTGGAGAATGGCACGAAAATTAATGATCTGTTGCGTATTCAATTCCACGTTACGCAATAACTGCATCTTGGGATCGATGGTAGAGATGCCACTTCGACATCCTGACTCGCAGTTTCGGTCCCGAATGCAGCCAATGGCAACCAGGTCTGCAGTACCAAGGATCACTCCGTCAAGGCCCATGGAAATCCCTTTGATCACGTCACCCCATGTGCGAAATCCGCCGCTCCCCATAAAAATGACATAATCTCTCAGTCCATCATCCATCAGTTTTTCGTGGCAAATGGGGATGGCGTACTCCATGTGCATTCCCATCTGGCCTTTGATAATGTCCGGAGCTGCGCCCGTGCCACCACGGGGTCCGTCCAGCCAAATTTCGATAACCATCTGATTGTCCTTGGCGATTCGGGCAAGGCCAGCGCAGATGAACTCAATGTCAGGGGATGGTGAGACCTTGATACAAATGGTGGTGGATCGATTGATCATGCGCACTGCATCGATGAATGCCTTGACGTCTTCAATGGAATAGCAGTTATGGAAAGGAAATGGGGAGATGAGGCTGATCCCCTCGCCCACTCCTCTTAACCGAGAGACGAGGCCGAAAACTTTTCTACCTAACAAGTGGCCACCCACACCCTGTTTCGCTCCCTGGCTGTAAGCGATCACCACACGTCGAGCGCGGCGGATCGTCTCCTTGGTGACCCCGAATAACCCAGTCTTGAGCTGGGTAGAAACATAAGGCTCATCTTCAGGGGTGACAATAGGAACGTACTGGATAGGCATAGAAACCGGATATCTTTTCAGAGCATCCAATAGTTCCTGATATTCAGTAGATTCCTCCATCTCCATGTGCAATCGCCGGATGATCTCCTCCACAGGCATCAGTTTTCTTTCATCCATTAATTTGCTTAGAAGGGTAACCTGATGATCGGTTAGGTCCAAAGGGTTCCAATTGGAATCGAGGATAAAAAGGGTGGGGTATCCTCCCTCTCCAGTATCCATCTGGGTCCCGAGCGCACGCGTCGCCTGTACTCGAGCACGCCAGGTTCCCGGACCAATCGATCCAACGGACATTCCAGCTCCGATAAAAGGTGCTTTAAGACGTAATTTAGAAGAAATCTGGAGCCCAGTCGATACCTCATCCAGCCGTTCTTCCGGAAGGGTATCCGGATTGTGGTGGAATCGAACATTGATATCATCGAAGCCATCTCCTAAATGGCCACGCTCTTCGGTATGGCCAAGCAGAAGGGCTTCCAGGTCCCCACTGGCCATGCGGCCTACTGAAGCGATGAGGGAGGCTGGCCAGACGTAATCGCGATCAAATATGCGGTAGCACGAAGGTTTCAGGTCGCAATTGTAAAAACGATGCGGCAGATCAGCGGGCTGAATGAGATCCTTCAATTGACTATATTGCCATCCAACTCCGTCCCCTTCTCTTTGAATGCGTGTTATGTTGCATTGGCGATTTCGTTCCAGGCGGTCTTCATTCTTGAATATGTCGTAAACCCTCTCCTCCAGATCATCAAAGATAAGTAAACGATTTTCTTCTCCTACTGTCTTTCGGATTTCCTTGAAGCCAGAAGCACCTAAAACCTCAATAATCTGAACATTCCAGACCCGGATGAGGTGAGTGATTCTTTTTGCCAATGTGGAGGTGTCATGTTGAATCTGGATACGTTCTCCCCTCAAAAATCTTTGCCGGGCCATGGGATCAGCAGTCAGCAGAACCGGCCAATCGATCTTTATTCCATTGGCGCCCCGCTGGATCGTTTTTTGCGCGTCGGCAGCAGAGCGGATGCCACCCGCAGCAAGGATGGAAAAACGGTGACGCAGTTTCTTCCCTACAAGGAAACGGTGAACCGCAGGCACGGCATCCGTCGTAGGGTAATACCCTTTTCCCGAATCGTAATCCGAGGTGAGGCACAAGACATCAAAGGGAGATTGAAATAAAGATTCCAGCTTTTTCTGAAACAATGGAGTGGGTCGAAGCTCTGAATCAACATCCTCCTTCCGAATCTTTATGACGGCCGTTAGAACAGTCCCTTCAGGGAAGAGACGTTTTAATTGATCGATTTGGGACCGAACGGTTTCGTCGAGCTCGATTTCTATCAAATCGGGAGGATGATTCTGAATGGCTTCAGGCCACTTTTTTCCCGCTCCCAGGTTCCTGATATCGTCCGCAGTCAACCGAAGAATCAGAGAATGGATTCGATCTTTGATCTTCGATCCGTACTTCTCTATATCGTCTAACCGGAGGGTAAGACGTGTCCCCATGGTTTGGGCTCCCTCAAGCATGGCATCCAATAGATTCTCGCCTCCGTCCATTGGCATGACATCGAGGATGAGAGGGGTTTTTAGGCTGACCAGGCATGGGGCAGGGGTCTCGATCTCCTCTTTGTTGAAGGACAGATACTTGGGGCGTTGCCCCAGTTGAACGGCGATGGCATCGGCAGAGCTTTCGTACAAAAGATTCTGAGCAGGTCCCACAATGTGAAAGTGACCAAAGCGAATCCCGTCATTACCCGAGCCGCGATGCGGGTCTCCCTGACCTGTCCCTGAAACAGGAATTTTTCCCGTGGTGGCTTCCAGGTCGATATGGGTGATGACCTCGCCATTCCAGTAAGGGTCATCCATTTGTAGGTAGTCGGGATGAAGTTCCACGGAAGTGGCCGGCAGTCTATTGGCTATCTGCGGGCAACGCTCCAGGCAAGCTCCGCAGCCACGACAGAGGATTTCATCATCGATCAAGATGCGACGAGGATCTGTCTCATCACGTTTCCGCACGCTATACATGCAGGCATCCACACATGTCCCACAATGGAGGCAGTACTCTTCGTCAATCACAACACGATGTCTCGGGAAGGTTTGGCGCTGTTCTCGGATCTTCTGATCGAAACCCGTTCGGATCACGTCGAGGAACCGGTAGAACTCAGGACTATTTTCCACTTCCTTGATAAACTGTGTGACTTGCTGAATAGGGAAATCAATGTAGTGAGAGAAATATTTTTCCAGGTGTTCGAAAAGTTGGCGATGCTTAAGGTTGACCTGACATTCCTCGTCGCAGCGACCACAGTGGAGACAGAAGTAAAGAGGCAAGACTTTTGACAATTCGAGTTTCTTCGTTTCCAGGGCTCTCTTAATAGTGAGAAGTTTGCCCCTGGCAGTGAATGTTTCGTCGCCAATGGCTCGATAGACTGGACATCGTGCAACACAACTTCCGCACTGAGCACAGGAGAGGATGTCGTTAGCGATCTCTTCAAGCCCTTGGGGTACGATGGGTATGCGGCGTCGAAGGGTTTTTTCAGGGAGTATGGAAAAGAGCTTGAGCAGGAGCCACTGAGTGAAGGAGAGTTCGAGGTTAAAGATGTCTGAATGGAAAAGTATTTTCTGGAGTGGCCCCAGTCTTCCAGAGACACCGAAAAACTTTCCTGGATTGAGGATTCCAGAGGGGTCCACCTTTTTCTTGTAACGAACCAGTTGCTTCAGTTCCTTTTTTGGATAGAGATTGCGCAAGAAAGGTGTGTTCCATATTCCCAAGCCATAAGGCTTTCCATGGTAATGTTGCACAGCCAGCCTGACCATCATTGGGATCAGAAGGAGGTCAATGTAAAAGATCGTTCTACGGTAATCCGTGGCGAGCATGGCCAAGAACAGTACTTGTCCATGGTTTACGAGATGAGAGCTCGGGTAAAAAGTTACACCTAAGCGCCTTCCCCACTCACTGATTGTCTGATGGTATGAAGCCACCTGATCCAGAGGAAGAATCACCTCCGTAGCGAGGAGAGAGGGTCCCAGGTGCTTGATCGACATGGGAAGGAACCGTTCTTTCCAGAGGTAATTTGCCGATTCTCCATCCGCAGTTTGAATTCTATGTTCATCGAGATAAGCCTTGAACTGAAGAGCTTTCTCATGATCCTCAAAAACAACCAAGACCAAATTCCCATCCTCAATGGACAGTCCTCCATTCGATTGTGCTTTGAGAATCTGTGTTAACTCGGAATGGTAAACGATAAGATCATTGGGCTTGATCAAGGGATGAAGGGCTAACTGCTTCACGAAGGCATATGCAGCGGCCGGTTCTTTGTAGCGGATAAGAAATGGATACCACTGGGATGGCCTTCGACCTACCTTGAGCGTGGCTTTTACGATGATGCCCATCTGCCCTTCGGTGGAAAGAAAGTAGCCCATTTCAGGATCTTCTGACGATAGGTCTCGAATTTTTCCTTCAGGGGTAATCACCCGGAGTGAAACCAACTGATTTTTAACCGGGCCATGGCTGAAAGTGCCAAATCCCATGCCTCCGGTGGCCATCCAACCTGTAAGAGTTCCACCTTTTCCGGAAGTCATACTGAGAAGAGTTAATCCATCCCGTTCCAGTTCCCGATGTATGTCGAGGAAACGGGCACCTGGTCCCACTGTCACCTGGAGGACATCGGAATCCACCTGAATGGTGTCCATTAAGCCAAGGTCGATCAGTATCCCTCCCTGAGTAGGAACGGCGCCGCCGTATCCCCAGGTTCCAGCGCCCCGAACGGTCAATGGGATTTTGTGCTCACGGGCAAATGCAAAGATTTCTAAAAGGTGTTCCTCAACAGCCGGCTGGAAAATAAGGTCGGGCAAACTATTGAGCATGAGGTCGCGGATCAAGGGGGGGAGATCCACATTCAGATCATTGCGGTAATATTCAAGCTTCTCCGGATCGTCTATGATCCTTAGGTCGGGATTTCGTTGTAAAAATTTTTCGAGATCTTTACTCCAGCTTAATTTAGGTTTATTCTCATTCACGATGCTGAGCAACCTCATTTCAATTTTTCAATTTGACACAAAATAAACATAACCCACGAATGAAAAAAACTCAACGTATACTCCATCCCCTTCCTCCCCTCCCTGCCTACCCGCAGGCAGGCTTTAGGGGAGGGGAGGCTTCGAGTTAATAAGAGCCGGCAGCAAGGGGAATGGAGAAAAAACTATAGGATGGGAAGATATTTATCCAATTCGAATTGGGAGACATGGGTCCGGTACTGATCCCATTCGATTTTCTTGTTCTCAATAAACTTTTGGAAGATGTGTTCTCCCAATGTTTCCCTGACTAACTCACTTTGCTCTGTCAGTTGAATCGCTTCGAATAAATTTCCCGGGAGGGATTCGATCCCGTGCCTCTTCCTTGTCTCTTCAGACATCTCAAAGATATCTTCCTCAATCGGGTCAGGGAGTTTGTACCCTTGTTCAATGCCCTTCAAGCCTGCTGCCAACATTACAGCAAATGTCAGATAGGGATTGCAGGCCGGGTCAGGTGATCGAAATTCCATCCGTGTGGCCTTCTCTTTTCCCGGCTTATACATCGGGACCCGGACGAGGGTAGATCGGTTCCTGCGAGCCCATGAAATATAGACCGGTGCTTCATAGCCCGGAACGAGTCTTTTGTAAGAGTTGACCCACTGAGAAGTGATGGAAGTGATCTCCTTTGCATGTTTTAAAATTCCTGCCATATAAGACTTAGCGATCTTGGAGAGATTGAATTCTTCTTTCGGATCGAAGAAGGCATTCTTGTCGCCTTTAAAAAGGGATTGGTGGGTGTGCATTCCACTACCGTTCTGGCCGAAAATGGGTTTGGGCATGAAGGTCGCATAGACACCATGTTTCAATGCAACCTCTTTAACAACGAGTCGGTAGGTCATGGCATTGTCCGCCATGGTCAGGGCGTCGGTATAACGAAGATCGATCTCGTGCTGGCTGGGTGCCACTTCGTGGTGGCTGTATTCTACATGAATCCCCATCGCTTCCAGGGTCAAGATGGTCTCTCGCCGAAGCTCGGTGGCCATATCAAGGGGGGTGAGATCAAAATATCCTCCCTTGTCGAGAATCTGTGGGACCCCGTCACTGCTCTTAAAATAGAAGTATTCCAGTTCAGGGCCAACATAGAAAGTGTAACCTTTTTCTTCAGCTTTTTTGAGAGCCCTTTTTAGCACCCACCGTGGGTCACCTTTATAAGGGGTCCCGTCCGGTTCATAAATATCTGCAAACATACTGGCAACGGCATTCTCTTTTGGCCTCCAGGGAAGGATCTGAAAGGTCTTTGGATCAGGCTTGGCAATCATGTCGCTCTCATCGATGCGAGCATAGCCCTGAATGGAGGAACCATCGAATCCCATTCCTTCATCGAGAGCGGTTTCCAATTCATCAATGGTAATGGCAAACCCTTTTAAAAAACCAAGGACGTCCGTGAACCAGAGCCGAATAAATTTAACATCGTTCTCCTTCGCCATCTTCAATACGTAATCTTTGTTCTTTTCCATCTCATCCTCCTTTTTATTTCTTCTTTTTTATTTCCCACTTAAGTAAGAGTGGGAAATATTAGTTAAAAAAAGGCGTCTCTTTTCGGCCTGTCGATGACAGGTGGAGACGCCTTTGTCTACTCAATTACCTGTCAATCACAGGTTGAGACGCCCTCGTCTGTTTCAATACCGCTTTGTATTGTTAGGATTAAATAGCAAATCTTATGCCATTGAGTCTTATTTATACAAATAGACATCCGCTTCATAATCTATTGAAATTAAAAACGATTTTTTTGTACGAGAATGGTCTGCGATCTGAAGAAGTTATTGAAATTGAGAATGAGTGATGAAACTTAAGCAGACTGTTTAAAAAATGGCAGAAGTAATTTCTATTCTGAACATAGAACACATCAATAATCTTTAGTCCTCTTTTGTATCCGCATGATGCTTGATCACAAGGGCATCGATCATAAAGATCACATCTTCCGCGATATTTGTGGCATGGTCGGCGATCCGTTCGAGACAACGGGACACAATCATCAGGTGTACTGCCCTTGTGATGGTCTTCGGATCGGAAATCATATAGGTGAGGAGTTCACGAAAGACCTGATCCTTCAGGCTATCCATCAGATCATCCCTTTCGCAAACCGAACGGGCAAATGTTGAGTCTCTGTTCACAAACGCGTCTAAGACATCTCTGACCATCGATTGGGTGATTTCAGCCATTTTAGGAATATCAATGTAGGGTTTGAGTTGAGGTTCTTGATTCAAAGAGATTGCTCGCTCGGCGATATTGACAGCCTGGTCCCCCATTCGTTCAAGGTCCGTAATAATCTTCATCGCGGAGGTAATGAATCGAAGATCGGCAGCCATAGGCTGCCTGAGGGCAAGAAGTTTCAAGCACTTATCCTCAATTTCAATTTCCATCCCGTTGATTCGGTCCTCTCCCTCGAAGGTTTTCTTGGCAAGGTCCGAATCCCTTTTGACCAGGGACTGCACAGCATCGCTGATCCCTCCTTCCACGAGAGCAGCCATTTTAAGTAAGTCTTGCTTCAGTTCCTGCAATTCTTTCTGAAAATGGGTTTCCATTTCTTTTTTCTCTTTATTGCCCGCCGGGTTTTTATCCAAACTTTCCGGTCAAATATTCCTCCGTCCTTTTGTCCCTTGGGGCAGTAAACATTTTTCCACTAGGCCCAAACTCGATGAGCTCCCCCAGGTATAGAAACGCAGTATAGTCCGAAACCCGGGCGGCCTGACCAGTGTTGTGAGTGACGAGAATAATCGTAACCGTTTCTTTCAGCTGGACAATCAACTCCTCAATATGGGAGGCTGATTTTGGATCCAGGGCTGATGTAGGCTCATCGAGCAGAACGATTTCAGGTCCCATGGCTAAAGCACGAGCAATGCAGAGTCTCTGCTGTTGTCCGCCGGATAGGAACGTCCCCCTTCTATGAAGAGACCCCTTGACCTCATCCCACAAAGCGGCCCTTTTCAGTGACTCCTCAACAATTTTTTCCTTCTCTTCTTTGGTCAACTTGACCCCATTCAAATTATAACCGGCAATCACGTTGTCGTAGATACTCATCGTGGGAAATGGATTGGGTTTTTGGAAAACCATCCCGATTTGCCTCCGCACGATGATGGGATCCGTGGCATAGATGTCTTCATGATCCAGAAAAATCTTACCGGAGACCCTGGCATCAGGAATCAACTCGTGCATCCGGTTGATGCAGCGAATGAGGGTTGTCTTCCCACAACCGGATGGCCCCATAATGGCTGTAATCCTATTTTGGGGTATCGAAAGGTTAATCTCTTTCAAGACCTGGTTTTCCCCAAAAAAAGCGCTGAAATTCTCAATCTTTAAAACTGCACTTTCCATCTTTTTGTCACAACCTTGGTGAAGAGATTTAAACCCAGGACAAGAACGATCAATATAAAAGAAGCTCCCCAGGCGAGCGTATGCCATTCGGGATAGGGACTTGTGGCATAGTTGAAAATCATGAGTGGAAGACTGTTAATGGGTTTCATGACATTGAGGTTCATAAAGGGACTCCCGAAGGCCGTAAAGAGAAGGGGCGCTGTCTCACCGGCAACCCTCGCTATGCTCAACAGGATCCCTGTCATGATACCGCTTACGCCTGCCGGGAGGATCACTTTCAGAATCGTCCTGGGGTAGGAGACCCCTAATGCCAAGGATGCTTCTCTTAAGCTCTCCGGAATAAGTTTCAAGGTCTCCTCTGTCGCGGTAATAATAACCGGCAGCATCATCAGACCGAGAGCCACTCCTCCTGAGAGTGCCGAAAACGACCCCATCGTGACAACCAGCCAGATGTAGACAATGATTCCTATCACAATGGAAGGAATGCCCTGAAGTGTTTCGACACACAATCTTGTAAGGGATGCGAGCCTTCCCTTCCTGTTCTCCGAGAGGAAAGTCCCGGCCAAGATCCCAACGGGAACGGAAAAAACCGTCGCGATGCCGATCAACATAAGGGTTCCTATGATGGCGTTTGAAATTCCACCGCCCATCTCGCCTACGGGTTTTGGAAGATGGGTGAGAAATCTCCAGTTGATAACAGAGATGCCCTTGCTGGTAATGAAAAAGAGGATGAAAAACATGGGAAGGATAGAACAAAAGGTGAGGAGAACGATAACAGCTTTAAACAACTTATCCCATAGAATTCTTTTTCTGATCGAAGGTTCTTTCACGTTATCCTCCCACACCCATCCGGCGGATGATCAACTTACCTATGAGGTTTATGACGGTGGTGACGATAAAGAGCACAAGTCCCAGTTCAATCAGACTTGCAAGGTAGAGACTCCCTGTCGCTTCTGTGAATTCGTTGGCAATGACACTGGCCAGGGTGTTTGCCGGGCTGAATATACTCTTTGGAATGAAATTCGAGTTTCCGATGACCATTGTCACGGCCATGGTCTCTCCCAGAGCCCTTCCGAGTGAGAGAAGAATTCCTGCGACTATTCCGGAACCGGCATAGGGAAGAACGACCTTTCGTATGACCTCAAATCGGGTTGCCCCGAGCGAGAGGGCCGCCTCTTTGAGATCGGAAGGAACGAGGCTGATCACCTCTCGTCCGATCGAGGCCGCATAGGGGATGATCATGATCGAAAGAACGAGCGAAGCTGTGAATATCCCCACCCCATAGGGGGCCACACCCAGTTTTAGCTCCAAATATCTTACTAGAGGAGAAAGGAGGAATAGTCCGCAGAATCCGTAAATCACCGAAGGAACACCTGCCAGCAGTTCAATCATGCTCTTGATGAAGGTAGGCGTAGCTCCCTGGGCAGAATACTCACCCAAAAAGATGGAGATGGGTATGGAGAAGACGACCGAAATGACGAGGGCCAGAAAGGAAGTGGCAAGAGTACCGACGAGAAAGGGAAATGCCCCAAATTCACTCCTTACCGGGTCCCATGTGGCACCGAAAAGAAACCGGATTCCGAAATTCCGAATGGCAGGGAAGGACGCAATGACCAGCGAAAAAAAGATGGCCAGCAGGAGAAGCAGGACAAACGCTCCTGTAATGGAGAGTATCCTACGAAAGGAAGATTCCGAGAGTACGGGTTTATGCCAGCGCATCGTCTCTGTTTTAGCCCCAAGCACCAGAACTTCGGCTCTGCTGTGGTTCATTTTTCATATCCCATTATTTTATCATGAAGTGGATGTATTCGGGTGGAAAGCCAAACCCCTTAAGATCACATTAAGAAGGGTTTCCAGAAAAACCCGGGAGAAGGGGTGGAACCGGTTCTAACCCCGTCCCTCCATCAAATCACTTCA
>CAVTZZ010000065.1:0-12863 GCA_963739325.1 uncultured delta proteobacterium | reverse complement strand
CCCCAACCTACCTCCATTTTAAAACTAAGTCAGTTAAAGGAAGAGGTTTAGAGCTTCCTTCTTAAATTTTGTATCTCTTTTTTAACGTCCTCCCACATATGGCCGTGGAGGGTGAGAGTTAATTTACAAAAAGGACAGGTCAGAACGGCCCCTTCCTTCAACTCCGTCAATAGGTAATCGGTCTTCCGACCACAGACCGGGCAAGTAAAGGGTAATTTGGTTTTCATTTGAAAACCATTATAGATCATTCTGATATATTTTACAAAGTAATAGGTAAAGACTTCTGTTTCTATGATTCGTTGTGTTATAGGAGAATAGAAGAAAATTCAATGAACAACAGAGAGGGAGTTGAAAAACAATTTAAAAAGGAAGATACTATAAAATTGTAATACGCAAAATGAAAATATGCTGACGCAAAAGATATTAACCCGTGAATTTATCCTCTGTTTTTTGGCACAATTTATGTTCACGTGCGTTTTCCATCTCCTCACTCCGACGCTTCCGATTTATCTTTCGCGATTAGAATCTTCGGAAGTGGAGATTGGTATTCTTATTGGAGCCCTCAGTGTTTCCTCCTTATTCCTTAGACCTTTTGTTGGAAGAGCCCTTAAAAGGGCTCTTCCAATAAAAGGTCTGAGGAGTAAAGAGGAAACACCGAGGACTCCAATAAGAATGCCAATCTCCACTTCCGAAGATTCTAATCGCGAAAGATAAATCGGAAGCGTCGGAGTGAGGAGGTGGAAAACGGACGTGAATGTAAATTGCGCCAAAAAACAGAGGACGAAATCACGGGTTAATATCTTTTGCGTCAGCATATCTTGTTTTTGCGTATTGTCATTTTATAGTATCTCTTTTTTAAAATTTTTTTCAACTCCTCTTTGTCGTTCATTTAATTTTTTCTATTCCCCTATAACACAATGAATCATAGAAGCAGAACTCTTTGCCTATTCCCTACTTTTTTGTAAAATATATCAAAATGATTTATAATGGGCCTCAGATGAAAAACAAATTATCTTTTACTTGTCCGGTCTGTGGTCGAAAGACCGATTACCTATTGACGGAGTTGAAAGAAGGGGCTGTTCTGACCTGTCCTTTTTGTAAATTAACCCTCACCCTCCACGGCCATATGTGGGAGGACGTTCAAAAAGAGATACAAAATTTAAGAAGGAAGATCTAAACCGCTTCCTTTAACTGACTTCCACTTTTTAAAATGGAGGTAGGTTGGGGGGGCCCTGATCCTTAATAAATCTGGTTAAGTCTATCAAGTCTCCAAGAGAATAAGATCGGGGTCTTCGAGACGAGCGATGATGGTATTGAGAAATCTCGCTGCCTCTCCACCATCGACCACCCGGTGATCGAACGAAAGAGCCAAGTGGAGAATTTTTCGGATCTCGATCTTTCCATCCTTCACCACAGGCATATCTTTGATTTTCCCAACACCCAAAATAGCCACTTCAGGATGGTTGATGATCGGTGTTCCATAAATCCCCCCTAATGCCCCGTAGTTGGTGATGGTGAAGGTTCCGCCTTTCAAGTCAGCCAAATCGATCGTCCGGTTTCTGGCCTTCTCAGCCACCTGCGTCAATTCTTCTGCCAATTGGAGAATCGATTTTTCCTTCGCATTTTTGATTACAGGAACCATTAACCCTTCAGGGGTATCGGTGGCAAAGCCGATGTTGAAATATTTTTTCAGGATGATCTCTTCG
This sequence comes from uncultured delta proteobacterium, assembly GCA_963739325.1. GTDB lineage: Bacteria > Desulfobacterota > BSN033 > BSN033 > UBA1163 > CAVTZZ01. The sequence goes on along the minus strand of CAVTZZ010000065.1, from coordinate 11,157 downwards.
TTTTCATCATCCAGTGTCGCATTGAGATAGGGATGCTCCATCAATCCGGCAATCGCTGCCTTTATGATAAAGGGCAGGATGGTCAGTTTGATCCCTTTCTTTTCAGCTGCCTTTTTCTCCTTTTCTCGGATCTTCCACAATTCCGTTACGTCGGCCTCATCCATTGTGGTCACATGGGGTGCAGTAAATTTCGATTTGACCATCGCCTTCGCGATAGACCGCCGAACCCCTCTCAGAGGAATACGTTCCACATATCCATAAAGATCATATTTTTTGACTTTGACGGGTTTCTTCACTTCCTCCACAGGTTTCTCTTTACCTTCTGCCACCTGGCGGACATCTCTTTCCAGCACCCGACCTTCAGGTCCTGTGCCCCTCACTTTATTGATCTCAACGCCCAACTCTTTTGCCAGAGCCCTCACAGCGGGTGTGGCCATTGCGTGGTCACTCACCAGGACCGGCCTAACGGGTTCAGCTTTCGCTGCTACGGCAGGGATCTCTTCAGGCGCCTCTTCCAATTCCCCTACGACACCGACCGATTTTGGCCTTGGAGGTAGTGCGGCCAAGGTCTCCCCCTTCTCTCCGAAGACAACAATCACCTGACCGACTTTGACGACTTCTTTCTCCTTAGCCAGTATTTTTAAAATCACTCCGGTTCTTGGAGAAGGAATCTCTGCAAGGGCCTTATCTGTCTCTACTTCGACGAGAGGCTGCCCTTCCTTGATTTCATCCCCCTCCTTAACCAGCCAGCGGACAATTTCACCTTCGGTCAACCCTTCTCCAATATCAGGAAATCTGAATTCGTATGGCATAGATACCTCCACAGAGCTTTCATTGGAATACTGGAATGATGGAATATTGGAATAATGGGTTTTTTAATTTACATGATCGAGAATATCAGAATTTTTATTTTACCCAACATTCCACTATTCCATTATTCCATCGTTCCGTTTAAAAAGATCATCACCTTCTTCACGGCTAAAATAATTCGTTTGGGATTAGGAAGGTAATAATGTTCGGTTTTTGGAAGGGGGACGGGAATATCAAATCCTGTCACCCTTTCAATGGGTGCTTGAAGAGAGAGAAGTGCCTTCTCATTGATGAGGGCAATGATCTCTGCACCCAGACCACAGGTCTTCGCCGCTTCGTGAACGATAACTCCTCTTCCTGTCTTTCGAATAGAAGTGACGATAGTTTCTGAATCCATGGGTGAGATCGTTCTAAGATCGATGATCTCCACATCGATCTTATCTGCTTTCAACTGTTCGGCAGCATTTAATGCCTCTCTTACCATTGCCCCCCAGGCCACTACCGTCACATCTCTACCTTCTTGAACCAGCCTTGCCTTTCCAAGGGGAAGGGCAAAGTCCCCATCTGGAACCTCTTCACGAATGGCCCGATAAATTCGTTTGGGTTCGAAGAAGATAACCGGATCTGGATCTCGAATCGATGAGATCAAGAGCCCCTTGGCTTCATAAGGGGTAGAAGGGATGACGACTTTGATCCCAGGGATGTGGGCCAAGATAGCTTCAGGGCTATCCGAATGATGCTCAGGGGCATGGATACCCCCTCCATAAGGAACTCGGATGACTAAAGGGCAGGTAAATCTTCCTCTCGACCGATTTCGAATTCGACTGATGTGATTGTTGATTTGATCGAGGCATGGGAAAAGGAATCCCTCAAATTGAATCTCTGCAATCGGCCGAAGTCCATAAACGGCCATACCAAAGGCCGCACCAACGATCCCTGCCTCGGCTAAGGGTGTATCGACGACTCGGTCTTTCCCGAATTTCATCTGAAGCCCGTCAGTGACACGGAAGACACCTCCCTCTTTTCCAACATCCTCGCCCAAAACCACGATTCGATTGTCCCTTTCCATCTCTTCTCGAAGAGCTAAATTGATCGCTTCTACCATATTCAGTTTGGCCATAGCAGAATTCTCTCCTGTCTATTAATCCCTCCTCCCTCCCTTTAGCAAAGGGAGGAAAAAATGAACTCCCCCTTCTATAAAGGGGGACGGAGGGGGATTATAAGTTTTCATTGTACTATGCCCTTATACCAACGTCGATTTTAGATACTCCATTTGTTCTTTTAATGGCGGCGTCATCTCGGCAAAAACATAATTAAAGATTTCCTCTACTTCGGGTGTTGGAATGGCCTCAGCTTCTTTCACTGCCTGATCAATCTCCTTCTGGGCCTCTTCGGTCAGTTTATTCTCGACCTCTTCGTTCCATAGCCCTTTCTCTTTAAGATAAAGTCTCAACCGGATCAATGGATCCAATGGCTTCCAGGGCTCCATCTCTTCTTCGGTCCGATATTTGGTGGGATCATCCGCGGTCGTGTGAGGTCCGAAACGGTAAGTCACACCTTCAATCAATGTTGGGCCTCCGCCAGAACGAGCCTTATCCACTGCTTCCTTGGTTGCAGCGAAGACGGCAAAGAGGTCGTTCCCATCCACCTGAATCCCATCGAATCCATAAGCGATCGCCTTTTGGGCAATCGTCTTCGAAGCAGTCTGAAGAGATCTTGGGACGGAGATGGCGAATTGATTGTTCTGACAGAAGAAGATGGTTGGGGTTTTGAAGACGCCTGCAAAATTCATTGCTTCATGGAAATCGCCCTCGGAGGTAGCCCCGTCTCCAAAGAATACCAAAGTGACAATTTTATCACCCTTCATTTTACCTGCCCAGGCCGCTCCAACGGCATGAAGCGTTTGGCTTCCTACCGGAACAGAAACTGGCATGACATTGATTCCTTCCGGTGCTCGGCTTCCCATCTCATTCCCCATCCAGTAGAGATAAAAATTTTTCAAAGAAATTCCCATCATCAAGGTTGCAGCTATTTCTCTAAATGCCGGAAAGACCCAATCCCCTTTCTGAAGGGCATAAGCACTTCCGATCTGACACGCCTCCTGTCCCCAGATGGGTGCATAAGTCCCAAATCTTCCCTGCCGTTGAAGCATCAGGGCTCTCTGATCAGCCAATCGAATGAAGACCATTTTCTGATAAAGGGTGAAGGTCTCCTGGTCACTGAGTGGGGATTTCTCACCGGACTGAAACGTTCCATCTGGCTTGAGAATTTGAAACATCTTCCCCTTTAAAGGGTAGTAATCTTCAAAAAGACTCATTAGTACCTCCTTTGCCGATTTCAAATTTCAGATTTTAGATTGTAGATTGAAAAGGAAAAAAGATTGGGTATTCTAAATTTGAAATTTTGAATCTTCAATCTGAAATCCTAAATCTGCAATCTGAAATTGTTCTTACTCGAGGGCCCACTTCTTCAATCGTTCATAGTCTGCTGAGCCACAGATCCACTTTCCTGTCTTTTTATTGAAAAAGAATGGAACACCTCCGCAAAAGCCCTTATCATATTCTCTCATGAGTTTGGCATTGGCTTCGTTATGCCATACCTCAAGCTTTGCTATCTTTACCCCCTCTTCATCCTCTAACCTCTCCACGAGAGGATCCATCTTGTGGCAGTGGGGTCATTCCGCTCCAGTGAACTCTAAAAGATAAAATTCTTCTTTTGTCATGATTCCTCCTCCTTTCATGCCTGAATGACTGCCCCTCCAATTTCCTCAGACCTTCTTGAAAACAGTGCCTTGCCAACCAGTCTGGCAATGGGAGTATAAAGAACGATTAAAACAATGAGTGGTAGAAACGTTGCGATCAGGTTCTCTGACCGAAACCCTTCAATAAAGTAAACGAGAATGAGTAAGATGGCAGTGAAATTATGGATGCAAATCATCCCCAAATTGGCAGAAACCATCTTGAGGGGTTCTTGATAGTGAGTCCGTAAAATGGAAACCGTCTTCCAGGCAATTGGAAGGGTCAGAAGAGAAACCAATCCCAGAAAGGGAATCCTCTTCAATATCACCCCTGCCAAAATTGCTCCATAAGCAGCGTAGAGACTTAGGACAAATAACCAAACTCCTTTCTCTCTACCGAAGCGGGCCACCAAGTTCAATTTTCCCGCTCCTCGGTCTTCAAGATAATCGGGGATCTCGTTGATGGTAATCATTGAAAAAAGCATGATCCCAAAAGGAAGCGTTCCCCAGAAGGCTTCCCATGAAACCCTCTGGGCCTGGACATAGTAAGCACCGAGACCAATCCCTGGGCCAAAGCAGAGAAGTTGCGCAGTTTCGCCAAGCCCTCTGTAACCAAATTTAATGGGCGGGGCGGTGTAAAAAAAGGCACAGAAAAAACCAATGGCTAAAAGAAAAAGGACGAACCCCCCTCTCAGGATTCCCAGAAAAACACCGATTCCAATAGCAAGGATATAGAAAGTGATAAAAACCTGACGCATCTTATGAGGTTGAATGAGACCCGCAGAAAGGAGTCCGCTTCCCCCAGTATAGGGATTTCTTCCATCCTCGGCATAGACATCGACCAGGTGGTGAAAATCATAGTAGTCGTCGGTCATATTCAAAGCCAGGTGATTGAGTATCAGGCCAAGCATGACCAGAAGAAAATATCCTGGATGGAACTCACCATCCGTAGTCCAAGCAATCATTCCACCCAATATCCCCGGCATGAAGCTGGCTGAGGCATAGTGGAAGCGGAAGGCCCTCCACCAGATCCCCGATTGTCTAAAATTCGTCAACCTTTTTTTCTCCCTCTTAAAAGGTGATCTAAACTAAATTGGCCTCCTCCTGCTGAAAGAAGAATGAGACACCCTCCCAACATGCTCATATTCTTCATAAAATGAATCTTCTGCATCGGATCAGCAAAATGGGTGTGAAAGATAAGCGTGGTGGGAATCAGAAAGAGGATGAGCAGGAGCGCGCCAAACCGGGTAAAATATCCTAAAATCACGCTAATACTTCCTACCAGCTCAAGGAAGATGGCACCGAGAAGAAAGAAAGTCGCAAAAGGCATCCCAAATTGGGCCATGTACTGAGCTGTCCCTTCAAAATTTCCAATCTTACCCATCCCTGAACTGAGGAAGATCAGAACGAGAAGAATTCTCCCAATCAAACCAGCTAAGGTTTTTAATCCTTCCATAGGATCGCCTCCTTAGATAGAATGCTAAGCGCATCGTGCAAAGCTCCTGCCCGCCATAGGCAGGCATAGCGTTTTAAAATATAGGTCACTTGAACCCTTGACTCCTTGAATCCTATCAGTATTAAACTAATTTTAGGTCTTTATATTTCTTCACATGTTCCACCAGACCACCCTCACTTAAAATTCTCTTCATCACAGGCGGCAGGGCAGTGAAAAAAATTGATTCATTTCGTGTGTAGTTTATAATCTTCCCTTCATTAACGAAGAGCGCTATCTCATCCCCTTCACTCAATTTCTCAGTATCACAGATAATGGCTGGCAGGCCATTATTAAAACAGTTTCGATAAAAGATCCGAGCAAAGCTTTTTGCCAAAACAGCCTGGATGCCATTCATCTTGATCACGATGGCGGCATGTTCCCTACTGGAACCCAGACCGAAGTTTTGGCCCGCTACAATGAAGTCACCGGGAGAAACCATTTCCGAAAATCCGGGGCGTTCATATTCCAGAATATGCTTTGAAAGTTCAGGCAAGTTCGATCTCAAGTAAAAATAACGGCCTGGGATGATATGATCCGTACTAATCGCATCGCCAAACTTCCACACCTTTCCCTTCATACCCCTCCTCCTATAGATATTTTCGCGGGTCGGTAATTTTGCCCTCGATGGCCGTGGCTGCGGCAACCGCTGGAGAACCCAAATAAATGAATGACTTTGGGCTTCCCATCCTTCCTTGAAAATTCCTGGGCTGAGTGGCTAAACAGACTTCCCCATCTCCAAGAACGCCTTCATGAAGCCCTACGCAAGCCCCGCACCCAGGAGGCAGAGCAACGCCACCCGATTCGATAAGAGTTTCCAGGGTTCCATCCTTCAAGGCTTCTAAATAAACCAAACGAGATCCAGGTGTGATAATCATACGAGTTTTTGGATGAACCTTTTTCCCTTTTAATATCTTGGCTGCAATTTGAAAGTCTTCCAGCCTACCATTACAAGAGGTTCCGAGATAGACCTGATCCACTTTAATATCCCCGACTTCATCAATGGTCTTGATGTTGTCTACCTGATGGGGACAGGCGATCGTGGGTTTGAGTTCTTTCGCATTAATCCTCACTGTGTTTTCATAAACTGCATCAGGATCCGGGGAGATCTTTCTAAAATCTTGAGACCTTCCCATTCGATCCAGCCATTCTCGGGTGATTTCATCAGAAGGAAAGAGCCCCACTTTCGCCCCAGCCTCCACAGCCATGTTGGCAATGGTCATCCTGCCAGACATTTCGAGTTTTTCTGTGGTATCGCCCATAAACTCCAAGGCTTTATAGGTCGCTCCAGCAGCACCAATCTTTCCGATCAAATGGAGAATGATATCCTTTCCAAAAATACCTACAGGAAGCCTACCCTCAACAACGACCCGGATGGTCTCTGGAACCCTCAACCAGATCTTGCCAAGGGTGATAGCCACTGCAGCATCTGTTGAACCGACCCCGGTGGCAAATGCTCCCAGAGCACCTCCTGTGCAGGTGTGGGAATCGGCTCCAATCACGACATCTCCAGGCCGAACATAGCTCTCGGCAACTACTTGATGGGAGATACCAAGGCCCACATCGGAAACCCGGATTCCTGTCTTTTGAGCAAAATCCCTAAGAAAGGAATGGTCATTGCTCAGCTCTGTCCTTGGACTGGGAGCTGCATGATCTAAAAAGAAGATCGTTCTCTGAGGATTATAGACCTTCTCTAAACCCATCTCTTCGATCTTTCTCACAGCCAGAGGCCCTGTTCCATCCTGGGCATAAGCGAGATCTACTTTCACCACGACAATCTCACCCACTCGGACCTCCTTGCCAGCATGTTCACTCAATATCTTTTCAGCCAATGTCATTCCCATAGCATCTCCTCTGTTTCTTTAAGGGAAGTTTGGGTTTCATTATTTATACCACACATTTTGTTCAGCTTCACCTTGAATTTTAAGAATTGGAATCTTATATTTTAATTAGGAGAAAGGAGGTGTCCTTATGAACAATCGAACAAAAGTAATGCCATGCGCCTGCTTTTCTCATGACGATAAAGATGGACGCTTCAAAATTGAGCTTGAGCTTCCAGGTGTCGATAAGAAGGACATCCAGCTGGATATGAGAAAAGATAGTTTCTGTGTATCCGCACCAAGGGGAGAAGATACAGAATACTCGGGGTGCTTTATGTTGGCTCATGAAGTCGTACCCGAAAAGACAGAGGCCCGTTATGAAAGTGGCCTTCTCAGAATCTTTTCCCCGATGAGGGACTGGGAAAGCAAAGTGAACGTCATGGTTTAATAGCAGGTACCCATATCTTATATCTAAAGGCCCTTCTTATTCTATTTAGAAGGGCTTTTTTTATCTTTAAAAGATTTGAATCCAAGTACTTATTCCATCTCCTGAACCAATTGCCGAGCGATGATCATCCTCATGATCTGGGCAGACCCTTCATAGATCTGGATGACTTTTGCATCCCTCATCAACTTCTCAACAGGATGCCACTTGGTATAGCCCATCCCCCCGTAGATTTGAACGGCATTCGTTGTCACCTGCATGGCCACATCGGCGGAAAAGGCTTTGGCTATGGCTGCTTCTTTCGAATTTCGAATCCCTTGATCCGCAAGCCAAGCTGCTTTATAGACGAGGAGTCTTGCCGCCTCAATATCCTTAACCATATCGGCCAGCATGAATTGCACTGCCTGATGTTGGGCAATCGGAACCCCAAATTGAACTCTTTTTTTGGCGTATTGCGTGGCCAGCTCCATGGCGGTTCGTGCAATACCTACCGCCCCTATGGCGATCATTGGTCGAGTGATATCGAGGGCAGCCATCGCTTTTTTGAAACCCTCACCTTCCCCTGCCAAGAGATTTTCTTTGGGAACCCTCACATCCTTAAATGTCACGGCTGTGGTGTTCGATGCCCTCTGTCCCATTTTATCGATAGGCTCCCCATGGCTCACCCCTTCTAAACCGGAAGGAACGATAAGGCTGATGATCCCTTTATGTCTCTTCTTAAGATCGGTGTTTGCAAAAACGAGATAGAAATCGGCATATCCTCCATTGGTGATCCACATCTTCGTCCCATTGAGAAGGTAATGGTCCCCATTGAGGATAGCTGTCGTCTGCATGGATGCAGGATCTGATCCAACGGACAATTCACTTAAACAGTAGGAAGCGATGCTAAACTTTGAACAGAAGGGTTTGAGAAATCGTTCCTTCTGATCCTCTGTCCCAAACTTGATAATGGGGTAGAGAGCCAAGGTGCTCACAAAGATGGAGACATAGATTCCCATGCAACCTGCTGCCAACTCTTCTGAGATGATGCAATTGTCCAATACTCCTAAGCCCTGGCCTCCATATTTCTTCGGAACCAATGGGGTGAAGAAGCCCTCCTGATGAGCTTTTTCCATTACGTCCAAAGGAAAAGTCCCCTCCCGATCATGCTTTGCTGCCACCGGTAGAATCACCTCTTTAGAAAATCGTCTTGCCCTTTCCTGAAGGGCTTTCTGTTCTGGTGTTAAGTCAAATCCGATCATCTCAATCCCTCCCTTTTCTCCTACTTATGTATTGATAGAATCCTCTGCCCGTCTTCACCCCTAAATATCCAGCATCGACATACTTTATGAGGAGTGGGCAGGGTCGGTATTTATCCCCAAATCCTTCTTGAAGTACCTTCATCACTGACAAGACCGTATCCAGTCCCACAAAATCGGCCAGTTCCAGAGGTCCCATGGGATGATTGGCCCCCATCTTCATGATCGAATCGATCTCTTCTGCCTTTCCCACCCCCTCATAAAGAGCATAGATCGCCTCATTCATATAGCTGAAGATCAAGCGACTCGACACAAAACCAGGAAAATCATTGGCTTCCAAAGGTGTCTTGCCCAATTTCAAACTGAGTTCTTTTGTGATGCGAAAAGTTTCATCTGAGGTAGCCAAACCTCGGACGATCTCGATCAATTTCATTACAGGCGCTGGATTGAAGAAATGCATTCCTATCACACGATCCTGCCTCTTCGTGAAAGAAGCGATTCGTGTTATGGATATCGATGAGGTATTACTGGCCAGAATGACCTCCTTTCGAGTGATATGATCGAGGGTCTTAAAGATCTCTCCTTTCAGAGGGATGTTCTCGATAGCTGCCTCGATAACAAAATCACAATTTCCAAAGTCCTCTATCCGTGTGGTTATCGAGAGTCTTTTGAGAATGGCTTCTTTCTCACCTGACGACATCTTCCCTTTTTGAACCCGTTTTTCAAGATCGGTCTCAATCCTCTTCCTGCCTCTCTCTAACGCTTCTTGAGTGACATCTCTCATTAAGACATGAAATCCCGAAGTCAGGGCTACTTCGGTAATGCCACTACCCATCTGCCCTGCCCCAACCACGCCAATCATTTTAATCTCCATTTAAACACCCCCTTTCTCAAATCGAGAAAAGACATCCTCAGAAGCCTCTATGGCTTCATCGTAATTCCACCTTCTCTTTTCATTACTTAAATTAACCTTGGAGAGATAGAAAGATAAATAAGGTTAATACTGTAGTTTTAGGCTGGAATGACTGTATTTTTAGGGAACAAAAAGGCCCTTCGTATCTGCTCATCCTAAGTAATGAAAATTAGACGGTGAATACGAAGGGCCTGAGTATTACTTAAATGCGTAACCTATAATCTTCACAATGAAAAAGACTGAGAAGAAAAACCCAAAGAAGATAATATTGAGTACGAGGATTATCTCCCTCCATAACGCTGGTCGATACTCCTTTGGAAGGAACTTTCTATTCAGACGAATAGTGAGAATTGCTGAAAGGGCCATTGTAAAGTTGGCGATATTGGCGCTGACGGCGAAGATGATAAGAGGAAGCCAGATATTCATAAAGAGAGAACCCCAGAGAACAAACACAATCAGCAAGAGATAATAGATCTTCCTTATATCTTTCTTTGCCCATTCCCTGACCCTATCCGATGCGAACCATAGCATATCCGTGGACTGTCGAACGACAAGATCCACATTGCTAAGGGCCGTAGAATAGAGAATCCAGAACCCAAAGAAGAGGGCGAGGAACCAGCCAAAATTGCCAAGCTTTAATATGAGACCGCTGGCAGAAGACGCAGCAATTCCCCAGCTCGGAAGGTCTCCTCCTCTTGGAAGCACCCCAACATAAAGGATACCAGGGAGGAACATCCCTATCATGGCCCCGAAGTAAAAGACACCCCACTGGTCGATGTTGAGAAGCTTCCACCAGCCTTTCCAGCTCGAAAGGTTCTTTTCTGTGGGCATTGCAACGCTTCCGTGAGATGAGACGTGTACCATTTTCCCGCCAATTGCAGCCGGAATATAGCCAATCTTTCCTCCCATACCGTAGCCCTTGTCGCGATACCAGTTTGTGATGGCGTTATTACCAAACCCTCCATAGGCAGAATAACCAACGAGCGCACCTAAAAGGAGTACATCCACACCCTTTGGCATGTATCCAAAACTGACGAATCCTACCAGGCCTTCAAGCCAGACCGAGCCTGGAACGACGAAGAGATCGAGCAAGAAAAGCCCTCCAAGAACGACGATCATCATGATCCAGTTGGCCCACTCGAGGGTCCGCTCGATTCTCCGCCCCAATGAAACAAGGACGACACAGGAGACAAATAATATGTAACCCCATATGATGACCGTTCCTTTATCTGCAGCTAATGGGATCTTGCCCAACTGCAAGGCAGCCACAGCGGTTGCCGTGCCGAGAATCCACCCTGGAAGGCCCCGCTCACAGAATCCAATGATTGTGAAGAACCATCCCCAAAATGCTTTCCCGGGTTTAAGTCTCATAAAACCGACTGTGATTGGCTCTCCGGTGTAAAGGGTATACCGGGTCATCTCGAGGTTGAGGAAGACTTGGAGCAAGGCAGAGCATGTCGTGATCCAGAGGAGCCCAAGACCCCATTTTACGAAGAGTGAAGGACCTATAAGCCATTCACCTCCACCGATTGTCCCACCGAGAGCAATCACGGCCGGTCCCAAGATTGCGAAAAGTTTTTTAGGGGTAAGCTCCCGCAAGGGCTCTGGCAGATCAGTAACCTCAAAATTAGGCCCACAACCTCCCGCTACGGTTTGTTTTTTTTCTTCATTCATAGTTACCCTCCTTCTCCATTTTCTCCAT
>CAVTZZ010000064.1:0-3148 GCA_963739325.1 uncultured delta proteobacterium | reverse complement strand
GTTGATCAAATACAGACGGTCTAATCAAAATACCTGTATCAATCAAAGGCCCATCGTCCGTGTTGGGGAACGGGTCAGGAGAGGAGAAATGATAGCCGATGGGCCCGCAACGGATATGGGAGAACTGGCCTTGGGGAAGAATGTCCTTGTCGGTTTCATGCCATGGGGAGGATATAACTTTGAAGACTCGATTCTTATCAGCGAAAAGTTATTGAAAGAGGATACCTATACCTCACTCCACATCGAGGAATTGGAGTGTATGGCCCGCGATACGAAGTTGGGAAAGGAAGAGATCACCTGTGATATCCCCAATGTTGGAGAAGAGGCATTAAATAATTTGGATGAGAGTGGCATCGTCCGTATCGGAGCAGAGGTAATCGCAGGTGACATTCTCGTTGGCAAAGTCACTCCCAAAGGAGAAACACAACTCTCTCCGGAAGAGAAACTCCTACGGGCGATCTTTGGCGAGAAGGCAGGCGATGTTCGGGATACTTCCTTGAAAGTCCCCCATGGTATTGAAGGGATCGTGATCGATGCGAAAGTCTTCTCCCGAAAAGGGCAGGAGAAGGATGAAAGGATGAAGGCGATCGAAGATCAGGAAAAGGCCAGATTATTGAAGAATCAGGCCGATGAAATTCGAATCATCATGAACAGTACCCGGAGGAAAATCGGGAAGTATCTGATTGATAAACGAGCGGCCCACCGGATTGCTGATGAGAAGAAAAACCGTGTCTATCTGGAGGCAAAAGAACGGATTAAGGAGGAACACCTCTTTGCCATTCCATTCGATCGGCTGGTGGAAATCGATGTCTTGGAAGGAAAGAGGGTGATCCCTGAAGTGCACCGGTTCCTTACCCATGCGGAGCTCCAGATCAATGTGGTAAAGGGGGTCTTCGCAGATAAATTGGGCAAATTGAAAAGGGGAGATGAATTGGCCCCTGGCGTGATCAAGACAGTCAAGGTCTACATCGCCATGAAGCGTAAACTTTCTGTTGGGGATAAGATGTCCGGACGTCATGGAAACAAAGGGATCATCTCTCGCATTCTTCCTGAAGAGGATATGCCTTATTTGGAGGATGGGACGCCAGTCGATATTATCCTCAACCCATTGGGAGTTCCTTCCAGAATGAATGTGGGTCAAATCTTGGAGGCCCACTTAGGATGGGCTGTCAAAGGATTAGGCTGGAAGATTGAGGAATATTTACAGAAAAATTTCAATCCCAAAATACTTCAGAGAAAAATCAAAGAGATCTATTCTTCTAAAGAAGTGAATGAATATCTCGATCAGGCAACCGATGAAGAGATCATCGAATTGGCCCGGAAATTGGGCAATGGGATCTTCGTCTCTGTTCCTGTATTCGATGGGGCCTCGGAAGAGGAGATTAAAAATCATTTAAAAAAAGCCGGACTTCCCATCACGGGGCAGACCACTCTCTACGATGGAAGGACCGGGGAACCCTTCCACCATGAGGTCACCATAGGCTACATGTATCTCCTCAAATTACATCACCTGGTCGATGATAAGATTCACGCCCGCTCCATCGGACCTTATTCTTTGGTGACTCAACAACCCTTAGGAGGCAAAGCCCAGTTCGGAGGGCAACGATTAGGGGAGATGGAGGTGTGGGCTTTAGAAGCTTATGGTGCGGCCCACTCCCTTCAGGAGTTCTTGACAGTAAAATCAGACGATGTGGCGGGAAGGACTCGAGTCTATGAGGCCATCGTCAAAGGGGAGCATATCTTGGAGCCTGGGCTTCCAGAGTCCTTCAACGTTCTGGTCAAGGAGTTACAGAGTCTTTGCCTCGATACGGAATTGATCGAAGAGAAACAGGAAGGGATCTAACATCGCATAGGGCATAGAGCAGAGAGCAAAAATCAAGAAACAAATAAACAAATTTTTTACCCGATGCACTATGCGCCATGCTTTTTAAAGAAGGAGGCAACCTTGGAAGATTATCTATCATTCTTTGAAAAGGGGAAGAGCCCGATCAGTTTTAATGCCATTCGTATCTCCATTGCCTCTCCAGAAAAGATCGAGTCGTGGTCCCATGGAGAGGTGAAGAAGCCGGAGACCATCAACTACCGAACCTTTAAACCTGAGAAGGATGGGCTTTTTTGTGCCAAGATCTTCGGGCCCACCAAAGATTATGAATGCAATTGTGGCAAATATAAACGGATGAAGCATCGAGGCATTGTCTGCGAGAAGTGTGGGGTAGAAGTGATCCAATCCAAGGTGCGCAGGGAGAGGATGGGGCATATTCGGTTGGCTACCCCTGTAGCTCATATTTGGTTTCTCAAAAGCATCCCAAGCAAGATTGGTCTCCTTGCGGATATGACGCTGAGAGAGCTGGAGCGGATTCTCTATTTTGAGGCCTATCTTGTGCTCGATGGAAAGGAGACACCTTTGAAGAAAGGGGAGATCCTCTCTGAAGATCGATACCGAGAGGCCAAGGAAAAATTCGGGAATGGATTTGGTGTGGCCCAAGGAGCCGATGCCGTTCGGGAGCTTTTGAGACATACCAATGTGAAAGAGCTTTCGCAGAAGCTCCGAACAGAGATGAAGGAAACGACCTCAGAGGCCAAGAAAAAACGTTTGGCAAAACGATTGAAAATTATTGAATCCTTCTTGGATTCAGGAAATAAACCGGAGTGGATGATCTTAGAGGTGGTTCCAGTCATCCCACCGGATCTTCGGCCTCTTGTTCCCTTGGATGGAGGTCGATTTGCCACCTCGGATCTCAACGACCTTTACCGGAGAGTGATCAATCGGAACAACCGCCTCAAACGGCTGCTCGAATTGAATGCACCTGAGATCATCATCCGTAATGAGAAGCGGATGCTTCAGGAGTCGGTGGATGCCCTCTTCGATAATGGGAAGAGAGGAAGAATAATCTTAGGGGCGAACAAGAAGCCCCTCAAGTCCCTAAGCGATATGCTTCGAGGGAAGCAGGGCCGTTTCAGACAAAACCTCTTAGGAAAGCGAGTGGACTACTCTGGGCGCTCTGTGATCGTTGTCGGTCCGGAACTGAAATTGCATCAGTGTGGTCTTCCTAAAAAAATGGCTCTTGAGCTGTTCAAACCTTTCATCTATCACCGATTGGAAGAGAAAGGTTTGGTCACCACGATCAAGAGTGCTAAGAAGATGTTG
>CAVTZZ010000063.1:0-16732 GCA_963739325.1 uncultured delta proteobacterium | reverse complement strand
AGGATTGTCATTGAATGATGATCTCACATGGATAGGAACATCATATTTTTTTGCAAATTCTACAGAACGAATCTGTAATACCTTGGCACCCAGGCTGGCCATTTCGAGCATCTCATCATAAGAAATCTTGGGCAACTTTCTTGCTTTTGGGTAGACGTTGGGATCGGTTGTATAGACCCCATCGACATCTGTATAGATTTCACAGACCTCCGCTTTCAGAGCTGCAGCGACAGCAACCGCAGTGGTGTCAGATCCACCTCGACCGAGAGTGGTGATATTGTCTGACTCATCGACACCCTGAAATCCTGCTACGACCACAACCATTCCGTTTTTTAAATCATCAAGGATCTTCTCTGATTCGATGCATGTGATACGGGCCTTGCCAAAGGCGCTGTCCGTTGCAATCTTAATTTGAAAACCTAAATAAGATTTCGCATCATAACCCATCGATTTGAGTGCAATGGCGAGCAAGGCAATAGAGACTTGCTCGCCTGTGGAGATGAGCACATCCGATTCTCTCTCATCAGGATTTGGGGTGACTTGCTGAGCTAACCGAATGAGTTTGTCTGTTTCTCCTGCCATTGCTGAGACAACCACCACCACTTCATGCCCCTGGTTTTTGGTTGCGATGACCCTTGAGGCCACATTCTTTATCCGTTCAATATCCCCTAAGGAAGTACCACCATATTTTTGAACTACTAACGCCATCTTTTTCCTCCAAAATCAAATGCGGATTGCGGAGTGTGGATTGCGGAATCTATCTAATGCGTATTGCGGAATGCAGGATGCGGAATATAAATCTTTTACTCCGAATTCCGCACTCCGAATTCCGAATTCAAAATATTCCGAATTCCGCACTCTGAATTCCGAATTTTTTCAGAAGTTCTTCGTACCTCATTCCCTTTCCGATCATTTCAAAAGATCGGATATTTTTCCCAGTGTAACAGATGTTTATCCAGAGAATTTCTTCTGGGAGCAGAGAGGGAATTTTATCGGCCCATTCGATTGCTGTAATCCCTCCGCCTTGAAAATATTCTTCCAACCCCAGTTCCTCGGCTTCTTTCTCCGACTTCAGCCGGAAAAGGTCGATATGGTAAAAACGCACCTTTCCGACATATTCATTGATTAGTGTAAAAGAGGGACTGGATATATAAGTAGACTTCCCAACCCTTACCCCTGCGGCCAATCCTTTTATGAATTGAGTCTTTCCTGCCCCCAATTCACCCACCAAGGCCACAATATCTCCAGGCAGGAGGAGGCTCCCAATGTTTTTTCCGATTCGAATGGTCTCTGATGGGCTCTTGGTCTGAAAAACCACTCTTTCCACAAATTCTTAGTCAATTAAGTCTTTTTGGTTTATTTGGTCTATTTGGTTAACTAAACAAACTAAAGAAACCAGAGAAACTAAAGAAACCAGATAAACCAATTTATTAGGCTTTATATTTAAAATCTTCTGGATTGAGATTGTCAAGCCAATCCTTCAATTGGTCTCCGTCCTTCTCCAAATCGATGGTTCGTGCTTTTTCAATGACATGTTCAGAGACAAAGATTGGAGCATTTGCAGCAAGGGCAATGGCGATGGCGTCGCTGGGCCGGGAATCGATAATGATCTCTTTCCCTCCTCGAAGGAGATGGATTAAGGCATAATAAGTATTTTCCTTCAGGTCATTGACCACGATTTTCATCACTTGGGATTCAAGAGTCTTTAGGATGGCATGGATCAGATCGTGGGTCATGGGTCGTTGGGGACCTATCTTCTTCAGCTTCATGGCGATGGCATTTGCTTCAAAGGGACCGATCCAGATGGGAAGCCCTGTTTTATTCGCCAGGTCCATTAGAAGGACAACAAACCCATTCGATGTGGAATCGAACGTCAAAAATTTCACTTTCATTTCAACATACATTCTCCTTCTCCTTTCAAAGACGCATCTGAAATGGAAACGTCCCCTAACGGAATGAAGAAAATCTTAAGGAAGCTCCTATGCCATCGTTTTCTTTTAAAATGGGATTCTCTTCAACCCATTTGACTTCACCATCTTGACGGAGGGTTAACCTTATCATCTCCTCCCCCAAATCGACGGTCTTTGTCTCCCCTTTACATAGGGTGCAAGGAACGGAGAGATTCTCTGTAGAAGGGACGATATTGAGAGATCCGCACCGACGGCACTTCCCTCCAAGAAGGGAGAACGAGATCAGGAGATCAAGTGTGTAAACTTGCCCCTGGTTCATGGCTTCCAATGTCTCATTCAAGCCCAATGTAGCCATTCCATATTTTTCAATCCTTTGCTGATCCTCGGTAAAAACCTTTCGCCAGTTTTCACGGTCCTGGCCTTTGAGTTGATCATAACCTTTCTTGAGTTGATTCTTGGTGAAGAGGCGAATGCGTTCCCGTTGTTGTTCATCGTCCCATTTGGTATTGAGATAGAGAGATAAGAAAGGATATTGGCCATCTTCGATGCGGGCCAATTTTTTGATTTCACTCCTCATATCCATTTGGGACTCCATTCAAATATCAATAAGATATTGTCATGGGCAATAAAGGTGGTGTGTGGTTAATATCTTAAAAGAAGAAGAAATGAAAATCAAATTCTCCCCTGAAGAAGGGTAGGGATCTTTTTAATGAGGTCTGTCGCTACCAGAGATTTTTCTCCCAACTCTTGGGCCACACCATCCCCAGCCAATCCATGAAGATAGACGGATATCTGAAGAGATGAGAGGATGTCGAATCCTTGACAGATCAAACCCCCTATCATTCCGGTGAGTACGTCTCCAGTCCCTCCTGAAGCCAATCCTGGATTTCCAGTCGGATTGATGAAGATCTCACCCTTGGGAGTAGCGATCAGGGTTCGATGTCCTTTGAGAATAAGATAGACATGATGGGATTGGGAGAAATTTCTACTGACACCCATTCGATCTTCCTGGACTTCCTTGGGGGTACTTCGGATCAGCCTTGCCATCTCTCCTGGGTGGGGCGTGAGAATGAGGGGTTGTTTCGTAGCAAGAAGGGTTTTGGGTTGGGCTGTCAATGAGGTCAGTCCATCCGCATCGAGGATGATAGGGAGATCCAATGTTTTGATCAGCTTGAGGACAAGCGATTGAGTTTCCTTATATGTCCCGATACCCGGACCGATGATCACTGCCCTTTTGTTTTCACAGAGGCGAAGAATAGCATTGAAAGCCCGGAGGCTAAGTGTCTGTTTGGGGGTTTCTGGAAGCGGCTCCGTCATGACCTCGGTCAATTTCACCTCCATGATCGGATTGAGGCTCTTCGGAATGGCCAAGGTGACTAAACCCGCCCCCATTCTGAGAGCAGCTTCACAAGCCATGGCTGCTGCTCCGGTTTTACCAACTGATCCAGCGATAACCAATAGGTGTCCGTAATCTCCTTTATGAGTATTGGGTCGTCGAGGTATGGAAAGCCATCTTCGGATCTCTTCGTATTCCAAAAGATGTGTCTGGATCTTCTCTTCCTCCACCAATCTCTTTGGGATACCGATATCAATCACTTTCAACGTCCCCACATAATCGGATCCGGGAGAGATGAGATGTCCCACTTTGGGAAGGCCAAAGGTGACAGTGAGGGAAGCCCGGATCGCTGTGCCTAAAGGCTTACCTGTATTGGCATCTAACCCCGATGGAATGTCGATGGCGACGATGGGCTTTTGTAGGGCGTTGAGATGGTCGATCACTTCCCTGTAATAACCCCTCACCTCCGCATCGAGGCCTGTCCCAAATATGCCGTCAATCAGGAGATCAAAGTATTCCAGACTCTTCTTGACTTTTTGGTAATCTTTAGAGGAAGGAACAGGGATCACTTCCCCTTTCATATGGTGGAAGATGTTGAAATTGATCTCTGCATCCCCCCGGAGGGACTTAGGATCGGTAAGCAGGAAGACTTTCACTGAGACCCCCTGGTTCAGAAAATATCGAGCGATCACAAAACCATCTCCTCCGTTATTTCCCTTTCCAGCGATAATGGCTATCTTTTTCTTCTGAATGTCAGGGAAGGCTTGGGCGATTACCTCTGCCGCTCCTCTTCCTGCATTTTCCATCAGAACGATCCCTGGAATTCGGAATACTTCGATGCTCTTTCGATCCAATTCCTGCATCTGTTCAGTCGTTGCTACCTTCATCACCATTCCCCTCCAATAACACATGAGCCACGGCATAGAATCGCTCGTGGGAGAGAGTGAGAAGAGCCTTTTTGATTCGTTGGGTTTCGAGAACCTCTTTTGCCTTTCGATGGAAGGAGAAGAGAGGTTTTCCCAAGGAGTCGTTCTCCACTTCGATATCCGTCCATTGGATGCCATTTCGAAGGCCTCTTCCAATGGCTTTAAGAAAGGCCTCTTTGGCTGCAAACCGAATTGCAAAACATTCGGAGGGACGGGTCCGTTTTCGACACCGGACGATTTCTCTCTCCGTAAAGACCCGACCGAGAAAGAGGTCTCCCCAACGAGCCATCATGCTTTCGATCCGTCCAATATTCACAATGTCGATGCCTGTTCCGATAACCATAATAGTTTGGAGTGTTTTGGCTCAAAGTTCTGCCTACCGCAGGCAGGCAAAGCTCAAGGCTCAAAGGTTTTGACTCCTGCGGCAGGAGCTTTGAGCTTTCAGCTATTTTTTGATGAGGGCGATCATTTCCCGGACAGCTCGATCCAGTCCCACCAAAACCGCCCTTGCAATAATACTATGGCCAATGTTGAGTTCTTCGATTTCCTTAATTTCTGCGATCCGTTGAACATTGACATAGTTGAGTCCATGTCCTCCGGCGATCTGGAGATTGCGTTGAGAGGCTTCCCCTACAGCATCAAGGATCTTTTTGAGTGCCTCATCTGCCTGAGCCATCGTCTTTGCCTCGCAGTAGTGGCCCGTATGGATTTCGATCGCATTAGCTCCTACCCCTTCAGAGGCTTTAATTTGATCCCTTCTCGGATCGACAAAGAGGCTGACAGGAATGCCTCCTTTTTGAAGGCGCTGAATTGCCTTTTTAAGGGATTGAAAGGACTTGATGACATCGAGACCTCCCTCGGTCGTCAATTCTTCCCTCTTTTCAGGAACGAGGGTCACGATGTCTGGTTGGGTGGCTAAGGCAATACGAATCATTTCCTCTGTAGCAGCCATTTCCAAATTCAATCGGGTTTGGATGACTTCCCTAAGGAGTCGGAGGTCTCGATCCTGAATGTGGCGCCGATCCTCTCTCAAATGACATACAATCCCATCTGCTCCTGCCAATTCCACGATTCCAGCAGCAGTGACAGGGTCAGGATACATCACCCCTCGGGCCTGTCTCACGGTTGCAACATGGTCGATATTGACACCCAATCTCACCATGAATCCTCCTAGAAATTTTCAATTTACGATGAACGCCCCCTCACCCTCCCCTCTCCCCGATGGGGAGAGGGATGGGGTGAGGGGCAATGTCGTTGACTGTAATGAAATATAACGCGTTTGAATTAGCTATAAGCCATGAACCATTAGCCATTAGCTTTTTTCTTTTCCTAGATGTTTTTTCACCAACTTCACAAGATCTTTGAGCAAACTGATGGAGTTTCGTTTCATCCTCACCTTCGACCATGATACGGAGGAGAGGTTCAGTCCCTGAGTAGCGGATTAAAATTCTTCCAGAATGACCCAATGTTTTCTCAATCTTTTTTATCTTCTTCCCTACCTCTGGAATCTCGGAGAGATCCTTCTTCTCTTTCACTTGAATGTTGTAGAGTACCTGAGGAAGGGGTTCCATCACCTTGGCCAGTTCGTCTAATGGGCGTTCCTTCTGTTTCATGATGGCAAGAAGTTGGAGGGCTGTAAGGATACCGTCGCAAGTCGTATTGTAATCTAAGAAGATGGTATGGCCTGATTGTTCTCCTCCTAAATTGTAATCTCCCCGAACCATCTCCTCAACGACATAACGATCTCCCACTTGGGTTCTGACCACCTTCCCTCCAAATTTTTTCATGGTCCGATCCAACCCGATATTGCTCATCACCGTAGTGACTAATGTCCTTTTTTTCAACCGAGACTCTGACAACATTTGGAGACCACAGATGGCCAAAATACGATCCCCATCCACCTCTTTTCCGTGTCGATCCACAAAGATAATCCGGTCTCCATCGCCATCCAGAGCCATTCCAATGTCTGCTCCTTTTTCAAGGACGAGGCGGCTGATCACTTCTGGGTGGAGAGAGCCGCACCCTGCATTGATATTCTCCCCATCGGGCTCGACACCCATTGGGATGATCTCTGCCCCTAATTCTTCAAGAACGATAGGTGCTACTCGATAGGTAGCACCGTTAGCACAGTCTAAGACGATGCGAAGGCCATCCAATGTCAAGTCGTTGGGAAAGGTATTTTTAAGAAAGACAACATACCTCCCGATCGCATCATCGATCCGGTGGGCCTTTCCCACCTCACTGGCCGTGGGTCGAAGGGAATGAAGGTGGTTTGAAAAAATCAGCTCCTCGATCCGATGTTCCATCTCGTCAGGAAGTTTGAAGCCATCCCGAGAAAAGATTTTGATCCCATTATCATAATAAGGATTGTGTGAAGCTGAGATCACTACGCCGGCGTTTGCCCTCATACTGGTGGTGATGAAGGCGATGCCAGGGGTGGGCAGAGGTCCCACTAACATCACATCGGCTCCCATGGAACAGATGCCAGAGGCTAAGGCTGTCTCTAACATATATCCTGAGAGTCGCGTATCCTTTCCTATTACAATCCGATGTTTCCCTTTTACTTCTTTAAAAATATGGGCGATGGCCCTACCCAGCTGCATAGCCAACTCCCCTGTCATCGGTTCGACATTGGCAACCCCTCTGATTCCATCTGTTCCGAATAACTTACGTGTCATCTGTTTCACCTTATTTAATTCTCCAGCCTCCTTGGCTAAGGTCGAGAATAAAGTTGGGTTTTTGAAATCGTTAACATAATTCCTTTAAGAAGGTCAAGTTTGGTAATCCTCCCCTCGCCCCCCCTGCCTACCGGACAGGCAGGGTTTTAAACCGTTCCCTACCGCACTCCTAACTCCTAACTTCTAAACCCCTGCCAGACGGATCGCATCGGCAACGGCAATCGCTTTCTTCGCCTGGAGCACGTCATGGCAACGAATGATATGAGCTCCGTGGAGAGCACAAATGGCGATGCTTGAAAGTGTCCCTTCCAGCCTCTCGTTTGCTTCCACATTCAGAATCTTTCCAATGAAACTCTTCCTCGATGTCCCCAAGAGTATAGGTTTTCCAAGTATTCGAAATTCCGAGAGATTTTTTATGATGAGAAGATTATCTTCAAGATTTTTCCCAAACCCAATACCAGGGTCAATAATAATTTGTTGGGGATCTATCCCGGCAGATTCTGCCATTTGGATGGACTCCTTCAAATATAGAAGGATTTCAGAGAAAAGGGATTCATAATGGACATCCTTCTGCATTGTTTCAGGTGTTCCACGGATGTGCATTAAAATGATAGGGACATCCTGCTTTGCAGCCACTTGTCCAAGGCCTGGATCGGAATGTAATCCACTGATATCATTAATTATTTCAGCCCCTGCATCAATGGCTCTCTCTGCCACAGTCGACTTATAGGTATCGATCGAAATTGGGACATTCCCCTCTTTTGCAAGAGATTCGATCACAGGAATCACACGACGGAGTTCTTCTTCCGCTCCTATGGGTTTTGAGCCTGGTCTCGTCGATTCTCCTCCGATGTCTATAAAATCTGCTCCCTCTTCCACCATTCTCAATCCATGCGCAATGGCCTTCTCTTTATCAAAATAGAGGCCTCCGTCTGAAAAAGAGTCTGGCGTGACATTGAGAACTCCCATGAGAAGTGTCCGTTTCCCCAAAGTATATGTTTTTTTCCTGCAGTGGATCGAATAATGGGTTTTGGAGATGTTCTTAATGGTTTCTCTTAAGGATTTGCCGATGGGCTGAAGATCGAGGTATTGATCCAGTTTGAGAAGAAGTTTTTCAAACTGTTTTTGAGTCCCCATAAGAATGGAATCTGTCTGTTTGGTGCTGCAATCGAGTCCCCTTTTATCGAGAGCAGCATCTCCGCCCAAAGAGAGCATCTCTTGTTTGAGTAAATTGGCAATGCGAGGATTGATTCCCTCGACCTTGAGGTTGAAATGGAGGGTCTTTCCCTTCATCAACTTTATACCAGTGGCATCTACCCCCACCCTCCCCATTTGGTGGATTGTCTCTCTGGCATTGGTGATATGAAGGCATCGAATCAAGTTCATCTCATAAAACTAAACCGTCTCACCCTTTATAATAGAATCGATCTGGCGACCGTCAAGAACCTCTTTTTCAAGAAGGGTATTGGCTAATTGATGGAGTGTGGCCATATTCTTTTGGAGGATATCTTTTGCTTTTTCATAACTCTGATTGACAATAGTCCTAATCTCATTGTCGATGAGTTGAGCCGTCTCTTCACTATAATCTCGGTGCTGAGCAAACTCTCTTCCCAAAAAGATTTGTTCTTCTTTTTTACCGAAGGTGAGTGGGCCAAGTTTTTCGCTCATCCCCCATTCGCAAACCATTTTTCGAGCAATCTCAGTGGCTCGCTCAATGTCATTACCAGCCCCGGTCGTTTGATGGTTCAATACCAATTCCTCTGCCACCCTCCCTCCCATCATAATAGTGATATTGTTCAGGAGGTAGTCTTTTGGATAAGTATGTTTTTCGTCGATGGGAAGCTGTTGGGTAAGTCCTAAGGCTCGCCCCCTGGGGATAATCGTCACCTTATGGATGGGATCTGTTCCCGGGATCATTCTGGCCACCAAAGTGTGGCCAGCCTCGTGAAAGGCTGTCATTCTCCGTTCTTCTAAGGAAATGATCATTGATTTACGTTCTACACCCATCAGGACTTTATCTTTGGCCTGTTCCAGGTCAGCCATCTCGACTTTTTCCTTTTCCAATCGAGCAGCAAGCAGAGCGGCCTCGTTAACCAAATTCTGCAAATCTGCCCCAGTCAATCCAGGAGTGCCTCTGGCCAGCTCTGTAAAATTGACATCGTCGGCCAATGGCGTTCTGTTTGGAGTGAACTTTTAGAATCTCTTCTCTACCCTTCACATCAGGGACGGGTACGACCACCTGTCGGTCGAACCGGCCCGGCCTGAGCAGAGCAGGGTCTAAGACATCGGGGCGATTCGTAGCAGCGATCAAGATCACTCCCTCATTTGATTCAAAACCATCCATTTCAACTAATAATTGGTTCAGGGTTTGTTCCCGTTCATCATGTCCGCCACCCAGGCCTGCTCCTCGATGTCTTCCAACGGCATCAATTTCGTCAATGAAGATGATGCAGGGAGCATTCCGTTTTCCCTGGAGAAAGAGATCACGTACTCGGGAAGCCCCAACCCCTACAAACATCTCAACAAAATCAGAGCCACTGATACTGAAAAATGGGACATCCGCTTCTCCCGCGATGGCCCGGGCCAGGAGTGTTTTCCCCGTTCCAGGGGCACCAATGAGAAGGACTCCCTTGGGTATTCTCCCTCCCAGTTTGGTGAATTTCTTGGGATCCCTAAGGAAGGCAATGATCTCCTGCAGTTCTTCTTTTGCCTCTTCAATCCCAGCCACATTTTCGAAAGTCACTTGATGGTGTTCTTTGGGCAGGATTTTGGCCTTGCTCTTTCCGAAAGAGAGGGCCTTTCCGCCCCCAATCTGAACCTGTCTCATGAAAAAGAGCCAGACACCGATGAGAATAAGCATGGGGAACCAGGAGATAAGGATATTCTGCCAGAGAGGAGATTCTCCTTCTTTTTTTGCATTAATCACTACCTTCTTCTCCCTGAGAATTTTAATCATCTCGGGATCCTCAGGTGCATAGGTTTTAAAACGTTTGCCTTCTATATCTCTCCAACTTAAGTTTTTACCCTGGGCTTCAACTTCGAGGACCTGATCGTTTTGCACCGCAGAGATGAAATCAGAATAATTCTTGTCTAAAAGAGTTTGACGAGGTTTGCTATAAAAAAGGTTGAAAAGTAAGATCATAATGACGATAATGATCCCCCAAAAAACCAGATTCTTAAGAAGGGAATTCAAAAAATTTTCCTCCGATGGTAAGTTTCGATTTAAATTAACATATGCCCTTCGTTATTTCAATATCATATTCGCTCGGGAAATATGTTAGAAAGAAGAGGAAAATGATGATAATAATGGTCTATCTAATTGAAATTATTAAATAAATATTTTTATGGTAGAGGAAGAGCCCCTTTTTTTGCTTGAAAAAATGGCAAAAAAACTGTAGATTAGATGTCAAAGCTCAACATCCAGTAATTAAGTCATTAGTCATTAAGTCATTTAATGACGCAATGACTGTATAACTTACTGACTAAAATTGTATTTTGGCATTCTTTTGACATTTGGATTTTGAACTTTGAACTTAAGTTTTCAAAATATGTCCATTGACCTTTTGAGAAGATGTCCTCTTTTTGCCGGGTTGAAAGAAGAAGACCTGAGAAGGATCAGAGCGATTGCTTCATTGAAGCAGGTTGGAAAAAAGGAAATCCTTTTTTCTGAGGGTGAGGAGACGAGAGGTTTTTATGTCATTCTCTCAGGGAAGGTGAAAGTCTATAAGGTTTCACCGGAGGGCAAAGAGCAGATCCTCCATGTGGTCAATGCACCCGATTCCTTTGCTGAAGCAGCCCTCTTTCTCGAAGGGACTTACCCTGCATTTGCCGAGGCTTTGAGTGATAGTCAACTTCTCTTTTTCCCTAAAAGAAATTTTATACAGCTGATCGAAAAGAATCCCCAACTCAGCATCAATATGATCGTCTCCCTCTCCCAATTTTTAAAGAGGTTTGCATCATTAATCGAGGAACTCTCATTGAAGGAGGTTTCCTCCAGAATTGCAAAATACCTGATCGATCTCTCATTGAAATTATCGAGAGTCGGTACGACTCGATTCCGAGAAGGGAAAAGCCCCAATGAGGTTGAACTTGATTTAAGCAAGACCCAACTGGCCTTAAAACTGGGAACGATCAGTGAGACCCTTTCAAGGACTTTGGCTAAGATGAAGGCCAAGGGGATTATCGATGTTAAGAAGAATAGAATTCTTATTCTGAATCGTGAGGCATTGGAAGAACTGGCCTCAGGTTTGAAAATATGAAATGGATACAAATTCCAATATTCTTTAGGAAATACATCTTAAAAACCCTTAAACCCAACAGTGAATTCTGATAACCTTCCAAGTAACAAAGAATTTATTCCAAAATGGATTGAAACTCTTTTATTAATGGTATTTAAGAATTTTTTCTGGAGGGGTAAAAAGTGAGAATCGGTGCTTTTGAGTTAAATGAACCTATACCGGAATTGAACGACCCTTATGTCTTTACAATCCTTCGCCCCTGGATAGATGTAAATCATGTTGGTAGTTTGATCCTGAATGGATTGGAGACTCAGTTTGAGGCTAAGGAATTGGCCAGGCTGGCTAAACCTGGTAACTTCTTCGATTTTACACGGTATCGTCCAAATCTTTACTATGAAGAGGATATTCGCCGAATATCCATTCCCAATGTAACTCTCTCTTATGCCAAAAGGGAGGGAGAAAATGACCTTCTCTTTCTCCACCTTCTTGAACCTCATGCCTTAGCTGAGGCCTATATTGATTCTGTTTTGCGACTTCTTAAGATTCTTAAGGTGAAGAAATATTGCCTTTTGGGGAGCATGTATGATGTGGTTCCTCACACGAGGCCTTTCATTGTTAATGGAGGAGCGATCGGGAAAGAAACAGAGCTGGATCTCAAGAGATCGGAAGCCCAGCCAAGTCATTACCAGGGTCCAACGAGCATTACGACTTTAATTATGCAGAGAGCACCGGAGTTTGGCATAGAGACGATTTGGTTTATCGTGTCTTTGCCCCAATATGTTGCTTTGGAGGAGGATTATCTTGGGAAGGTGCGCCTCATGGAAATTTTGAATTTGCTCTATCACATCCCCATCGATAAAAAAGATTTTGAGAGAGCTGCCGAGCAACGTAACTTAATCAATCAGAGAGTGGAAAGGACCCCCGAACTAAGAAATATCCTTCCTCAACTTGAAACCTTGTATGAAATTCGAATCAAGGGAAAGGAAGGGGAGAGAATGCCTAAACTCTCACCTGAGGTTGAGGAGATGCTTTGGAAGATCATGGGAAAAGATTTTGGAAAAGCATAAAATTGACCCACCCCTTGATGGACATCCCTTGGCCGGCAAGTGCCCCGTCCCGCCAAAGCGGGATAGGCGGGATCCCTGCCTACCGGCAGGCAGGAAGGGGCACAATATAAATGAGATTTCCTTTCCGGGAAGCCCCGCCCTTGGGGCGGGGAGCTTCACAAAACCTTACCAGGCGTCCATCTGGTAGAGACCCAGTGACATAGAGAAGGACGATTTGGAGATTAGGAATAAAAAAATGATATTGAATCAACCATTGGGTGTAAGAGCCTACCTTTCCCGTAGTTGGTCAGTCAGTTGGCCGATGACGTTGATTATGTTCTTTGAGTTCTTGATCGGCCTCACGGATGTCTATATTGCAGGTAGGGTTAGCAAAGAGGTTCAGGCAGCCTACGGTTTTGTCATTCAACTCTATTTTATTTTCATCGTCATTGCCAATGCGCTCACAGTAGGTACCGTCTCGGTTGTTTCAAGATTATTTACTTCCAGGGATAAAGCTGAATTAACTGAAACGGTTTTCTCCTCGGTTGTAACAGCAACGATTGCTGGAGTTGTCCTTGCATTAGTAGGGATACTTTTGGGTTCAGAAATGATCAGGATTTTAAACATCCCTGAAGAACTCAAACCTCTTGCCATCTCCTTCATTCATATTTATGCCGCTGGTTTACTCTTTCATTACGTGCTCATCAACTGCAATGGTGTTTTACGATCCTGCAACATGGTTAAACAATCTTTGAGAACAATGGCTCTTGTATGTGTAGTCAATATAACGCTTAATTTCTTCTTCGTGTTTCATACCCCTCTCCGTTTCAGAGGGATTGCGTTAGCGACGGCTTCAAGCATCTTTATCGGATGTATGGTGAATCTGACTTTGGTCAGAGGCATCATGACGGGTGCAAAGAAATTTTCTATGGAGAAAGTTAAAAAGATTGCTAACATTGGCTGGCCGATGGGGTTACTGCAGATTTTATGGCAGCTCTCTTCAATGGTTCTCTTCTTAATATTGAGTGCTCTGCCCGAACACAAAATTGAAATTCTTGCCGCCCTGACGACAGGGCTGAGAATCGAGTCAGCCATTTATCTCCCAGTCTTTGGGTTCAATATGGCGAATGCAGTGATTGTTGGGAATTTATTAGGCGAAAAGAAAGAAGGGGATACTTTTAAAAGCGGCATCGTGACTGCAATGATTGGTGTTGTGATCGTCACACTGATGGTCATCGCAGTGGTTTTAAATGCCCGGTGGATTGTGTCGCTCTTATCGAATAACGAAATCGTCATCAAGGAGAGTGTTAAATATATCTTTATCAGCATGATCAGTGAGCCGTTTATGGCTTGGGGTATTATTCTCAGTGGTGGTTTGAATGGAGCTGGGGATACCAAGAATGTTTTATTGAGGGTAGCCCTCAGTGTGTGGTTAGTGAGGATACCATTAAGTTATATCTTTGTCGTTCTGTTTGGGTTTGGAGCTGTTTCGGTTTGGTGGTCTATGAATATCTCGCAGTTTGTACAGGCCTTCTTAATCTCCAAGAGATACTTCAGTCGAGAGTGGTGTAAGATTTCTCAATAGGTAACCTTTTAAACCTGAACTTTGGGTGTCAGGTTTGCACTCTTCACGCATAATTAACTCTACCATAACAATTCCCCAAATACCTTTATATATTTGATCTTGTCAATAGGGTAGAGCTGACATCAATTATCATGATAAAAATCCATATTTCACTAATGTCCCGTTTGTTACAAAGGCGCTTTCTCCAACATTTCTGAATATCGTAGAAATTCTTCTGCTGTCAAGTAGTTGAAGTCCCATCCAGCCGGCGGCATTGGAAGACGAGCACCAGGCTTTAGTTGCCTGTAATAGTTCCGCGTAGCCTTGAAAGGAGTAAGCTTCTTGCAGTCTTTGGCGGCGGCCCACTTGGAGATTCCAGCCTGACCTTCTTTCGGGAGTTGCGGGATAATGTCGACGTCAGCCTGGGAGACTTGGCACTGTTTCGTGAGGAACTCAACGTCCTCTGTGGTGAGAGCTCGCAATATTTGTCCAAATAATAGAATGGGAATACCGACCTTGATGTAATTCGCGTTACCCTCGACCGTGATCTCTTTACCTTTATCATCTTTGATTGTTATCTGGTTACCGTTGATCTTGGTGACTATTCCTTTCATTTGGAACTCATCTTCAGCAAAGCCGAGACTCGCTATGGTGAAGACAAAAGTCAAGGCAATGACTGTTACAGCGATCTTTTTCATTCTAATCCCCCTCCTTTTCTTATTTGCTAACGACATGGCTGACGCGCCGGGGCGACCGCCTTAAAAAAAAACCGCAGAGGCTATTCCCGGTCGCCGTCGAGCCAATTGTTATGTTGTCTCCGTATCATCATCTTTTGTCTTTCTTCGATGTCGGCCCGGAATGAACCAAGTAAAGAACAAAGTTTCCAAGGCCATCCGTATTTTGTCAAATAAAGAATATGATGGTATCGTTGCTGAATCGTGTTTTGTAATCTTCAAATAATCTGAAAGTAATTCTCTCGCCCGTTCCTCAAATGCCTCTTCTATCATTATTGTTTTCTTGTTGTATATATCGATAGGAGGTCCGACTTCCAAGGAACCGAAATGATCGTTATGAATGAAGTAAGGAATTTTCTCTTCTTCCAGAATACTCTCAATTAAGGCCAATTCACCCATATTACTTGGAGAATATAGTTTTATCATTTAGTACTTATTTGAAAGACTTTGGGTGTCAGGTCTACACTCTTCACGCATGATTATTTCCAGCATAACAACTCCTCAAATAAATATGTTTGACCCTGTCAATAGTGTAGACCTGACATGTGTAGACCTGACACCGGTTCCCCGCATAGATGATATAGACAGCCGCCTGCCGCTTCGGGCTTCTTGAACAACGGATTGAAACGACTTCAAAAGTCGTCTCAATCCTTATTGGTTATGGCTTGATTTATTGTTACAGTGTATTTGGCCAATTTTTTTTAAAATTCCAAACTGAATCTTGATGAGCTTCAATCATTTCTTTCATCCTCCAAGTATCTGTATCAGGTGGTCTTGGTGACGAACCCCAATCCTCCCATCCCTTGTCCCTACGCCTTTCCGAGCAATTTAAGCTACGTGCTTCAGCCACGAGATATCCTCCACCTGGCATGCCATGTCTTCGTGAAGAGTCATATAAATTGGATTGCTGTACTACTATTGAAGATAGAGGAGGAAGTTTTTGATTGTCACAGCCATTGAATATTTCATAAAGAGCCTCTCTCACAGGCCCTCCAGCTTCACCAAGAGGAATTCCAGTTGCATTACTCAATTCCCCGTATGTGATAACTTGATTGGTTGGAAGTATCGTTTTACAGAGATATTTGTATATAACTTCTGCATTATTTGATAAGCCCATATTTATTCCCCCATAAATATTCTATTTTTTGCCATTACGTGCTGCTCAGGGGCGCGCGGTCTTTGTGCGTCCCTTGCAGCAGATGGTTAGACAAATCGTATCTCGCTATTTGGCAATAGGTTTAACAAAAAGTTCCTTATCAAGAGCACGTAAATCAATCTCGGGTCTATTTCGAAGTTCCCGGTGAAAATATTGTATCAGGTCTGGATAATATCTCTCAATATCAATGACTTGTCCCTGCGCGTTAATTTCGGGGTTGATCCCTGCACCATTAAGCACACGCCTGTCTAAAATCGGAATCAGTGTGGGAAAATGAAAATGTAATAACGCTGATGTATATGAGCTACCGAAGCCATCGATGCGGAACAGGCTATCTTTTCTTACAAGGGTTAAGAATTCAGCAGAAAACTTCTGAAGAGATTTGAGTTCTATTTCGCTTAGATCTCTAAGATTCCGGTTGCCAAAACGCTCTGCCACCTTCCTAATAATGTCCGAGTATTTTTTAAGTTTCAGGTTTATACTCGATTCTTCCTCTTGGATCGAAGCATTTCCACCTTTGAAATTGCTCACGTAAAGAAGATCAATCAGAGACAAATCGTAAGGTAATGGCTTTCGCATCAGGTATGCGGCGTAATTTCGATAGCTGATATCTGCCTTTTCCCAACGAGTATTTTCTCCGCTCATGGTTCACGTCCCTATTGCCAGATCAAGTCTTAACGAGCCTGTAGAAAAAGTCACTTTTTTAAAAACTGCTCCTTCTGCTGGCTCGATAATAAGAGATTATAATTTTTTTCACTGACTTTTTGCATCCCTCGATGGAATTTTCTTATTTCAATGATACACTTCACACTCCAACACCCATCTATTGATTCGCTCACACAAGCCCCTCTCCATATCTGTGGACCTTTGTCAGGTTATGCACAATACAGTAGAACAGCCATTGCGTGTTCACCTTTGGTTTTCCCCGCAAACTGAATCTATCCAACCCCAATATGGAACAAATATGTGCAAACGGAGGCTCCGCTGTCCCAAGTCTTCTATTGTAGATAAGACGACCCCTGATCGAATCGATCTTGCGTTTCATCTTCTGTGTGAACGTCTCCGGCTTGGACCCCGCACTGCCCTGAAAAAAGTACACCTGTCTTGCTTCTGTCCTGTCCGGATGTCTCAGGCATCTCTCCCG